>JAZOMO010000001.1:0-27139 GCA_045654025.1 Candidatus Scatosoma sp.
GGGCGGCGAAGTTGGCGATGATGAGATTCCCGATGATGGCGCAGAAGCTATTTTGAAAGCGGCATACGCGCTCACTTCGGGCGCAACGCTGGAAGGCACCCATACTCTTACGGGCGTTGTCACGAACGTGAAGTCCACGGGCGAAGGCGAGGCTTGCCTTACCTTTGTCGTAGAAGGCCACGAAGAATACCCTATGTACTGCTACTGGCTCAAGGGCGAAGCGGCAGGCACGCTGGCGGTTGGCGACACCATCACCGTTACGGGTACGATTAAGAACTACAACGGCACAGTCGAATACGACAAGCCTACCCTTGACAGCTTCGTAAAAGCCGAAATCACGGAAGACGACTATACGGAAATGAATATTCTTGCCGCAAGGGAAGCAACAGAAGGTACTCTGATTAAAACGAGTGGCGTGGTTGCGCAAATCACCTATGCAAACGGTATGAATCCCAACGGTTTCTTCCTTGTTGACGACACTGCTTCCATCTACGTATTCAGCAGCGCAGTAGCTCCCCAAGTTTCCGTAGGCAACACCGTTACGATTTTGGCGGAAAAAACTTGGTGGATTTTGGACACGGAACAATCGAATGCGGCTACCTATAACTACAAGGGCTGTAACCAGCTTGCCGAAGTTCAACTCCTTTCCAACGATAAGGGCTCTACCGATTTCAACACCGCTTGGATGGAAGAAAAGACGGTAAAGGAAATTATGGACACCCCCGTTTCGACGGATATCACGACCACGATTTTCAAAACCACTGCTTTGGTTAAGAAAGTTCCTGGCAACGGCTTCACTAACTATTATATTAATGATTTGGACGAAGTTACAGGCTCTTACGCTTATACGCAATGCAACGGTAACGACTTTGCTTGGCTCGACCAATTCGACGACAAAATTTGCACCGTGTATCTGACGGCAATCAACGCAAAGAGCACCGCTTCGGGTTGCACCTGGCGTTTCGTTCCCGTAAAGGTCGTTGATGAAAACTATCAATTCGATACCGCTAACGCAGGAAAATTCGCCGTCGAATATTACGGCATCGACCAGTTTGAAACAACCTACAATGCTGACCCTGCTTTAGAGCTCACGACAACTGTTTCGTCCAGCCTTCTCGGCTTTGAAAACGCAACGCTTTCCTATGCTTCCAGCGATGAAAACGTCATAGCATTCACGGAAGCAGAAGGCAAAATGGTTATGCATTGTGTCGCTTATGGTACGGCTACTATCACCATTACGGGTACTTACAATGGCGCAAGCTACGAAGATACTGTAACCATTACCTATGAAGAAGCAAAAGCATACGATTATATCACCGTAGCGCAAGCGATCGAAAGCCCTATTGATACCACCGTTACCGTAAAAGGTATCGTTGGCCCTTCGGTTGTAAACAAACAAGGCTTCTATTTCTTCGGGGAAGATGGCAGCGTAATTACCGTTCTTTTGAAAAATAGCACCGATTTCAGCACGATTGCTATCGGCAACGAAATCATTTTGACGGGTATGCGCGAACGCTACATAAAAAATGATGCGGATACGAAAGCAGGTCAAACCTCTATCGTTGATGCGGAAATTTTAGTCAACAACCAAGGCAATTATCAGTATTCTACGGAAAAATTTGTTACCGGTAAAACGGTAGAAGATTTCTATGCTTTAGACGTTACCGTTGACTATTCCACGACCGTTTTCGTTCTTAACGTAGTGGTTGTCGTTGAATCCTCCGCTTATTACACGAAGATGTCGTTAAAATCCCCCACCAGCAACACCACCCTTACGGCATATTGCAGCAGCGCCGCTCAATACTCTTGGTTGCAAGAATACGCTGGCCAAGAAATCACCATTGAATTCGCAGCGTGCAACTGGAACGATAAAACTTTCTGGGCAGGTTGTGTCTTGGCAGTTCGCCTTGCTGACGGCACGAAGGTCTTGAATACCTTGAATTTTAACGCTTAATCAAAAACTGATATCCTAACACGCCTTGCGGACGTTTGTCTGCAAGGCGCGTCCATTTTTTGCGACAAAAAAAAGCTCTCACATTCTTGTGAGAGCTTTTCCTTTTAATTTATCCTACTCGATTAAAGTTCTGCGAAGTACTTAATCGTTCTAACCATCTGGCTGGTGTAGGAGTTTTCGTTATCGTACCAGGAAACAACCTTAACAAGGGTCGTGCCGTCGCCCATAGGCATGCACTTCGTCTGGGTTGCATCGAACAACGAACCATAACGGATACCGATGATGTCGGAGGATACGATTTCTTCTTCGGTGTAACCGAAGGATGCGGATGCAGCAGCCTTCATTGCAGCGTTTACGTCAGCAGCGGTAACTTCGCCGTCGCAAACTGCAACAAGCTGGGTAAGCGAACCGGTGGGAACGGGTACACGCTGAGCGCAACCGTCCAAAACGCCGTTGAGTTCGGGGATAACCAAACCGATAGCCTTTGCAGCGCCCGTGGAGTTAGGAACGATGTTCACAGCAGCCGCACGTGCACGACGAAGGTCGCCCTTTCTATGAGGACCGTCCAAAACCATCTGGTCGCCAGTGTAAGCGTGGATCGTGGTCATGTAACCCTTCTTAATTGCTGCAAGCTTGTTCAACGTGTTTGCCATAGGAGCAAGACAGTTGGTCGTACAGGAAGCAGCGGAGATGATGGTATCAGCAGCCGTCAAGGTCTTTTCGTTTACGCTGTAAACGATGGTAGGCAGATCGTTGCCTGCGGGTGCGGAGATAACAACCTTCTTTGCACCTGCATTGATGTGTGCCTGGCTCTTTTCCTTCGAGCAGTAGAAACCAGTACATTCAAGTACAACGTCTACGTCGAGTTCTGCCCAAGGGCAGTTGTTAGCGTCTTTTTCTGCATAGATTTTGATGGTCTTGCCGCATACGGTGATGGTACCAGCTTCGTCGTTTGCAGTAACGGTTTCGCCGTGTTCATATCTACCCTGTGCGGAGTCATACTTCAAAAGGTGTGCAAGCATCGAAGGGCTGGTCAAGTCGTTGATAGCAACAACTTCATAACCCTCTGCGCCAAACATCTGTCTGAAAGCAAGACGACCGATACGGCCAAAGCCGTTGATTGCAACTTTTACGTTTGCCATGATAAAAATTCCTCCAAAAATGTAATTTTCTTATTTTTTTTGCCATTTTGATACGGACGATTCGGCGAAAAACCGCTTTCGTCCGAATATCATTTTATCACTTTTTTCTCTATTCGTCAATTAAAAAACGGGGATAGTCGCATTTTTTATAAAAAAACTAATCGCCCACATACCGACGAGGTTTCTTTAACCACGATAGTCCTCAGGGTTAAACGGCTTTTCCGCCAGTTCCCCATTCAAGCCTTCCACCAAGACCAGCATCTGCTTTTTTGCGCCGTCCAGCTTTTCCCCACAGTAGCGAATGAGCGCCACCGCCTTTTCAAATGCCTCTAAGCTCTCGTCCAAGGTCAATTCCCCGCTTTCGAGCTGCTCGGTATATTCCTCAAGTTTTGCAAATGCCTGCTCATAAGTCATTTCTTGCATCGTATTTTTCCTCCACTTTCGCTGTTAATTTTCCTTTTTGCAGTCTTATTTCTACGCCGTCGCCGACCTCGACCGCCGCCGCATCAACGACCGCTCTTCCATCCTTGCTGACCACCGCATAGCCACGGGCAAGCACGCCAAGCGGGCTAAGGGAATGGGCTTTCCCTACCAAGCCCTTTAATTTTTCTTCCTTTAACCGCAATAATCGCTCGACGCCTCTAATATCGTAGGTCGCCTTTGCATCGTCCAACCGCCGCATGCGCTCTGCAACGCCGTTTTCCAAGCCGCCGCACGCACGCTCTGCCAGTCCGTCCAAACGTTGCCGAAGGACGTTCAAGTCAGGCACGGCTATCTCTGCCGCCGCAGAGGGTGTCGGCGCGCGCTTGTCTGCAACGAAGTCGCAAATCGTAAAGTCCGTTTCGTGTCCGACCGCCGATATGACAGGGGTGTTCATCGCAAAGATTTTGCGCGCCAGCCGTTCGCTGTTAAACCCCCACAAATCCTCTATCGAACCACCGCCACGGCCGATGATGATGACGTCAATGTCTCCACGGTTATCGAAATAGTCCAAGGCGGCAATCAAGCTTTCGTCCGTACCCGCCCCCTGCACCTGCGCAGGATAGAGAAGCAGCTGTGTCATCGGACAACGCCGACCTGCGACGTTGATAATATCCCGCACCGCCGCGCCGTTCGCCGAAGTAATCACCCCGATTTTCTGTGGAAAGGCAGGCAACGGGCGTTTGTGTATCGGGTCGAATAACCCCTCTTCGCTCAGCCGCTTTTTCAGCTCCTCATACGCCTGATAAAGGTCGCCGATGCCATCGGGCTTCATCGCACCTACGTACAGCTGATACTGACCGCCGGGGGAATACACAGACACCGAGCCCATCACCACTACCTTCTGTCCGTCCTTCGGACGGAACTGCAACCGCATATTCGCGTTTTTGAACATCACCGCCTTGATTTGGCTGTCCTCATCTTTCAAGGTAAAGTACATATGCCCACTGCGGTGGTGGATAAAGTTGGAAATCTCCCCCTTTACCGCAACCGCCTGCAACTGCGGCTCGTCCTCTAAAACGCCCTTGACGTATTCGTTTAATTGTAAAACGGATAATACCGCCATGTTTATTCCTCCCATTGTCGATTCGTCCATACGAATTCCTTAGGAATCGCATGGAAATACGGGCTGACGGGAACGTGTTTGCCCGTGTGGTAATCCTTGGATACCCTCGTCATAATCAAGCGCTGCTTGGCGCGTGTGATTGCGACGTAGAACACCTTTTTCTCCTCTTCTTCCTGCGGCGTTCCCTTGGAGAGCGCAGACGGGAAAAACCGTTCGCTCACCCCTGCCAAAATGACGGTGGAAAACTCACAGCCCTTGGCTTGGTGGACGGTAATTACGGGGATTTTTTGCAGCTTTTTTAAGAGGATATCCATCTGACTGCCCGACAGCGCCGCATCCGAAAGATAAGCAGACAAAAAGCTTTCGCCGTCGTACACCGCCGCCGCTTGCAGGGTCTGTACTACGTCCAAAAGAGCCTCTCTATCTCCCTCGCTTGGATAATATTGTTTGAGGCGCATGCGCTCGACGATACGGTTTGCAATCTCCCCGACCTTGTCCTGCGCCAACAGGTCGCAAAGCTCCTTGTAAAAGGTGAAAAACTTGGTAAATTTGGGGGCGTACTGCTTGGCAAGCTCCTGCCGCCGCCCTGCCGTAGGCAACAACTTTTCCTCTAACATTCGCCACAGCACCGCCGCCGTCGCCGTAATGTCCCCCAACGCGTTGTGCGCCGCCTCGTTGACAATCCCGTAATGGGCGCAGAGGGTGGATAATTTTATAATCGGGCAAGCCCGGCAACAGCTGTTTAGCAATCGTCAGCGTGTCGTATTCTGCCTGCACGCAAAGGGGCGGCAAGCCCTGCTCTTTGAGCTGTCTTCGTACCAGACGGCTGTCAAAGCGGTGGCTGTTGTGCCCCACCAAAACCGCGCCTTTTACGAAAGCGGAAAACCGTTCCAGCCCTTCCTTTGCCGTCAATCCTCCGTGTAAGCGGATATAATCAAGGTCAAATCCGTGCGTTTCGTACGCACCCTGCTCGATGGGAATGGTCGGCTCGATAAAGAGGTCCAGCGTGTCCACAATCTCCCCTACCTCGTTCAAGCGCACGGCAGAGATTTGCACCGCCTCGTCCTTGGACAAATCCAAGCCCGTCGTTTCCGTGTCGTAGACGACGATATGCCCTTGTCTTGCGCCGTCGATGAGGCTTTGGTAAGGGTCTTTCCCCACAATGGCGTCCTCGCCCAAGAAAGCGTTGACGGAAACCCCATTTTCGCCACATTCGCGCAACTTCTGCAAAGTCTTTGCGCCCACGCCGCGGATGTATTTGCCCGCGATACGCTCCATACTGATACGGTCGTCGGGGTTGATTAGCAACTTCAACACGGCAAGCACGTCTTTGACGCACCCACGCTTGAAAAAGCCGTGGTCCTTTTCGACGGTGAAAAAGCGTACTTTGTCCTCGTCCTTTTCCTGCATAGCGTTCAAGCGTTCAAAATTCGAGGTCAATGAGGCGATATAGCCGTTTGACCTTGCCATGATACAGAGGTCGGTGGGGTTTTGCGGACGGTGCTTTTGCACGTAGGCGTAAATCTGCGCCGCCTCCTCACGAGGATTGTCAAAGCCAAGGCAGAGAATTTTCTCCCCAACCGCCTCGCTGTTGACACGCATTTTTGTAGGGCAAAACTTTCCCATCAGCGTGGGATAGGTGTTTTGCAGATACCCAAAGCTTGCCTCGGCAAGCGTCTTCGTCGCGCGATAATTCTCCGAAAAAGCATATTCTTTCGCCTGAAAGCTCTGACGGAAATCCTCTAAAACCATCTCTGGCGCAGACCCTCTCCAGCCGTAAATCGTCTGAAAAAAATCCCCGCACATCATAATATTGTTGCCCTGAAACAGCTTTTTCAACAGCGAATATTCCGTCAGGCTGGTATCCTGCATTTCGTCCACAACGATATAGGCGTACCGCTTGGCGTAGCGCAGGCAGGTTTCCTCGTCCGATAAGTATTCGTTCACCCGCAATATGAGGTCGTCAAAGTCCAGCTGATTGCCGTCGGAAAGGGTTTTTTCGTAAGCAACCGCCAGCGCCCCTGCATGGGTTAGAAGTAGCTGTTCCACCTCTTCGTCCACTTGCATTTCCGCTCGTTTTCCACCGTAGCTGGGCTGAAAATAGGAGAGCGTAGAGGCGTATTTTTCGGGATATTCCGCCTTCAAGCGCAACCAAGTCGCAAGGTAGTCCCCCTCGCCGTCCTCGCTAAACAAGCCGTACTCTGCGCGCGCGTGCCTAATCCAAGTCATCACCGACATCAACGGCGATTTTTTATTAAACAGCCGAGGGGGCGCAACCACAGGAAAAGGCGCAATCTCTTGCAAAGCCTCACCACATTCTTCGCACTCCGTTTCCCCCTGTCCGTACGCCCTACCGCAGGTCGGACAAGCCGCCTTCGGGGGCTGTAATGCATTCTTTTTAGGTATGGGCAACCATTCCCCACCACGGGTCAAAAACCCTTCTTTTAACAGCCAACCGATTTTTCCGTCCAACGCCTGCAAGGGCAAGCTTTCAAGGTCTGCCACGCTCGTCTTAGAGTTCGCGCGGCGAAGGGCCGCCTCTACGCGCCAACGCGCGGCGTTTTGCAGGTAAATGCTCTCTAACAGCTCTTCCTCGTCCACTTCGTCGATAATCTGCGGCTCGGCGTACCGAGCAGACCGCAACCGTTCTTCCTCGCGAAGTAGCCGATAACAAAACCCGTGAATGGTCTGCACGCAAACTTTGTTTGCGTCGTCGCCCACGATACGCGCGATATCCTCACGCATTTCGTTCGCCGCCTTGATGGTGAAGGTGAGGCAAAGGATTTGCTCTGCAGTCGCCTTTTTGCTCTTGAGAATATTCGCCACACGGTGCGCCACCGTAAAGGTTTTGCCCGTGCCTGCCGAGGCGTACAGCAGAATATGATCGGAAAGGTTTTCGATGACTTCCCGTTGTTGGTCGTTGGGTGTATAGCTCATACGCTTATTATAGATTTTTACAAGAAAAAAGTCAAGGGGCGTTGACAATATTTTCCAAAAAGCGTATAATATCCGTATAGGTTTATCAAGGGTTTGGGCGCAGTAGTAGGCAAAATTTGCCGCTAAAAATCTCGATTCGGAGTATATTGTTTTGGTTATGAAAAAACAGGTCAAAGCCATCGGCTATATCGAAAACGATTTCAAAGAAAAATTCGGCATTCCCCGCCAAAGCGGAAAGGCAGACGGGGTGGTCAGCCGTATCCATTTTTATCCCCCCTACGGTGCAGAAGAAGCTTTCAAGGGTTTGGAAGGCTTTTCGCATATTTGGTTGCTGTTTGATTTTTCGGCGGCAAGGACGACGGAATTTCACGCCACCGTGCGGCCGCCTCGATTGGGTGGCAATACGAGGGTGGGCGTGTTTGCCAGCCGTTCCCCCTTTCGCCCCAACGGCATCGGGCTTAGCGTCGTACGCTTGCTCGATATAGAAAAGACGGACGAAGGGATTTGCCTTGTGGTAGGCGGCGCAGACCTACTGTGCGGTACGCCGATTTTGGACGTCAAGCCCTACCTGCCCCACGCGGATTGCATTGAGGGAGCGGTCGGAGGCTATGCCGACGGAGTCGCAGAAAAGCGATTGACGGTGCGGTTTGCCGAGGGAGTGGCAGAAAAACTGCCTGCGGACAAGCTGGCAGGCTTGACCGACTGTCTTTCGGAAGACCCTCGCCCCTCTTACCAAGACGAGCCCACGCGCATTTACGGCATGGCGTTTGGCAAGTACAACGTCCAGTTCCGTGTCGAAGACGAAATATTGACTGTAATGGACATTACGCAAAAAGCGAATTGAAACAAAAGCCACCCTTGATGGGTGGCTTTTTCTTATTCCTCAAAATCATTAAAATAGTCTTTATCAAAAAACTCTGACAAAGTTATCCCTGCGCCTTGACAAAAGGCTTTTATGGTAGACACCTTCGAACATTTTGTTCTACCTTTTATCAAATCGTATATCGCAGACGGGGATTTTCCGCCGTTCAACGACGTTCCGCAAACATTTATCTTTTTCTCTTCGCAAATTTCTTTAATTCTTTTAATAATCGCATCGTTAATATTCATATAATCCTCTTTTACGGAACTCCTTATCGTTGTTCCACGAAAATATTATATGAACTTTAAAATTTTTCCTCTCGTGGAACTCCACGAAATTGACTTTAATTCTTGCTTTTGTTATAATTTTTTGTGGTATTCCACGAAAAATGAGGACAAAACTATGCAAGCTTGCTTTATCGGACACAGGAAGATACAAAAAAAAGAAGAACTCGCCTCTTCCATAAAACAAACTGTCCTTACTCTTATCCAAAAAGGCATTACCACTTTTTTATTCGGCAGCAAGAGTGAATTCGACGATTTGGCGTGGCAAGTTGTCAGCGATTTAAAAATCACTTATCCTTTCATAAAACGGATATATGTTCGGTCGGCGTATCCGTATCTTGATAAAGCATACGAACAATATTTACTTAAAAATTATGAGGAAACATATTTTCCCCATACATTAAACAACGCAGGAAAGTTTTCTTATGTGAAGAGAAATTATGAAATGATTGATAATTCCACCTATTGCCTATTCTATTATGATGAAAATTATATTCCTTCTTTCAGTCAGGGCGCAAAACATAATAGCGGTACAAAAATCGCCTACGATTATGCAGTTAAAAGAAAGAAAAATGTTATTAATCTATACGCACTATCCTAAATCAACAAAAAACCGCCCTTGCTGGGCGGCTTTTTGCTGTATTAGTAGCCTAAATGCTCGTTGATGAGCAAAATTTCGTATTCACAGCCCGTGGGCTTTTTCCAAAAGACGGACAGGTTGCGGCAAATCCTCTGCGGACTGTCACAGTCGTAACATTTATCCCCACGCGCGGCGCAAGGGGTATTCATTCCCAAACGCTTTGCATTCAAGGGGGCAGCGATATTCCGCGCGCGGTCGATTGCCGCCGCCAAGTCGGGGGCGATTTTGTTCTTCCCGATAACGAAATACACCTTCTCGCACCCGAAGGTCGCCGCCGCAACACGGTTGCCCGTGTTGTCGATGTTGACAAGCTCCCCTGCCTCGGAAACGCCGTTCACCGAGGTGATATACACCTCTGCCCGCGACGCATCTTTGCGTACCTGCATCACGCTCTCGCCTGCCGCAAGGCGCAGATGCCAAAGCACCGTATTGCTTTCCTGCAAACGTTCGTACAAGCCCATTTGCCCGATACTCACCGAGCCGCCAAGCCCTATCGTCTTCCCCTGCAACGAAGAGGCAAGATAGTCCGTTGCTTGCGCTTTGCCGTCAAATACCTTGACGGTATAACCAAGCCTTTCTAAACTTTTTTGCGTTCTCAATATGGTGTCCATACTTATATCATTTCCTCGAAGAATTTGCTCTCGTAGCCGTTTTCACGCAACTTTGCCACCGCCCCAAATACCTTTTCACGGAAGTCGGGCTGATAATACTGCGGATAGTCGGAAAAGAAGTGCTGTTCGTGGATCATAATGCGGATGAATTCCCTACCCAACAAGCCGTCCAAACAAGACGATATCTCCTCTTGCGACAGTTTGTTTAAGATACAGTCAATCCCTGCGTGCGCCATGCCGTTGCGGTAGACGATCGCCCCCGTTCTTGCTATCGCCGAATCGGCAAGGTCGCAATCGTACGACACGCGAGGATTCTCGTCCGTGCCAAACAAGCCCAACAAGCCCTGCACCCCTAAATCCTGCACCGCCTTAACCCCTTCTACCGTCATCCTCGCAAAGTGGATTGTGGTCGTCTTCGCCAAGCTCTCTGCGCCTGCAAAGCGCAAAATCTCGTCGTTGACTTGCTTGCAATCTTCATACACCTCGTCATAGCCCGATTGTTCGTAGGGCTTATAATCGTTCGCCTTAGAGTGAAAGGACAGTTTCAGCCAGTCTGCATTGTCCTGCCACTCCTTTGCGTAAGTCGAAGGAAAGTCCGACAGGGTAAAATCGACGTCACGATCGTTGTAAAACAGATTCAGTTGCACCTTTGCGCCGTATTCTTCGTGCAATCCACGCCACAGCGATAGATACGGATGGTCGAAGATACTCTTTAACTTCCCCTGCGCGATTTCACGAAGGCAACGGATATTGTCGTCAACGGTAAAACAAAAGCTCTTCACGGCTTTTCTCCTTTTTTTGCAAGATTGCTATACTTGTATTATACGAAACAAGGCCACGCTTGTCAAATAAATGCGACAATTAGCCTCTTAAAAGATAGATAATTTCACTTTTTCCCCTCTATGCGGTTGCTTTCCGCAATCAAAAATGGTACAATAAAAGGGTATTCTTATACAGTGAGGAAAATGTATGGCAGAAAAATTAACGATTGCAAGAAAGCTCTCTAAAAGAAAGTACCGTCCTGCGCCCCGCATTATCGCGTGGATTTATAAGACGATTATGGTCGATATCGTCGGCAGAAAATACAAACCCAACTTCCATATCATCGACGACGTGAACGATTGTGACGGGCCCTGCTTTGTCATCTTCAATCACTTGTCCCGTATCGACCACGTATACGTGTGCGGCGCGACCTATCCCCGTGTCACGAATATGATGGCGGCAAACAGCGAATTCTACCGTAAAAAGTTCTCCTTTATCTTCGGTTTGAATAAGGTTATCCCCAAAAAGAATTACGCCGCTGACAAACTGTCCATCCGCGCGGTGGGCGAAGTCATCAAAAAAGGCGGCTGCGTGACCTTCGCCCCCGAAGGGCTGGCAAGCGACTACGGTGGAAACAAACCCATCGTCCCTGGCACCAGTAAGATGTTCAAGCATTTCAAATGCCCCGTGTATCTTTGCTACTTGGAAGGTCAATACCTGCAAAACACGAAGGTATGCTTGGACGAACGCCTCGGCGAAACGCACGCGACGATGTCCCTGCTCTTTTCAAAGGAAGACGTCGAACGCCTTTCGGTAGAGGAAATGGACGACATCATCAACGAGAAGTTCCGCAGAAACGAATACGCTTGGAATAAGGAAAAGAAAATCAAGTGGGAAACGCACGGACGAATTTGTTATCGCCTTGAAGATTTCTGCTATAAGTGCCCTAAGTGCGGTATGGAATACACGATGAAGGGCGAGGGGGATAAAATCACCTGTTCGAACTGCGGCAACGGCGCAACGATGGACGATTATTATCAGTTCCACCCCTTCGAGGATGCGGTCATTCCCGAATCCCCCTTCGACTGGGTAGAACAAGAGCGTATGGACATCATCCGTGAAATCCGTGAAAACCCCGACTATTATTTCGAAGACGATTGCCAAATCGGTAACCTTGACGAATATAAGCTGATCGGCAAGAACAAAACGAGCATCATCGTCGGCGAAGGTAAAATCCGTATCGACCACAAGGGTATGCACTACACGGGTACGCGCAACGGCGAGCCGTATTCGTTCACGATGGATTACAAGGCTCTGTACACCCTGATTACCGAGGTGGATTCCAGCTTCTTCAACTTCTATTACAAGGGCGAATATTTCGATATCTTCCCCAAGACGATGCCCGTCGGGAAGTTCACTCTGCTCGTAGAAGAAATGCACCGCTACCACGTGAATTTCTATAAGAACTTTAAGTGGAACGACCATATGTACGAGGGTATGGAACTCGGCATCGACCTCAAAAAGTAACCTCTATATTGAACAAAAACGCACAAGGAAACTTGTGCGTTTTGTTTTTTATTTGGTTTTTTGGAACGCCATTCGTTCGTCGCCGTTTGCTAAATGGATAATGCCACAATATTCAAAGCCTCTTTTGCTGAGCGCCCTTTGCATCGGTAGATTATCCCGATGGGTGTCTATCCGCAGGTTTTTGCATTTTGCAAAACATTCGTCGATGCAATACCCGATAATGCCCTGCCCCTGCTTTGCCACCGCGATGCGGTGGATAACGCCGTAGGGTTCGTCCGAGGGCCACGCCCCGTTGTAGATTTTCGCATAGGTAGGGTCTGGCTCGGTCGAGAACATAAACACGGCAATCACTTCGCCGTTTTCTTCCACGACGTATCCGACTCCCTTTTCCATATCCTCACGCGCCGTTTCTGCATTCGGCTTGCCCTCGTTCCATTGATTAGGATTGCCTGCTTTGCGCATAAACGCTTTCGCATTTTTATAAATTTGCCCGATTGCCACAAGATCGGTGGCTACCGTTTTTCGTATCTGCATCTTTCCGTCTTCGTCCTCAAATTTCGATAGTCGTCGTAGCGCTATGCGTATAATGCGTTCTTTGGCGAATGGTATCGTCACGAAGGTACGCGTTGTAATCACAGCCGCCCTCGCCTAAGCACCATTGATAGCGTTGCCCTGCCTTCAAGCCCAAAAACCGTTTCTCCGAAATCGGCCAAAAGCAAATTTCAGGGTCGATGATTTGATACAGCCGCTTATAGCCGCCAATCAAACCATGGTGGGATACCTGCAAAATATCACTCTTCAAATAGTCGCCGTAGCGGTCCGCCAAATCCCTGCAAGCGCCCGTCGCACAATCGCCAAGCAACAACAAGGTTTTACCGCTTGCACACTTCACTTTAAGAGCCGCGCTGACGTCGTTAAAGGAAACGTACGGATACGGGAAGGTATCGTCTATCGAGTATAAAACCTCAATCTCTACCCCCTCGTAGCAGTAGCTCTGCCCCGTATGCAAGCTGTAAATCGTTGCATTCGGATACCCGCCTGCAATCGCGTCCTCAAACGCCTCTATTTCCGCCTTCATTCTGGGCATATCGCCCATCGCCACCTGCACCTTATCGCAGTTGAAGAACTGGTAGGAGAATGCTTCCACGTCCACTTCGTCCTTATAGACACGCAAAAATTCGGTTGCTAAGCCGATGTGGTCGTCGTCCGAATGAGTGAATATCCACAGCGCAATCTTCGGTTTATCCGTAGGCGCTTTTTCTTTTAGAATTGAATACAGTCTTGCCACTGCATCCTCTCTTTGCGCGCCGCCGTCCACCAGAATATACTCGCCGTTTGCAAGTTGCAAAATATAGCACATTCCGTCGTGCAACTCCATCTGCGTAAAGCTAGGCGTAACGAGGGCAGGCTTGGACAAGCCCACCGCTTTTCCCTCAGGAACAGCCGTCTTTTCTTCCACGGTGATAAACACCGTACGCATTGACGCATCGAAAAACACCGATACGCTACTGTCCTCGTTTTTGTAGGCGTAATAGAGGTTAGTGTTGTAGGCGTATTCCGTACCGGCGGAAATTTCCCTTGCCGCGCAACGGCGATAGCCCTTTTCTTCCAAGGCCAGCGCGTACTCTCTGCACTCGTCTTCCGTCGTGTTCGCAATTCGCAAACGCAAATCCGACTTGCCGATAGAGCCTACGGGGTAGCTTTGCCCTGCAATCGTTTTATAAGTAACCATTTGGATTCCACGTTTTTCACTCATCTCTCTTTTCTTTGTTAATTAGCCGTTTCAAAGCAAATTGAAACGGCTAATCGAATGAATTATAACTTTTTGATGCTCTCCAAGAAACATTCCGCAAGGAAACGATGTCCGTCGTCGTTGGGATGCAATCTGTCCACAGAAATATGTCCCTTACCTTCGCCGTCGCCGTCGATTCTCGGGTCGATTTCCCATTCAGCGTGCGCGTCAATGACGGGAATCCCAAGCACTGCCGCAACCTGCTTAACCGCATTCGCATATACTTCGATACCGCCCACTCTCTCTGCGCCCACCGCATTGACGTTGGATTCCAACTTGATATATTTGGGGGGAGTGATAGCAATGATTTTCGAAGTCGGATATTTTTCCTTTAGTCTTGTAAACAGATCGTGCACCGCACCGTAGAAGGTGCAAAGAGTGGTATCACCAAGCTGTCCCAAAGGCGCGTCGCCGTTCAAATAGTCGTTTGCACCACCGAGCACGACCACGTAATCCGCCTCTGCCCTCATATCGAGCACTCGGGTAGCAAAATACATATCGTGTCTGGGTTTATGCGTCGTAGGCTGGAACTGGAACGCATAACGCGTACCGCCGATACCGTAGTTGTAGGTAGTCGCACCGCTGATCTGCGCAAATACGTTCGTATAGCCCTTGTCCTTCGAGGTCGTACCGCGTACCCCTTCCGTCAAGCTGTCGCCAAGGAAGAGGAAGGTCTTGCCCACAAAGCATTTCTTTTCTTGCTCCGCAATAGCCGCCTCAACCGCCTGAATGGCGATTTTTCTTTCTTCCTCGCTAACGGGGACGTCGAAATCGTCAAAAGCGTTTTCGCTGATATCGTTGCCCGTCAACGTCTTGTACCAAGTCAAACCAAGCAGGTATCTGCCTACGCCCAGCGCCGCGTGGAAGGTATCACGGTGGATTTTTTCAATGCCAAGCTGCGTTGCGTTCAGCATCGCTCTGCCACAGGGAATGATACCGTCTGCGTGGATTGCAACCGCCGCTTTCGTGTAAGAAGCCTCAATCTTCTCAAACATATCCTGCGCGTGTTCGTAGCCGACTTTGTTCAGTCTATCGCTACCCTCTTCATACGCCCAAGTTTGGTGAATATAGATCTTAGCGTGAGGACAGTATTTCTTCACGTACTCTGCCAAGTATTCCAAATACGTGGTGTAGGTGTCGTAATCGGGGCTGAAGTGGCTGGCTTGTTGCAGGGTGACTACGTCCCAGTCGTCGCTGGCAAGCGCCTGACTGATGCTCACCTTAAAGCCCGTTTCTTCGCCGTTAAAGCCCAACACGTACGCCGCCGCATCCTGAAGAGCGTTCAAATAATGGGTACGCAAAGAACAGCCGCCGATAAAGAGGTTTACCGTCTTCAATTGGGCGCCGTCCTTCTTTGCAATTCTATGTAAATATCTCTGCGCGTCGCAGGAAAAGCTGTTGCCGATGGATAATACTTTCATACTTATTTATTCGCCCAGTCAAAGAAGAGGTCTGCGTACAGGGATTCACCCTTTTCATTGCATTGTTTTGCCGCGCTGCAATGACGGCCGCTTACCAAGCGGTATTCAATGTCCGCCTCGGGATTGTAAGCAAGCACTGCCTTATAGAACAACTGATTCTGTTCGTATCTGCAAGGCATATCCTGATCGTACAAAACGAGCATCATCTTGCTAAACTTCGTGTCTTCGCCAAGGTAATACATAGGCGAGAACTCGTCGATGCGCTGAGCAAGCTTATGCATGCCCTTTTCCTGCTGCAAAACGTTGAAGTGCGAGGTCGTCTGCGCGCTGTCGATAAACCAACCGCAAATTTCGTCCGTATTGATGCCTTCGTTTGCCAAGAATTCCTTGTTAAAGCACAGCATCAAGGACATCCAAGCGCCTGCCGATTGACCTGCGATGATGATTTTGCCGTTGCTGCCCAAATCTTTGACGTAATCTTTCACAAACTTCGTTGCCTTTGCCGCGTCTACAAGGAAGTCGGGGTACTTTGCGCCCGGGTACTTTCTATATTCTACGGAAGCAATCGCATACCCTCTGTCGGTGAACAATTTTGCAAGGATATCAAAGGTGGGGCCGCTCTTAGAGCCGTGGTCAAGACCGCCGCCGTGGAAGTTCACAACCGTCGTATAGTTATCGGTATCAGGCAGATAGATATCCACCAAAGTTTCTTCGTATTCGCTGTATTGTACGTCTAAAAATTTTCTCATTATATTATTCCTCCGTTTGAAACGTTAAATTTTTTTACCTATTAAAGATCCTTGATATTCGTTCAAGAAATGCTCTGCCGTCTTTTGGAACATCGCGTGTACTTCGTCATTCTTGAAATAGAACTGCGCCGACATATTCCCAAAATAGCGGTCGATAATCTGCACGAACAGACGAACCTCTCGTTCTCCCATCCAAGCAAAGGATACTGCATCCTTATACATAAAGCCGTCCGTCGTCGGCACAGCCCCGTACTCGTTCGCATACCCAAGCTGAGGGAAGTTGCCAAACACGTTGTGGTTGACACCGAAAGGAATTTCCTTATCCCCCTGCGCGTTCGTATAGCGGAACACGCCCTTGGTTGCATCCTCGAATACAAACGAGAATTTTTCAATCCCCATCGGGTTCTTTTGACAGGTATATTCGACACCGTTGAGCTCTGCGCGGAAAGGAGAATCCTCCAAGCCTTTCATTGAACGAAGCTCCAACCCGTCGATACAAGACTGCAACTCTGCCTCTGCCTTTTTGTCTTCGGGCAACGGTTCGTCCGACATTTCGTCCACGAACATTTCTTCCACCCACGCGAATATCATTTCACGCAGGAAATTAGAGCCTTGGTTGTCCGAATTGATTGCAAACAGTAAGTCCTTTTCAGGATAGCACACCGTCAACTGGTGTCCCATACCCACGAAAGCAAAACCGCCGCCGCAGACTCGCCAAATTTGATAGCCGTAGCCAGCTTGGTAGGTGGAATATACACTGCTCGTCGAATTGTTGACGATCTTACTGGTCGCTTCGCGTAAATATTGTTCGTTCATTAAGCGTTTGCCGTTCCAAACGCCGTAATTCATCAATAAGCGCCCGAAAGACGCCATATCGCGCAGCGTACAGAGCATTGCGGAATCGCCCCAAGAATCGCCGTTTGGCGTCTTTAAAACGGTTGCCGTTTGGAAAGCTCCCATTTCGTTGAACAGCTTTTTCTTCATATAGTCGAGCAAGGACATCCCCGACAGCTTTTCTACCAGCGCGCACAGCACCTGCGAACCGGGGCTGTCGTACGCCCACAGCGTACCCGAGGGATGGAAATTTCTCTGCTCGTTCATGTAATGGTGGGTTCTATCGGGGTCGCCGCTGATAAACCAGCCGGACGAACGGCCCACCGTCGTCATCGTCAGCATTTCACGAATCGTCTGCTGTTTGAGGTATTCGTTGGCTTCGCCGTCGATTTTTTCAGGGAAGTAGTCCACGATCTTATCGTCCAAATGGATGAGCCCATCTTCCTCCAACAGCCCTACCGCAACACCGACAAAGCTCTTCGTCTGCGAATACTGTCTATGGCAAAAATCTTTATGGAAGGGTTTCCAGTATGCCTCGGAAAAAATTTGATCTCCCTTCATAAACAGAATCCCGTGCGTTGCCGCGCCACGCTTTTCCAGTTTTTTAATAAAGCTCTCTACCGTCTTGGACGATATACCGGCTTGTTCTGGCGTAATTTTTTCGAACATCGTTTTCTCCTTACAATTCTTACCTAAAATTGGTGATCCATAGCCATATTGAAAGAATAGGCTGTGCATATAATTGAACAACCCAAAAGCCACCTTGCGGCGACCTTAGGGATGTTTTTATCGTAATGTTTAGTGAGAGCGAAGCTGATTGTATTCCTCAAACAGTTGATCGTAGTTTTCACGAATCTCTGCAAAGGTATACGGACGACCAGTAGGGTCCTTAATAACTTCGTAGGTAAACGCACCCTTGTAGCCGATCTTTTCCAAAGCCCCGAGTATTTTCATCCAATCATTCACGCCCGTTTTCGGCATCCAATGGCGTTCGTAAACGCCGTCGTTATCGGTGATATGCAGGGTTGTCAGCCATTTGCTGAGCGCAACGATCCCGTCCTCGGGTTTATCCGTCAAGAAGTGGTTGATGTCGATGCAGCATTTAGCGCCCTCGACCTGTTCCAAAACCTCCACCATATCCTCGATGGTAGCAGGATAGCCGCTAACCATATTTTCCATGCAGACGTTGGCATCGGTAGCCGCCACCAGTTCACGGAAGGATTTTATAAGCGCAGGCTTACGCTGTTGCCAAACGTTGCCCTCTTTTTTACCCACCTTGCTGTGGAAAACGTAGTTCTTCGGCTGGAAGGGGTTGCAAATATCCATCAGTTTGCGGAACTCATCGCTCGCCCAAGCGCGTACGTCTTCGTCGCAACTGCTGATGTAAACGAAGCGATGGAAGGGCAAATGCACGCTGTTCAACGTCAAGCCTTCGTCCAAAACGGCTTGCAGACGGTCAGCCGCAACTTCGAACGCCTTTTCCATCGACATTTTGTAGTTACCAAAGCCACCCATCGAAACCTCAACGGCCTTAAAGCCGAGGCGTTTGACTTCCTTCAAATCCTCGCGGTAGTCATCATTTAAAGCAAAATTTTGAGCGACCTTCACGCTGGTACTCAAATCCAAACGATACATAAAAGCCTCCTAATTCTTGTAATAATCGTTATGTGTCTTAGATCTCCCCAAATTACCAAACCTTAGGCAATCCCTCTACGTATCTCCAGTACATGTTCTTCGTATCGGAGGGTTTTTTCTCCGAATAGAAAGCAATGATACCGCCGTTGCTTGTATTCGTCAAGACTTCATTTTTTGTCTTGCCTTCTTCATTCTTCAACCACGTAATCGCATTCCACTGCTCCTTCGTGCCGAGGAAGTACATTTTATAATCTCTCCAGCCGTCGGAGCTTGCCGCGTCGCCCTTCTTTCTGAAAGCGCCGTTGCCGACCGTCTTCACGCTGGGGCCAAAGACAACGGTAGCGATCGCGATATTGTTATAGAAAGCATCCTGTTCGATGGTTTCGACGGATTTACCGAGGTACAATTCACGGATCTTATAGCAGTTACCGAACGATTTAAAGCCGATTTTCTTTACGCCGTCGCCGATTACGATGCTGTTGATGTACTGTTCGTTGTAGCAAGCATATTCTGCAATTTCAGTCACGTCATCGGGAACAACCAACTGCGCGCTATCGTACATGACGACGCCGATCAAGATCTTATTCGTGGCATCGGTGTAGTACACGAGACCGTTTTCATCGCGAGTAACTCTGGTCGGCTCGGTAGACTTATGAACGTACCAAGCCTTATCCGCGATACTACCGTGTTCCCCGGATCCAGGGGTGAGTGCCAAGGGGGAATCATTGACAATTTCGCGAAGGTTGCGGGCACTGCCAAAAGCGTTACTACCGATATACTGTACGCCTGCGCCGAGGGTAACCTTATAGATTTTCACCGCGCCAGAAAACGCACCCGCGCCGATGGTATGTACCTTATTGCCGATAACGACCTCACGCAGTAACAATGAACTTGCGCTTTTGAAATTGCAATCCTCGTCATCCTTACCGAACGCATACTCACCGACGGACAACACGTCGTTGCCGAGGCGAACGTATTCCAGGTTGCTACAATTCAAGAACGCTCTTTTTGCGATATTCGTAGGCGCGCCGTTGGGAATTTCCACGCCCTGCATGACGTTGCAATCCCAGAACGCCTTTTCGCCGATGCTACGAAGGCTGTTACCAAAGGTCGCCGTCTTCAGACTGGTGCAGACCTGGAAAGCGTAATTACCGATCGTCTCTACAGAGTTGGGAATCGCAATCGAACGCAGGTTTCTGCAAAAAGCAAAAGCGCCTTCGCTGATGGTAACCAACGTTTCAGGCAGAGTAATTTCCTTCACCTGGTTACAATAGGCAAACGCCTCTACACCGATGGTGGTTACGCTGTTGCTCATAGTAATCTCGGTGAGGTTGACGCAGTTTCTAAACGCCTTATCCTCGATGACGGTAACGCTGTTTGGAATCACGACGGTACCGATATCTCTGACCCCTGCAAACGCCTCTGCGCCGATCGTAGTAACCGGCTTGCCCTTATAGGTTTCGGGGATGATAAGTTCCCCTTCCTCGTACGTACCGATACCAACGACCTTATAGGTGTTGTTTACCTTCTCGTATTCCAAGGAAGGTGCGTCGTCTTGGTCGCAAGCGGCAAACACGCCCAACCCAAAGACCGCCAAGAATAAGCAGGCAAAAATTTTCAAAAATCCCTTTCTCATATATATTTCGAATTTCCTTTCGTTTATTTTCAAAGTAATTAACCTAATCAAAACGCGCTTGATTAGTTATGTTTATTGCGTTTTTCCAGCGAGGTATACCGCAACTGATTGGGGGTTTGTCCCTCGTGTTTTTTAAAAATCAGGCGGAAATAGTTTCCCGAAGAAAAGCCGGTCATCTTCGCAATTTTGTCGTACGAATATTTCGTTTCACGGCAAAGCCTCTTTGCCTCTTCCAGCTGCAGAGACAGCTTATATTGAAAGATAGTCGTACCAGTCGCGCGTGCGAAGGAAGAAGACAGATAAGATTTGGACACGTGGAACAATTCGCACAAATCATCCAAGGAAAAGGTTTCCTTGTAATGGTTATGCAAATAATCCAGCACCTTCAGTATCACGGGCGCGGTGGACGGAGCAATCCCCTCGTTGAGGGCATAGGCAGCCTCCCCACCTTTGATATCCGCGTACGAATCAACCATTGCAAGCAGCATCCCAAGGCGCACGTTAAAGCGCATTTTCTTATGCGCGTTGAACGGGAAGGAGTTGAATATCTTCAACATTCCCTCGAGGATAGAGCGCAGTTTTTTCTGCCGTTGCTCCGGGAAAGAAATCACCTCGTGTTTGGCGAGGTAATGTAAAAATTGCATTTGGTCTTCGCTGAGGCTCTCTGGCGAGATTTGCAGAGTATATACCTCACAGCCGTTCGATTCAAACCGATGGCTAACGTTGGGTGGCAGCACCAGCAAAGCAGGCGCCTTCACCTTAAACATCTTGTTTTGGTTAAAGTAATATCTTTCCCCTTCGACAAGAAATTCCAGCTCGAAGAAATCGTGCGAATGCAGGGGACCCATACTGAGGCCGGCTTCCTGCTGTTTAAACCGCAGGTTGTAATAAGACATGTATAAATTCCCCCCTATAAGCAACGCGGTGCGTTGCAGTTATGTGCCTATCGGCGTTATGTACCTGACGGCGTGATATGCCTATCGGCGTTATGTGCCTGACGGCGTGAATTGTTTCGCAAAGCAAAACGTGAATTGATTGACAAAGTCAATCGTTGTGGAAGATATTAAAATTCTCCATTTTTTTTCATCATTCTGAACGGAGCGTTAGCGGAGCTGAAGAATCCCTTTTGAGATCCTTCGATGCGTCCTTACGTACTTACTCAGGATGACATTGCGGCGTGAAACGCCAAGCAAATTCGCTTATCTTAGCCACTTTTGTAAGCCGCCGATGATTCGGCGGCTTACTTTGTTGGCTATTGTTTTACTGCTTCCGTGTTAAGATTAACCGTTCCAGACAAGAGTGCCATTTTCTGCATTTACCGTCCAGCAGTTTGCGCCATTGACACCAGTGAATCCGCTGAAGTCAAGGTTAGGTGCTGCTGCTTGGAAATCAGTGTTGGTGTAGTACACGTATACGCCGTTCAAGAGCATAGGAGCTTTCGCAAGCGCGTCAAGCGTGGTACTTGTAGGATCGTTCGACGTCTTATAAATGTTGTACACAACGTCCTTATACGTAAGGGTACCCGTCATTCCGCCTTCAACAAGGGTCAATTCAACAGGCGCGCCCTTATAGTCAGGAGCGTAGTACGTATAACCGTTTTCCGTCTTCTGGCTTTCAGCGATAGCCGTAAAATCAGGAAGATATACTGCTTTTTGGGCTCCATCAACCATAATTGCGTATTTCGTTTTAGCAACATAGTGAGCACCCAAAGCACCCGTCACGTATACGTTGTTCCAGTTATATTCAGCCTGGGTTTTACCAGCATAATTGCCGAACAAGCCGCCCTTGTTTTTCGAAGAGCTGAGGTTAGTATATTCAGCGCGGATGTAAAGATTGCTCAACTTAGCAGCGTCTGCTTCCGTCTGATAGAGGTAAGAAGCAAGGGCATACTGAGAATGTTGCGCGCTCAAATACTTGTTGTAAACAAATACGTTTTCAATCGTCGGGTCGATCATATAGTATGCGAGGTCACCAGTGGCTTTCGCATAGGTAGTAGTTTGTTCCTGTGTGGTTGTCGTTTCACCAGTTTCCTCGTTGGTGGTAGTCTTATCTACCGTCGTAGTTACAGAGTGTTTGTAAGCATACATGTAGATATTCTTAATCGTACCGCCGTTGACCAACTGCAACAAACCGCTGTTGCCACGAGCGTCCTCATAACCTCTAATCCAATTACCCAAGCCGTTGAACGTACCCGTCAAGCCAAGGCCCGTACCAACGAAACCACCAACGCCATACCAGCCTTTGCCTTCGTAGCCGTCAGCATCTTTGATAACCGTATCCTTTTCTGCATCAAACGTCAAATCTTTGGCAAGTACGTAGTAACCGTCAAGCTTATATTTCGACATATCCTTTTCGGGATCCGTCGTGGGCGCACCATAGTAAATCTTTTTATCGCCAGAAGAGTTCACGTTAAGGTTTTCACGGATTGCCGAGAAGATCTCGAAATCGCTAATCTTTTTCATAACCTTGGTTGCGCCGATGATGGGTTCGGTAACGAAGCCCTTGTCGGTGAAGATGGTGAGGTAGGTTTCACCCGTAGGGAACGTTTGACCTTCAGCAACCTTAAAGGTAAGGACTTTGGTTTCGCTTCCTTCTTCTGCCGCTTCGTAGGAAACGTATTCTACTCTTTCAGCGCCAACGAACAAGGACTCTACTGCGCCGTCGAGTTCGATTACCATTTTAACCGTCTGTTCAGGGGTAGCGCCATTGTTGAGGTTGATGTACTTCGTACCAGCCGCGCCGTTGGAAACCTTTTCAGGAACGTAGCGTTCGGTCATACCGTAGTAAGTAGCCGCCTTCGTTGCCTTTGCCTCTTGTTCATCGGTCCAGTCGCCAGCAAGCTCTGCCGCGAGTGCAACCTGACGTGCGGAACGGGAAGTAGAAATACCCGTCATATCCGTAAAGTAATAGCTACCATTTACATTAACGTAGGAACGAGCGGTCAGCTCTAAAGCGTACGCTTTTTGCAACGCTTCTTCTGGGTTAGCTTCATTTGCGAATGCCTCTGCAAGGTTATCATAGTTGATGATAGAGTAATATTCGGTATCGTTTGCGATATTAGCAACGTCGATGTTTGCAACGATATCAACTGCGCCTGCAGCCTTGTCTGCTTCGGTCAATACGCCGTCATCACCGAGGCTGTCGGTAGGCAGTACCAACGTACCAAAGGTAATGGTCTTGTCTGCGCCACAAAGCATTTGATATTTATCAAAGTCAATCTTCGTGGTCCAACGGATACCGCTGAAATCATCGCTGACGTAAACAGCCGCGCCGTTTTGCATGGTCAGACAGCCTTCTGGACCGTCCTCTGCCTTTGCATACGCGGTGGGTTGCAGGGTCAATGCGCCTGCGCCAAGGCAAGCAAGCGCCAATACCGATAATTTGATTTTCAAATGTTTCATATTGTACCTTTTTCCATTTATTTTTTTTTACTTTTTGGAAAACTCCCAAAAAGCCCTTATCATAACCAAAGCGGTATACCGCCTCGGCTAACGCCCTTTTCCGCAAGCCGCCGTGCCGAAACATCGACGGCTTACGTTTTTAGGCTATTGTTTTACTGTTTATTCGTCAGGATTATTAAGCCCAAGCAAGAATGCCATTAGTTACCTTCCAGCAGTTACAACCATCGACACCAGTGAATGAGCTGAAGTCAAGGTTAGGTGCTGCTGCTTGGAAAGCAGTGTTGGTATAGTACACGTATACGCCGTTCAAGCAAGTTACAGACGCGGGCGCGGTTATTGCGGTGGTCGTAGGATCGTTCGACGTCGTATAGAGCGAGTACTCTTTATCATCAGCTGTAAGAACAGCAGTCATTCCATTGCTGGTAAGGGTCAACGCAACCGGAGCGCCAGCATCATCAGGACTGTAGTACATATAACCGGTTTCCGTCTTCTGGCTTTCAGCGATATACTTAAGGGTCGGAACATATATTGCTGTTTCAGTACCATCATCCTCCAACTTGAAAGCATTTATAGCACCATTCTTCGTAGCGGCATCATAGTAAGCGCCCAAAGCACCCGTCACATATACGTTGTTCCAGTTATATTCCGTCTGGGTTGTACCACTATAAGTGCCGAACAAACCGCCCTTGTTTTTCGCAGCGCTGAGTTTAGTATATTCAGCGCGGATGTAAAGATTGCTCAACTTAGCAGCGTCTTCTTCCGTCTGATAGAGATAAGCACCAAGGGCATAGTGAGCTTTTTGCGCATTCATGTACTTGTTATAAACAAATACGTTTTCAATCGTCGGGTCGATCATGTAATATGCGAATTGCGCACTATTCGATGCATAGGTAATAGTGCCCGAAGTCGCATTAGCGTTTACGTAAGCGTACATGTAGACGTTCTTAATCGTACCGCCGTTGACCAACTGGAACAAACCGCTGTAGGAACGAGTGTCCTTATAGCCTCTAATCCAATTACCCATGCCGTTGAACGTACCCGTCAAGCCAAGACCCGTGCCAGCGAAGGAGGAAGTGCCATACCAGCCCTTACCTTCGTAGCCGTCATCATCTGCAATTAACGCCGGATCATTGTCTGCGTTAAACGTCAAATCTTTGCCCAGTACGTAGTAGCCGTCGAACTTATATTTCGACAACTCTTCTGCAGAAGTAACGTCTGTTGCACCAGCGTAAATCTTTTTATCGCCAGAGGAGTTCACCTTAAGGTTTTCACGGATTGCCGAGAACATATCGAAATCGCTGATGCTCTTCAACACCTTCGTTGCGCCGATGATGGGCTTGGTGTATACAACAACGTCGCTGTCTTTATTTTTCGCAAATACCTTTACGTACGTTTCACCCGTAGGAAGCGCCTGACCTGCCGTAAGGTTAAGGGTCAGCGTACCGTCTGCATAGGTTGCAGCCACTTTTTTAGAGCCTACTAAAACTTCGTCAACGGTATAACCGTCAGCGATGGTAAGCTTTACACCAACGTCCTTATCCGCCGTTGCAACTGCTTCCAAGTCGATAACTGTCGTACCAGCCGCGCCGTTGGAAATTTCGAAATTCGTATAGTAGTCGTCCTCATCTGCGCCCATACCGTAGTAGCCTGCAGCCTTCTGCGCCTTTGCCTGTACGGTTGCATCGGTGCTTTCTCTATACGCATCCAGTTCGCCAGCAAGCTCTGCCGCCAAAGCAACCTGTCTTGCGGAACGGGACGTGTCAACCATGTCTGCATATGCGTAGACCCAGTCATTCGTTTCGTCCGCTTCGGTATTCAGATCGTCTGCAAGGGTGTATCTTGCATACGCGCGCACCGTCAATTCCATCGAATATGCCTTTGCAAGCACTTCTTCAGCGGTCATATCGCCCGTGTATTCGTTCAAAAGCTTATCGTAGCTGATTACGGAATAGAAGGTAGAGTCTGCCGACGTGCTTGCTTTCCAGCCCTCAGCATGCAAATCGATTGCACCCGGGGTGTCTTTGGTCAATTCGCCGTCATAACTGCCGGTAGGCGCAACGACTACGCCGAAACGAATGCCTTTAAACTTTCTTACAGCTTTGTCTTCCTCGTCTTTATACTCGTTACCATCCGCATCTTTCTGCGTCGTAGCGTATACTTCCTTGTACCAATCCGCATCAACCGTCGTCGTCCAACGGATACCGCTGAAGTTATCCAGCAATGCAACCGCCGCGCCTTCTTTCATAACAACGCCGGTTGCGTTATAGTTAAATCCTTCGCCTTCTGCCTTTGCATAAGCCGCAGGTTGCAATGCCAACGCACCTGCACCGAGGCATGCCAGAGCTAATACAGATAATTTGATTTTAAAATTTTTCATAATTTTACCTCTTTTTTTCTCTTTTTACTTTTCCAAGTAATCCTCGGTTATTGTCCTAACCAACCAATGCTAAAGCCGCCTGCAACTACCGTTGCTTCCTCGCCGTCAACTTCCGTGGTAAAAACGCTGGCGGTGATAATGTCTTCATCGTTCAGCACGTTCACTTCCATCATCGGCGATGTGTATTGTTGTTTTGCCATAATTTTACCTCTCTTTTTTATTTTTTTTCGAGCTTTTATATTTTAATTACAACCTCACAGCCGATTTGGGGTTGCCTCTTCGGCTGTTTGGGTTATAAATTGTTTTTTTGACTTACATCAAAACAATCAATCGGATTTGATTAGTTAAGCCAGTCGGGGTTGAAGTCGCCTACCGATTCGCCGTTGAAGGTGTTTTCTTCCTCGTCATCACCAACGTCGGGGGCTGCAACCTCAAGGTTCTTCCATACGGGGATACCGCTGGTTACGTCCCAGTATGCGTTGAAGCTGCTATAGTTATTATTTGCAGCCAACATTTCTGCATAGGTTTCGTAACTGAAGACACCATTAATCTTGCAGTTCTTATCTACGTAAAATCTTGCATACACCATCAGGTCGTTCTCCAACGCAGTTTTCGAATAGGAATCTGCCTTGAACGACTTTTTCCATTCTTCGTCTAAATACCAGCCGCCAAAGTACTTACCAATCTCCGTCGTCGGGTTTTCGGGCAAGGTAATGGTTTCGTTGCCGCTTGTTTCCACCGTGGCGTAAACTTCACCATTGACCATGAAGCTGATTGTGTATTTTTTAGCCTCAGTTTCGCTGCCTTCACCACCAGTCGTGCCTTCACCACCGGTCGTGCCTTCGGTAGAACCGCCAGCCGTTTCGTTTGCAGGCGCGGGCGTTTCTTCAGGCGCGGGCGTTTCTTCAGGTGCAGGCGTTTCTTCCACAGGCATCAAGTTTTCAGCATAGAAATATCTGTATTCGCCTGCTTTCTTGCTGTTGTCATAGTAGCCAAGCGTTTCTGCCGTCGTGATTACGTATACGTTGG
>JAZOMO010000002.1:0-29059 GCA_045654025.1 Candidatus Scatosoma sp.
TTCTTTCTTCTATGGTAAAATGATGGTAGCAGTTCATATATTTCTCCTTGTTATTTTTTGTTGTGGTAAACTTATTATAACATAGATTTATATGAACTGTCTTTTTTTGTCAGGTGTTGCACTTGATAGTATAATTCACCGAGAATAATAAAAACGAGCAGGATTTCCTGCTCGTTTTTTTGTTTGTATTATTTAGAAAGTGCAACGGTTTATCTGCAAGACAAACGGAATATCGGCGGCGACGGCAAGGGCGAATTGCTCGCCATTAAAATCCATCGTTCTCTCTTCGACGTGTCCTTGCAAAGTCTTCGGGTTGGCGCTAAAAAACCCGCTTTGGTCCAAACGCTTAAAGAGGCTCTCCTTTCTTGTCCACGCGCGCAGTAGAAACGACGATTGTTCGCTCTCTTTGGTGGCGTGGTAGTCAGCAAGCTCCTCTTCGGATAAAATCTTCAGGGCAAAGTCCTGTGATTTTAACGGTCGAAGAAGCTCGATATCCACCCCGACGGGCTGACTAAAAAGGGCAACGCAGACAAGACCTGCGCTGTGTGACAAAGAGAAGTGTACCCCATCGCACAGCCATTTTCCATTTTCCGATTTTACAAACTGCAACTGGCGAGGGTCAACGCCCAGCCTTTGTTCAATGGCGGACAGCAATAATCGCCAAGCAAAGTGCTTTTCCCGTCTTGCCTTTTCGGAGGCGCAAGCCACAATATCTGCCTGTCGCTTAGGCGGGAAAATCGGCTCGGTAGGCAACGGACAATTGTCTGCCGTCGGGATTTTTGCTAAATACACGTGAACGACGGCTGTTTGGTTTTGGTTGGTTGCTTGCATAATATCCCCTTATTTCTCGTTTTTCCCTTACATAGTATAGCATACTTTTTCGCCGATTTCAATCCTTTATCATCATTTTTTTTTGCGCGTGCGTGCACGCGAAGAAAATGCTCCCTTGTGCAAATATTCATTTTTTCTCTTATTTATTCATTTATTCATAAAATATTCAATTTATACGAAAAAATATTCAAAAATAGGGCAAAAAATGTATAAATTATTACATTAAAACAGTTGCATAATTTTTTTAAAAGGGGTATAATGAAATCGTTAAAAAAAGAACGGTCCATTACGGACGGGAAGGAGAAAAAATATGAACAAGAAAGACATTAAAAAAGTAGTGCTTGCCTATTCGGGCGGTTTGGATACCTCGATTATCATTCCTTGGTTGAAGGAAAATTACAACAACTGCGAAGTTATCGCGGTTTCGGGTAACGTTGGCCAAGCGGACGAACTTGAAGGCCTCGAAGAAAAGGCAATCAAGACGGGCGCATCCAAGCTGTACGTAGAGGACTTGACGGACGAATTCGTAGACGAATACGTTATCCCCACGGTAAAGGCTGGGGCGATGTACGAAGAATATATGCTGGGTACGTCGTTTGCTCGTCCCGTCATCGCAAAGCGTATCGTAGAAATTGCCTTGAAGGAAGGCGCAGACGCAATCTGCCACGGTTGTACGGGTAAGGGCAACGACCAAGTTCGTTTCGAGCTTGCAATTAAGGCGTTCGCTCCCGATATGGCAATCATCGCGCCTTGGCGTGAATGGTCGATTAAATCCCGTGAGGAAGAAATCGAATACGCAGAAGCGCACAACGTGCCTTTGAAGATCAACCGTGAAACCAACTATTCGAAGGATAAGAACTTGTGGCATCTTTCCCACGAAGGTTTGGACTTGGAAGATGCAGGTAACGAGCCTTTGTACGAAAAGCCCGGTTTCTTGGAGATGGGCGTATCCCCTCTGCAAGCGCCCGATAAGCCTACCTATATCGAACTTGAATTCGAAAAGGGTGTTCCCGTTGCGTTCAACGGCGAAAAGATGAGCGCAAAGAACATCATCTACGCCCTCAACAAGGTCGGCGGTGAAAACGGTATCGGTCTTTTGGACATCGTAGAAAACCGTTTGGTAGGTATGAAGTGCCGTGGCGTGTACGAAACCCCCGGTGGCGCAATTTTGTACTTCGCGCACAACTACTTGGAAACCCTCTGCTTGGATAAGATGACCTCGCACAAAAAGCAGGAATTGTCCGTATGCTTTGCGGAGCTCGTTTACAACGGTCAATGGTACACCCCCTTGCGTGAGGCTCTGTCGGCATTCGTTGACAAAACGCAGGAAAACGTAACGGGTAAGGTACGCATTAAGCTGTACAAGGGCAATATGATTAAGGCGGGCGCATGGAGCGATTATTCCCTCTATTCCGAGGAATACGCAACCTTCGGCGAAGACAACGTTTACGACCAGACGGATGCAACGGGCTTTATTAACCTGTTCGGCTTGCCTATTAAGGTGCAGGCGCAGGTTAACGCAAAGAACAATAAGTAAACGACGGATATACGTCGCAGTACGGTGTTGCGCTGTGCGTTCCCTTGCTCGTGTACGCTTGGTACACTCCCTGCGGAAATGCTCGCGCGCCTTGTCTTGCTTGTATCTGCGCCGTTTACGGACGGATATACTTCGCGATACGGCGCCGTTGACGAAACGGTAGAATACGCAATACGGCGTTGAGCTGTTAATAGATAAAAACAACAATCTTAAAAAGGAATTGCTTTGCCTGCCGATTTCAAACGGCAGGCAAAGGTGTTAAAATATGGCTATGGAAAAAATGTGGGCAGGGCGTTTTCAGAAGGCTCTGGATAAAAAAGCAGACGATTTCAACTCCTCTCTTCGGGTGGATAAGCGTATGTACGCGCAGGACATTAAGGGTTCGATTGCGCACGCAACGATGCTGGAAAAGCAGGGCATTTTGCCCTCGTCCGACGTCGATGCGATTGTGGACGGCTTGGTGGGTATCCTGCAGGATATCGAAAGCGGAGCGCTTGAAATTACGGACGGCGCAGAGGATATTCATATGTTCATCGAGGCAGAGCTGACGAATCGTATCGGCGATGCGGGCAAGCGTCTGCACACCGCGCGCAGCCGTAACGACCAAGTGGCGCTGGACATTCGTCTGTACCTTCGCGATGAGGTGGAAACGGTGGTTGCGCTCATCAAGGATTTGATTGCGGCGGTGGTGGACAAAGCCGAGGAAACGGCAGACGTTATCGCCCCTGCGTACACGCATTTACAGCGTGCTCAGCCCATTTCGTTTGGGCATCAGCTGATGGCGTATGCGATGATGCTGCTTCGTGACATTCAGCGTTTAGAGGACGCCGCAAAGCGTATGAACGTTTCGCCTTTGGGCAGTTGCGCCCTGGCAGGTACGACCTATCCCACCGACCGCGCGTTCGTGGCGCAGGCGCTGGAGATGAACGGTGTGATGAAAAACAGCATCGACGGCGTTTCCGACCGTGATTTCTGCGTAGAGCTCCTGTCGGCGTTTGCGCTTTTGATGACTCACCTTTCCCGTTTCTCGGAAGAAATCATTTTGTGGAGCAGCTGGGAATTCAAGTTCGTTGAACTTGACGACAGCTTCACGACGGGCTCGTCGATTATGCCTCAGAAGAAAAACCCCGATATGGCGGAGCTTGTTCGCGGTAAGACGGGGCGCGTATACGGCGACTTGATGGCGATGCTCACCGTTTTGAAGGGGTTGCCGCTTGCGTACAACAAGGATATGCAGGAAGACAAAGAGGCGGTATTTGATGCGCTGGATACGGTCAAGATTTGCCTCGAAGTGTTCACGCCGATGATTGCGACGATGAAGGTTTTGGAAGAAAATACCTACAAAGCGGCGCAGAAGGGCTTTATCAACGCAACCGACCTTGCCGACTACTTGACGAAAAAGGGGATGCCTTTCCGTTCTGCGTACAAAATCGTCGGTCAAATCGTTGCGGAATGTATCGCAAAGGATTGTGTTTTGGACACCTTGCCCTTGGCAGACTATCAAAAATATACGGAACTCTTTACTGAGGACTTGTACACCGAGATATCCTTAGAAACTTGTGTGTCTAAGCGTAATTCCGAGGGCGGCGCATCAGCCGCATCCGTACGGGAGCAGGTTGCGTACGTGAGAGAGATTTTATGAAAAAAGTATTCATTGACGGCGGCGCAGGTACGACGGGCTTGCGGATTGTAGAACGGCTTTCGGGCAGAGAGGATATTTGCCTTTTGACGATTGCCGAAGAAAAGCGCAAGGACAACGCCGCAAAAAAAGCGATAATGAACGAAGCGGACGTCGTGTTCCTCTGCTTGCCTGACGGAGCGGCGGTGGAGTCGGCGCAGTTGGTGGACAACCCGAACACGGTGGTCATCGATGCCTCGACGGCGCACCGTACCTTGCCTGACTGGGCGTACGGGTTTCCCGAACTCGGTGAAAGCTTTGCCAAAAAGGTAGCAACCAGCAAGCGGATTGCCGTGCCTGGCTGTCACGCCAGCGGTTTTATTGCGCTCGTCTATCCCTTGATAGAGGCAGGGCTTTTGGGCAAAGACGCCTTGTTATCCTGCCATTCGTTGACGGGTTATTCGGGCGGCGGAAAGGGTATGATTGCAGAGTATGCGGACGAAAACCGCAGTCAACTGCTGGGTGCGCCGATGCAGTACGGCTTGGGGCAACAGCACAAGCACTTGAAGGAAATGAAGGCGATTTGTGGCCTTGATGACACTCCGTTATTCTCCCCGATCGTTGGCGATTTTTACAGCGGTATGCTGGTAAGCGTGCCCCTCTTTGCAAAGCAAATCAACGGCACGATTGAGGATATCAAGGCGGTGTACAAAAGCAAATACGCAGACGAACTCGTGTATTATTGCGAACACGAGGGGGACGGCAAAGCAGGCTTTGCCTCGGCGGTGGCTTTGGAAAAGAAGGACTGTATGCGAATTGCCGTCTACGGCAACGAGGAGCGAATTTTACTGACGGCGGCTTACGATAACTTGGGCAAGGGCGCGTCGGGTGCGGCGATTGAATGTATGAACATCGCCTTGGGCTTGCCGAAAACAAAGGGCTTAGAATTATGATAAAAGTAATTGAGGGCGGCGTTTGCGCCGCAAAAGGATTTACGGCAAACGGAATACACGCAGGGATTCGCAAGAATCGCTTGAAGAAGGATTTGGCGCTTATCTATTCGGCTACGCCTGCGGCGGCGGCATCCGTATACACGACGAACAAGGTCAAGGGCGCGCCTCTTACCGTGACGAAAGCGCATATTGCGGACGGCTACGCAAGGGCGATTATCTGCAACAGCGGCAACGCCAACACCTGCAACGCAAACGGCGTAGAGATTGCCGAACAGACTTGTCAGCTGCTTGCTAAAAAACTTGGCATTTCCGCAAGCGACGTAGTGGTAGCGTCTACGGGCGTTATCGGTCAACCGCTTGATATCACGCCGATTGCTGGTGGTATCCCTGCTTTGGTGGCAGGGCTCTCTGAAGACGGTAGCAACGATGCCGCAGAGGGGATTATGACCACGGACACCCGTAAAAAGGAGATTGCAGTTTCCTTTATGGTAGGCGGCGTGGAATGTAAAATGGGCGGTATCGCAAAGGGCTCGGGGATGATTCACCCGAACATGGCGACGATGCTCGTTTTTATCACCACCGACTGTAAAATCAGCCCGAAAATGCTGCAAAAAGCGTTGTCTTCGGACGTAGAAAATACCTTCAATATGGTTTCCGTGGACGGCGATACCTCGACCAACGATATGGTGACGGTGCTTGCAAACGGCGAAGCAGGCAACGAGGAAATTACGGCAGAGGGCGAGGGCTTTACGGCATTTATGGAGGCGTTGAACGCCTTGACCGTCTTCCTCTGCAAAAAGATTGCAGGCGACGGCGAGGGCGCAACCAAGATGATGGAATGTCGCGTGAGTGGCGCAAAGGACTTGGCTGCGGCAAAGACGGTGGCAAAGAGCGTTATCTGCTCTTCGTTGGTCAAAGCGGCGATGTTTGGCGCGGATGCGAACTGGGGGCGCGTGCTGTGCGCTATCGGTTACAGCGGCGCGGACGTGGACGTTAGCAAAATCGACGTTTCCTTCCGTTCTCAAAAGGGAGAAGTGCAAGTTTGCGCCTACGGCGCAGGGATCGAATTCTCTGAGGAGCTTGCCAAAGAGGTACTGCTGGAAGAGGAAATACTCATCGACGTTCTCTTGCGCGACGGCGACGGCGACAGCGTGGCTTGGGGTTGCGACCTCACTTACGATTACGTAAAAATAAACGGAGATTACAGAACCTAATTTTTAGGACGGAGGCATAGGTATGTCCATTCAATTGACGAACGCAGGGCGCGCGGAAGTATTGACGCAGGCTCTGCCCTATATTCAAAAATACAACGGCAAAGTCATCGTCGTCAAATACGGCGGCAACGCAATGGTCAGCGAAACCTTGAAAGAGCAGGTCATGGAGGACATCGTTCTTCTCTCCTTGGTCGGGGTAAAGGTCGTGCTCGTACACGGCGGCGGCCCGGAAATCACCGATATGTTAAAGCGTATCGGCAAGCAATCGCAGTTCGTGGACGGCTTGCGTGTCACCGACAAGGAAACGGCAGAGGTCGTGCAGATGGTGCTTGCAGGCAAAATCAACAAGAGCCTGGTCAACCTTTTAGGACATTTCGGCGGCAGAGCCGTTGGTATTTCGGGCATGGACGCGCGTATGATTGAGGCGGAAATCAAGGACGAACGCCTTGGCTACGTCGGCAGGATTACGAACGTAGACGTATCCCCCATTCAGGACCTGTTTGAAAAGGGGTATATCCCCGTCGTTTCTACGGTGGGTTGCGACAAGGACGGCAACGTTTACAATATCAACGCAGACACGGCGGCGGCGTATATCGCAGGCAAGCTGAAGGCGGAACGCTTGATTACCATGACGGACATTGAGGGGATTTTGCGTGACAAGAACGACCCGACCTCTTTAATTCCCTGCATCGACATCAAGGAAGCAGAAGGGCTGTTTGCCTCGGGCGTTATTTCGGGTGGTATGATCCCCAAAGTAGAATGTTGCATTGACGCCATTCGCTTTGGAACGAAGAAGGTCACCATTTTGGACGGCAGAGTGCCGCACGCTCTTCTTATCGAAACGATGACGGACGAGGGCGCAGGCACGATGGTAGTACGCGAAAAGAAGGACGCAGATGAGTTTTAAGTCAAAAGACAAACAATATATCGCAAACACCTACGGGCGGTTTGATTTGCACCTCGTTTCAGGCAAGGGCAGTTTGGTCTGCGACGATTCGGGCAAGGAATATATCGATATGGCTACGGGGATTGCCGTCAACACCTTTGGTGTTGCCGATGAGGCTTGGACGGCGGCTGTGACAGCGCAACTTGGGCAGATACAGCACACCTCCAACCTCTATTATTCCACGCCGTGCATTCAGCTTGCAGAGCTTTTATGCAACCGTACGGGCGCAAAGAAAGTCTTCTTCGGTAATTCGGGCGCAGAGGCGAACGAGTGCGCAATCAAGGTCGCAAGAAAGTGGGCGCAGGACAGCTTTGGCAAGGGCGATTACACGATTATCACCTTGAAGAATAGCTTTCACGGCAGAACGATCACCACGCTTGCGGCGACGGGGCAGGACGTGTTCCACACTGACTTTAACCCCTTCCCTGCAGGGTTCGTCTACGCGACGGCAAACGACCTTTCTTCCGTTGAAAAATGCTTTGCGGAAAACAAGGTCTGCGCCGTGATGATGGAGCTTGAGCAAGGCGAGGGCGGCGTGTTGCCTTTGGATAAGGACTTCGTGCAGGGAGTAGAGGCGCTGTGCCGTAAAAACAACGCTCTCCTCATGATTGACGAAGTACAGACGGGCAACGGCAGGACGGGCGAATTGTACGCCTTCCAAGGCTACGGAATTTCTCCCGACGTCGTATCGACGGCAAAGGGCTTAGGCGGCGGCTTGCCTATCGGCGCAACGATGCTGTTTGAACGGGTGGAAAACACCCTGACGGCGGGCTCGCACGGGTCGACCTTCGGGGGCAACCCGATTGCGGCGGCTGGTGCGGTTTCTATTATCGAGCGTATCGACGAGGAAGTCCTGGCGGGCGTGCGTATGCGTTCGGAATATATCGTATCGGAGCTGTCGGGCGCAGATGGTATCAAGAGTGTTTCAGGCTTAGGGTTAATGCTCGGCATTGAACTGGAAAGGGACGTGAACGAGGTACTGAAGGATTGCTTTCAAATGGGCGTGTTGACGATTAAGGCAAAGAACAAGCTTCGCTTGTTGCCTGCGCTGAATATCCCGATGGAGCTATTAGAAAGGGCGGTTGCCGTGATTAAGGCTGCCGCAAAAGGAGAGAGAATATGAACTTAAAGGGCAGAGATTTTTTAAAACTCTTGGATTATACTACCGAGGAAATTTTAGGGCTGATTGACCTTGCCGCAGACTTGAAGGCAAAGAAAAAGGCAGGGATTCCTCACCGTCTTTGCGAGGGGAAAAACGTGGCGCTCATCTTTGAAAAGACTAGTACGCGTACCCGTTGCAGCTTTGAGGTAGCGGCGTATGACCTTGGCATGGGTGCGACCTACCTTGACCCCACGGGCTCGCAAATCGGTAAAAAGGAGAGTATTGCGGACACCGCAAGGGTGCTTTCCTCGATTTACGACGGCATCGAATACCGTGGCTTTGGGCAGGAGATTGTCGAGGAGCTTGCAAAATACTCCTCCGTCCCCGTTTGGAACGGGCTGACCAACGAATTCCACCCCACGCAAATCCTTGCGGATATGCTGACGATTCGCGAACAATTCGGCTGTTTGAAGGGCCTCAAATTCGTGTATATGGGGGATGCGAGATACAATATGGGCAACTCCCTGATGGTGGGGTGCGCAAAGCTCGGCTTGCATTTCGTGGCGTGCGCTCCTCAAAAGTACTTCCCTAGCGCAGAGCTTGTCGAAACCTGCAAAGCGATTGCGGCGGAAAACGGCGGAAGTATTACGCTTGAGAGTGACGTAGAAAAGGCGGTATCGGGTGCGAACGTCATCTACACCGACGTATGGGTGTCGATGGGCGAACCTGACGCAGTTTGGGCGGAAAGAATTGCTGATTTAACTCCCTATCAGGTCAACGCTAATGTCATGAAAATGGCGGCGAAAAACGCGGTATTTATGCACTGTCTGCCTGCTTTTCACGACCTTGGCACGACGGTGGGCAAGCAAATCCACGAAAAGTTCGGTATTACCGAAATGGAAGTCACGCACGAGGTCTTCGAGAGCGCGCAGAGCATCGTCTTTGCCGAGGCAGAAAACCGTATGCATACAATCAAGGCAGTCATGGCGGCAACGCTGTAAAGGATAAAAAACGCACGATTTCGTGCGTTTTTTCTTTGGACTGTTGCTTTTTCTTTGTATTTGTGTTATACTGATAAAAAGGAGAAAAACTATGCTGGATTGTATTATTATCGGCAGTGGCCCTGCGGGTATTTCTGCGGCGCTCACCTTGAAGGCGAATGGGAAGAGTTTTCTTTTACTCGGCAAAAAATCCCTCAGCGCAAAAATTGAAAAAGCGGAACTCATCTCCAACTATCCTGGGCTGTATGCGATTACGGGTCAGGGCTTTTGCGAGGCACTGAAAGACCAGCTTGCCCGTGAAGAAATCGAGGTCGTTGAACAAAAAGCCACGGGCGTGTACGCGATGAAGGACAAGTTTTTCGTGACGGCTGAGGGGGATAACACGTACGAGAGCCGTTGTGTCATCTTGGCGTCGGGCGTAGAAACGGTGAAAGCCATCGAGGGCGAAGAGGCGTTTTTGGGGCGTGGGGTTAGCTACTGCGCGACCTGCGACGGAATGTTGTATAAGGACAAGACGATTGCAGTCTTCTGCACGACGAAGGCTTTGGAACACGAGGTGGAATACCTTGCCTCGCTTGCGAAAAAGGTCTACCTTTTGCCCTTGTATAAAGGTGTGGAAGTCAGCGGCGAAAACATTGAAAAAATCGTCAAGATGCCCGAACGGGTGGAGGGCGGTTTCCGCGCGGAACGCTTGGTGTTAAAGGGCGGACAAACCTTGGACGTGGACGGGATTTTTATGCTGAAAGACAGCGTTTCTCCCTCTGCGCTGGTAGGTGGATTACAGACGGAAAACGGACACGTCGTTGTGGATAGAGGTTGCAAAACCAACCTTGCGGGCTTGTTTGCGGCAGGGGACTGCACGGGCAGACCCTATCAATACGCAAAAGCGGCAGGCGAGGGCAACGTTGCCGCTCACTCCGTAGTAGAGCATTTATCTAAATAAATTCGAATTTAGGGGCGATGATGAAAGAACGGGTGATTTTACATTCCGACTTGAATAACTTTTTCGCTTCGGTGGAAACGGTGCTGAACCCTGCGCTGAAGGGCAAGCCGCTGATTGTCTGCGGTGACCCGAAGGAGCGGAGGGGGATTGTGCTTGCAAAAAACGAGGAGGCAAAAAAGTGCGGCATCAAGACGGCGGAAACGGTTGCCTCAGCTGTAAAAAAATGCCCTCAGGTTGTAAAGGTAGCCCCTCATCATCACGAATATAAAAAATACTCCCTGCTGGTGCGCGCGATTTACGAACGGTTTACCGACGTCGTTGAGGAGCTGTCGATTGACGAATGTTCCCTCGACATGACGGCATCTACAAGGCTGTTTGGTAGCGGCGAGGAGATTGCGGAGAAAATCCGTCAAACGGTCAAGGAAGAATTAGGGCTCACCGTATCGATCGGTGTCAGCTTTAACAAGACGACGGCAAAGCTCGCCTCGGAATTTAAAAAGCCAGATGCGGTGTCGGTCGTGCGCAGAGAGGACTACGAAAAAATCGTCTATCCTTTGCCTGTGTCCGATATGCTGTACGTGGGCAAATCGACGGCGGAAACGCTGGGTAGGTATGGATTGAGGACGATCGGTGACGTGGCGAAAGCGGACGAGGCGACGATGATTAAACTGCTTGGTAAGCGTGGACGGCAGCTTTGGCTTTGCGCCCGTGGCGAGGAAAACGAGCCCGTGCGCCGCGCTGACGAAAAAGAGGAGATAAAATCCATCGGCAATTCGATGACTCTGCCCCATGACGTATGCAGCCGTGAGGAGATTGAACGCTGGCTGTACGCTTTATCCGAGAGCGTTACCGCCCGTCTTCGGGATGCGGACGTAGGCAAGGCAAACACCGTACATATCGTCGTGAAAAATCCTCGTTTGGAGGAGATTACCTGCCAAAAGAAGGTGTCGCCAACCACCCATTGTCAAGACGTCGCGCGCGCGGCGTACGACCTATTTTGTGCGCATTATCCGCTCGGCGCGCCCGTGCGTATGATAGGGGTGACCGTTTCAGGCTTTGACCACCATATCGAACAGATGTCTATGCTGGACTTTGTGGACGGCGAAAAGCAGGGGTATGAAAAGCGTGAACGCGCAGAACAAGCGGTGGCAAATATCCGTGGGAAGTACGGTTACGCCAGCCTGCAACGAGGGATTGTGATGACGGACGAACAGGTAAACGGCCTTGATATCCGCGGTAAAAAGGATTAAAAAAAGACGGTTGCAAAAAACAACCGTCTTTTTTGTGTACAAAAAAAACTGCGCGAGCCTTTTTTGTCAACGATTACCGAAGTGGAAACGCCGCAGGTGGCTACTTCAAAGCTACCTTATGGCACACGCGATGGTCCGCTTAGTGCTGCTACATTCCTGTCCTGACACGGTTCACGGTATCACGTTGCATAAGACCTTGCTATCAACGCTCCTTACGGCGCGCAACTTTCCATAGCCGATGCCGAGAAAGGCGTTCAGTCCCGATATAGCGGATTTCGGGTGCAGGGTGCCGCTAACTCCCCACCTACGCGCAGCCTACTTATTATACATTATTTTCGACGTTTACGCAACCGTTTTTGCGTGAAAATCGCAGGGTATTTTCTTCCTTTTCGTCGAAAGCGTTGACAAAACCTCGAAAAAGGGATATACTGTTCGTGTTGTAAAACTTCAAAAGGAGTGTTATTATGAGTGGAAATTGCACACACGATTGTTCTTCCTGCTCGTCGAGCTGTTCTTCGAGAAAGCAGGAAAGTATGATAAAAGCCCCCCACGCGCAATCGTCTATTAAAAAAGTGATAGGCGTCGTCAGCGGTAAGGGCGGTGTAGGAAAGTCTTTGACCACCGCCTTGCTTGCATCGTATGCGGCAAAGCAGGGCAAGTCGGTAGGGATTATGGATGCGGACATTACGGGGCCTTCTATCCCCAAAATGTTCGGCGTGACCGACCACGCTACGGGCAGCAGCGAGGGAATTGACACGGTGCTGACTCCGTCGGGAATGCAACTGATGAGCATGAACCTTCTCTTGGAAGAGGAAACGATGCCCGTCGTTTGGCGTGGGCCTGTGATTGCAGGTACGGTGATGCAGTTTTGGACGGACGTTGTTTGGAAGGACGTAGACCTTCTGTTCATTGATATGCCGCCGGGAACGGGTGACGTACCTCTGTCTGTCTTCCAAAGTATCCCCTTGGCAGGGATTATCATCGTCACGACTCCGCAGGATTTGGTGAAGATGATTGTCGAAAAGGCGGTGAATATGGCGAATATGATGAACGTTCCCGTCCTGGGTTTGGTGGAGAATATGAGCTATCTTCGTTGCCCTGATTGCGACAAGGAAATCGAAGTCTTTGGCGCAAGCAAGGTGCAGGCGCTGGCAAAAGAATACCTTGTGCCTTCGACGGCGAGGTTGCCTTTGGATGGTGAGATTACCAAGCTTGCGGACGCAGGGCGTATTGAAGACTACGAAACGGATGCCTTAGCCGAGGTGTTTGCGACAATCGAAAAGGCAAGCCAACCAAAAACAGATTTCAAAGAAGACTAAACAAAAGCTGTTTGACGAAAACGGAACTTGGGTAAAAGAAAAGAGCCCCCGATGGAATCATTTCATCGGGGGGTTCTTTATTTCCTTGTGTAAAGGGAATTGTCGCTTTTATTGACCGAGGGATTGTGTTTCCTCGTCGGCAACAGCGGCTTCAGCGGAGGGAAGGTTTTCCGTGGAAATGGGAACTTCCGCTTGTGCAATCGGCGTTTCGACGGATTGATGTTTTCCAAACTTCGCGCTCAAAGCCTTGATGATGGGTTTCAAATAACACATCGTCAGCGCAAACAGTATCAAACATGCGTAGTGGATGATATAAACCAACCAGCCGAATTTTTCCGTCAAGAAGGGGAGGTCGCTCACAGGAGGAGAAGCAACGTACATAAAGTTGATATTGCTTACGCCGCCATCGTAGATAATACTGTTGATATAAATCGAGAAGAACAGCAAAATGCCTACGAATTTTAAAGAGTTGACGTAATCCTTCGCTGTCAATTTAATTTCCTTACGTGTGCAAATATTTAAGGCGAGCACGATAATGGCGATGTGGTACAAGAAATATTGAAAGGTAATCACCCAGTTGTTCAAGGAAGAGCTGGTTGCAATGAAGATGGCAGCAAGCCCGCCGATAAGACAGCTGGGGTACATAAAGCTGAGCAAAAATCTTTTCAGCTTTTCATTTTTAGAGTAGTTGAGGACGACTACAAACAAAATTTGGATAGAGCATAAGTGGAACGGGAGGTCGGACTTCGGCAAAATCCCGCCGTGTGTCTTTTCGTTGATGAGTATGTAGGTGAAGATTTTTACCGTTTCGGAAACGATGCCGATAAGCAGTATAATCTTGCAAACGTTCTGGAAGGTCAGCTTCTTCGAGAGAAGGAACAATCCAACAATCAGTGCCAACGAAATGGCAACAATAATAAGGTGTTTGGTTTGAAAAATTTCGTGTTGAATGCCGAGAATGGAGTACATATTTTCCTCTTTGTCTTTGGTTTTGGTAACCCTAACTCCTTAATTACCGTATATAGTATAACATACTTTTTTTATGAAAAGCAACTGTTATTGCTTGCGTGCAAAAAAAACGTTGCAAAAAAAGCAAGAACCGTAGAAAAACAATCCACGGTTCCTATTTTTTTTGGTTTAGCGGTAGGGGGGAATTAACCAACAATCAAGTTGACAAGTCTACCCTTAACGATGATGCATTTTTTCACGCTCTTGCCTTCCAAAAGGGGAGCAACTTCGGGATGGACGGAAACCTGCGCCTGAATTTCTTCGGGGGTAAGGTTTTCCGCAATCATCATCTTCGCCTTGATTTTGCTGTTTACCTGAACGGCGTATTCGACCTCCGCCTTTACAAGCGCCGCCTCGTTGACTTCGGGGTACGCCTCCTCATGTACGGAGGTGCGCTTGCCCATCATTTCCCACAGCTCTTCTGCGAAGTGGGGCACGAAGGGAGCAATCATCTTAATCAAATCCAAGATGCAATCGTTATAGAACGCTACGTTCTTTTCTGCGACGTCTGCATCGTATTTTTGCAGGGCGTTGACGTATTCCATCAATCTTGCAATCGAGGTGTTGAAAGAGAATGCCTCCACGTCACGCGCGATGCTCTTAATTGCAAAGTTCTTGACGTAATCCAACTCTTTTTCTGCGCCCGTCAGCTCGGCGTCCGTTTTGGTTGCCTTCGTTTCTGCCGCCTTTACAACGAGGCGTTCGATACGGTCGAGGAACTTGGAGATGGACTTAATACCGTCGTCGTTCCAAGGGCCGCCCTCAGTGTAGCTGAAACCGAACATCAAATACATACGGAAGACGTCAGAGCCGTATTCCTCAATGTACTTATCGGGGGAAACGACGTTGCCCTTGCTCTTGGACATACGGTTGCCGTCAGGACCAAGGATGATGCCCTGGTGTACGAGACGTTTGAAGGGCTCGTCAAAGCTAACGTAGCCCATATCACGCAACGCCTTCGTGATAAAGCGCGCGTACAAAAGGTGCATACAAGCGTGTTCGCTGCCGCCTACGTATACGTCTACGGGCAACATTTTGTCTGCGACTTCCTTGGTGAACGCCGCCTTGTGGTTGTTTGCCTCAGGATAGCGCAGGTAATACCAGCTGGAACATACGAAGGTGTCCAAGGTATCGGGGTCGCGCTGCGCCTTGCCGCCGCAGGTGGGGCAGGTGCAGTTCATAAAGCCTTCGTGACCTGCGAGGGGGGATCTGCCGCTGGGGCGGAACTCTACGTCCTCGGGCAGGCGTACGGGAAGGTCTTTTTCAGGTACGGGAACTGCGCCGCATTTTTCACAATGAATCATGGGAATAGGCGCGCCCCAGTAGCGTTGACGGGAAACCGACCAGTCGCGCAGACGGTAGTTAATTTTCTTACCGCCTTTGCCGATTTTGGTAAGGTGTACGGCGATGGCGTCGCGCGCCTCTTCGCCGGAAAGTCCGTCAAATTCTCCGCTGTTGACGAGGATGCCGTCTTCGCAGAAGGGGAGTACCGTTTCATCGCCGCGCTTTTGGATAACCTGCGTGATGGGCAGGTTGTACTTCGTCGCAAACGCAAAGTCGCGTTCGTCGTGCGCCGCAACTGCCATAACTGCGCCCGTACCGTAGGAATACAGTACGTAGTCCGCGAGGTAGATAGGCACTTGCTTGCCCGTCAAGGGGTGGGTTGCATACGCGCCCGTGAACACGCCCGTCTTTTCTCTGGCGGTGGACAATCTGTCGATGTCGTTTGCCTCTGCCGCATAGCGCACGTAAGCGTCAATCGCCTCTGCGTTTTCAGGGTGCGCCGCCTTCAGCGTTTCTACCAAGGGGTGCTCGGGAGCGAGTACGACGTAGTTCACGCCGAATACCGTGTCGGGACGGGTGGTAAATACGGTGATTTTATCCCCCGTTTCACATTCGAAATAGATTTCACAGCCCGTGGACTTGCCGATCCAGTTCTTCTGCATCAGCTTGGTCTTTTCCGGCCAGTCGATGGTGTCTAAGCCTTCTAACAATTCCTCTGCGTAGTCGGTAATCTTCAAGAACCATTGCGTCATGTTCTTTCTGAGTACCACCGAGCCACAGCGTTCGCATTCGCCTTGGATAACCTGTTCGTCTGCAAGTACCGTTTCGCAGGAAGGGCACCAGTTTACCAGCGCCTCTTTTCTGTACGCAAGTCCTTTCTTATACAGTTGCAAGAACAGCCATTGCGTCCACTTATAGTAATCCTCGTTGCAGGTAATCATCTCTGCGCTCCAGTCGAACATAGCGCCCATGTTTTTCAGCTGTTGTTCCATGGTGGCGATATTTTCTTCTGTGGATTTTTTGGGATGAACGCCCGTCTTAATGGCGTAGTTTTCCGCAGGCAGACCGAACGCGTCAAAGCCCATGGGCTGGAACACCTCGTATCCCTGCATCTTCTTAAACCGAGCGTAGCTGTCGGTAGGGCCGTAGTTGTACCAATGCCCAACGTGCAGTTTTGCGCCGGAAGGGTAGGAGAACATTTCCAAAACGTACAATTTCTTGTCAATGTTTTTCTTGTTGAAATAGTTTTGCTTGGATTTCTCCCATTTTGCTTGCCATTTGCTCTCAACGGATTTCATATCCATAACGATAAAGCCTCCAAAAAAGTTCGTATACGGTTCTATTATATAGAACGGAAGGGAATAAGTCAAGTAATTTCATACGGAAAAAGTTTGATTATTCTTATCGAAAAAGGTTGACAAAGGGAAAAAAAGAGGCTACAATAGATATTGTAAAGACAAGTAGGCGTGTTTACGGGTTCACAGAGAGTTCGCCCTTTGGCTGCAAGGCGGATAGCTACGGAATACGAGGAAACCACTTTACGTTGCGGAAAAACTATATAAGCGGAAAGTGGCGGTAGGCTTAGCAGCTTACGGCAATTAAGGTGGAACCGCGCGAATGTGTATTTGCGTCCTTAAATCCTCAATAAGAGGGTTTAGGGATTTTTTATTTTAAAAAGTCTACGAAAGTATGGAGGAACATATGAACATTTATTTGAAGAGCGGCGACGCTTTATCGGTGGAAGAGAACGCAACCTGTATGCAGGCTGCTATGGCGATTTCCGAGGGCTTGGCAAGAAACGCAATCTGCGCCAAAGTCAACGGCGAACTCGTGGACCTTTCCACGGCTTTGAAAGAAGGCGATAACCTTGAAATCGTTACCTTGAAGGACAAGGAAGGTTTGCAGGTTTATCGTCATACCTGCGCGCACGTTTTGGCGCAGGCAATCAAGACGATTTATCCTACCTGCAAGCTGGCAATCGGTCCCGTCATCGACAACGGTTTTTACTACGACGTTGATTTCGTGACCCCGATCGCGCAGACCGACCTTGTGAAAATCGAGGCGGAAATGCAGAAGATTATTAAGAGCAATCTTCCCATCGAACGCTTTACTCTTCCTAAGGAAGAGGCGGTTGCGCTCATGAACGAATACAGCGAAGATTATAAGGTAGAACTTATCAACGACCTTCCCGAAGGCTCGGTCATTTCCTTCTACAAGCAGGGCGGTTTCACCGACCTTTGCCGTGGTCCTCATATGCCTTCGACGGGCAAGATTAAGGCGTTCCGTTTGACCTCGGTTGCGGGCGCGTACTGGCGCGGGAACGAGCATAATAAGATGCTCACCCGTATCTATGGCACGGCGTTTGCAAAGAAGGATGAAATGGAAGCGTACTTCACGATGCTGGAAGAGGCGAAAAAGCGTGACCATACGAAACTTGGCAAGGAATTGAAGCTGTTTGCGATGATGAACGAGGGCAAGGGCTTGCCTTTCTTCCTGCCGAACGGTATGATTTTGAAGAATCAGCTCATCGACTACTGGCGTCAAATCCACACGAGAGACGGCTACGTTGAGGTCAACACCCCGATTATGCTGAATAAGTCCCTTTGGGAAACCTCTGGTCACTGGTATCATTATCGTGACAATATGTATACGACGAAGGTGGATGAGGAGGATTTTGCAATCAAGCCCATGAACTGTCCTGGTGGTGTTCTTGTTTACAAGAACGAACCGCACAGCTATAAGGATTTGCCTATCCGTATGGGCGAGCTTGGCCTTGTTCATCGTCACGAAAAATCCGGTCAGTTGCACGGCTTGTTCCGCGTGCGTTGCTTCACGCAGGACGACGCGCATATCTTCATGACGCGCGAACAAATTAAAGATGAAATCAAGGGCGTTGTAAGCCTCATCAACGAAGTATATACTCTGTTCGGATTTAAGTACCACGTCGAACTTTCCACCCGTCCTGACAACAGCATGGGTAGCGACGAGGACTGGGAAGTAGCAACCGACGCTTTGCGTTCTGCGTTGGACGATATGGGCTTTGACTACGTTGTCAACGAAGGTGACGGCGCGTTCTACGGCCCGAAGATTGACTTCCATTTGGAGGATAGCATCGGCAGAACGTGGCAGTGCGGTACGATTCAGCTCGACTTCCAGTTGCCTCAGCGCTTTGAAATGGAATACATCGGCGAGGACGGCGCAAAGCACAGACCTATCATGGTGCACCGCGTTGTATTCGGCTCTATCGAGCGTTTCATCGGCATCTTAATCGAACACTTTGCGGGCAAATTCCCCGTATGGCTCTCCCCGATGCAGGTCAAGATTCTGCCCATTACCGACAGACAGGTAGAGTATGCTAACGGCTTGGCAGAGCAGATGAAGGCGAAGGGTATCCGCGTGAAGGTGGACGACAGAAGTGAAAAAATCGGCTACAAAATCCGTGAGGCGCAGATGGAAAAAGTGCCTTACATGCTGGTCGTAGGCGAAAAGGAAATGGAAGCAGGTCAGGTTGCCGTACGTCGCAGGGATAAGGGCGATATGGGCGCAATCGCAGCCGACGAATTTATCGCAACCGTGCTTTCGGATATTGCAGATAAAACGGTATTCTAATTAAACGAAAAATTTTTACAAAAAACCGTGAAAAATTGCTTGACATTCCCCGTTTGGTGTGTTAATATATTAACGCTAAGCAGAAGTAAACCTTCTCGCCATACGGCAAAGTTGTGTGGCTCAATCGTGATTTTTTACGGATAAAGGGTAAAAAAGGACTTTTGATGGGTTGCTTAGGCTAAGCAACCCATTATTTTTTTGGTGAGGTACACGGCTATTAAAAACCAACATCAAATCAACGGTGAAATCCGTGACAAGGAAGTAAGAGTCATTTCCGCAGAGGGCGAACAGCTTGGCGTGATGAGCCCGATGGAGGCTTTGCGTATCGCAGAGGAAGAGGATTTAGACCTCGTAAAAATCTCCCCGAACGCAGTCCCCCCCGTTTGCAAGATTATGAACTACGGTAAGTTCAAATTTGAGCAGGCAAAGCGTGAAAAGGAAAACCGCAAAAACCAAAAGGTGATTGAAATCAAAGAAATTTACCTTTCCATGACGATTGACATCGGTGACCTGCAGGTCAAGGCGAAGAAAACGATGGAAATGCTGGGCGACGGCAACAAGGTAAAGGTTTCCATCCGTATGAGAGGGCGTCAGCAGGCGCACGCTTCGATGGGTGTAGACGTAATGAAGCGTTTCTTTGACATGCTCGGCGGCAAGGCGGTTATGGACAAAGCTCCTATGACTGAGGGCAGAAACATCTTGATGATTCTTTCCCCTGCAAAATAATGCCTTTTATGCGGCGCGGCGTAGCGCGGCTAAAAATAAAATAGTAAAAAAAATTCGGAGGATAAATATATGCCTAAGCAGAAAACTCACAGCAGTACGAAAAAGCGTTTTTGGCTCACCGGTTCGGGTAAAGTAAATCGTTCCCACAGCGGTAAGAACCACAAAGCAGAAACCAAGACCAGCAAAAGAAGAAGACATTTGCGTCAAAGCACCCTTGTTTCTTCTACCCAGGAAAATACCGTAAAAAGTATGATGCCCTACAAGAAATAAGGAAGGAGGATTTAAGTTATGCGTATTAAAAGAGCAGTAAACGCTGTTAAAAAGCGTAGAAAGATTTTTAAGCTTTCCAAAGGTTATTTTGGTAACAAGAGCAAGTCTTACAGAATCGCAAGACAAGCTGTCATGAAGTCCTTGAACTATGCGTTCATCGGCCGTAGAAGAAGAAAGAGAGATTTCAGAAAGTTGTGGATCGCAAGAATCAACGCAGCTGCAAGAATCAACGGTCTTTCTTACAGCAAGTTCATGTTCGGCCTTTCCAAGGCTGGCATCAACCTGAACAGAAAGGTGCTTGCAGACCTCGCAGTAAACGATGCGGCTGCATTCACGGCACTCGTAGAGAAGGCGAAAGCGGCTCTCTAAGGATGACGAACATTAGCCTTTTCGCGTGGTAGCGAAAAGGCTTTTTGTTGTTTTTTGGAATTATGATAATTACGTCGAAAAACAATCCGCTCGTGAAAGAAACGGCTACTTTAAAGGACAAAAAGGGCAGAAAACTGCTCGGTTCGTTCTTGGTAGAGGGCAGAAAAATGGCAGAGGAATGCCTTGTCAGCGGTATGACGATTGAAAAGATTTTCGTTCGCGAAGGGGAGGCGATAACCTTGCCTGTGGACGAGGAGAAAATCGTCGTCGTATCCGAGGACGTCTTGCGCCAGCTTTCGGACGAGAAAACGCCGCAGGGCGTAGTGTGTCGGGTGAAGATTCCCACCCGTCCGCTTTGCGCGCCCAAAGGCAACTGCTTGTTTTTGGACGGAGTAGCCGACCCTGGCAATATGGGCGCGATTATCCGTACCGCCAACGCGGCAGGCTACGAGGAGATTTATCTGACCAAGGAATGTACCGACCCCTATTCCCCAAAAAGTGTGCGCGCAAGCATGAGCGGTGTCTTCTTCACAAAGCTGTATTCGGGCGACCGTGAAGAAATCCTTTCTGTCTTAAAAAACGCAGGCGTATCGCTGGTCGTTGCAGACATGGGTGGGGAAAATATCTTTAATTTCGCCCCCGATACCCTCTTTGCGCTCGTTATCGGCAACGAGGCGAACGGCATTTCCGATACGGTAAAGGCGGCGGCGGATAAGACGATACGCATTCCCATGCGCTCCTCGCAGGAGAGCTTGAATGCGGCAGTCGCCGCAGGGGTTTCGATGTACCTCTTGGCAAAGGAACAATTTTTATAATATTAGGAAAAAAGGAGTATTACTATGTCCGGACATAGCAAATGGCATAACATACAAGCAAAAAAAGGTAAGGCAGATGCGGCGAAGGGTAGAATTTTCACCAAGCTCGGCAGAGAGATTGCAGTAGCGGCAAAATCCAACCCCAACCCCGAAACAAACAGCAAGCTTGCGGATATCATCGCAAAGGCAAAGGCTGCGAACATGCCCAACGACAACATTCAGCGTTCGATTAAAAAAGCGAGCGGCGAAATGAGCGGCACTGATTATAAGGAACTCACCTACGAGGGCTACGGTGTAGCGGGCTCGGCGGTAATCATTGCGACTCTGACCGACAACGTAAACCGTACGGCAGGCGACGTGCGCGCAATTTTGTCCAAGCACGGCGGCTCGATGGGGCAGACGGGTTGCGTATCCTACAACTTCGAAAACAAGGGCTATATCGTGGTAGAAAGAACGGTAGAGCTTGACGAAGATACGATGACTGAATACGCGTTGGAGGCAGGCGCTGACGACGTAGTGGCAGACGACGACGTTTACGAAATCTTCACCACACCCGAAGCATTCTCCGACGTTAGAAAGTATTTAGAAGAAAAGAATGCAGAGTTGGTTGCAGCGGCGCCCAAGGGCAGAAGAAACGACGAGGAAGAGGATAAGATTAAGTTTGTTCAGGCTGAAATTTCCATGATTCCCAACAGCCGTATCGAATTGCCTGCGGATAAGGTAGAAACCTTCTTGAAGATGATCGACGCCCTGGAAGACAACGACGACGTGCAGAACGTTTACCACAACGTTGACCTTCCCGACGAAGAATAACTCTAAAAAAGTAGGGAAAACGATGAATAAGTTAAAAAAAATGACGGCGCGAGAGTTGGCGGTGTTCTGCTTGATGGCAATCTTTGCAGGGATTGCGGTCGGCATCGGCGGTACGGCATCCTTGCTTTGCGTGGCTCGTCTTCACGATGGGTACGGAAAGCTGCTGGGTGGCGTGCTCTTCTCGGTGGGGATCTATACGATTATCAGCTTTGAAAAGAAGCTGTTTACGGGCATGGTAGCGTCGATTCCGAAAATGAGGATTAAAGATATATGGCAGTTGCCCGTATGCTTTATCTGCAATTCAATCGGCGTATGGTTCGTGGCAATGCTGGTATCCTTCTCGCCGGTACAGGCGGAAGTCAGCGAAACGGCAATCGCCTTGATAGGCGGCAAAGTGCACGCAGACGGCTGGGTGCTCAGTTCCCTTTGTTCGGGCGTCCTGTGTGGTATCCTGATTACGATGTCCATTTGGGCGTCCCATTACGCGCCCGTGAAAGGACTGTCAACGACGGTCGGCGTCATCTTGCCTATCGTGGTCTTCGCCTTCTGTGGCTTTGACCATTCGGTGGCAAACATGCTGTACTTCTACTTCCTAGGCGAAGTATCTTGGCAGGTAGTAGGGTATATCCTGCTCACCATTGTCGGGAACGTAATCGGCGGAGTATTATTGCCCTTGGTTGTAAAGTTGAGAGGCTCGGAAAAGGATAATTCCATCTAAACATAGACGAAATAAAAACGCTTCTATCCAAGATAGGGGCGTTTTTTGCTTACATGCGTATATGAGCACGAAAAAAACTGCGTTTTTTTGCTTGTTTTTGTATCGTCATAAAAATTTATGACAATTCCCTTGACAAGCATTTTGGATAGTGGTACAATAATAAGGACGGCGTGCGTAATGGATGTCGTCGTAATATAGAGAAAAACAACGAAAGAACATATTATGAAATCAATTAACGGACAAATATTAAAAAGAATGTTATACGGCGGTAAGGTAAGACTTGCCGCGTACGCGGAAGAATTAAACGCCCTCAACGTATTTCCCGTTCCTGACGGAGATACTGGCTCGAATATGCTAAAGACCATGGACCTGGGCTGGCAATCGGTGGCGGCGTGCGACAGTGATTCTGTCGCAGAGGTGATGACTGCGTTTGCAAATGGCGCTGTGCTTGGCGCGCGGGGGAATTCGGGGGTTATCCTCTCCCAAATTTTCCGTGGAATCGCCAAGGGCTTTGCGGGGCAAGCCGAGGTGGATGCGGCGTTGCTTTCCACGGCTTGTGAAGAAGGCGTAAAGGCGGCGTATTCTGCGGTGGTAAAACCCGTTGAAGGCACGATTTTAACCGTCTTTCGTGAGGCGTCTGCGGTGGAAAATGCGACGGAGATTGAGGACTGGTTCAACCGCCATATTGAATATGCGACGGCTTCCCTTCGTCATACGCCTGACCTGTTGCCTGCCTTGAAAGAGGCGAACGTTGTCGACAGCGGCGGCGCAGGGTATTTGCGTTTGGTCGAAGGTATGCTGGAGGGCTTGACGGGCGAGGAGCTTGCTTTCACTGACGTGGAAACTGTGGGCGACAACGGCGCAAAAGCGGTAGATTTTTCCGCCTTTACCCGTGACAGCGTGCTGGAATTTGGCTATTGCACCGAATTTTTCCTGCGTTTGCAGACGGCAAAAACGGAGATTGATAGCTTTGACGACGAGGCTTTGAAAGGGTATTTGGAGAGCGTGGGCGATTCCCTCGTCTACGTGCGTATGGACGACCTTGTGAAGGTACACGTTCACACGAAAACCCCCGGGCAGGTACTTGCTGAATGTCAAAAATACGGCGAATTCCTCTCCTTGAAGGTGGAGAATATGAGCCTGCAACACGAGGAACAAATCGGGCAGAGCAAAACCGCAAACACGATGCCGAAAAAACACCTTGCTACCGTTGCGGTGGCGATGAGCGAAGGCATGAAAACCCTGTTTGAAGAGGGTGGCGCGGACGCTGTGATCATGGGCGGCGCTTGCACGAACCCGTCCACGGGCGAATTTTTAGAGACTTTTAGAGGCTTGAACGCAGAAGCGATTGTCGTTTTGCCCAACAACAGCAACGTGCTGATGGCGGCGCAATCGGCGGCAAAGGAATACGCAGAGGAGCGTCCTGACGTTCGCGTACTGGTATTGCCTACGAAATCCATGCAGGCTGGCTACGTGGCGGTGCTGATGGCAACCGATTCCGAAGATGCGGACGGCGTGTATGCAGATATGCAAGAGGCTGTGGACAACGCGGATTATCTGTCCCTTACCTTCTCCGTGCGCGATACTTCGGTGGGTGGCATGGAAATCAAGGAAGGCGACCATATCGGGTTCTTGGGAAAAGAGCTTTGCGCTTGCGCCCCGACGAGAGAGGAATGTTTGAAACAGCTGTTCCTCCAAGTCGAAGACTTGGAAGACAAGGAAATCGTCACGGTTATGTACGGCGTGGATGCCACCGACGAGGATAGAGAACTTGTACAAACCTTGGCAGAGGAGCTTTGCCCCGACGCCGAGCTTTTGGAATATGATTGCGGACAGGAGCTGTATTGCCTGCTCATTAGTTTGGAGTAATCATAACGAAAAACACAAAAGGAGAAAATCAGATGAAAACGAAGGTATTTTGTACGTCTACGGGCTGTTTGGAATACGCGCCCCAGCGCTATCGTGAAATGGGCATCGGGATTATCCGTATCCACGTTTTGTTCGAGGGAAAGGAGTATTTGGAAGGCATCGACCTTGATCCCGTAGAATTCTACGAAAAGCTGGAAACGCTGGAGGACCCCAAGAGCAATCTTCCCAAAACGGCGATGCCTACCCGCGCGGAAATTCAGGCGCACTTTGACCAAGCGGTGGCAGAGGGCTATGACGAGGCAATCGTCATTGTAATCAGCTCTGCGATGGGCGGTACTTACAACCTTATCCGTATGGTCGCAGAAGAGTATGCCGACCGCATTAAAATCACCGTTATCGACAGTAAAATCACCTGCTTTGGCGAGGGCTTGCTGGCGGTAAAAGCACAGGAAATGGTCAATGCTGGTATGCCCACCGAAACCATCGTCAAGGAAATCGAGTGGATGCAGGCGCATCAGGAATTCTTTGGTGTGGTTGGCAAGCTTGACTATCTCATCTACAACGGCAGACTGAAGGGCGGTAAAGCGTTCTTTGGAAAAATGCTCTCCATTTGCCCCGTTATCCATTTCACGAAGGACGGGGAAATCGTTGCGATGGCAAGCGTTCGTACCCAGAAAAAAGCCTTGCATAAGACCTGCGAGGTTTTAAAAGAAATCCTCGGCGACAGAGATCCGAAAGACTACCTCTTGTGGCATATCTATACCGGTCCTTCGCTGGTGAAGACCTTGAGAGAAATCGAGGGCGAATACGGGATTGCATGCAATCACGAGCCCGTCATTATGTCCCCCGTCAGTGGTTGCCATAACGGCCCTTGGCTGGCAGGCTACGGCGTACTGTTTCTGCGTAGAGAGGATGAGCCGTTAGAATAAGCAAGCTGTTATCCGTTTTAAACAAAATAGAAAATTGATATACCGTGTGGTTTTTTATAAAAACCGCACGGTTTTTTTCAAAAAATATTGATTTTTTAAAAAGAATATGCTACAATGACTGTGTATGAGAAAAATGATTGCTAAACAACTAAAGAGGGGACTGGCAATATTGTTGTTGACGGTATGCCTACTTAGCTTTTGTGGTTGCGGAGTTTTCTTCTCCGCTTTTTCCTCTTTGTTGGATGGCGTGTTGGACAGCTCTAACGGGTACGAGGACGGCAACGTGGACGAGAATTACGTCTACACCCGTACAATTGGCGGTGGCGATTATTATTACAACCGACTTTCTACGACGCAGCAACGTTTTTATAAAAAGCTTCGGATCGACCTCGACAAGTTTTTCGCGGGCGAGAGAGAAATGCAGTCGTACACCTACGAGGGAGAGAAGTACGGGATGTTGGGCGACTATCGGTATTCGGACTTCGGCTTGACGGCGGCGCAAGGCAGGCAAGCGTTTGATGCTCTCTATCAAGACTGTCCGCAGTATTATGCGTACGATGCCGTCTACCTGCTGCATGATGATATTTCCATTGCCCCCATACTCTCCGTAAAATACGCACAGAAATCCACGAGGGATGCGCTGGACCAAAAGATTGCGGCCTCGGTGCAGACGGTGGGGCGCTTGTTGCAAGGGGTGTACACAGACTTTGAGAAGTTTGAGGTTATTTACCAGTACGTAATGGGACAAGTAGAGTACGAATACGACCGCTACGGCAACCCCAGCGAAGCGGACCACGCAGGTACGATTATCGGCGTCTTGGATGGGGATAGAAGCACGAACGCTGTCTGTGTAGGGTATACCTTTTCAATTACATATCTTTGTAATATCTTCGGCGTGGAATGTATTTCTGTTGGCAACGAGGAATTGAACCATGCTTGGAACATGGCAAGGATTGACGGTTGCTGGTATCATGCGGACGCAACCAATGACGACGGCGAGGGGCGTGGGGAGTTGTTTCTTTGCAGTGAAGAAGTGTTGTGGACTTTCTTTGAATACAGAAGCCCTGCCTATGACAGAGGCGAAGCCGATACCGTTGGCAGAGTAGGGATTTTACCAGACGTTTTAGACGACTTATGCTATTCGAGATTTACTTATAAGGAGTCGGAGGTCGGCTTGACGGTGTCGGGCGTGGAGACGGACCAGTATTACCTGAAAATTCCCTCCTCCTATCGAGGCTGGCTCGTCCATACAATCGGCCGTGAATTCGGTGCATCGGCGACGCAATTAAGAAGGCTGGTGCTGCCTGCAAGCGTACAGGAAATTGAGGCAAGCACGTTTTTACTGAAAGCCCCTCAAATCATTTTCTACGAAGGGACGGCGGAGGGATATGCTATGCTTTCCGTGGGCGAAGGAAACAATGCCTTGAAGAACGCGCAAGTTTATTATTACAGTGAACAGCCGCCTCAAGAAAATGAAGGGAACTACTGGTACTATAACAACGGGTTTCCCTGTATTTGGACAGTCGGCAGTGGAGGAAACTAAGTACGCATGAAATACACAGCGCAGACGATAAAATATAATGTAAAAAATTTATTATACGTATTTCCTTTGGTGATTTTACCGGCATTTTTCCTTTCCTTGACCTTGGCAAGGGCGGACGTACAGTCGGTGGCGCAGAAGGTGCAGGAGGGAAGCTTTTCGACGATTACGTTTTGGGAGCTGTTTCACTCCTTAACCATCTTCAACTTTGCTTCGTGGGGAACGGTAGCGGCGGGTTTGCTTGGCGTGCTGTCGCTGGTGGTATGCGTCTCCCTTGTGATGGCGTTTACCGACAAGCATATGCGCTTTGGAAAGCGTACCTTTAACGGCTTATTTGCAAAGCTGAACGACAACCTTTTGTCCACCTTTGGATTTACCATGTTGATGGTCATCTTGTACGAGATATGGACGCTATTGCTGACGGCGGTGTTGCAGCTTTCTTTCCTATTACCGTCGGTGGCGGTATACGTGGTTGCACCCTTGATCGTCTTGGCGATGCACGTTGCGCTGACCTATGCGATTTCGCTGATATACCTTTGGTTACCGTGCATGCAGATTACCGGGTTTCGTACCTTTGAAGCGTTGCGTTATGGGTTCTTGCTGTGCGAGCCGATTCAGGGCAACATTATCTGGGTGCAGGCGCTCTCGATGGTGGTGGCTGAGGCGGCGATTGTTGCGGCGACCTTGTTGTTGCCTTCCGTTTTGGTGGCTTCAGTTGTGGTGGCAACGATGCTGTACGCCGTCTTGATTTTGCAATTTTGTGTGCGTATGCAAATCGTCTATTTCGATCGGGCGCAAATCGAACGGGCGGACCTTAAAAAATATTACGAGAAAAACGGGTGGTAATGTATGCGATTTCGTAACATATTTACTTTATTGACGGAAAATTTCAAAAACATCTCTCGCGTGCTGTTGTATAAAATCGTCGTGGGAATCCTTTGCACCGCGTTGTATGCGTTGCTCATCTTACCGCAAATCGAACAGATTTTTTCCAGTGTGGAATGGGGCGCTCTGGTAAAGGACGTGCGTGCTCTGTTTACCGAGTTTATGCCAGGTCACAGCTCAGGGGAAACGTTTGAGGGCTTGCGTGACCAGATTGTCAACGGTTCTTTGCCTGCTTTTGCGGATATGGTATGGGCGATGATCGGTTCAATCATCGGCAGAACGCTGGGATGTATCGCCGTCTATCTGGTACAGAGATTTTTGGACACCTTGTGCTATTTTACGGTCGGCAGTATCACCAACGACAGAATGACCGCCTATGCGGAAACCCCCTTCTGGCAAGCGTATATTGCGAACCTTGGAAAGGGCAGTAAATATGCGCTGGTATACGTACCCGTTGCCTTTTTGATTGACCTTGTTATCATCGCGCTGATAGGGGTGATTTTCGTCTTTGTTGACGTGCTCTTTGCGTTCTCCTTGGCGATCACGGTGTTGGCAATCGGGCAGGCGTTCAAATTCACTTGGACGTCGGCGTGGATGCCGGCGATTACCTCTGATGGTATGACCTTAGGGCAAGCGATACGCTCGGTCCGCAAAGAGGAGAAGAAGCATCATTTCAAGTCCTTCAACATCTACCTCGTGTTGGTCTATCTCATCATCGCGGTCAATATGATGGCGGTGGTGTTCACGATGGCGAGCGCGCTCATCGTCACCGTGCCTGCCTCGTACGTGCTACTCATCTGCGCGCAGTACGTCAATTACTTCACGATCAAGGGCAAAAAATACTTCCTCACCTACGAGGACATCGCCACCAACGATTGCAAGGGCGACACGGAGAATTTCTTTGCCTACATGACGGAAACGGCGGAGGCGGAAAACAACGAAAATAAACCTGAAAAAGGAGCAGCCATTATGGATTATCAAAGCAATTACTTACAATGGGTAAACGATGAACGCCTTTGCGAGGAAGGCAGAGCAGAATTGCTTGCCATCGCCGAAGACGAGAAAGAAAAGGAATACCGCTTTGGCGCAGAGCCTGAATTTGGTACGGCAGGGATGCGTGGACTCATCGGCTACGGCATGAACATGATGAACGTTTACACCGTTATGCGCGCTACGCAGGGCTTGGCGGAATTTATCAAAACGCTGGGCGCGGAGGCAATGGAACGCGGCGTCGTTATTTCCTTTGATACCCGTAGAAGATCGGAAGAGTTTGCAAGGGCAACCGCAGAGGTGCTTGCAAAGAACGGTACCAAGGCATACCTTTTCGACGACGTACATCCCGTACCGATGCTCTCGTATGCGGTGCGCTACTTAAAGACGGTGGCAGGCGTTATGATTACGGCAAGCCACAACCCGAAGGAATACAACGGCTATAAGGTGTACGGTGAGGACGGCGCACAGATGTCCCCCGAGGACACGGAAGTCGGAGCCCAAGCGGGCTTAGGAAGAC
>JAZOMO010000003.1:0-29895 GCA_045654025.1 Candidatus Scatosoma sp.
CCTTTCGCGATTGCAACGGATGCACGCGTTTTTCTCTTTTGTTTATAGGGACGATAAATATCTTCTACTTCCGTCAACGTAACCGCTTTTGCAAGCGCCGCTTGGATTTCGTCCGTCATCTTGCCTTGTTCCGTAATCGAATTTGCAACTTCTTCCTTGCGCTTTTCCAAATTACGAAGATATGTAAGTCTGTCGAACAACTCACGCAAAACTTGGTCGTCACAGCTACCCGTCATCTCTTTACGATAACGAGCGATAAATGGAATGGTATTCCCTTCGTCAATCAAAGAAATGATGTTCTTGGCATGCGTTTGCGTTAAGTTGAATTCTTGTTCAATCGTTTGTAAAATATCCATACAGCACCTATTTATTTTTATTTTTGCGTATTATTCCTTACGTCAAAGAGAGAAAGGCTTATCGGTATTTCCGACAACCGCCACCGCTTTTTTGTTTTCTACGTCGTCAAAGGTCAATGCAATCGCCGCATCAACATCTGCTTTCGTCACCTTTTGCAACTGTTCAAAGCGTTCGTCAATGTCGTATAAGCAATTGCGGTATAACATTTCCTTGCCGTAAATCAGCATCTGCGAGGAAGTATTCTCAAGCCCAAAAATCGTGGAGGCCTTCATCTGCTCTCTTCCGCGGATAAATTCGTCGTCCGTGATCCCTTTCGACTTAAAGTCTTGCAGGACGGCTTGCACCGCATCGTAGGCAGAATTTGCCTTTTCAGGGTTCACACCTGCGTATACCGTCAGGCTACCGCACTCAGCATAGCGCGAGGCATAGGAATACACTGAATAAGCAAGCCCCATCTTCTCGCGCACCTCTTGGAACAGACGGGAAGTCATACTGCCGCCCAAAATATTGTTCATAATCGAATGGGCCAAGTTCAGCTTATGTTCCAGCGGAATAGACGGATAGGAAAGCGCAAAGTGCATCTGTTCTATCGGCTTCGTTTTGAAAAGGCTTTGTCCTAAGTATTGAGGGGTTAAAATCCGCTTTTGATAGTTCCCTTTCGGTAGATTACCAAAATACGTTTCGACCAGCGCAATCGCCGTGGCAAAGTCAATACCGCCAGCAAACGATATAACGATATTTTCAGGACAATACCTTGCCTCTTTGTATCGTTTAATATCCTCGATAGTAAATCCCTTGACGTTCGATGCAGGGCCCAAAATATTTCTGCCGTAATTTTGATTTCCGTAAGTCGCCTGCGCCAGTAAATCTAAGCACAAGTCCTCGGGGGAATCCTCGTTCATAGAGATTTCTTCGCACACCACCCCTTTTTCACGCTCTAACTCATCCTCGGGATAGGTCGCGTTTAAGAAGAGGTCAGACAGCGCTTCAAAAGCCCCGTCCACGTGGTCGGTTGTGCATTTGGTATAGTAGCAGGTTGCGTCCTTACCCGTAAACGCATTCACCTGCGCACCGATACGGTCGAAGGCATCCGAAACCTCAAAAGCGTTCCTCTTGTCCGTGCCTTTGAACTGCATATGCTCGATGAAATGCGAAATACCGTCCTCTGCATCCGTTTCCATCGCGCCACCCGTACCAACTAAAATACCGATAGTCACCGAATAAAGTCCCGGCATTTGTTTTACAACCACTCGCAATCCGTTTGGATAGCGTTTTTCTTGTACCATATAGTATTATCCTCCTAACCAAAGCAATTTTGCTTTAGTTTAGCATAGATTCTCCCCCACCGTAATAGCGGACAATCCACGCCTTTTGTATTCTTTTAATATGTCCGGCAACGCCTTGACCGTATGCGCCATCGGATGCATCAGGATCATGGCGCCCGCCTCGACACCCTGCGTTGCCCTCGTATAAACGAGTGAGGCGTCCTTATCCCGCCAGTCAATCGTATCCTTCGTCCAAAGCACCGTCTTCATCTGCAATCGAGCCGTCGCAGAAAGCGTAGCGTCTGAATACGCGCCGCTTGGGGGCGCAAACAGCTGAGGGGTACTACCTATCGCCAGCGAAATGAATTGATTGCAACGCAAAATCTCTTCCCGATTTGCAGTTTCATTGAGTTTATCGTGTTGCTTATGGAAATATCCGTGATTGCCGATTTCATGCCCACGAGCGGCGATTTCCTTTAAGCATTGTACGTTGTCATCCGCCCAACAACCACCGATAAAAAAGGTGGATTTCGCCTCGTATTCGTCTAAAACATCTAAAATTTGGTAGACTTCTTCCGTGCCCCAGTATACGTTAAACATCAGCGAAACACCGCTCTTGCTGTATCCGCTACGATATACTTTCTCCTGACCAGCCGTCGCCACCGCATCGTTTGTCGGAAAGCAAACCAACCCTACCGAAAAGATTAAACAGATGATTGCGAGGTTGGAAAGGATATTCATCCACAGTTTTTGCGTTTTTGCCATAATTTACTCCTTGAAAACAATACACGATATTGTATTTTTCAAAGAGAAAAATTATGATTTAACGTATTTTTACGATTGTCACGCCCGTTTCGCCCTCGCCGTAGCGACCTAAACGGAATTCGGCAACGTTCTTAGCTTTGCGAAGATACTCGTGTATACCTGCGCGCAACTTTCCCGTGCCCATACCGTGCACGATGCGTACCTCTTCAAGGTTCGCCAGCACCGCCGCATCTAAAAACGCCTCCACCTCAGGAATAGCGTCAAGCACCGTCTTCCCGATGACGTTTAATTCCAATGTAGGCATCATCTTCGTCGCAAGCGATTTAGACACCTGTACGGACGATGCCGTCTTCTTCCATTTTGGCAGTTTATCTTTCTTTACGCTCTTTTCAGGCGTAGCAGACGGCACGGAAAGGTCGGACAGCTTCACCCGTATCCTTGCGTTTCCGCAAAGGATTTCCGCCTCGCCTTTTTGCTGGCGAATACTTTGAATAACGCCTACGTCATTGATGCGCGCAACGTACACACTGTCGCCTACCTTTAACTGTTCCGGTTTTGCAGGCACGTATTGCGGGCGAGAAAGCTCCTCAGCCTGCGTTTCATACGCCAAGTCGCCAAGACGGTTTTTCAGCGTTCTTGCGGCAATTAAATCCTTTTCAGAAAGATGTTCTTTCTCGAAAATCTTTTCGATTTCCGAGAGCAATTCTTCTGCATCGGCAGAACGCTCGTTGATAATTCTTCGCGACTCCGCTTTCGCAGAAGAGAACAGCTTTTCACGCTCCTTTTGCAGGCGCGTGCGTTCAAGTTCAACCTCTTCGACCTTCCGTTGCCACTCCGCTTTGATTTGGTTGGTTTCTATGAGCGCCTTTTCTGCCGCAATACGGCTCTCTTCTGCGCTACGAACGATATGTTCAAAGGCTTGCGCGCCTTCAGAAAGAGAAGACAAAGCCTCCTCTAAAATACTCTCTTTTAAGCCTAATCTTCTAGAAATCGCCAGGGCGTTGGAAGACCCAGGCAACCCGATTTTCAACACGTACAGAGGCTGCAGAGTGCTGGAATCGAACTCCATGCAGGCGTTTTCAATGCCGTCCGTCGCAAAAGCAAACTCCTTCAAAGCCGAATAATGGGTGGTGAGTACGCCCGTACACCCTGTTTTAATCAAGTGTGAAACGATTGCCCTTGCCAAAGCTTGCCCTTCGTCAGGGTCAGTACCGCCGCCAAGCTCGTCAATCAGCACCAAGCTCTTTTTGTCCGCGCGCTCGGTAATCTCCACGACGTTTTTGACGTGCGAGGAAAAGGTCGATAAGCTCTCCTCAATACTCTGCGCATCGCCGACGTCACAATAGACCTCTTCAAAGACAGAAACAGTCGCCTCGTTGGCAGGGATAAACAGCCCCACCATCGCCATCAAACAGAACAAGCCGACCATCTTGAGGCTAACCGTCTTACCGCCCGTATTCGGGCCGCTAATCAAAAGGAAACGATAACCCTTCCCCAACGAAAGGGAAACGGGAACGACCTTTTTAGGATCAATTAAAGGGTGTCTGCCACGACTGATGACAATTTCCCCACAATCGTTGACCTGCGGCAAAACGGAATGCGTTTTATACGCGTATTCCGCCTTTGCATACAGACAATCGAGCTCATTGAGGACAGCAATCCCCTGCTCTAAGCTGTCGGCAATCTGACCGATACGCCTCGTCAGTTCAGACAAGATACGTTGCACCTCTTCCCGTTCGTCTATCATCAAGGAGCGAAGCTCGTTGTTCATTTCCAGCACCGCCTCAGGCTCGATAAAGAAGGTAGCGCCCGTTGCGGAACGGTCGTGAATAAAGCCTTTTACGTTGCGTTTGTATTCCGCTTTTACAGGCAACACGTAACGGTTGTTGCGCATCGTGATAATGCCGTCTTGGAGGAATTTGCCCTCCGAGCCCGTCAAATATTCAGCAAGCCGAGCCCGAATTTTCTCGTTCAAAAGTCGAATATCCCGACGAAGGGTATACAGCTTGTCGCTGGCGTAGTCGCTAACTTCCGTGTCGTTGAGGATTTTCGATGCAATATCGTCCTCTAATGCTACGTTGTCGTACAGCTTGTCGGCAAGCAGTCTTACGCAAACGATTTCCTCGTCGTTGATTGCCGCAATCGACGTATGCGCAATACGAATGGAACGCAACAAACCGCCCACGGAAAGCAATTCTCCGCACGAAAGCGCCGAGCCTTTTCTCGCCCGTTGCAATTCGTCCGTCAGCTTAGGATAGTGCTCAATCTTGGAAACCCCGTGCGTAAAGAGGAGCTTTACACACTCCTTCGTATACGCAAGCGATTTGCGAACCTCTGCAATATCCGAGGTAGGATGCAGGTTGGCTAGCAATTCTCTGCCACCATCAAGCACGCAATATTCCGAGGCAATCGCCAGAATTTTATTCAGTTCTGTTTTTTCAATCGCATGAAAATTCACGTTAGAGTACCCCGTTTTTGATATGCCCTGCGGTGTACAAAGAATACACCTGCTTTTGCCGTTGTTCGTTATTGATTGCTTTTACCGCAGACGGCTTATCCGCTTGAACGGATACGTCCACAAGTTGCCCTGCGCCATTTACCCCCTTGCCGATGAGCGATGCGCAGTTGTATACTTCAAACCGACAGCTACCGTCCGCACCGATATAACGGCGGACGGGGAATACTCTGCCGTTTTCGTCCGTCAGCTTGTATACCGCCCCTTTGTCGCATTGACGGCAAGTCTTGCCAAACGGACAATAGCAAAGGTCCATCAGCTTTATATCCCCCGAAGAAAGCACGAAGGCTTTTTCAGAGATAAGCGACCCAATTTCCGTTTCCGACAGTTCTTTGGATATTGCATAGTAGGAAACGAATGGATAAATCTGCGACAGCGCAAGCGGATTTGTAAAGTTAAAGCCCGTACCTGCAAACAGCTTACAGCCGATGCTTTCCGCAATCGAAATGCCGTCGTAATTTTCCGCATAGATACCGTCAAGATGATTTTCCCTGACAAGTTCTTGTATCCGCAACACGTCTTTTTCCGTGTGGAACGGCGGTAAATACAGATACTTTTCCGCCTTTAATGCAAGGAAATCGTCCAACATGGGCGCAGTATAGTCGTTCGCCTTATAGATTGCAACGTCACATTCCACCCCCGTAAAATCATCCGAAACGACTGCCGTAAGGGTGTTTTTACCCGAAAGAGTTTGCTGTTCCCATTTTTGAGTGAGCGAAGAACGCCCATCGCACGCAATCTTCTTAGCAAGCGCATCATAGAAGGCGCGACGGAAAGCATTTAATGCCGACTTTGGCATAAACACATTGCCTACTACCTCTACTTCGTCAAAGGAAACCTCAATAGGCAGGCCGTCTATTTTTAAGAAATTTGCTTTGATATCCGCCTCAGTCAAAGGGCTAGTGGTTGCGGATTGCAAAATGTTTTCAGAATAGAGAGAAACGCCATCCCCGATTGCCTGCGCCCGCTCTCCTTCAACAAAACGCAACCGCAAGCGTACCGCATACGGTTTTGCCCTGCCTTGCACCACGCGAGCATTGACTTCCGTATCGGTAGTGATGAACACCGAGTCGCCGTTTTTCAACCTTTCTCTTGTAAAAAGGACAAAGCCACGGGCGTACGTCCCAGCAAATGCCGCGCCGCCAACCTCTTTGCCGTCACGCAAAATCTTAAAGGCATCCCCTTGCTTTGCAACAAAACGGCTTTCGACCAAATATCTGCCCTTTTCCACCTTGACAACGCCTACGTTTTCACCCAAGTGCCCCTGCACCGAGCGGGATAAAATCCGCTTATCTTGTCCAAAGGCAAGACCTTTCGTATAATTGCCGCGATTGTACGTTCTCTTCAGGTCGGAGAACGCCGACTGCGATGCCACTCCGTCTAATATCTGACGATAATAACGCACCGCCGCGCCTACGTATTCCTTGCGGCGCATTCTTCCCTCAATCTTAAAGGAAAGCACCCCCGCCGCGATTAGCTTAGCAATATCTTCGCCAACGCATAAGTCGGACAAGGACAAAGCGTACGCATATTCCTCAAACCCATTTCGATTATAAGTATATTTCTTTCTGCAAGGCTGTTTGCACCTTCCTCGGTTGCCGCTGTTGCCGCCAACAAACGAGGAGAAATAGCATTGTCCAGAGTATGCCGTACACAGCGCCCCCTGCACGAAAACCTCGGTTTCTACGATTTTTGCAATCTTTTCGATTTCTGCAAGTGGCGTTTCCCTTGCAAGAATGACACGGGAAAAGCCGTATTCCTTGGCAAGCGCCGCCCCCCGCTCCGTACAGATACCTGCCTGCGTGCTAAGGTGCAGGACGATTTGCGGATACAATTCGTGAATATATCTCCCAAGCAACATATCCTGCAAAATAATAGCGTCAACCCCCATCGTCCACAAGTTTATAAGGGTATTCAAAAAGCCGTCAAGCTCTGCCGTCTTCACGACGGTGTTCATAGCGACGTATACCTTTACGCCAGCAAAATGCGCCTTTTGTAAAATTCTACCCAGCGACTCATCATCGAAATTCCCTGCAGAGTCGCGCGCGGAAAAGGCGGTATACCCAAGGTATATCGCATTCGCACCGCAAGCAATCGCTACTTCGGCGCACTCTTCATTTCCACTCGGCGCTAAAATCTCTAACATAGTCTTCTCTTTCGTTTATATTTTTTCCTTAAAGTAGGCGTAAATTCGGGCGGCAAGCTCTTCACCGATGCCATCCGCCTCGGAAAGCTGTTGTACGTCCGCATTCATTATATTGTCAATCGTTTTAAAGCGTTCCAGCAACGCCTCACGCTTTTTCTTGCCCACCCCATCAATCTCGGAAAGAACGGAGGCAAGATTGCGTTTGGAATGCAAGCTCCTAAAATAGGTGATTGCAAAGCGATGCGCCTCATCACGCAAACGCTGTAAAAGCTGTAAAACGTAGTCGTTTTTCTGCAAGCGGATACTCTCATCAGAAAAACGAGTAAAGATTTCCTCATCACGCTCCGCCAAGGCAATCAGCGGAATGTCAGTGATAGAAAACTCTGCAAAAACCTCTTCTATCGCAGAGAGCTGACCCTTACCGCCGTCAATGACGATAAGATCGGGACGAGGAAAACGTTCCTCTTCTTCCGTACCAAACTTCGACAAGCGGCGGCGCATCATCTCCTGATGCGAAGCATAGTCGTTTGCGCCCTCAACCGTCTTGATTTTAAAGCGGCGGTAGCTGTTTTTATCCGCTTCCCCGTCGATAAACACGACCATAGAACCGACCTTGTCCACGCCCGAAATGTTGGAAATATCATAACATTCGATGCGGCGGGGATAGCGAGGCAACGACAACAGCTGTTGCAACCTCTGACAAGCGTTTTTCGTTCGATCGTTCTTATGCTCGATCTTTTCGATGACTTTGGAAAGATATTCCTGCGCGTTCTTTTCCGCCATATCTAAAAGCTGCTTGCGCACCCCTGCTTTTGTAGCGGTGACAGCCGTCTTTTTGCCCAGCTTTTCTTTGAAATAACTCTCCAACAGCTCCTTCTCGCAAAAATCTTGAACGATAATCTCTTCAGGGGGCTCCCGATGCGCGTAATACTGCAAGATAAACGCCGTAAGCGCATCGCTTTCCGACAAGGAGGCGTCCTCTAAAGCGTAATTACTGCCGCCTTGCATAATGCCACTGCGTGTAATTAACACGTTGACGGACGAATACAGTTTGTTGGAAGATAACGCAAAGACGTCGGCGTTAATATCCCGATTGAGTGCCGTCAACCGTTTCAGCTTTAATTTTGACAGCATTTGCAGCTTTTCACGATATTCTAAAGCTAGCTCGAATTCCTCGTTCTCTGCAAAGGAAAGCATCTTGCTTTGCAGAATCTCTTCCGCCTCTTCGTAGTTGCCGTCTAAGAAAGACAACGCTTTTTTTACCCTCTCTGCATATTCCTCTTTGGAACAGCCATGGGCGCACGGGCCAAGGCATTTCCCGATATGATAGGCAAGGCAAGGTTTTTTGGGCTTTGCGCCGATTGCCGTCGTGCACAAACGAACGCCGTAGACCGAAGATACAATCTCTAAAATATCCTTACAACGTATACCGCCCATGAACGGACCGAAATACTTTCCGTCCTTCGTCAGCTTTCTCGTGATAGAAAAATGAGGAAATTCCTCTTTTAGATGCGCCTTGATATACGGATAGGTTTTATCGTCTTTTAAGAGGATATTGTATTTGGGTTTGTACTTCTTTATCAGGTTGTTTTCTAAGGCTAAGGCATCAATTTCCGTGTTGGTGATGATATAGGAAAAGTCCGCAATATTCTCCACCATCGCCGCCACCTTGGAGGGCTTTGTCGAGCCGTGAAAATATTGCCGAACACGGTTTTTCAAAACCCGTGCTTTGCCCACGTAAATCACCGCGCCGTATTTATCAAGCATGATATATACGCCGGGAGTATCTGGCAACAGCTTTAATTTTTCCTCTAATTTCCCCATTCCCTTTTCACCTATGCGCAAAAATCCATATATGCATACTAACCGATATTAGCAGTATACCACAATCTACGGAAATTTGCAAGAGAAAAAGCAAAAAAAACTTGCGTTTAAACTTTGTTTAACAACCTAAAAACTCTATTCCTTTTAAGAGTACGTCGTTGACCGTATCGTCAACCAACGAATAGAACACGATTTTCCCTTGCCGACAGCACTTTACAATCCCCGCACTCTTTAAAAAACGAAGCTGATGAGAAACGGTCGTTTGGTTCATCTGCAGAATCCGCGAAAGGTCGCTTACGCACAGCTGACTAATCGCCAAAGCAGACAAAATCTTGACCCTCGTATAGTCGGCAAAGACAGAAAAAAAGCACACAATCCCCTCCAGGACGTCCCCTTGCGGAACGTAATCCTCGATAAGAGTTTGCGTGCGTTTATCCAAAAGCAACATTTGTGACATATGTACACCTCCATAATATGTTTGTGTATGCATAATATCACGGTATTTCCTGCGTTTTTTGTCTTTGATTGTATTTGTTTGGCTTATTTTGTCCTTTTTATCTCGACCACCTCATAGCCCGCCCCTACGATTGCAGAAGTGAAAGCCTCGTCGCCTACATTTGAAGAGAGTGAAACGGTCGCCGTGCCCGCAGTTAAATCAACCGCCACCGAATCCACACTCGGCAAAGCGGTCAACGCTTTTTCTACGTGCGCTACGCAGTGTTTACACATCATTCCTTCAATCTTAATTTCAACCTTCATCTCTTTTTCCTCTTTTTCGGTCGGCAATTCCGCCTGCAAAGGCTTATCGACCGCCTTCTTTTTACCAAACCCCGTTAAACGCAAAGCGTTTCCAACGACGAATAAAGAGCTTAAACTCATACATGCGGCGGCAATCATCGGGTTAAGATGTACACCTGCCCATGCAAACGCGCCTGCCGCCACGGGGATTGCAACCACGTTATAAAAGAATGCCCAGAACAGATTTTGTACGATGTTGCGTACGGCAGATTTGCTTAAATCCACCATCGTTGCCACCGAGCGTATGTCACCGTTCACCAACACTACGTCAGCGCTGTCAATGGCAATATCCGTACCCTTGCCCATCGCCACGCCAACGTCAGCCGCCTTTAATGCAGGGCTGTCGTTTACGCCGTCGCCAACCATCGCAACCACGCCGCCAACCGATTGAATACGCCGTACTGCCTGCGCCTTATCCGCAGGCAAAGCCTCTGCAAAGAATTCCTCAATGCCAACCTTTTCCGCAATTGCCGCCGCTACGTTTTCAACGTCGCCCGTCAGCATCGCCGTCTTTATGGAACGAGCTTTTAACCATTCCACGCCCTCTCGACTGCTTTCCTTTAAAGTATCTGCAACCGCAAAGACCGCCAGCAGTTTTCTTTGCTTTGCAAGGAAAATCGTTGTTTTCCCCTGCTTGGAGTATTTATTTTCCAAAGCATAGCACTTCTTTTCTTCCGTCTTTGCAAGCAACTTTCGGTTGCCCAAATAATACGTTTCCCCGACGTATTCCGCAACCGCGCCCTGACCCATTTCGTATCGATAATTTTCCACCGAAACGGTTTCATCCGCACGGCCCCGTGCATACGCCTTGATACATTCCGCTAAGGGATGGTTCGAGCATTTTTCAATGGCGTAAGCCAAGGACAACACCAGCCCCTCATCGTCAATAAAGCATTCAAAATCCACGACTTTAGGCAAGCCTTCCGTCAGCGTTGCTGTCTTGTCTAAAAGCACGCAGTTGATATCCTTTGCTCTCTGCAAAGCCTCTGCATCCTTGTACAAAATCCCTAAGGACATTCCTCTCCCAGTCGCCGCCATCACTGCAACGGGGGTTGCTAAGCCCAACGAACAAGGACAAGAAATGACCAGCACGCTGATTGCATAGTTCGCCGCATCGCTGATATCCCCCGTCGTCGCCACCCAAACAAGCAGCGTACACAGGGCAATCATACACACAAGCGGTACGAAAATACCCGCAATTTTATCCGCTATTTTTTGCAGGGGAGCTTTGCTTGCGCCTGCCTCCTTGACCATTTTTACAATTTGGGAAAGGGTAGTATCCGCGCCGACCCTCTCAGCAAGCACCTTGATATAGCCGCTTTTGACGATATCTGCGCCGCTGACGGAGTCACCTTCCCCGACCTCAACCGGCAGGCTTTCGCCGGTAATTGCCGCACGGTCGATAAAGGCGTGTCCTTCCACGATTTTGCCGTCCACGGGGATATAATCACCCTGCCGTACGATAAGCACGTCGCCCACGACAATCTCCGAAAAAGGAATCGTCCGTTCAATTTCGCCACGTTCCACAACCACGGTACTCGGCATTAAGCCGATGAGTTTTTCAACCTCGTCGCCCGTTTTCTTCTTGGACTTCTCTTCCAGCCATTTACCCAAAGTCACCAAGGTTAAAATCATCGCCGCCGATTCAAAATACAGATGCGGCGTACTGCCATTGATAAAGTGAATTACCGTCAAAACGGCACTATACCCCCAAGATACGGCAGAGCCAAGCGCCACCAGCGTGTCCATATTCGGAACGCCTTTTATAAGCGCTTTTGCTCCTGAAGTAAAAAACCGAAAGTTGATAATAATCACACCTAAAGACAATACCGCTTGAACAATATAATTGTATGAATCAGGCGGGACAGGTAGATGCACCATACCTCCCATAGAACAATACATTAGCGGTATTAGGAAGAACAAGGAAATCCAAAAGCGATTTTTTAATGAAGTCGCGAACGACTTTTGTGTTTTCCTCCCGTCAATATCGTACGGTTTTACGGCATAGCCTAAGCCCTCCACTGCCGCAACAATCTCCGCAGAGGTGAGTCTTGTTTCGTCGTAAGAAACGGACATAGATTCCCCCATCAGGGAAACCTCTACGCCGTCCACCCCATTCAATTTTTGTATAGTACGCTCAATACCCGCCGAACAAGCAGTACACGTCATACCGTATACAGAAAATTTTTCTTTCATGTTTTACCTCTGCACTTAGTATAACAGATTTCATAAGAAAAAGCAACTGTCAATTTTATGAAATCCGCAATTCACCATTGTTTCCATTGAAACGCAAAAGGGCGGGCGCAAAAATGCAGCCCGCCTAAATGCCTGATTAGACGAATAAATTAGTTGTTTGCTTCTTTCTGTGCAACAACCTCTTTGCCATCGTAGTAACCGCAAGCAGCGCAAACCTTGTGCGCTTCTTTCAGTTCGTGGCAATGAGGGCAATCTACCAACGTAGCTGCGGTTGCCTTATAATTTGCAAATCTTTTGTTCGTTCTGCTCTTGGATTGTTTACTCTTAGGTACTGCCATCTTAACACCTCTATCCTATAAATTTTCTTAATTATCCTTTTCGTCTCCTGAATTATATCGAATGGGCTCACATTCCTCCTTGCAAGAAAGAGAGAACGGCAAACTAAACACCACGGCATCCTCTACCGCTTTCGTGATATCAATCACGTTGCCAAAGTAGCTGTAATCTTCCGCATCCTTCTTCGGTTCAAACAGAGCGTTCAGCTCCCCTTCGACAGTCATTTCCACTTCTTTCAGGCATCGGGAACATTGTCCTTTTAAGCGATAGGAAACCTTGCCACGAACCTCAAACGCGTTATCCTCGTACAGGTCATACGAAAACTCTACTGATATCGGGGAAGTAAACTGCGCAAACGGAATATTAACGAGTTCCGCCGGCGGTTCGTAAGAGAATTGCATCTCCCCGAAGTAGCGCTTTTGGGCGTTTAATTTTCTAACATCGATAATCATCATAAAACCGACTTTTACAAGTATAGTATATTTCTAAGCCTTTGTCAACTTTTTTTCGCAGGAAAAATAGGAAATTTTATAACAATTCTACCGTTTCTCTTGCAATTACAAGCTCTTCATTCGTGGGAATAATCAGAACCTTAACCTTGGAATTTTTGCCCGAAATATCGCGAATTGCACCGTTATTCTTTTCGAGGTTCTTTTCAAGGTCGATTTCAAGTCCCAAATACTGCATATTTTCGCAAATAGCCTGACGTACGGACGAAGTATTTTCACCAACGCCAGCCGTGAAGACGATACAGTCTACGCCGTTCATCGCCGCCGCGTAGGCACCAACGTATTTTTTGCAGTTATAGTTGAATACGTCCAAAGCAAGTTGTGCACGATGATCGCCCTCTTCTGCCGCTTTCGTAAGATCACGGAAGTCGCTGGATACACCGGAAAGACCTGCCATACCGCACTTCTTATTTAAGTAGTTAATCGTGGTGGCAATATCCCAACCTTCCTTCTTTGCAACGTATTCCGCCGCGCCAAAGTCGATGTCGCCCGAACGCGTACCCATAGGAACGCCAGCCAACGGGGTAAAGCCCATCGAAGTATCCACGCACTTGCCGCCGTTTACAGCGGAAATGGACGAACCGTTGCCCAAATGGCAGGTGATAACCTTGACTTCTTCGGGCTTTTTACCAAGGTACTTTGCCGCCTCTTGCGAAACGAACTTATGACTGGTACCGTGGTAGCCGTAACGACGGATTTTGTATTTGTCGTAATGGTCGTAGTCGATTGCATACATATATGCGTGCTCGGGCATCGTAAAGTGGAAACCCGTATCGAATACCATCGCCATCGGTTTGCCAGGCATTGCCGCAAGACAAGCGTTTACACCGATAAGAGCCGCAGGATTGTGCAAAGGAGCCATATCTTCGATTTCTTTCAAAGCCACCAAAGCCTCGGGGGTAACCAAGGTCGTCTTCTTAAAGGTTTCGCCAGAAGCAACCACACGGTGACCTACCGCATCAATTTCATCCATCGAAGCAATGACACCATATTCGCCGTCCGTCAACGCCGCAAGCACCAAAGCAACCGCTTCGTTGTGTGTAGGCATAGGCTCAGCCTTTACAAGCTCCTTGCCGTTCGCCTTATGCGTAAGCTTCGAACCGTCGATACCGATACGTTCGCAAAGGCCTTTTGCGATAACGCCTTCGGTTTCCATGTCAATCAGCTGATATTTCAAAGAGGAACTTCCCGAATTGATAACCAAAACTTTCATTTTACTTTCTCCTTATAACTGTGTTTGCAACGCCGTAATTGCAACAGCCGCTACGATATCCTCTTCCTTGCAACCGCGAGAAAGGTCGTTCATCGGCTTTGCAAAGCCCTGACAAATAGGACCTACTGCCATAAAGCCGCCCAAGCGTTCTGCAATCTTATAACCGATATTGCCTGCCTGCAAGTCAGGGAAGATAAATACGTTTGCGTGGCCAGCAACAGACGAACCAGGCGCTTTCATTTCGCCTACGGAAGGTACGATTGCCGCATCGAACTGCAATTCGCCGTCAATCTTTAAGTCAGGCGCTTTCTCTTTTGCAATGCGAACAGCCTCAGCCACCATCGTTACGTTGTCGTGCTTTGCGCTACCCTTAGAGGAGAAGGAAAGCATCGCAACCTTCGGGTCAATCCCCGCAATCGCCGCGGCAGATTTTGCCGTATCAATCGCGCAATCCGCAAGCCCTTCGCTGGTATAGGTAGGGTTCAAGCCACAGTCAGCGAAAACCACCAAACCGTCGGGGCAATACTGATTGCCCTGCGGAGGACAGATCATCAAGTTAAAGGAAGATACCGACGATGCGCCAGGAGCAGTCTTAATAATCTGCAACCCAGGACGAAGGGTGTTTGCCGTGGAATGGCACGCACCGGAAACCAAACCGTCTACGTCCCCCATCTTCAGCATCATCGCGCCAAAATACGTACCGTCCTGCAACAGCTTTGCCGCTTGGTCAGGGGTCATACCCTTGGATGCGCGAAGTTCGCAAAGTTTTGCATTGTATGCAGGCAACTTGTCCGACGTAAGCGGATCTACGATTTCTACACCCGTAAGATCAACATCGGGGTTCTTAGCCTTAATTTCCGCCTCGTTACCGAGCAGGACAATCTTTGCAACCCCTTCCTTCGTCGTCATCGCCGCCGCGCGGACAACACGCGAATCTTCACCTTCGCAAAGAACAATCGTTTTTCCTAAAGCTTTTGCTTTACTTTTAATCTGTTCCAAAATATTCATACGCTTATCTCCTACAAACGCTTTATTTTTTTCTTTTTTTGGTATATAATAGTCGTATAACCAATTTTGCTATTTAATTATACCACAGAAATTTCTCAATGTAAAGGATTACGGGAAAAGAAAATGAAAATTTGCGCAATAATTTGTGAATATAATCCCTTTCACAACGGACATAAATATCTTATCGATGAGGCAAGGAGGCAATCGAACGCAGACGCAGTGCTTTGTATCATGAGCGGCAACTTCACCCAGCGTGGTGAAGCGGCGGTTTTAGAAAAGCACTTGCGCGCAAAGCACGCCGTATTATGCGGCGCAGATATCGTGATTGAATTGCCCACCGTGTTCGCCACCTCAAACGCTGAAATTTTTGCAAAGGGCGCTATTTCTCTGTTGTCAAAAATCCCCGCCGTAAAGCATCTTGCTTTCGGGGCAGAGTTTGCCGACAAGCAAGTATTCCTGCAAGCCGCAAACGCCCTGCTGGACGAACCAGAAACCGTTTCTTCTACCGTAAAAGCATTGATAAAAAGCGGCGTAGGCTACGCAGAGGCGATTGCAACTGCGCGCAGTAAAATCGCAGATGAGAGACTGTTCTCTTCTCCCAACAATATTTTAGGCATCGAGTACACGAAGGCGATTTTATCGACAAAGTCCGATATTGAAATCCTACCTGTTCAAAGGCTGGGCGCAGGCTATCACGACAAGTACGCAAAGGACAATTTTGCCTCCGCCACCGCAATACGCAAGGCCTTGCGAGAGGATACCCTTTCGGAAATGTTAGCCTTTCTCCCCCCCGAGGCTGCCGTCGATTTGCAATCCGCAAGTGAAGTGAACCTCAACGCGTTTGAAAAGTTTGCGATTTTGCGTGAGTCGCCCGAAAATCTTGCCAAAGTGTTAGATTGCACGGAAGGGCTTGAAAACGCTTTCGTGAAAGCGGCAAGCGGCTCGATTCCCTTAGAAGAGGCATTGACTTCGCCAAGATACACCGCCGCGCGAATTCGCAGAATTGCTTTGCAAAATCTACTTAACATCCGCAAAGAGCTTGTTTTTGAATGTTTGGAAAACGATTTGTATTTACATCCGCTTGCCTATCGGCAAGATAGAACGGAAATTTTATCCACTCTTTCAAAAGCAACTATCCCCTTCTTGGCGGCAGGAACGCAAAAAAGCAAGTTAAATGCCACAGCAACCAAGTGCCTTGCCGTTGACGAACTCGCCGAAAAAATGTACGCCTCCCTTACAAGGAAAGTATACGAAAATAAAACCTGTATCATTTAAACGAAAGCCGCTTGCATGTAAATCGCAAGCGGCTATTTTATTTAAAGACTTTTCATCAGCGCGTGACTTCAATGATTTCTTGTCCTTCATATTGAGATAAAAACCAAGCAGCAGCCGCGTTTAAATCAAGTTCGTGTTCGCCGTCAAAAATATCAAGAAATACTCTCGCAGTTGGATATTCTTGAAGAATACGGTTGTAAAGCTGAAGGCTGTGGGTGTGCGGTACAAGCGGGTCGAATTTACCGTGAAAAATTTTCACGTTGGCTTTCGCGATAGTATCTGCATATGTCATGGGAGAGCGCAACCGCATCTCTTCTTGAGAACCGCTGCAACAAGCTAAAACGTGACGTCTATATTCTTCGTTCTGTTTTGCAAACAGATTCAGGTCCGTAACCGGTACAAATGCCCCGACTGCCTTAAAATATTCCGGGCAAAAACCGCACATCATCAGCGCCATATGGCCGCCACCGCTACATCCTAGCATAAATATATTATCAGCATCGACATCGAAATTCCTAACGACGTAATCAATCGCATCCTTTATGTCTTGTTTTGCGTGCAAGGAAGCGCAGGCAAGAGTACAATGCTCATTCGTATCCAGATTGCTACCTCTGAATTCGGGAAGAAGCAGGTTGAAATCATATTTTTCCGCAAACGGAACCATTGATTCTAATTGATTGAAGCGATCGAAGCTCCACGTATGGAGCGAAACTAACAAGGGGCGGTTGCTTTTTGAAGCAGCGTAAAATAACGACGGTTGCATTGTTCCGTCAATCGTTGATTGAATTAAAATTTCAGTTTGTTGCATTGAAGGCGTACTCCTTTTTCTTGCGAATTAATCATACGTATTTCACGGAGATTATACCACAACGGTAATCGCATGTCAATCCTTCTGTATAAAACAATGACTTAAAAAGAAAACCCACCCCGTTGAGGGATGGGTTTTCTTTGGAGCTACTGGCCGGACTTGTTCCTTTAGCGGAGACGCCCCGCTCCGACGTTATCAACGTCGTCCTTTGCCGTCGACCCTCTCGAAACTAAACCTCCGCAAGGCAAAGCGTTTTGCTCCCGCAAAACGGCTCTTCTCACGCAAAGCTGTTCTTTGCGTTCGGTCACGTTCGCGCCTACCGATCGGCGCTCACTTATCTCGTCCCTAAAAAGCATTATTAACGCTTTTCTTAACGGGCAACTCGTCCCTCAAGTCCGTCCAGACAATCAGTAAAAAAATAATCCACCCCTAAATGGGATGGATTATTTTTGGAGCTACTGGCCGGACTTGAACCGGCGACCTATTGTCCACCCCAAAAATGCTTTCATTTTCGGGGACCCCAGTCTTTTAATTAGCAGTCCTAGACGGTTCACAGCACACAACACAAAAAAAATACGGTCGGCAAAAGCCAACCGTATTTTTTGGAGCTACTGGCCGGACTTGAACCGGCGACCTGCTGATTACGAATCAGCTGCTCTACCGACTGAGCCACAGTAGCATTTCGCCTGACAGCTTTCTTATTATACTGAATATTCCGTAAAAAAGCAAGCAATTTTTAAGCCTTTTTTGCGTTTTTTTTCGTTTTTTGAAAAAATTATATTCTTATCATCTCCTTTCTTAACGAAAGCTGCTCGCAACCAAAACAAATAAAATTCCTCAGCGTGGCAACGTACAACACCTTTTCTTGCAGTCTACTTTCTAACACCTCGGAAAGTTTGCGCAAAAACGAAGAATCCGCTTTCTCAGCTTGGAACGACAATAACTTCGCAGCCGACTGCAAGCCCTCTTTGACAGTATCTTGCGCGCCACCGTTTTGCAGTACCTTCGTCCACCCCTCTACAACCTCTAATACGTTGTACACAAACGAATCCTCAGCTGATAGAAAAGTAAGCGATAACGGATACACGATTACGCGATCATATTCTTCCTGCAACCTGCCAAGCACCTGCTCCGCCTCATCCTCGGAAAAGTATACCCCGAACGCCACCCCGTCTGCAATCTCATAGCCAGCTCCGCCTCGAAGGGCAATTTGGCTGCTGCTTGCACCTACACTTTCCGTTTCCTCTACAACGTAGTACACCGTTTTTACCGTGCTTATCTCCTTATTTTTTACGCCAAGCGACAAACCAACAACCGCCGCGACAAACACCACGCAAACGCACAAACATAACCTTTTAAAAAATCGAACCGACATACAATATCGTACGTCGGTCGTCTTTTTTTTATTCGATTTCCTGCAAGACTTCCCCGCAATGGGAGCAAAAACGGTTGCCAACCTCGCAAACCTCACCACAAGAAGGGCAAAGGAACGTATTTCTCACCCTCTCTTTCATGAGCATAATCGCATAGATGAATATACATGCCGTCGTCATGAAAACCCCAGCGACCATCATCAATAAAAACCCCAGCCAAACGGGACGAATGGCAAACAGATTGCACTCTGCCACAAAAAACAGCACAAACCAAGCAATCAACGCCGCTAAACACATCCCGCCAAAAATCCACGCAAAGATAGTACAGACTTTTATCTTACGATTTCGCACTTTTCATCACTCCATATACAATACGCATTCTTTGGACAACAACGTCTTTTGGACGTCAATAACCCGCTGGTTGGACGACCCACGGAACTTCAAGCAAATATTATGCAACGCCTCTACGTACGGACCGTCCACCAAGACGTCTATCATCGAAATCAGCTCCTTTGTATACGGCGTGTTTTTATTCACTTCCTTTAAAAGCCCCTCTTTTTCATCGAGAACAAAGCCCGTATAGCACCATATAGGCTTTTTGGGATAACGGCGTTTTACTTCACGCACAAATGGGAGCAACGCCTCTTGGTTTTGCGGTTCAAACGGCTCTCCGCCCAAGAGAGAAAGCCCTGCGATAAAAGGCGAGCCTAATTCCTCTAAAATCCGCCGTTGTATCTGTTCGTCAAACGGTTGCCCATAGGAAAAATCCCACGCAATCTTATTAAAACAATTTTTACATTGATGGGTACAACCAGAAACGAAAAGGGAGATTCTCACCCCCTCCCCATTCGCTATATCGTACCATTTAATGGTCGCATAATTCATATTATAAGTGCAATACTCTGTCCTTAATTTCCTGGGTTCTGCCTTGGTTCCAGTACTGCGTACCGATATAACCGCAGGTACGACGAGCAACGTTCATCTTTGCCTGATCTCTGTTCTTACAGCAAGGGCATTCCCAAACCAACTTACCGTCGTCTTCAACGATTTGGATTTCGCCGTCGTAGCCACATACTTGGCAATAGTCGCTCTTGGTGTTGAGTTCCGCATACATGATATTCTCATAGATGAATTTCATGACGGACAATACCGCAGGGATATTGTTCTGCATGTTGGGAACTTCAACGTAAGAGATTGCGCCACCGGGAGAGAGCTGTTGGAACTCACTCTCAAAACGGAGTTTTGTGAAGGCATCAATTTCCTCGGAAACGTGTACGTGGTAGCTGTTGGTAATATAGCTCTTATCCGTGATACCAGGGATAACGCCGAAACGCTTTTGCAGGCATTTGGAGAACTTGTAGGTCGTGCTCTCAAGCGGCGTACCGTACAGCGAGAAGTCGATGTTTTCCTTTGCCTTCCATTCCTTACACTTGTCGTTCATTCTCTGCATAACGGCAAGCGCAAACGGCTTCGCATCCTCGTCGGTATGCGACATACCCGTCATGTGCTTAACGCATTCGTACAACCCCGCATAACCAAGCGAAATGGTAGAATATCCGCCGTAGAGCAATTTATCAATCGTTTCACCCTTTTCTAAACGCGCAAGAGCACCATACTGCCACAAAATAGGCGCAGCGTCAGAGAGCGTGCCCTTCAAGCGCAAATGGCGTTGCATGAGCGCACGATAGCAAAGCTCTAAACGCTCGTCAAAGATTTCCCAGAACTTTTTCTCGTCTTTACCCGAAGAGAGCGCAACGTCCACCAAGTTAATGGTGACAACGCCTTGGTTAAATCTGCCGTAATACTTAGGCTTGCCGTTTTCGTCCACGTAAGTAGTCAAGAAACTTCTGCAGCCCATGCAGGTATAGCAATGCCCTTCACCGTTCTTATCGACCTTAAATTCCAGCATTTTCTTTTCGGAAATGTAGTCGGGAACCATGCGCTTTGCCGTACATTTTGCGGCAAGCTGGGTCAAGTACCAGTACGGCTGTTCTTCAGAGATATTGTCAGGCTCTAACACGTAAATCAGCTTGGGGAATGCAGGGGTAATCCATACGCCCGATTCGTTTTTAACGCCCTTCATACGCTGTTTTAAGGTTTCCTCGATGATCATCGCAAGGTCTGCCTTTTCACGTTCGTTGCGCGCCTCATTCAAGTACATAAAGACGGTAACGAAAGGAGCTTGACCGTTCGTCGTAAGCAAGGTGACAACCTGATATTGAATCGTCTGAATACCCCTTGCAATCTCCGCACGCAAACGCTCCTCAGCGATACGGTTGATATGCGCCTCGTCTTGAACGCCTACCGTAGCAAGTTCCGCCGCGACCTCTCTGCGAATCTTTTGACGACTGATTTCTACAAAGGGAGCAAGATGAGTCAATGAGATACTTTGTCCACCGTACTGGTTGGAGGCAACCTGCGCAATAATCTGCGTAGCGATATTACAAGCCGTGGAAAAGCTGTGCGGCTTTTCAATCAACGTACCCGAAATAACCGTACCGTTCTGCAACATATCCTCTAAGTTTACAAGGTCACAGTTATGCATATGTTGCGCGAAATAATCCGCGTCGTGGAAATGAATAATACCTTGGTCGTGCGCCGCAACGATATCGTCAGGCAACAAAATACGACGGGTCAAGTCCTTGGAAACTTCCCCTGCCATATAGTCACGCTGTACGCTGTTGACCGTGGGGTTCTTATTCGAGTTTTCCTGCTTTGCAACCTCGCTGTTACACTCAATGAGCGCCAAAATCTGCGCATCCGTCGTATTTACCTTACGAACGAGATCACGCTTAAAGCGATAGGTGATATATTTGCGCGCCAAAGCAAACGCCTTCATATCCATAAGGCGATCTTCTACCATATCTTGAACTTCCTCGACCTGAGGCGAACGATTGAGCTCTTCACACTTTTTCGTAACAGCCTCTGCAATCGCAAGAATCTGCGCATCGTCAATACGCAAATATACGTCCATATCACGGTTTGCCTTTCTAACTGCGGCAATAATTTTCTCTATATCAAATTCAACTTCTTGTCCACTGCGTTTAATAATTTTCATAGAGCTACCTTCCCTATCCATCCTTTGTATTTCAACACTATATATTGTGGTAAAATCGTCAAGATGCCTACAACATATTGTGCTTATCTTTATTGAGCCATACTATTATACCATATCTTGTATCAAAGTCAATCTATTGAACACAAGATGTTGTATTGAAAATAATTATAGACTATCCACAAAAAACGTCTTTTTAATCAATTTTCTGCCCCAAAAAAGAGTTTTTTAAAAATCTACAATAAAAAAAACGAATAGATTAAAATTTTTCGTCAAAATTTGTCGCAATTTGTCGCCAAAAAGAGAAAAGAGGCGACCCATGTACGCCTCTAATTTCTTCTTAGATAAAATTGCATTCGTTAACGACCGCTCTTTTTGCAAAATTCCTCAATGGTATTACAATCCACAAGCAGCTGACGAGCAGCATCTCCGTCATCTCCACTTAAGATACGCTTACGGAACGCCATTTCCGCAGTACGCTCCTGCTCATTCAACAGCAGTTCTACACACTCGCTATACGATAAGCCTACGTCCACCGCAGGGAAAACCCTACGCCTTGATAATTCTTCACTCAAACGTATTTCAGCGTTTGCCACGGAAGAAAGTTCCGTATACAGAACATCGTCCATAGCGTCGCCCGCTCCAAACGACACACCGCCTATAATTGTCAAAGAACCGTGTTCCGCAAAGCACCTCGCCGCGCCAAAATATTTTTTGATATAGTGCAGCGTTTTGCTTTCTAAGCCACACGGCAACAGTTTTCCACCGAGCGAGAAATCCGTTTCGTTATACGCCTTTGCAATTTGGGAAAGGGAATCGACAACCAAAACGACTTCCCAACCCATTTCCGCCATACGCTTAGCACGCTTCAACAAGAATTCTGCAGCGAAGACGTGCCGTTCTGCCTCGTCCTCGTAGGACGTTGCCACTAAGTTGCCTTTTTTTACAAACTTTCTATATTCAGCAATTCGTTCGGGGGATTGCCCGACGAGCAACGCAAGCAACAACCTATCACGATGTTCCGCGCTGATTGCCTTTGTAATGTCGCAAAGATACCTTGACTTTCCTGCCTTAGGCGCAGAGGAAACCAAACACCTCTGTCCGTAAGCAATCGGAAAAAGGAAATCCGTATACTTTGCCGCATCGTTTACAGGAGCATTTTCCGTAAAAGAAATTTTCTTGTTAGGTTCAACAACCGGCTCTTCATCAAAGATAAACCGCTTTTCCGTGCCCGGGTGCAGTCGATTGATAGAAAGGATATTCTTCGCCGCTCGAACGCCCATTTTTTCAAAAGCGTGGCACGTGATAATATCCCCTTCACGGAGCCCGTATTGCCGTATCAGTTCTACGGACACCAGAAGCCTTTCCTTACTTAAGTCCCCACTCTTATCCACCAGACAAGGCACGTCGTCGATAATTTCCAACTGACCAGCATAGATCTCCTGCTCATAATACTGTTCATAGGTCATTGAATTATCCGAAGCATGCACCACCAAAGGCGTACGCACCTGCGATTCGAAGTAAGTCAAACGCACGGGAGGCTCTATCCCAGCAAACCAAACGTAGCGGAGCTTTGCAACCGCCTGCCCAATTTCGGGGTCAACGCGTTCGTCCTTTACAGGCGCGCCGCGTTTAGAACGCTCGATGGGTGCAACTTCCCCTAACAGTACGGCGATAATCTCCGCAATCAGCTCATCTTTCTTTTTTTTCGTGGGAACATCAACACCTATCGACCGACCATAGGAGCGTAATTGCATTAAAGAAAACGCATCCAACCGTTCTCTACAGGCGTTTTTGAATCCCTGAATCTTATCTTCCATTCTCTTTCGTCCGTTCCATTAAGATTACTTTTGTTCTTTCTTTTGTTAAATCGTCGCGAGAAAATTCTAATTCATCCCTACGACAGATTTCCACGTCATCTTTGTCAAACAACTCCAAAAAGGATTGCGCGTTGTCAATGTCTATCGTCGAATCTTTCGTTCGATAATGCATCGGTATAACGATGTCCGGTATCAGTCTATCGACGTATTCTTTTGCCTGCTGCGCATCAATCGTATACGTTCCACCCACGGGAACGAGAAGAATATTGACAGGCAAGAGCATCTCCAAAAGCTCTGCCGAACATTCCTCCCCCAAGTCGCCCATATGGCAAATATCCAAACCGTCCATACGGATTTTAAAGATGACGTTTTCACCGCGAAGACGTCCTTTTTGCATGTCGTGATAACTCTTTATACCCTGCAACTCTACGCCAGGCAACTGATAAAAGCCTTCCTCGCAAATGATTTTAGGATTACCGCCCACCGCCGATACGTTGTCGTGGTCGAAATGAGCGTGACTGACAGTAACGGCATCCGCCGTCTGCCCCGCCGCCATTTCATAGCCAACTTTTCGATAAGGATCGGTGACAACCGTCGTCCCCGTACTCTCCGTAAGCTTGAAACAAGAATGTCCTAAATACTGGATCTTCATTTTTCCTCCAAATTTTACGGCATTACTACTTGGAAGCCGTTGCTTTTATCCTCAAACGCATCTGTTGTACTTCATTGCCAAAGTCTAAAGCATATTCGAGCTGCAAGAGCAACGAATGCTTTGTTATAGTATAGGCAATCCGCTTTGTGCTAACATCCAACACTCCCTCGTTTCCACCGATAGAGAGCACACCTTGCGTTCGGCAGTTTTCACGCAAGCAAAGGCGCATGGAATAATCCCCTTCCCTTTCAATCCGCGTTTCATTTTCCTCGACGTAGATTGTTGTTCGTGAATTTTCTTGCGTATAGCGCAAAACAGCGGACAAGGATGAACTTTCCATTTCCGCTTTGCAAGAAAACCGATTTTCCTCTTGGTCAACGGCCGTCCATATTGTCAAAAATACCTCTTGCATACAACCGCCATATTCATATTGATAACCAAAGTAATATAATCCAAACCAAGATTTTTAGCGGTAAATTTTGCCTGCTACTTCGTTGAAACCCTTGCTAAACCGACGGGTTTACCTACGGCTTTCGCCTTGTAGAAGGACGAAAAATTTTCTCGCTATAAATTGCTTCGCACCCCAAAGCTCGTATTTTGAAATGATTTTTGGTGCGAAGGAAGAAATTATACCAACGTATTATGATGACGACAAACCATAAAGCATTCAAAAGACAGTTTTGGGGCTGGTTTCGATTATATTACCTTGGTTATACTTAGTATAACAAAATTCGACAAAAAAGTAAACAGGATTTGGCTAAAAACGTAAAATTTAATCGTTTTTCCGTTTAATCTTGCTGCGAATTTCCTTTCCTTCTGCAAGAGCGCGGCGCAAATCGTCTTCATTTCCGTCTGCAATCGCATCCTTGTAAACGGTTAAATGTTCAATCAACCCCTCTAGTTCCTCTAAGATATAGGGGCGGTTGAGCATATACAACTCCGACCACATCCGTTCGTCCACCCCGGCAATTCTCGTCATATCCTGAAAACTACCGCCCGTAAAGCCGTCGCAGCCCGAAACCTGCCTACTCTTTACGTATGCGTTCGAAACGATATGTGCAAGTTGCGAAGTCAAGGCTATTTTTCTATCGTGTTCCTCTGCCGTACACTCCACAATCTTCCCAAAGCCAAGCAGGATGGCAAACTCTCTTGCCTCATTCAGCGCCGTAATATCCGTCTTTTCCGCCACGGCAATGATGAGATTTGCCCCACGAAACAAGTTTTCTTGCGAGTATTGTATCCCCGAGGTTTCCTTCCCTGCCATAGGATGCAAACCTATGTAGCGATAATTGCGAGGAACAGCATATACCGTCTTCTCTATTTCTTCTTTTACGCCGCAGATATCAGCAACAAACGCTCCGTCCTTAAAAGTAGCGCTTTGCAAAAGGGAAATAGTCGCCTTGGGCGGAATCGCCAGAAAGACGTTATCATAGGACGAAATTTCCTGCGCTATCCCGTCGATATATCCCCTAGATAAAGCAAAATCAAGCGTTTCCTGCTGCAAGTCATAACCGTCCACAGACAGCCCTCGCGCCTTTAAAGCACGCGCCAACGATGCGCCGATAATCCCCAACCCAACAACCAAAATCTTTTTCATACGTCACTTCCTTTTTTGATGGCATTATTGTAGCATATTCCCAAAAAGAATGCAAGCGTCACGATATAAAAAAAACGAAAAGACTTTCGCCCTTTCGTTCTTTCTATTGTCTTGGTTATTCCTTCTTTGAAAGGTATTTTCTCCGCGTAGCGTCGCCGCCACGAATATGCCGTTCGTTTAAGTTGGTGTTTAAAACCTGCCGCACTTCCTCAAACAAGTCCTCGTCTATCATTTCCAAACGCTCGGACACGTCTTTATGTACTGTCGATTTACTGATGTGAAAATGCGCGGAACACGCCCGAACAGTACAACCCGTCGCAACGATATATTCCGCGCACATTCTAGCTCTTTGTTCAATATATTCCCACAAAATTACGACTCCTCCGTTTTTTGTCTACGAAATATCTTATGTCGTAATTTTGCGAATTAGACCGAATCTATTCTAGAAACCTTTCATCAATCCGCTTTCGTGTAAGGCATCGGAAAGACCTTTACCACCGAATCTTCCTCATAGCGAAGCACACGCTTTGCCTTTGCGCTCTGCATCAAGATAAACACATCCTCGGTGGAAAGCTGAGATACAATATTCCCCTTAACAACTACTGCCAAATAGTAAGGAACAGTTACGTAGCTTGCAGACAAGACTTTTGCACCCTCGCGAAGCCCGACGATTGCGCTACCTTTCTTGTATCTGCCCGTTGGCTCGATTTGTGAAACGATGACACGCTTAAACTTGCCTTCGTCTGTCGCAATCACGATTTCACCATCACCGTTTTGTTGAGTCATCAAAAGCACGCTGTCGCCTTCGCGAAGCTGAATTCCTCGAACACCGCTTGCAATTCGACCTTGCACGGGGATATCGTCCTTCTTTGCATTCAAACAAATACCGCCCTTGGTCACAATGATAATCGTATCGTCGTCCGAAGTTTCGTCCTCGACCGTCAGCACTTCGTCGTCCTCGGAAAGCTTGATGGCTTGGAAAGCGTCCTTCTTTTGGTCGTATTCACCCCATCCCGTCTTCTTCATCATACCCTTTTTAGTGAAGAACATGAGGTTGCCAATCGGCATACGAGCAGGCAATTCAAACAACGCCACAACCCTTTCGCCCTCTAAAGCCTCTTTACAGACGTCCTGTAAGGAAACACCCTCGTCCGTGAAACGACAAGCGTATTCAGGCGCGTAAATGTCCAGCTTATAGCAGTTTCCGTAGTTGGTAAACGCCATAATTCGCTTATCCGTCGCCGTTTTGAGCAGCAAGGTAGCCACCAAGCCAGCCTTAAACCTGCCTTCAATCGGCTTTTCCACGCCCGCAGCGTTTGCACCGATTAAGACCTTGATTCTATCGTCCGCCGTATAGGCAACCGTGCATTTTTCGCCCTGCACCTTTTCACGAGAAACGGAAACAAGACCGTCAGCCTCTTCCGTCGTGAATACAAGACGACTCTTTCTCGGGGAAGGATAGCGTTCCTTGATTTCGTTGATTTCTTCCTTGACAACTTCTAACTGCTTAGCCTTACTTTTAGAAATGCCAGTCAGCTTTTTGATAAGCTTTTGTAATTCCGCCAGTTCGTTCTCGAGCTTGGTAATTTCCAGCTTAGTCAATCTTGCAAGCTTTAATTCCAAGATATGATGCGCCTGCACCTCGGAAATGGAGAAGCGTTGCATCAGCTTTACCTTCGCGTCTGCAGTGCTGTCCGATTTCTTGATAATGGCGATTACCTCATCAATGTTTTGAACGGCAACGATTAAGCCCTCTAAGATATGGCACTTTCTTTCCGCTTGGTCGAGGTCGAATAAGGTACGCTTTAAAATCAGCTTCTGTTGATAATTTACGTAATGGCGAATTACGTCCATCAAGCCCAGCTGTTGAGGTTTGCCGTCGGCAATTACGACCATATTAATACCAAAGGTCGTTTCAAGGTCTGTATACTTATACAGAAGTTTCAAAATCGCAGGGATATTCCCTTCTTTTTTGATGCGAATGACAGCGCGCATGCCCGTACGGTCGGATTCGTCTGCGACGTAATCTACGCACGCCATTTCCTCTTTTTTCTCCTCACGAAGCTCTGCAATTTTCTTCAAAAGTTGTGCTTTGTTTACCTGATAAGGAAGCTCGGTAATGACAAGGTTTGTCTTGCCATTGTCCGTCTTTTCAGTGGAAATCTTCGCACGAACGGAGATCTTGCCTCTACCCGTCTTATACGCCTGAATCAGTTCATTTGCGACGATAATACCGCCCGTAGGGAAGTCAGGACAAGGGATATATTCCATCATCTCTTCCAGCGTGATGGCAGGATTGTCGATATACGCCACTACGCCATTGATAACCTCTGCAAGGTTGTGGGTGGGAATGTTCGTCGCAAGCCCTACCGCAATACCCGAAGACCCATTCACCAAAAGGTTGGGGAAACGGCCAGGTAAAATATCCGGCTCTTTTAAGCTATCGTCAAAGTTCAAGGAAAAGGGTACGGCATCCTTGTCTATATCACGCAACAATTCCAATGCCAAAGGCTCTAAACGAGCCTCGGTATAACGCATCGCCGCCGCAGGGTCGCCGTCCACAGAACCAAAGTTACCATGGCCGTTTACGAGCGTTTTCCCCATGTTAAAGCCCTGCGCCATACGCACCATCGCATCGTATACCGAGCTATCGCCGTGGGGATGATATTTACCCATACAGTCACCGACGATACGGGCGCTCTTTTTATGCGGTTTATCGGGGGTCAAACCCATCTCGTGCATCGTATATAGAATACGGCGTTGCACGGGCTTTAAGCCGTCCTCTACGCGGGGAAGCGCACGATCAAGAATAACGAATTCAGCATAGGGAAGCATTGAAGAATGAAGGACCTTTTCCAACGGTTCGACATACGTCTGACCGGTTTGCACGATTTCTTCGGGTTGAATTTTCTTACCTTTTGCCATCGCTTATTTGCCCTCCTTTCCTTCTAATTTTTCCATAAACGCGTCTTTCTTGTTGAAATTCGCATACTTTGCCAAGAATTCCTTTCTGCCTTCCGACTTATCCCCCATCAAGGTCGTAATCATACGGTCAGCCTTTGCCGCGTCCTCCACCGTAACCTGAATCAAGTTACGGGTTGCAGGCTTCATCGTCGTTTCCCAAAGCTGTTCGGCGTTCATTTCGCCAAGACCCTTATAACGTTGTAATTGATAGCCTTTACCGATTTTTTCAATCGCAAGCTCCAACTCCTTGTCGTCGTAAGCGTATTCCACTCTATCCCCTTTGTAGACCTTATAAAGAGGAGGCATACCGATATATACGTGCCCGGCATTTACGAGAGGACGCATATAACGGAAGAAGAAGGTCAACAAAATACAACGGATATGCATACCGTCTTGGTCGGCATCCGAAAGGATGATAATCTTGTGATAGTTGATTTTATCTAAGTTGAAATCGGGGTCGATACCGCCGCCGATTGCGCCGATCATCGTACGAATTTCCTCGTTTTCAAGGATTTGATTTAATCTCTTTTTCTCTACGTTCAACGGCTTGCCACGCAAGGGGAGAATAGACTGGAACTGACGGACACGCGCCTGCTTTGCCGTACCGCCTGCCGAGTCACCCTCGACGATGAACATTTCATTAAATTCCGGCTTTCTGCCCGAGCAAGCCGCAAGTTTTCCGATAAGGGTTAAGCCGTCGATACTCTTCTTCTCGCGGGCGTTGTCCTTTGCCTGCTTTGCGGCGATACGCACCCTTGCCGCGCCCTGCGCTTTTTTGATGATTTCTTCAAGAATTTTCTTAAAGCCACGGGTCGTGGAAATGACGTTAAAGCCTTCGATAACCGTCGCCTCTACCGCAGGTCTTGCCTCGGTGTTTCCAAGCTTGGTCTTCGTCTGACCCTCGAACTGTACGCTCTTCATCTTAATCGACAATACCGCCGTCAAGCCTTCACGGAAGTCGTCACCTTGGAAATTCGGGTCTTTATCCTTCAAGAAGCCGTTGCTACGAGCGTACTCGTTCAGGACACGCACCAGCCCCGACTTAAAGCCCATTTCATGATAACCACCCTCTGGCGTGGGAATATTGTTGACAAACGAATAGATATTTTCCGTGTAGTCGCCCGTATGCTGAATGGCAAACTCTACGACGATATCGTTCTTCGTCGCAGAATAGTAGATGGGCTGTGCATACAATTTTTTCTTCGCCGAATTTTGACTCTTGACAAAGTCAATGATACCGCCGTCGTATTTAAAGACCGTTCTGTAAGCCTCACTTTCGAGCGCAAGCTCGTCCACCTGCGCAAAAAGATTGCCCTGACCGCCACCAAAATCAAACAGACTGGGCATTTCATCCCCAGCATCGGCAGCAACGTCCGCCGTTTCTACCGACTCTTCGCCGTCCTCATCCCCTTCCTCGTC
>JAZOMO010000004.1:0-11323 GCA_045654025.1 Candidatus Scatosoma sp.
AAAGGCAGGGTGTATTCGAGTTTAACACGGCGTTCGTCCATATAGGTCATATTCTTGAACACGCCACGCTTTTCCTTGCAAAGGTCCATGACTGCGCCCATATAGTCGGACGGAGTGTAAATCTCTGCTTTTACAATCGGCTCTTCCATATACTCGATATCCGAGGCATCGGGCAAGTGGGAAGGATTGTCTACGTAGAATTCTTCGCCGTTCGTCTTGTGCACCAAATAGCTTACCGACGGTGCTGTCGTGATGATGTCGAGGTTGAACTCACGTTCGATACGCTCCTGTATAATCTCCATGTGCAGTAGCCCCAAGAATCCGCAACGGAAACCAAAGCCAAGCGCCACCGAATTGTCCGGCTCGAAGATGAGCGACGCATCGTTTAACTGCAATTTTAGAATCGCCTCTTTAAGGTCGTTGAACTTACTGCCGTCCAAAGGATAGATACCGCAGAAGACCACGGGTTGTACCTTTTTGTAGCCAGGGAGAGGCTCTGCCGCAGGACGAAGAGCGCTCGTGACCGTATCGCCTACCGCAACGTCCTGAATGGACTTAATCGAAGCGGCAATATACCCTACCTGCCCTGCCTCAAGCTTATCCTTGGGCAAGAGACCAGGAGCAAATACGCCAACCTCGGTGACGTCGTAGGTCGCATCGGACAAGAAAGTACCGATTTTATCGCCGACCTTCACTTCGCCGTCTACGATACGCACAAAGAGGATAACCCCTTTATAGTTGTCGTAGTAGCTGTCGAAAATTAACGCCTTCAAGGGCGCTTCCGTATCCCCGTCGGGGGCGGGGAAGTAGGTGGCAATCGCCTCCAACAAGTCCTCGATATTCGTACCCTCTTTTGCAGAAACGCAGGGAACACCCTCTGCATCCAAACCGATGACCTCTTCAATCTCCGCCTTCGCCTCGTCAATGCGCGCGCTGGGCAAGTCAATCTTATTGATGACGGGCAGGATTTCCAGATTGTTCTCTAAGGCAAGGTAGACGTTCGCCAACGTTTGCGCTTCTACGCCCTGCGTTGCATCGACAACCAAGATTGCCCCTTCGCAAGCCGCCAACGAACGGCTGACCTCGTAGGTAAAGTCCACGTGCCCCGGGGTGTCGATGAGGTTGTATTCGTATTCCGTGCCGTCCTTTGCCGTGTAGTACATGCGGACGGGGGTCAGCTTGATTGTGATACCACGCTCACGCTCGATGTCCATGCTATCGAGCAACTGTTCTTCCATATCACGCTTTGACACCTGCCCCGTCTTTTCAATCAGACGGTCAGCAAGCGTACTTTTACCGTGGTCGATGTGCGCGATAATACAAAAATTTCGTATATTTTTATTTGGTTTCGCCATAATTTCTATCTCAATTCGTTCTTTTTTTGTTTACAGTTTTACACCAAAAAGTTGCAAAAACATTCTCAAAGCGTACGATGCCGTCGTGTTCTTCGGCAAGACCATGCCCACCGAGCGAACGGACAGAGGGGGATCGGTTTCCACCACCTGCAACGCGCCCTCTGCGATCTCCTTTTCCGCATATTCCTTGGGAATAACGCCGATGCCCATACCCTGCGCCACCAGACGCTTCATCAGTTCCCAACTGCTGATTTCAATGGATGATTGCAGTTCAATCCCCACGGAAGAAAGGAAGCTATTCAACGATTTCGTCGCTACCGTGTCCTTATCCAGCGTGATGAGCGGATATTTTTTGAGCTCAGAAAGGGAAACCGTACCCTTAGCAAGTTCGGAATACTTTTCCCCCGTGATAAACACGTCCGTCAAGCGCTTGAAGTTGCCGTGCAACTGCAAAGCATCATCCAGCTTCATTGGCAAGTTCACAAACGCCACGTCGATTTCGCCGTTCTTCAACTCCTCCAGCGTCTGCGGAGAATAGTCGGAAACCAGTTCGATTTTTACCGCAGGATATTTTTCATGGAATTCCACAATCTTGTCCGCCAAAACGTATTCGAAGATGGTATCCGATGCGCCGATACGGATCGTACCCGTTGCCGAGCTGTTGATCTGCGAAAGCATCACCTGCGCTTCGTTGAACAGCCCCAACGCCGCCTCGACTTTATCGAAGATGACTTTGCCACCCTGCGCTGAGAGCTCCATGCCCCTATGGGTACGGTTGAACAGGGAAACACCCAACTGTGTTTCCAGTTGCTTAATAGATTGTGAAACGGCAGGTTGCGAAATATACAACTCCTCTGCGGCGCGCGTCAAACTACCGCATTTTGCTACCGTATAAAATACCCTGTAAAGTTCTAAATTAACCATAGTTATTCCCTTATCCTTCGTATTATTTCCCTACGCAAAACTTTTCAAAAATTTCCGTGATGATTGCCTCAGTCGCCGTTTCGCCCGTGATTTCTCCCAAAGCGTCCCAAGCGGCCTTTACGTCAATGCCGATTAAGTCCAAGGGCTGGAAATCGCAGGCGGTTATCGCAAAGCGCAGACTGTCCGCCGCACGGGAAAGCGCATCGAAATGTCGTTGTTCAATCAAGAACGCCGCGTCCTCGGCTTGGTCACCGCCAAAGCCTCTCTCGTACAGGAGCGCCTTCAATCGTTCTATCCCCTCGCCCGTCACCGCAGAGGTGTGCACGTCCGCATCCGTTTCCGTATCATCCGAGGTAGCGTCCACCTTGTTGAAGACCTTGATTAACGGCTTGTCCTGCACCATGGTAAGCACGCGTGCATCCTCTTCGTCCACGCCACGGGATAAGTCGGCAACAAACACCGCCAAATCGCAGGAGCGAATGATACTCTCTGCGCGGGTGATACCGATAGTCTCGATGTCGTCCTCACTATCGCGCACACCAGCGGTGTCGTATAGATTGAACTTCGCGCCACGGATTTCTATCGTGCCTTCCACCGCATCACGGGTCGTACCTGCCACCGAGGATACGATGGCTTTGTCGTACCCCAGCAAGCGGTTGAGCAGGGAGCTTTTCCCCGTGTTCGGTTTGCCGCAAATAGCAACGGTGATACCCGATTTGATTTTTTTACCAAGCGAATAGGTGGACAACAATTTTTGCAAGTCTTCCAGCAAACGGATAAGCGCCGTCTTCAATTCACCGACGTGCTGTTCCTCAATATCTTCTTCAGGGTAGTCCACGGATACGTCGATACCTGCCAGCAGGTTTTTCAGGCGTTCCTGCGCAGAAACAACCTCTGCCGTCAACTTTTCGCTGTACAGCATATAGCCAGCCTTGACCTCTGCCGCACTCTCGCCGTTGATCATATCGGCAACCCCTTCCGCTGAGGCAAGCGATAATTTGCCGTTCAAGAACGCGCGTTTTGTAAATTCCCCTTTGCCTGCGCTCTTCGCGCCCAAGGAGAGCGCCTTTTTCAATACGCCCCTTGCGATGCTCTCGCCGCCGTGGCATTGAAATTCCACGACGTCCTCGCCCGTATAGCTGTGGGGAGCTTTGAAATACACAGCCATGCCGTAGTCGGTAAATCCGTCGCAAGCAATCGTCCCCGGGTACAAGCGGTACGGCTGAAAATCGGGCACGGCCGTCTTTCCAGAGGGGGTAAACATCTGCGCCGTGATTTCCAGCGGATTTTTGCCGCTCAAACGAATGATGGCAACGCCGCCTTTCCCTGCAGGCGTTGCTATTGCCGCTATCGTTTCTTCCATTAGCATCTCTACACCCTCCTTTTGGTATAACTTTCATTAATATTGTATCATAACTTTGTTATGATGTAAACTGTTTTGATAAATTTTTTTTAAAAAAAAAGCGGAAAATATAATTTCCGCTTATCTTTTATCCGTTTTTAACCTCTTGCATAGCGAAGGATTATGCAAAGAAATCATCGCCGTCGTGCCCACCCGACGAACCACCTTTATTTTCCTCGGAAAATTCCTCAAACGGGTCCTTCGGTTTCTCTTCCTGCGGCGGCATGTTTGCGCCGGTATTGCCGTACGGGTTGCCATAGGGATTGCCGTAGGGATTTCCGTAAGGATTGCCCCATTGTTGTTGCTGACGACGGTACGCTTCACGCCTTGCACGAATCGCCGCTTCGTAATCAAACGGATCGCGTCTGTGGATGCACAGTACAGCTATCGGTTTGAAATAGGGAATAAACAGACCTACAACGCTGAGCAGTGTTGCATTGTTGTACGCATACCGCTTATAGAGCCCCATATACAGCATCAAGAAGATAATCGATTCCACCAACGCAATTAAGGACCCTATGCCAAACTGGTAGAACTCCAGCCATTGAAGCGCCTCCCCAGATAACTGCGGCCAATCAGGATACACGACGCCGTTATAAGAAAAATATTGCAATGAAGCGCCGTTTTTAACGAACAACACAGCCATCGACCAGACCACAAAAGCATGGTAAACCACGGAAATGAGCTCCAAAATCATCGCCCACAATCCCAAATGCTTTACCTTGCGGCCAAAGAAGGAAATCTCTCCTGCAAGCTCTTCCACCAGCAGGGTGTAAGCAAATGGAACGAACGCCAAATACTTGCGCTTAGCGTTTGTCTTTTTCGCCATTTTATACAAAGCAAAACCTTGCGCAAGAAAGGTAATCAGCCACAGAACACCCACAGTCACAAAGATGTTAAGAATCTGATACTTATTCATTTGTTGTTTTTGCTTGTACAAGTTAAGCGCAAAGTAGTTCACCAATGAGTCAAACACTGAAAACCAACCCGGATTCGTCATATAATTCTCTCCCTTTTAATATTCCACCGACATCAGCGTTAAGCCCTTTGCCGCAAAGTTCTTTCCAACCAGGTTCCTCGCCCCTGTCGCGTACGCCTCTTGTAAGCTTTCCATACTGCGCCTACCCGAGGCCAAGTCAAGTAGCTCCCCTACCATCGTGCGCACCATATTATACAAGAAACCGTTGCCGCATACGAACACGTCCAACACGCGCACGCCGTATTCAAGCCGAGGACAGACCTGCACTGAATAGACGGTACGAACGGTTGTTTTTGCCGAAGAGCCGCTGGCGCAAAATGCCTTGAAGTCGTGCTCGCCCTCAAACGCCCTCGCCGCCTCTTGCAACGCTTCAATCGAGGGAAACTTTTCCACCCTCGTTGCAAAGCGCTCCAACAGAGGATTTTCGCGCATACCTTCGTACAGCGTATAGCGGTAGGTCTTGCGCTTTGCGCTTCTGCAAGCATCGAAGCCGTCTGCACCTTCCCAGCCCTCCAACACGCGAATGGACGGGGGCAGGTACACGTTTAAGCAGTCTGGCATACGCTCGGCAGGCACGGTAAGGTCCGCCTTAAAGTGGCAAACTTGCCCTGCCGCGTGCACCCCTGCATCCGTTCTACCGCTTGCAACAATCCGCACGTCGATATGCAACGCAGTTTGCACCGCTTCTTCTAAACATTGTTGTACGGAGAAGGCGTTTTTCTGGCGTTGCCAGCCAGCGTATTCCGTACCGTCGTATGCAATTTTCAGTACGTATAACATAAGCCCTTCTCCTAATTCTTGTAATTTCTTCCTTATAATAACCCCGGCAACGTTATTTTTAATATGATAACGCCTGCCAGCATTGCAAGGCCAAAGATTGACGCAATCGAATCGCGCCAGCCAAGGCGAAGCTTTTTGTATTTCGTACGCGTTTTACTGCCTGCATAGCAACGCGCATCCATCGCATCGCCCAGCTCGTCCGCACGGCGGAAGGCGCTGATAAGTAGCGGTATGAGTACCGGCACGATTGCCCGCATCCGCTTGAACAAGCCACCCGTTTCAAAGTCTGCGCCACGGGCTTTTTGCGCGTTCATAATCCTGGAGGTTTCATCCGTCAAAATGGGAATAAACCTCAGCGCGATCGACATAATTAATGCGATATCGTGGACAGGGACTTTTATCCATTTTAAGGGGGTCAATAAGCTCTCTAACCCGTCCGTCAGCGCAACGGGCGTCGTTGTAAGTGTTAACAGCGACGAACCCATCACCAACAAGAACAGACGAACAACCAAGAACCCTGCCGTAATCAAGCCGCCAGAATAGATATGCAAGAATTGCCAGCTCCACAGCGCGGCTTCGCCCTCTTTAGGACTGTAAAAAAAGATATTCAGAACCGCCGTAAACAGCAGAAGGAATAACACCCCCCTGACCGATTTGAGCAGTTTTCCAATAGGAACACGGGAAAAAAGCACGCAAAAGAGCAACGCCACAGCGCATACCCCCAGTCCCCAAAAGGTGGTCGCCAAAAAGGTCGCCACGATATATGCAATTAAAAACAGTAGCTTTATGCGAGGGTCTAACTTATGCGCAAAGGAATTTGCAGGATAGTATTGCCCGAAGGAAACGTCAGCCATGGATGCCACCTCCGTTGCAATCTATTTCTGCCCCACCGCTTTTGGCGTAAAGCAATACTTTTTCTACAAAATCCGCACGGGTTAAGTCAGAGTGAATCTCCACCCCAAGGCGAGAGAGCGCAAAGGTCAGTTTTGCGGTGAACGGGGTATCCAGCCCCATCTCGCGTACCTGCTCCATCGAAGCGAATACCTCTTGAGGCGTTCCCTGCGCCAGCACCCTGCCGCCGCCAAACGCCGCGACCTTGGTACAATGCTCGCTAATTTCGTCCATGTCGTGCGAAACGACGATGACCGTTTTACACCACTCGGAATGCACCTTATGGAGCAAGCCCATAATCTCTTCCTTGCCCTTTGGGCCAAGACCTGCAGCGGGCTCGTCCAAGACCAAAATTTGCGGCCGTGATACCAAGACGCCTGCAATCGCCACACGGCGCTTTTGGCCACCCGACAGCTCAAACGGGGAACGGTCTTTCACCGCTTCATACGACAGACCGACCATTTCCAGCGCTTCACGAACCGCCTGTTCGGTTTCTTCCTGCGACAGAGCCCTCTCCGAGAAATTACGAAGCCCAAAGGCCACGTCCTCGAAGACCGTTTCCGCAAACAGCTGATATTCGGGGTATTGGAACACCATTCCTACGTTCTTTCGAAGGGAACGGAAATCCGTCTTTTTATCCGTTAAATCGTACCCCGCCACCGTCAAGCGAACGGGCAACTCTTCCCCTTTTTTGCGCTTCGGGTGGTAGTGTTTTTCCGCTGTCGGCAACTTTATAAGGGCATTTAAATGCTGTACAAAGGTGGATTTACCGCTACCCGTGTAGCCGATAATCCCAAAGAATTCACCGTCATCCACCGTCACGGTTGCGCTGTTTAAAGCATACGTTTCAAAGGGGGATTTCGGATTGTAGACGTGCGATACGTTTTCCGCAATTACTGCTTGTCTGCCGTCTTTGATAGGCGTAAAGCGTTTTTCCACCATCGGGATTTTCAATGCTTTCTCACCGCCGTCTTTCAGCCGGCGAACAATCTCGCCTGCCAAAACTTCCTCGTCCATACAATCGCCAACGGTCAGCCCGCCTGCTGACAACGCCCTACAAATTTGGTATGCGTGCGGCAAAGCCAAGGAGTACTCGCGAAGGCGTTCCTCGTCAGAAAGTACCGTTTTAGGGTCGCCCTCCAAGACAATTTCGCCCCCGTGCATAACGATTGCCCGATCGGCAAGCATCGCTTCCTCGGGGAAATGGGTGATGAGTAACACCGTCATTTTTTCCTCTTTATTGAGGCGCAAAACGACGTCCATGACCTCTTTTCTGCCCAAGGGGTCAAGCATCGCAGTCGATTCGTCTAATATCAAAATTTTTGGTTTTAACGCCAAAGCGCCAGCAATCGCGATGCGCTGCTTTTGCCCGCCGGAAAGCCTCGTAGGCGTGGAATGTCGGTACGCCTGCATACCAACCGCCTCTAAAGCAAACGTGATTCTTTCGCCGATTTCTTCCCTATCAACGCCGATATTCTCCGGCCCAAACGCCACGTCGTCCTCTACAATGGAAGCAACCGTTTGGTTGTCGGGGTTTTGGAAGACGATTCCCACCTGCTTTCGTATCTCAAACAAGTTCTTCGGATCGCGCGCATCCAAGCCAAGCACGGTAATTTCCCCCTCCGTCGGGGTAAGCAAGCCGTCAATCAATCTCGCGAGCGTCGATTTGCCGCTGCCGTTGTGCCCGAGCACGGCAACAAATTCCCCCTCAGCCACGGAGAAATTAATTTTGCGTAACGCAAAACCCTCCTCGACTGAGGAGGTCTCCGCGAACGGCGTATCCGTCGCGTTCGTATTCTCCGTTTCATAACTGAAACAGACCTTGTTAAAACGAATGGCTGACATAGGGGATTTATACTCCTAAAAATTACGTACTAACTCAAGTTATATTATACCAAAAAGACCACTGAATTACAATGAAAAATAAGTGAAAATTTTTAAAAAGTGGCCTTTTTTTGAATTTTCCAGAGCTGCAACTACTTTATATAAAAAAATGCTTGCATTTTTATAACAAAAGGATTATGATATAACTAATCAGTATTACGGAGCAGATTATGGAAACACCTGAACAAAACAGCGCAACTCCTCATAAGCTTCCCCCTCTTCCTACGCCCGACATGAAGGATGACTGGAAAGCAAAAACCATACTTATTGACCTTGCTACCTGCTTTTTAGCGGCATTGCTGGTTTCCCTTTCGCTTTTCTATTTTTCCAACTACAACAACTTTGCGCCCGGCGGCGTAACCGGTCTTGCCTCTATCGTCGGCAACTTCTTAGCCGCCCTGAATATCGGCGAAACGACGTCGAATATGAGTATTTTGATGTTCGTCTTTAACGCCCCCATCTTTATCTTGGTTGCCATCTTCGTCAGCCGTAAGACTGGGTTTGTTTTGATTGCCTATATGCTGATGCAATCGGGGCTGATGATGCTGTTTAAATGGTTGCACGATAGCGTGGGGCTTCCCTATTACGATGCAATCAGCGAGCTTTCCCCCAAAGAAAACAACGTTGTGTTTGCCTCCATCGGCGTAGGCGTCGTTTCCGGGTTTGGCTTTTCCTTGATGCTCCGTCGGTTCGGCGCATCGGGCGGCACGTACGCAATCTCTGCCCTCATTAAGCACTTCCACCCCGAAAATAGTATCGCTTGGGTAGCGTTTGCCTTGGACTCCTCTATCGTGGGCCTGGCATTCTTCGTCTACGGCTTTGAAATCAATCCCGTTATTTCTACCCTACTCAACATCTTCCTGTCCAACATCGTAGTTGATTATATGTTGCAGGGTTTAAAAAGCGGATATAAGTTTGAAATTGTCACCGATAAGCCCGAAGAACTCTCTGCGGAAATCATCTCCAAGCTGAAGCACAGCGTTACGGCCCTCCATGCGCAAGGTATGTATACGCACGGAGAAAAGACCCTGCTTATCTGCATCATCCGCAAACGCCAAATCGGTGAATTCTTAAAAATCTTAAAGAGCTACGAAGCGACCTTCTCCTATTCGTGCAAGGTCAACGAGGTTTACGGACGATTTAAACCCTAACGATTCTTCTTATCATAAAAGCGCTGACTTTAGCCTGCTTCTCATAAGGATGTTTACACCGTAGGGGCGACCATCGGTCGCCCGCAGGCGTTCAATGAACGCCCCTACAAAATAATATCATCCTTCTTTAAGAGAAGCCCGCATTGGTGGCGCTTTTTTTGTATAAGCTTCTCACTATTCGGGCATACTCCCCTATATGAAATATTTGGGAGGATTACTGCGTGGAAAAAACGAAAAGACCGTTCGGTTGGAGAGATAAAGTCGGCTATCTAATGGGGGATTTGGGAAACGATTTCACTTTCCTTCTGTCCTCTACCTTTTTACTGAAATTTTACACCGACGTTATGGGCGTTGATGCTTTTATCGTAGGGCTCGTGATGATGGCGGCGCGGTTTATTGTCGCCGTTACCGATATTGCTATGGGCAGAATTTGCGACAGAAGTCGCACCACCGCGGCAGGGAAATTCAAGCCCTGGATACGCCGTATGTGCGCGCCGGTGGCAATCGCTTCCTTTTTGATTTATCAGAGCGGTTTTGCCACTTCGCCCATGCCGTTTAAGATTATTTGGCTGTTCTTTACCTATATATTGTGGAGTTCGATTTTTTACACCTCTATCAATATTCCCTATGGCTCGATGGCATCTGCGATTTCCGCAGACCCTGCCGACAGACAGTCCCTTTCCACCTTCCGTTCGCTCGGGAGTACGCTGGCAGGCTTGTTGGTCGGCGCAGGTGTGCCCTTACTTGCGTACAGCAAGAACGCCGAGGGATTGTTGTATTTGGACGGCAAAAAGTTCATGCTCATCGCAGGGATTTTCTCTATATTGTCCGTATTTGCATACCTGGTATGCTATTATTTGACCACGGAACGCGTCAAATTGAGCGATACACCTGCCCAACATAAGAAGTCGTCTTTGAAATCAATGCTGGCCTCCGCAGTCAAAAACCGTTCGTTGTTGTCAATAACGGCCGCTTCCGTATTGATGCTTTTGTCGCAATTCACCGTGCAATCCATGTCGGGATATATTTTCCCCAACTACTACAACAACACGACGGCGCAATCCATTTCCACACTTGTCATGATGGGGGCAATGATAGCATCGGCTTTTGTAGCCACCCCTTTATCAAAGCAATTCGGCAAAGCGGAGCTGAGCGCCGCCTCCGCAGCCTTCGCCGCCGTCATCTCTATCCTCACATTTATCATACGCCCGGCTAACGTTTGGGCATATGTCGCTCTGCAGTCGGTCAGCTGGCTAGGATTAGGATTGTTTACAATGGTTTCCTGGGCGTTGATCACCGACGTTATCGACGATTCGGAAATTCAGAACGGTATCCGTGAAGACGGATCAATTTATGCCATTTACTCCTTTTCAAGAAAGTTGGGACAAGCAGCCGCCGCCGGTTTGTCGGGTGGATTGCTCTCCCTTATCGGGTACACGGAGGGGTCGCAAAACGCCCCGTCCGTGCTGAATGGCATTTTCAACATCTCCACCATCGTCCCCGCCATCGGATTTACAGCCTTGGCGTTGGTACTCTGGCTGTGGTATCCCTTGCACAAAAAACGGGTGCAGGAAAACAGCGAATATTTGAAAAAGAAACACGAACAGTAAGTGGTTAATACAGAAAAGAAGGTATGGCGTTTGCCATACCTTCTTTTTGTCATATAGGTCTATTAATTGTATAAGTTTTCCACTGCAATATTAGTGGTTACCCGTCCAATCGTTAGGGTTATTTGCATCAACGAAAACTGCAACCAGCTCTACGTCGCCGTCGATGGCCCAAACACCATTCGGTTTAAACTTTTCACCCGTTTCAGCATTCTTCCAGTAAGCAAAAACCATATTACTATTCGAATGCGTCGCATCTTTCAGGGTATAAGACTCGTCGTATTTTATCGTTGTGGGATTCGTGGTAGGATTCGTTACACCTTCAGCAGATTGATAGGTAATCTGATATT
>JAZOMO010000005.1:0-46530 GCA_045654025.1 Candidatus Scatosoma sp.
AACGAGAAACGGTGGGTTTCCAAATTTAAGTATTTGACGTCGTTCATCGTTGCGTGCCCTGCCACCAAGGTGTCCTCATCCTCCAACAATCTGCGAATTTTTCCAACTACCGCAGGGAAGGTGGGATAGTTTTTAAACTTGTCGTATTCGTACGGCAAAACGAGCCCACGCGTTCCCTTGCGGTCGGTCAAGTGGAATCCGCCCTTGGGGTTGATGAGCACGTCCTCTTTTTCCAAAATATGAAATTGTTCGTCTACGAGGCAATATCCGAACGCGCAAATCTTTGCTACGTTCTTGAATACGCCTGCGCATTCGATGTCAAAAAATAAGTATTTCATATTTGCTTTTTCCACCAAAAAGACCGCATACGTGTGCGGCCTTTTCTATCTGCTTAGTTTTGAGGGTTGATTACCTTTTTGCCACCCATGTACGGCTGTAATGCCTCGGGAATACGCACCGAGCCGTCTGCCTGCAGGTGATTTTCCACAAACGCAATCAACATTCTGGGAGGAGCAACTACCGTGTTGTTCAAGGTGTGCGCCAGCTTGGTTTTTCCGTCCGCATCCTTATAGCGGATGGAAAGTCTGCGCGCCTGCGCGTCCGTGAGGTTGGAACAGCTACCTACCTCGAAATATTTCTTCTGTCTGGGGCTCCATGCCTCGACGTCACAGCTCTTGTATTTGAGGTCAGCAAGGTCGCCCGAACAGCAACCAAGCTGTCTTACGGGGATGTCCAGCGAACGGAAGAGTTCTACCGTGTAGCTCCACAGCTTTTCGTACCATTCCTCGCTCTCTTCAGGGCGACAAACGACGATCATTTCCTGCTTTTCGAACTGGTGGATACGGTAAATACCTCTTTCTTCCAACCCGTGCGCACCCTTTTCCTTTCTGAAACAAGGGGAGTACGAGGTCAGCGTCAAGGGGAGCTTTGCCCCGTCGATGATTTGACCCATAAATCTGCCGATCATGGAGTGTTCAGACGTACCGATGAGGTACAAGTCTTCTCCCTCAATCTTATACATCATGTTTTCCATTTCGTCAAAGCTCATTACGCCCGATACAACGTCGCCGTGAATCATGTAAGGGGGAATTACGTAAGTAAAGCCCTTGTCAATCATGAAATCGCGCGCATACGTCAATACCGCGGAATGCAAGCGTGCGATGTCGCCCGTGAGGTAATAGAAGCCCTGACCGGAAGTACGACGCGCGGAATCGACGTCAATGCCGTCAAGCTTTTCCAAAATATCGAGATGATAAGGAATGTCAAATTCAGGAACGGTCGCCTCGCCAAAACGAGCAAGCTCTACGTTCTCCGCATCGTCCTTGCCTAAAGGTACGTCGTCTGCGATGATATTCGGGATTGCCATCATGGCTTTCTTCAGCGCCGCCTCGACCTCTGCGCTTTCCGTTTCGATTGCCGCCAAACGGTCTGCGTCAGCCTTTACCTGCGCCTTTACCTTTTCCGCGCCCTCTTTATCGCCTGCTTTCATCAGCATGCCAACCTGTTTAGACAGGGTGTTTCTTGCCGCGCGAAGAGTGTCGCCCTCTTGAATGAGCGTACGGCGCTTTGCATCCAGTTCTAAGACTTGGTCCACCAAAGGCAGTTTTTTGTCCTGGAATTTCTTGCGAATGTTTTCGCGTACAAGTTCTGGATTCGTGCGAATGAGTTGAATATCAATCATCGGTTTTATACCTCAATTAGTTATTTCCGCCTTATTATACAACTTTCCTTCAAAAAAATCAATGATTTACCCCTATATCTCATCAATTTGCATAAATTTTTCGCAAAAAACTTGTTTTTTGGGTCTAGTTATGATATAATAACATAAACTGACACACGCCGAAGCGTCGGCGGGGAGGTAATTACTTTGGCTAAAAAAATACGGACGGACGAAATGGAAAAAACCAAGCCCACCGAGGAAACGACGAAAAAGACGAGGGCAACTCGGTCCGCGACGAGCTCTACGCAAAACCCTGCGCAAAATTCTGCGCCCGTTTCCGGGGAAAAACTGAAAAATGCAACAACTGCAAAATCGGTACCCACAACCGCGCCCACAGCGGCCCCCGTTGTAGGGAAAAATGGAAAAAATCCCGTTTTGCCGTCTGGTACAGCGAAAAAAGAAGGCAAAAAGGAATCCAAGAAGGAATATGAACGGTATTTTCCTACCGTCAACCAAGGCTTGACAAGCGAGCAGGTAGAACAGCGACTCGCCGACGGTTTAAATAACAAGTCCGCGAAGAAGTATTCGAAGACTTATCGCAGTATTGTTTTCGGCAATATCTGCACGTTCTTCAACCTGTTGGGTTTAATCGCCGCCTTCTTCCTGATGCTGGCGCGCGCCCCCATCAGCCAATACATGTTCGTCATTATTTTTGCCGCGAACATCTTCTGGGGTATCTTTCAGGAAATCCGCGCAAAGGTAAAAATCGACAAGCTGACCGTACTCACCTCTTCTACCGCCAACGTCATACGAGGCGGCCAACAGGTAGAGATTGGTGTTAACGAGATTGTTATAGACGATATTCTAATCCTGACTGCTGGCCAACAAGTCCCCTGCGACTGTATTGCCGTTGAGGGACAGGCGGAACTGAACGAAGCTCTGCTGACCGGTGAATCCGTACCCATCAAAAAGCAGGTCGGCGCAAGCTTGTTCGCAGGCTCCTTCGTCGCAAGCGGTAGAATTATCGTGCGCGTAGAAAAGGTCAGCGAAGATACTTATATCAGCAAATTAACCTCTAGGGCAAAGGCTTATAAGCGTCCGAAATCAGAAATCATGAACTCGATTACGACCTTTATCAAGGTCATCGGTTTTGCAATCCCCGTCATCGCCGTATTGATGTTCTTCAATAACTACGCGGCTGTCGCCACCTCCCCCACCCCCCTCAAAACTTGGGCGGACTCCATCGAACATATTTCCGCGAATGGCGGCTTCTTTAAAATGCTGGAAGACCCGAATTCGGGTATGCGCAAGGTCGTAACAAATACCGCCGCAGTTGTCCTTGGTATGATTCCTTCAGGCTTACTGCTTCTTACCACCGTGGCAATGTCCCTCGGTATGATTCGTTTGACAAAGTACAACACCCTCGTGCAGGATATGTACTCGTTGGAAATGCTGGCACGCGTCAACGTCCTTTGCCTCGATAAAACGGGGACGATTACAGACGGCAGAATGAAGGTAAGCGATTGCATCCTTCTCAACAACCCCACCGCCTTTTCGATGGACGACATTTTAGGCTCAATCTTAGCATCGCTGGACGATAACAACCAGACCTCGATTGCTTTGTATGAACGGTTTGGACATTCCAGCGCGATGAGCTCCACGGCAAGGGTGCCCTTCTCCTCTCAGAGAAAGCTGTCCGCCGTCACCTTTGGTGAACACGGTACGTTCGTACTCGGTGCGCCTGAATTCGTGTTAAAGCCGATGCCCGCAAAGGTAGAAAAGCTGGTAAAACAATACGCACAGATGGGATTGCGTGTTATAGCGCTGGCGCACTCGTCGTCGACCATCGTAGGCGACAAGATTCCCCACGCTCTGCGTGCGGTGTGCTTGATTACGCTGGCGGACAATATCCGCCCCGACGCCATTGAAACGATTAAATGGTTTAAGGAAAACGACGTTGCCGTCAAGGTAATTTCGGGTGATAACCCCGTGACCGTTGCAGAAGTCGCTCGCCGAGCAGGTATCCGCAACGCCTCGCAATTCATCTCTTTAGAGGGCTTGTCGGAAATCGAAGTGGAGAACGCCGCCAACGAATACACCGTCTTTGGCCGCGTCACGCCCGAACAAAAGGCAATCCTTATCCGCGCCATCAAAAAGGCAGGCAATACCGTTGCCATGACGGGTGACGGTGTCAACGATATTTTGGCAATGAAGGACGCCGATTGCGCTATCTCCGTGGCTTCGGGCAGCGAAGCGGCGAAGAACGTTTCCAACCTCGTATTGCAGGACAACAACTTTGGGTCGATGCCCCAAATCGTCTACGAGGGCAGACGGGTTATCAATAACATCAAGGAATCCGCCGCGCTGTATATCATGAAAACGCTGTTGACGGCTCTGCTTGCGTTTACCTGTATTTTGGTCAAGACGCAGTACTTTTTCGATCCGAGCAATATGATGCTGTACGAAATGTTCGTCAGCGCCGTACCTTCCTTGGCATTGTCCTTGCAACCGAACACAGACCGAGTCAAAGGCAAGTTTATCCCGTTCGTTATCAGCCGAGCTTTGCCGGGCGCGCTAACGATGGGGCTGTGTATCTTCTCGGTTTACGTCATCAGTCAAATCCCCGATTTGGCAGTACACTTCGGGTTTATCAATAACGAATCCGACGCAACAATTAGGATTGCAAAGCTGACCTACGAAGCGATTATGATGCTGGTTCTGACCTGCACCGGCCTCGTTATGTTGTTTAGAATTTGTCAACCCTTCAACGTTTGGAGAACGGTATTGTACGTTGCATCGCTCGGCTTGTGTATTCTCGCCGTCAGCGTTCCGTTCTTTGCAGAGTTCATCTTCCAATACTGGTCGGAGATTACCTTCAACCTGCCGCAGTATCTATTGCTGATTATCATCATTCAAGCGGCTTTGCCGATGTCCGGCGGTTTGATTAAGTTTTTCGATATGTTTAATCCTGCGGATTAAACATATCCACGCATTCTTGCGTAGCAAGAAAAAGAAAAATAGGCAAGCCCTTGCGGCGTATGTTGTACATACAGACGTTGGGGATTGCCTTTTTTGTTGGTACATTGTGCAACAATGGACGGCGTGGATATGGCTAATCCAAGCACGCCGTCCGCGTAGGACTAACTTACATTCCTGAGCGCAAGCGAAGGAATATATGTTTAATCCTGCAAAAGCCGTCCGCGTAGGACTAACTTACATTCCTCAGCGTAAGCGAAGGAATATATGTTTAATCCTGCGGATTACCCTTCCATTACAACAAAAAAAGCTTGGCACACCGCCAAGCTTTTTTTCTATTATCCTACTCTTATTTTTCCTTTTTCGTCGTGCTTGCCGCGATTGTCGTCACAAACTTGCGGGAGAACAGACGAGGCAGGAAGGTCGTGATTTTGTTGCCAAAGCCAACCACTGCTACACGCTTGCCTTTCTGCGACTTTTTATAGCCGTACGCCGCCACTTTTTCTGCCGAAATCGGCTTAATTTTCTCAAAGGTTAAGGTGTTGCCAGCCGTGCCGACAAAGCCCGAATCAAACGGCCCTGGACAGAGGGTCAAGATTCGTACCTTCGTCTTGCGAATTTCGTGCGCGATTGCCTCACCGAGGTACAAGACGTACGCTTTGGATGCGTGATAGGTGCTCATATAAGGCGAGGGCATGAACGCCGCCATCGAGCTGACGTTGATAATATGCCCTTCGTCGTTTTTCAGCATATCCGTCAAGAACATACGGGTGAAGTATAACAGCGCCGCGCAGTTCACGTCCAGCATATTCATCTGGGTATCGACGTCCATTTCCGCAAAAGCGTTGCAGTCGCCAAACCCCGCGTTGTTGACGAGGTTATTGACGAAGTAGCCTTTCTCCTGCGTGTACGCATACAGCGCTTTCAAGGCCGATCTATCCGTCAAATTCGCCTGATAAATATCCACCGTCACCTCAGGGAATTCCCCTTGCAATTCCGCCTGCATTGCCGCAAGCTTATCCGTATTCGTACCCGAAAGCAACAGATTATTGCCGTCCTTTGCATACAGCTTTGCAAACGCTTTTCCTAAGCCGCCCGTTGCGCCCGTAATTAAGGTTATTTTCATACCTGCCCCCTACGTTTTATTTTTTATTATATTGATTATAGCATATCTTTCTAAATATTGCAACCACATAAAAGAAAAACCTTTGGACAAAAATCCAAAGGTTTTTTTGCTAAATCGAGAAAAGCTTATTCTTCGTCGGTTGCCGCGATTTCTTCAGGGGGAAGATCCGCCGCCGTTTCTTCAGGAGCCGCTACTTCCGCCTCATCGTCACGTTCGGTGACGTCTACGGTTGCTACTTCGCCGCTCTTGACGTTCATAACCTTCACGCCTTGCGTCGAACGACCGATACAGCTAATCGTGTCTGCGTGCATACGGATAATCGTACCTGCGGTGGTGATGATCATGATATCGTCTTCGTCGGAAACCTGCTTCATGTTGACAAGGTCACCCGTCTTATCGGAGAATACACCCGCCTTGATACCCTTACCGCCACGGTTCTGCAAGCGGTAGTCCTCAATCGAGGATCGCTTACCAAAGCCCTGCGCCGTCAGCGTGAAGATATCCTTCGTCTTATCGACTACCAACATGTCAACGAGGTAATCGTCGTCGTTTAAGTCAAGCGCGCGTACACCCTGCGTGCCTCTGCCCGTAGGACGAACGTCCTTTTCGGAGAAGTGAATACACTTACCCTTTCTGGAGGCAACCAAAATCTCGTCTTCGCCGGTTGCGAACTGTACGGAAATCAGGCTGTCTTCTTCGAGGAGGTTGATGGCGATTTTACCGTTTTTGGGAATACGAGCAAACTCTGCCGTCGAGGTCTTCTTAATGAGGCCGTTTCTCGTTGCCATAATGAGGTACCCTTCGCCGTTTTCGGTGACGGGCAATACCGTCTGAATCTTCTCGCCTTGGTCAAGCTGTACGATGTTGACGACTGCTCTGCCTCTTGCGTTTCTGTTCGCCTCGGGGATTTCATAGCCCTTCACCGAGTACACTTTACCCTTCGAGGAGAAGAGCAAAATCGGGTCGTGCGTGCACGCTACGAACATCTTTTCAACGTAGTCCTCATCCTTGGGCTTGTGTGCCGTAAGGCCTACGCCACCTCTGCCCTGAGCCTTGTATTCGGCAACGGGCAAACGCTTGATATAACCCGAATGGGTGAGGGAGATTACAACGTCTTCTCTATCAATCAAATCCTCGTCGTCAATCGAACCGTAGTCGAGGGAAACTTCCGTCTTTCTAGGGGAAGGATAACGGGTCTTGATTTCCGTCAAGTCGTCACGGATAATCGCAAGCACACGGCTCTCGTTTGCAAGAATGTCTTTCAAGTCTGCAATACGCAACAAGAGCGCGTTCAATTCGTCCTTGAGCTTTTCTACTTCGAGAGAGGTCAATCTCTGCAAGCGCATTTCGAGGATTGCATTTGCCTGCTCCTCGTCCAAAACGAACGCCGCCGTCAAGCCGTCCACAGCCGCTTTCTTGTCCACAGACGCCTTGATGATACGAATGACTTCGTCTACGTTGGAAAGCGCCAGCATCAAGCCTTCCAAAATGTGCGCCTGCTTTTCCGTCTTCGCAAGGTCGTACTTCGTTCTTCTTACGATGACTTCCTTTTGGTGGTTCAAATAATGCGACAGAATTTCCTGCAGGTTGAGGGTCTTGGGCTCGGTGCCGTTTTCCACCAGCGCAAGCAGAATGATACCGTCGGAGATTTGCAGTTTCGTCTTCTTGTACAGAGTATTCAAAACGACCTGCGCGTTGGCATCCTTCTTGATTTCAATGACGATACGCATACCGTCCTTGTCCGATTCGTCACGGATGTCGGAGATACCTTCGATACGCTTATCCCCTACCATGTCTGCAATCGCTTTGATGAGGTTTGCTTTGTTGACCTGATACGGGATTTCGTGGACGATGATACGACTGCGCGTGTTGCCGCCCGTGCCGTATTCCTCGATTTCACACTTGGAACGAATGATGAGGTTGCCCTGACCCGTTCTGTATGCGTTCTTAATACCGCTTCTGCCCATGATGATACCGCCCGTAGGATAGTCGGGGGCAGGGATATATTCCATCAGCTCGTCTATCGTGATTTCGGGGTTATCAATCATCGCGATCGTGCCGTCGATGACTTCGGCAAGGTTGTGGGGAGGAATGTTCGTCGCCATACCTACCGCGATACCGTCCGCGCCGTTGACAAGCAGGTTGGGATATCTTGCAGGGAGCACCGTAGGCTCTTCTTCACTGCCGTCGAAGTTGGGCAGGAAGTCTACCGTTTCCTTGTCCAAATCACGCAACATTTCCGCCGCAACCTTGGTCAATTTTGCTTCCGTATAACGCATTGCCGCCGCGCCGTCGCCGTCCACCGAGCCAAAGTTACCCTGGCCGTCTACCAAGGGTACGTTGATGGTGAAATCCTGCGCCAAACGTACGAGCGCATCGTATACCGAGCTGTCGCCGTGAGGATGGTATTTACCCATACAGTCACCGACGATACGGGCGCACTTCTTATAGCCCTTGTCGTTATACAAGCCCATTTCGTGCATCGCATACAGAATTCTTCTGTGTACAGGCTTCAAGCCGTCACGAACGTCAGGGATTGCGCGCGATTTGTTTACCGCCATAGCATAGGCAAGGAAGGAACGCTTTAATTCTTCGTCCACTTCCATGTCCAGCATTTTGGTCATCGCTAATTTTTGTTTAAATTCTTCGGTCAATTCAGGACTCGTTTCTTTTTTAGCCATTTTTCTATATCCTTATCAAATTATCAATCATCACACGGTGTAAACTGCGGAGATGCAAGCAAGACTAGGCGCAGCAAGGGAGCATACCGAACGTATGTGACCGAGCCGCAACGAAGTATTGCGATGCATACACGCTGTTTTGTAAACTGCGGAGATGCGAGCAAGACGAGAAGAACGCGGCTTTCCCGACGGGATGTGTACATAGGCGTACACGAGCGAGGGAAAACGCAAGTTCGACGAAGTATTGCGACGCATATACGCTGTTTAGACGTCTAAGTCAGTAACTAAGGAGGCATTCTCCTCAATGAACTTTCTGCGAAGTTCGGGGTTCTCGCCCATCAGCATCGTAAACATCTGGTCAGCTTCCGCCGCATCCTGCATGGTGACACGCACCAGCGTTCTCGTTTCAGGGTTCATCGTCGTTTCCCACAGCTGTTCTGCGTTCATTTCACCAAGACCCTTATAGCGTTGGTATTCGATCTTCGTCGTTGCCGCCGCTTCGTAAGCCGCCTTTTCTTCTTCGGAATAGAGGTAATCAACCTGCTTGCCGTTCTTGCTGGTCGCCTTGTAGAGAGGGGGCTTTGCCGCGTACACGTGTCCATGCTCGATGAGGGGACGCATATAGCGGAAGAGGAAGGTGTACAGAAGAATTCGAATGTGTGCACCGTCGACGTCGGCATCGGTCATGGAGATGATTCTGTCGTAACGGAGTTTGCTCTCGTCAAAGTCTTCCAAGATACCGCAACCAAAAGCGGTGATCATATTCTTAATTTCTTCGTTTTCAAGTACACGGTTGAGGCGTACCTTTTCTACGTTGAGGATTTTACCTCTAAGGGGCAAGATTGCCTGGAAACGTCTGTCGCGACCCGTCTTTGCCGTACCGCCTGCCGAGTCACCCTCGACGATGTAGATTTCACAAAGCTCGCTGCGCTTATCCGAGCAATCCGCCAGCTTACCAGGCAGAGTGGACGAACCCAAAACGCCCTTTCTTCTCGTCAGTTCTCTTGCATTTCTTGCCGCATCGCGCGCCTTCTGCGCCGTGATACAACGAAGAACGAGTTCCTTTGCCGAGGTCGGGTTTTCTTCCAAGAAGGTTGCCAGTCTATCGGATACGCATTCGTTGACGAATTGACGGATAAAGCTGTTGTTCAGCTTGTCCTTCGTCTGCGATTCGAACTGCGCGTTGACGAGCTTGACGGAAACGACCGCCGTGATACCTTCACGCACGTCCTCGCCCGAAAGCTTGTCGTTTTCCTTCAAGATGTTCAGCTTTCTGCCGACGTTGTTGATGACCTTGGTCAGCGCCAACTTCAAGCCCTCTACGTGCGTACCGCCGTCAATCGTGTTGACGTTGTTTGCGTAGCTGTAAATGACTTCGTTGTAGCTGTCGTTGTACTGCAAAGCGACTTCGCAAACGGTGTCATCCTGCTTTTCCTCGAAATACAGCGCATTGGGGAACAGCACCTCTTCGCGGTTTTTATTCAATTCTTCTACGAACGAACGGATACCGCCCTCGTAGCAGAAGGAATCCTTCTTTTCCTGCCCTTCACGGGTGTCTTCCAAGGTGATACGCAAACCCTTGTTGAGATATGCTAGCTCACGAAGTCTGCCCTTCAATTTATCGTATTCAAAGAGGGTGGTTTCAAAGATTTCCTTGTCGGGAAGGAAGGTGACCTTCGTACCCGTCAAGTCGGAAGTACCTACCACTTCCACGCTCTTTTCAGGCGCGCCACGGTGGTATACTTGACGATAGATTTCGCCATTTTGGTGTACCTCAGCCTCCAGCCATTCGGAGAGTGCGTTTACCGCCTTGACACCAACGCCGTGCAGACCCGAGGATACCTTGTAACCCGAATCACCGCCGAACTTACCGCCAGCGTTGACCTTCGTGAATACGACCTCAAGCGTCGAAATCCCTTCCTTGGGGTGAATGCCCGTAGGAATACCACGGCCGTTATCCTGTACGGTACAGCTACCATCGGGGTTCAAAATAACCTCGATGTGCGTACAGTAGCCAGCCAACGCCTCGTCAATCGAGTTGTCTACAACCTCGTGTACGAGGTGGTGTAAACCCTTTGCATCGGTGGACGAGATATACATACCGGGACGCTTACGAATGTGTTCCAAGCCGTCCAAAACTTGAATTTGTTCTGCGCCGTATTCCCCCTCGACGCGCTCTCTTTCCACAGGCGTTTCCATTTCTTCCGTTGCGACTTCCGCCACCTCGGACAATTCCTTTACTTCTTCTACGCCTTCCATGATTTCCTTGTTTTCAGACATCTTCTCTGCTCCTATCGTTTTCGCCCTTCCTTTTTTATTAAAAAAGGAAACAGCTTTTTCCACATTCATTATACCATAGAAAAATCAAAAAGGAAAGTGTTTTACACAAAAAACTTTTGCCAAAGGCAAAATAAATACAAAAAAGAGGGATTTTTCGCCTTCTTATTTCGCTTTTTCGTTTTAAAACAAAAAAAGGCAGGTATACCGTTTATGCAACCTGCCCTTTCCCTATTCTTCTTTATCAAAAGCACCCATAATATCCATTCCAAGCAATACACCCGAACGAAAAGCCTCTACGTAATGAGAAAGCATTTCTTCAAAATAAAGCCCCTCCAAAGAATCTATCGCCGTTTTATACAAATCCAACAAGGTCTCGTCTTTCTCTAAAAGCTGTTTTATTTTTTTATCCGCTATCTCCAGCTTGTCTATATACGCCTCGTATTTTTTGCCGTTCGTTTTAATGCTTTCAAAATTGCCAAACCTACCGTAATACAGTTTTTCAATCGGTTTTTCCATATACAATTCTCCTACTTTTCGCATACAACATTTGTTGTATTATTATTTTATACAACATTTGTTGTAATGTCAAGTATTTTTACTACTTTTGTTGTATAATGTTGTAAAATCTTTTGAAAATCAACATTCAGGGGGGATTAACATTATGCAAAAAAGTTTAGGCTTTCGTCTGCGCGAACTTCGTGAAACGGCAGGAATTAGCCAAGCCGAATTATCATTTCAAACTAAAATCAGTCAGCAAGCTTTAAGCTTATGGGAACGAGATTTGCGCATACCAAATATTTTATCTTGTATTGCTTTAGCAGACTATTATAATATTTCTTTAGACGAACTTGTAGGAAGAAATTAAATTAAAAACAACAAAGGGCAGGTATGCGTTGAATGCGTACCTGCCCTATTCTTTTTTTGGTTATTGCCAAATTTCACGGACGATAGCAAGGGTTTCTTCGGGCGTTTGCGCCGCAAACAACCGCTCCTTATACCCTGCCGCGCCCCGTTCGCCCTTGACGTAGAACGCCGCCATCTTCCGCATAAACACCGTCGTAAAGCGATCGTCAAACAGCGCGCGCGTCTCTTCTAATTGCCGCTGAAACATCGTGCGCTTACTCTCTTTGGGAAGACCCGAAAACTCGGTGAAAATCTGCGGATCGCACAGCGCTGCGCGGGCTATCATCACCCCTGCCGCGCCCGTATCGGCAAGCAGCTTCTCGCCGTCTGCGCGCGAAAATACACCGCCGTTGGCAATCACGGGAACATCCACCGCCGACACCGCTTTGGCAATCTCCGCCGTGTTGACTTCACCTGCGTACACCTTGTCCTTCGTCCTGCCATGGACAGTCAAAAGGCTGGCGCCTGCGCCTGCCATACGCTTTGCAAACTCCTCGGTAATCAAATGCCCCTCGTCAATCCCGATGCGGAATTTGACGGTGATCGTCTTACCGCTCTTGACACATTCGGACACGATTTTTTCCGCCAGCTTGGGGTTTTCTAATAGAGCGCTCCCTTCGCCGTTTTTGTAAATCTTCGGCACGGGACAACCCATATTGATATCCACGATAGGGAACGCCGCCAAATCTTCACTCTCGCACGCCGCGCGCATGATTGCGGGGTCACTGCCAAAGATTTGCGCCGCCGTCAACCCCTCTTTGTCGGTGGTATACAACAGCTCCTTGGTGTTCTCGCTGCCGAATTTCAAGCCCTTTGCGCTGACCATCTCCGTAAAGCACAGCCCTGCGCCATACCCCTTACAAAGCAACCGGAACGGGTAGTTCGTGTACCCTGCAAGCGGCGCGAAAAACACCCTCGAACGGGTTTCGTATTGCCCGATTTTGATAGGTGTATTAAACATTTTCGTCCTCTTTTGCAATCGCCTCTTTCGCCTTGCGGTAGTAGCCGTCCCATTCCTTTGCGGATAGCTTTGTGACGTCCTCGCAGTCTGCAACCGCCAGCTGTTCTGCCAAAGTAAACCGCCGGGCGAATACGTCCGTGCTTTCCTTTAAAGCCTTTTCTGCATCCACGCCAGCCATTCTACCGACGTTGACCGCCGAGAACAACACGTCGCCTAGCTCCTTTTCTATCTCCGCTTTATCCCCTCGTTTTTTAGCCTCTAAAAACTCTGCAATTTCCGATTGCAAGCAAGCAACCGCCTCTTCCACCGAGGCAAAGTCTAAGCCCGATTTTGCGGCTCTCTTGCCCACCTTCTGCGCGCGCATCGCCGCAGGGAAAGCGCGAGGCACGTCGTTGACCGAGTCCGCAAAGCTGTTGTGGTGCTTTTCCTTCTTCTTGTTCTTTTCCCAAACGGAAAGGGCGCTGTCCTTGTCCGTCGCTTTGTCCTCACCAAAGATATGGGTGTGGCGGGAAATCAGTTTTTCGCAAATCCCCGACAGAGCGTCCGTCAGAGTGAACGAACCGCATTCTGCCTTCATCACGGCAAAGAACACCGCCTGCAAGAAGACGTCGCCCGTTTCTTCCAGCACCTTATCGTCGTCGCCGCTATCCACCGCATCGACAAGCTCGTACGCCTCCTCGACGACGTTCATTTTAATCGAGTCGGGGGTCTGCGCTCTGTCCCAAGGACAGCCGCCAGGCGCACGCAAGCGCCAGACGATTTCGTGCAGGTCGTCCAAGGTAAAGCGTTTCTTCTTCAAAAGGTCGATGCCGTCGATTGCAACGGCGCAGGTATAGTCGTAAACACGCTGTCTGTCAAGGCTGTAAAGGGGCAGTTTTTTGCATTTTTCCCCATACAGGTATTGAACGACGGTTTCTTCTCCAAACAAATCTGCAAGCAATAATTTGATATCCGACGCCAAAAACCGATCGTCCACGTCGTAGACGATTAAGGGCGCGGTCAAGCCGCCTGCCTTGGCGCGCTCTGCAAGTTCATACGCCGACACCGCCGTATACGAACAGCCCATGAACGCCGCGCGCGCCGCAAAATCGGAAATCTTCGATACGCCGTTAATAATCTTTACGCCGCCACGCTTTTTCGTCAACAGCTTGACGGAGTTATCCTCGCTCGCCGCGCCGTCCACGCAATACACCGTACCGTCTCCGAGGTCGTGTACAGCCTTTGCCAGATTGCGGTTCAACGAGTTGAAACTACGACTGCTTTCATATACGCTGTCAAGGCTGGTGTGTTCTACGCCCAGCGCCGCAAGGTTTTCGTACGATTTCGATTTTGCCGTACGGCAAACAATCGGCTCGCCTGCCTCTGCCGCCGCCAAAATTGCCTGCTTTCCCTGCTCGGTTAAATCCCCGAGATTGACACCTAAACCTACTACCGTAATCATAGCCGTTCTTCCTTTCTACGTTTTTCTTTATTGTACCATATCTTAAAAAAAAACGCAAGGGTTTAGACGGATTTATCCTTAGCCTAACGAGAGTCGAACTCGCTAGGCTAACGTGTGGCGTGCAGGGCAAAAAATAGGTCGAATAGGAAGGAAGTGGCGTAGCCAACGCTCGCCGCCGCCACCGCGCCGTAGATGCCTACCGCAGGGATTTGCAACAGCCATACACCCACTGCCGTCTTTACCAGCATCGCAAGCAACATCGAAACCACCGAGTGCATCGGCTTGCCCAGCGCCGTCAGGCAAGCGGACAGCGTTTGCGTACAGGAAAGAGTGATTGCGCTGATAGAAAAGGCTTTGATGAGCCCGACGAGCAGCTCCGTTTCCTCCCCCGACAGCGAGGCGAATAAAATCCGCACCGCAGGCCGAGCAAATAGGTATAAACATAGTGCAGAAAGGGCGGAAAGTCCTGCCGTCACCCCGAGGGAATACAGCAGTTTTTTTCTACCACTCTCCCCCCTCTTTACCGCCGAGGACAGCGCAGGTACGCTGGCGGCGGCAATCCCGTAGCAGACGGATACGGGCAGGTTTACAACCGTCGTTGCTCCCCCCGCAAACAACCCGTACAGCGCCACGGCGTTTGAGGTATACGCCCCCAAAAGCCTTACGATGACAATGCTGTCCACCAGAGAAAACAGCGGAATTAACCCCGAAGACAAGGTGAGGGGTACGCTGAGCTTCAATACCTCTTTTACCGTCGTTTTCTCCCCTGCTTTTAGGCTTTTGTCGTGGGCAGGTGCTCGACGAAAGCGCAAATATAAGAATAAAAGCGCCACCGCCTCGCTGACGGTAACCGCCCCAAGCAACGCCGTCACCGCCCGAACCACGTCCGAGCGGAAATAGTACGCCGCCGCAAGCCCCACCGACACCTTGACCAACTGCTCGATGATTTCAGAAAGGGCGGTGGGCAACATCTCGTTTCTGCCTTGGAAGTACCCACGAAATACCGAAATCGCAGACACCATCACAACGGATGGCGCAAGCGCAAAGTAGCCGCCCATAAGCCTACTCTCGCCCTGCAAACTCGACAGCCACGGCGCAATCAAGCACATCAATAGCGTGGAAACGCCGCCTATCCATAGAAACAGCCGCATGCAGGTTTTATAGAGAGGCAGAGGCGTTTCACCCGCGGCGCATTTTCGCGCCGTCAGCGTGGCGATTGCAGACGGAATCCCCGTCGCCGACACAGTCAAGAGTAGACAATAAAAGGGATATACCAGCTGATACAGCCCTATCCCCTCACCGCCGATTAAATTCGTCAAAGGGATACGGTACAGTGCCCCTATTAGCTTTGCTACCAATCCGCCAGCCGCAATCGTCGCCGCCCCCGTCAGAAGCTTTCTTCGCTCCAAATTTTCACGCTTTTTCGTCTTCTCCATGCCATGGAGTATGCGCAAAAAAACGGGCATTTACGCCCGTTTTTTATTTTTCTAATATCTTCTTAATGATCCAGGTTTGCATCCGCTTTGGCAATATCGACAACAGCAAGAGCAAGGGGTTGCGGTTGATTGCATAGACGTACTTCGGTTTTTTCGCCACCGCAATCTTCAACGCTTTTTTCGCCACTTTTTCGGGCGGAATTTTACGCGCCTCTACGCCCTCTACCACTTTCTTGAACCGTTTTGCGTTGCACGAATACAGCTTAGTGTTCTCCACAAAGTCGTCCAGCGCCTTCGTTGAAACGTCCAACAGTCCCGTATCCACCGCGCCGGGGCGCAACACTACCACCGAAATCCCCAGTAGCTGTAATTCCATACGCAGGGAATAAGCGTACTTGTCCAGCGTGCTTTTCGTAATGGCGTACAAGCCCGTGAAGGGCAACGGCTCTAACGGCGCAAGCTCGCTGGTCGTGATGATGATTTTACTGCCCTTGCCAAGCAACGGCAAGAAAGCCTTGTTGACACGATACACGCCGAAGACGTTGATTTCAAACGCGCGGCAAAACGCCTCGTCCGTGTATTCCACCAACGAATTTAAGGTGTAAATCCCTGCAAAATGCAGGATACTATCCAAATGCTCGGTCTGCGATTTTACGATAGAAAACGCCCTTTCTACGCTAGCAGGGTCGGTGGCATCGTACTCAATCGGGCAAACGCCCTCAACTGCCTCCTCTACTCTCTTATCCAGCGCAAAGACGAAATACCCCGCCTCGCGAAAAGCGGCAACCGCCGCTCTGCCCATACCGCCGTATGCGCCCGTAATCAAGATATGTTTCATGGTTATTCCTCTTTTGTCGTTTGCCGATTCGGGCAATTTTTATGGCAGGATGAGCAATCGCATCCGATGCTTTTTCCTTGTTTTTTACGGAGTATCGACAACGCAATCACACCGCCAACAGCCACTATCGCCGCCACTAAAATAACAACGTCTATCGGGTTCATACTTTTACCCCCTTATGCTTGTTGTATACGACGATAACAGCCGCCACCATTGCCGCCGCAAGCGCCCAAAGGAACGCCGTCCACCATATGGAAAGAATGGTATAGACCGCCGCGCTTGCCACAAACGAAGTCGCTAGCCAAAATACGAGCGTCCAGGCAAACTTACCTTTGCCAAGCTCTGCTTTCGCCGTTGCCACCGCCGCAAAGCAGGGAATCGTCGTCATATTGAACACGATAAACGAGATGAGCCCCGCGGGCGTAATGCCCGTCGCCGCAATCATCGCCAAGGTTTCCAGTTCCCCGTCGGCGTATACGCCTATAAGCTCTGCATTCGCATCGGAAAGATACGCCATGAGGTCTTGAATGACCACGGGATCTAAATGCATAGCATTTAGGTCTGCTGCAAATTCGCCTGCGGACATCAAGGACAGCAAGCACGCCGCCAAGGTATAGAAGGTTCCCACGACGTTTTCCTTTGCAATCAAGCCCGTCAACGCCGCCACTGCAAACACCCAGCCAAAACCGCCAAGCTGCGCTCCAAATCCAAGCGGCGTGAAGAGATACTGCAAGACAGACCCTACCGATGCCAGCATCGATTTGTCCATATCCACGATACCCTTCCAGAATGCCCAGCCGAAATTCGACAAGAACCAAATGACAATGGTGGATGCCAAAATCACGGTGAAGGCTTTTTCTAAGAAATGCTTGGTCTTATCCCAAAGGTGGAGCATTAAATTCTTAAACCCGGGCATATGGTAGGTGGGCAATTCCATGATAAAAGTGGGGGTCTCCCCTTGCATCGTCGTCGAACGCATAACAATCAGCGCTACGAATGCCACCACGATGCCGATGACGTACATACCGTAGGTAATGATATCCGCGTTGGAGAACCCGAACGCCGTCACCAAGCCTCCTGCAATCGCCGTCAAAATCGGCAGCTTTGCCCCGCAGGAGAAGAAGGGAATGACACGCACCGTCGCCGTTCGCTCGTTTTCATCCGCAAGCGTACGGGTGTTGATCATCGCGGGAACAGAACAACCAAAGCCCATAATCATCGGCATAAACGCACGCCCCGAAACGCCAAAGCGACGGAAGATTTTATCCAAAATGAAGGCTACGCGCGCCATGTAGCCGCTGTCTTCCAAAATAGAGAATAAGAGGAAGAGTACCAGGATTTGCGGCAGGAAGGAAAGCACGCCGAATACGCCGCCTAAAACCCCTTCCACGATTAAGCCGATGGCCCATTCCGAGGCGTTCGCGCTCTGCAAAGCGGACGATACAAGGTCGCTGAGCGTACTCGTTCCCAGTCCCAAGAGATTGAACAAAATCATACCAGGGGAGTTTAAGCCCGTAGAGAAGAACACCTCTTTCCATGCGCCACCGCCTGCGCCGCACCACTCGCCAAACGCAGGAATGATTGTACCAAGGTACAGAAAATCCTCCGAAAAAGTCAGGTGGAAGACCGCAAACAGAATCATAAGGAAAATGGGAATCCCCGCCCATTTGTTGGTCATCACACGGTCCACCTTGTCGGATTTGCTCATCTGGTATTTTTGATATGTAGAGGAACGGTGTAACGCAATGGTAAAGTTCGTTTCTATATATTTATAACGCGCGTCCGCGATCTCCGCCTCCGCGTCTATCCCTTCTTCGCCGTGCAGGCGTAAAAATTCGTCGACCGCTCTTGCCTCTTCGGGGTGGTTTTCCACCTCTAATTCATCCTTTTCCACCAGCTTTACCGCGTGGAATACGGGGGATTCTACCCCTTTTAATTGCAAAGCAATTACCGAGTTTTGCACCACGTGCCAAAGGGAATAATGAGCGATAACACTCTCGCCTTTGCGCTCGGTTTGTACCGCCTCTATGGCGCGCTCCACCACCAAATCCACGTTGTTCGCTTTCAAAGCGGATATTTCGACAACGGGTACGCCGATACGCTGTTCCAACATCTTCTCGTCAATCCTATCGCCACGCTTTTCCAGCGCATCCGTCATGTTCAGCGCAAGGACGACGGGTACGTCGATTTCCAAAAGCTGGGTGGTCAGGTATAAGTTGCGCTCTAAATTCGTTACGTCAACGATATTGATGATACAGTCAGGTTTTTCATCTAAGATATAGTTTCGGGCGATGACTTCCTCAGGCGTGTAAGGCGAGAGGGAATAGATGCCAGGCAGGTCGATGATTTCGATATGCTCTGCGCTCTTTTTGTATAAACCCACTTTCTTGTCCACGGTCACGCCAGGCCAGTTACCTACGTGCGCCGTAGAGCCCGTCAAGGCGTTGAATAAGGTGGTCTTACCACTGTTGGGGTTGCCGACAAGGGCAAAACGAAGGTTGTTTGTCATTTCTTCCTCCCCGTTTCCAGTATAATACAAGCCGCCTCGGCGTTGCGAAGGGTCAATTCGTACCCACGAATGGCGATTTCAATCGGGTCGCCAAGCGGCGCTTTCTTGCGAAGCAAGATTCCTGCACCCGGGGTAACGCCCATGTCGAATAAGCGACGGCGTACTCGTTTTTCCCCTTCTACGGAAACAATCGTACCGCTCTCCCCAATTTTAAATTCCGATAACGCTTTTTTCATATACGCTCCTTATGTTGTTTCGGTTCAAAAGTTATAATTTCTTAACCGCGGTTAATTTTCTATGGTATTATATCATTATTTTATGCGCTTGTCAAGAAAAATAAACTTCGGTTAAGAATTTTTTGGAAAATTTACGCAAAAAAAGACAGGATTAAAAATCCTGTCCTATGCGTTGTATTCGGTTTTTTTTTAGCCTTTTTAGGGTTGCTTACTTGCTAAGACGAGCTTTCATCGCGGAAACGGTTTCATCGGAAAGAAGGTGTTCGGTATGGCACGCATCCTCCTCTGCGACCTCATCGGAAACGCCCAAGGAAAGCAAAAATTCCTTGATGATACAATGCTTTTCAAAGACCTTGTTTGCGTACGCCTCACCGTCTGCGGTCAGCTTTAAGTGCTTACCGTCCTCGACGAGGTAGCCCTTTTCGATTAGGCTTTTAACGGCTTTATTGACCGCCGCCTCGGAAACGCCCAAATCGCGCGCCACGTCCACACGGTGGACGGCAGGTTGGCGCTTAGAGAGTATAAGAATACTCTCTAAATAATCTTCTTTAGATTGTTGATATTTTGCGTAAACGTTCATTTTTTTATTTCCTTATATAAATGATACCGAAAGCTGTAAGTTCTTCGTAGAGGCAAGCAGGTCGCGAAGCGCGCGGCTTTAAACGTATGCCGCTTAAACCGATATGTTTGATTGTAGAACCGAGAAAGACAAGGCGCCGCGAACGAGCGTACCGATATGTTTGATTGTAGAACCGAGAAAGACAAGGCGATGTGAGCAAGCGTACCGCGTAGTACGTGCGCGAGCATCAACGCAGTATTTCGATGTGTTATACAATCAAACAAGCGTCGCCGAAGGAGAAGAAGCGGTACTTGTTTTTTACAGCATATTCGTATACGGAAAGGATTTCCTCCCGACCCGTCAAACACGCCACCAACATAATCAGGGTGCTTTCAGGCAGGTGAAAATTCGTAATTAAGGCGTCCACACACTTCATTTTATAGGGTGGATAGAGGAAGATTTCCGTGTTCCCGTTGCAGGCGCGTAAACACCCGTTTTCGTCCGCTACACTCTCCAAGGTCCGTACCGAGGTCGTGCCTACGGCAATTACTCGGCGACCTTCTCTTTTTGCCTTATTGACAATTTCCGCAGTCTTTTCGCTCACTTCGTAGTATTCGGAGTGCATTTTATGGTCGGTGATAATCTCTTCACTTACTGGACGGAAAGTACCCAAGCCCACGTGCAATAAGACCTCTGCCACTTCCACGCCCTTGGCTTTAATCCTCTCTAACAGCTCAGGGGTGAAATGCAAGCCTGCCGTCGGGGCCGCCGCCGAGCCGTCCACCTTGGAATACACCGTGTTGTAGCGGTTTTTGTCTGCAAGCTTTTCCTTAATATACGGGGGCAGAGGCATTGCGCCGACTTTGTCCAAGATGTCCTCAAACACCCCTTCGTAGTGGAATTCAATCACTCTTTCGCCGCTGTCCGTGACGTCCCTAACCGTGAAGGAAAGCCCCTCACAGACGGTCATCGTTGCGCCGATTTTGCCCTTCTTGCCGGGGCGCATCAACACTTCCCAAGTGTCAATGTCCTTGCGCTTTAACAGCAACACCTCGACTTTGCCGCCGTGCGCCGTCGTTGCGAACATACGGGCAGGGATAACCTTCGTATTGTTGACGACCAACACGTCACCCGGTTGCAGATATTCTTCAATATCCCGAAACACCCTATCCGTAATCGTCTTCGTATTCGTGTCGTATACGAGCAGGCGGGAACTGTCCCTCGGGCAAGCAGGCGTTTGCGCAATCTGTTCCTCGGGCAGGTCGTAATAAAAATCACTTTTTTTGTACTGTACTTTTTCCATTGTTAATCGTTTTCCATTGTTTCTTTTACTGTATTAATAGACTTTACAAGCATGCGTCTTATAATTCCAGATTCTTGTAAAAGTGATTTTGCCGTTAAATCAGTAATTGCATTTACGCCGACTAGCATATCAATCCAGTATTCTGTTTCCGCACATTCTTTTAGCGCAATATGGAATTTATTTACAAAATCCGCTTTACTGGAAGCATAGTTTGCCTCATGCAAATTCGCCCCTATGGAAGTAGAACTTCTCACTATTTGATTAATAAGGATGCCACGTCCTTTTTTTGAATCTATTTGTTCGCAAATTAAAAGAATATGCAACGCAAACTCTTTCGCCCTTGTGCGCAATTCAGATTCTTTCATGCTTTCTCCTTTAGGTGAAGTTTTTACTTTGTAAAAGTGAAGTTATTTTCAATAGTGAAGTTTTTGCTTCGTAAAAGTGAAGTTAAGTTTGCCTTTTTATTACACCTTATTTGTGTCTAGAAGACACAAACTTCACTGCTTAGCAACTTCACTATCACAGGATAACTTCACTTGCCTGACAAGGCAAACTTAACTGAAGATGAAAATGCTCAATTTTCATCTTCAAACAGGCTCATTTGACGGCAAGCTTTCGCGCTGGGTTTCATGCCCATATGCTTGTAGCCGTCTTTGAGGCAAATACGCCCGCGCGGCGTTCTTGCAATAAACCCAAGCTGTAAAAGGTACGGCTCGTACACGTCCTCGATCGTGTTCGCATCCTCGCCCGTCGTTGCCGCCAAGGTTTCAAGTCCCGTAGGCCCACCGCCGAATTTTTCGATGAGCGCCGTCAGCAGGCTTCTGTCCGTGCCGTCCAAGCCAAGCTCGTCAATCTCCAAACGCTCTAAGGCAAACCTCGCGTCCGATCGGGATACCTCGTCGCTACCCTTTACAAGGGAGAAATCGCGTACTCGTTTCAACAGACGGTTGGCAATACGGGGGGTGCCACGGCTACGCCGTGCAATCTCCGCCGCCGCATCCGCTTGCATTGCAATCCCAAGCGCTAGCGCTGAACGGTTGACGATTTGGGTCAGCTCCTCTGCGCTGTACATTTCAAGACGGTTGATGATGCCGAAACGATCACGCAAGGGCGCGGCAAGCATCCCTGCCCTCGTCGTTGCCCCGATCAGCGTAAACTTCTTCAAAGGGAAGCGGATATTTCTCGCAGAAGGGCCTTTTCCGACGATGATATCGAGGACGTAGTCCTCCATCGCAGAATACAAAATCTCCTCCACCGAACGGTTAAGGCGATGGATTTCGTCAATGAACAGCACGTCCCCTTCGTTGAGGTTGGTTAAGATTGCCGCCAAGTCGCCACTGCGCTCGATGGCAGGGCCGCTGGTGAGTTTAATAGACACCCCCATTTCCGCTGCGATGATGTGCGCCAAGGTCGTTTTACCAAGCCCCGGAGGCCCGTACAACAGTACGTGGTCGAGGGCATCCCCCCTCGCACGCGCCGCCGTGATGTATACGCTTAAATTGTCCTTGACCTTTTGTTGGCCGACGTAGTCCGCCATTGTTTTGGGTCGAAGGACGTTTTCCTCTGCATCGTATTCCGTTTTCGTAGAGGCAATCAGTTGACTGTCGCCAACCTCAAGCCCTGCAAATTCTTCGTCAAACATATTTTATCCTCGTTTTTCTGCGGTGGTTTTTCGGGGTTTACAACGCGCCCTGCAACGCGCGCATAATGATATCCTCGGTGGTGGTTGCGCCCTGTTCCTTGGCTTTCTTCACCGCCTGCATACTCTCCGCGCGGGTAAAGCCCAAGCCCTGCAACGCAATCAGAGCGTCCTCTTCCATCGGACTAAGCTTTTCCGCCGCAGGTTTTGCGCGACTTGTAGGCACGTCGCCGCTTGCCTGCATAATCTCCCCTGCGGAAATCTTGCCGTGCAGTTCCAAAATAATCTTCTCTGCCGTCTTTTTACCAAGCCCCTTGACCCCTGCCAAGCGCTTTGCATCCGCGGTAGCAATCGCCGTAGCGAAGTCCTCTCCGCTCATGCCCGACAACACGGAAATGCCGAGCTTCGGGCCGACACCCGACACGGTGATTAGCTTTAAGAACAGCTCCTTTTCCTTCACGCTCTCGAACCCGAACAGCGTGATTCCGTCCTCTTTGACCTGCAAATAGGTATGTAATTCTACCATCTCCCCGACGTTTGCTTTGGCAAAAGCCCCCGACGAACAATAGACCTCATAGCCCAAGCCATTGACGTCCACAATCATCGTTTCTTCCGTCGTTGCCAGCACCTTGCCGCGTACGTATGCTATCATTTCGTTATTCTCCTTGTTTGTCTACCGATTGCATCTCAGCCGCAATCTTTCGCGCTATCTCCGAAGCGGTGTTGAGCCTCGGGGCTTGCGCCATAGGCGCAACCGTCTTCTTTGCGGTGGTCTTTTTAGCCACTCTACTCTGAGTAGAGCCACTCGCCGCCTTTTTTTGCGCCTTTTTGTCTTCCTTTTTAATGGTTTCCTGCATCAGCTTTTGGAAAGCGTTGCCCGCCTCGGTGTTCTTGCCCTTGGTACGGGTCATGTTCTCCACCTTGAACAAGCCGCCAAAACGGCTTGCCGTTGCGTGGCACAATGCAATCGCCAACGCATCCGCCGCATCGTCGGGTTTGGGGACTTTTTCAAGGCCCAGCATCGTCGCCACCACCTGCTGCATCTGCGCTTTCTCCGCCCTGCCGTAGCCGGTCAAGGCTTGCTTGATTTGCATCGGCGTGTATTCGTAGAGGTAGGGACAGTATTTCACGCAGGCAAGCAACGCCACCCCCCTTGCGTGCGCGACGGCGATACCCGTCGTGATGTTTTTGGAGAAAAACAGCTCCTCCATCGCAATCTGGTCGGGACGGTACTTACGCAAAATTTGGTTGATGCCGTCTTCCAACAGCACCAGCCTCGTCGGCAAGCTCTCTTGTTTGGGCGTACTGACCACGCCGTAGTCCAAGACCTCGCATTTTCCGTTGTCGTCCTTGCGGATTAACCCATAGCCCAGCGTTGCTAAGCCGGGGTCAATGCCCAAAATGACCATATTCGCCTCCTGCATTGTGTATACTCTCTTATTATACGAGATTTGGCTTGTTTTGTCAAGGGGCTTTTCTTCTTCATTTGTTGTGCTTTGCATATTTTTTAAGACTCTGTCACAGAAAATGGCTGATTTATAACAAAAATCTTTTTGTTGGGTTAACGAGAAAAATATAAGAAAGTCAAGTGTTTTGTGAGGGCGCATACCCTCAGCGGTCTGTAACTGAGCAAAACACGCCGAATTTCGCGATTATTTTTCCGTTAAAAATCAACCAGATGATGTGACAGAGTCTTTTCTAAAAAAAATAGCAAAAAAGTGGCAGTAGAAGCTTGACTGCCGCTTTTTTAATGGTATACTATCGGTGTTCGCAACGCTAAAAGCGCCCAAACGGGCGTTGCCGAAATCAAAACAAGGAGAACTTTTATGAAAAACGAAGCTTTTATCGAAGAGGTAAAGGTCGGGTTTGGGGTGTTCCTCATGGGGTTTTTTCGCAACTTATTCAAGCGCATCGTTCGAGGCTTGGTAATTTTAGAGAAAAAATTAGCGGACGCCATTAAAAAGCGTCTCCCTTTGCGCTCGGCGGCGTAAAGAGAAAGGCTGACGGTTTTCCGTCAGCCTTTTTTCTTGTTTCTGCAATAAAAAACAGCGGTTTTGCACCGCTGTTTTTCTTATTCTTCCGAAATTGCCTCTACGGGACATTCGCCAGCGCAAGCGCCACAGTCCACGCATACGTCAGGGTTGATTGCGAATACGTCGCCGTCTGCCGCGATTGCCTCTACAGGGCAGGTGCCAGCGCAAGCGCCGCAAGCCAAGCAAAGTTCTTTATTGATAACGTGTGCCATAGTGTTTTTACCTCCGATTTCTTTTAGATTGCTACTATTGTAGCATATTTTTTTAATTTAGTAAAGTTTTCAGGTGAATATTTTCACGCTTTTCGCAAACTTTTCACCGTTTTTACGAAAATCTTTGCCGCTTTTTGCACCTCTTCCTCGGTGTTTTGCCGCCCAAAGCTAATACGGACGGTTTCCTTCGCCGCTTGCTCGCTCAGACCCATCGCCAACAGTACGTGGCTGGGCTTTACCGATGCCGAGGCGCACGCGCTTCCCGCCGCAATACACAGCCCCTCCAAGTCCGCCTTATATAAGAGGGTAGCGTTGTCCACCCCTGCCACACGCAGAGAAAGCACCGCCGCCGTCCGAGGTTCATCCTCGCCGTTGATAGAAACGCCGTCCAACCCTGAAATCCCGTCAAGGAACAATTTTTGCAACTTTGCTATCCGTTCTTCCGTTTCGCCACGAAGGCGTTCAGTCTTGCCAAAAGCCGCCGCAAACCCCACGATCGCAGGGACGTTCAGCGTGCCGCCACGCAAGCCTCTTTCCTGCTCGCCGCCGCCCACCAGCCTTTCCACTTTGACACCGCCGCGGATATACAGCGCGCCACAACCCTTCGGGCCGTGCAGTTTATGCGAGGACACGGAGAGCATATCTACCCCCCACTTTCTAACGTCAATCCGTTCGTGCGGAGCGGCTTGCACCCCGTCCACAAAGAACAAAGCGCCGTTTTTGCGGATATACGGGGAGAGCTCCTCTATCGGCTGTACCACCCCCGTTTCGTTGTTGACACGCATGATACAAACCAGCGCCGTGGTCGGTTTCAAACGGGCAATAACCTCATTCACCTCGACCCTGCCCCCGTCGTTTACGGGGAGAACCTCAACTTCAAAGCCCTCTTTTTGCAGGGTTTCCGCTGCATACAGAGCGGCGTGGTGTTCAATCGCAGACACCAGCACGTGGTTGCGACCCTCTTGCTTTTTGGCGCGCGCGCCACCGAGGATTGCCCAGTTGTCCGCTTCCGTGCCACCTGAGGTGAAGTAGATTTCATTCGGCTTTGCCTTCAGCGCCGCCGCGACGGTATCACGGGCGTTATCCACCGCCGTCATCGCCCTTCTTCCCACGCCGTGTGGAGAGTCCGCATTGCCAAATCGGTCGGTCAAAAAGGGGAGCATCGCCTCTACCACTTCCGTATCCAGCGGCGTCGTCGCCGCGTTGTCTAAATATACGTAATTCATACTTTCTTTATTATATACTTTCCGTATTTATTTGTCAAGAGAACGGAAAGAAAAGCCGTGCGAATTAAAAAACTTGAAAAAATTTTCCAAAACCCCCTTGAAATCTTAAAAAAAATCGTATATAATGAGGGTAGTTATCACTTTTTGGCACAGTACAATGGGTGGTGACGGAAATTGAAAGACTCAGGGGGACAACTATTATGAGCACAAAAATCATCAAGAACATTGCAATCATCGGACACAGCGGTGAAGGGAAAACTACCCTTTGTGAAGCAATGCTCTTTAACGGCGGCGCAATTGACCGTATGGGTAAAGTCGTAGACGGTACGACCGTATCTGACTACGACGACCTCGAAAAAGCAAAACAGATGTCTATTTACGCATCCTGTTCCAACCTCGTTTGGAAGGATACGAAAATCAACCTCATCGACCTGCCTGGTTATTACGACTTTGAAGGCGAGAGAAACGAGGGCTTGCGCGCGGCAGGCGGCGCTCTGCTCGTTATCGGCGCAAACGGCTCCGTTCCCATCGGCGCGCAGAACGTCGTTGAATATTGTTTGAAACTGAGAAAGCCTTTGATTATCTTCATCAACGGTATGGATAAGGACAATGCGGATTACTTCGGCACGGTTGCGGCGCTCAAAGAAAAGTACGCAGGTAAGATGGCTCCCATCCAAATCCCTATCATGGAAAACGGCAAGATGCAAGGCGTTATCAACGCTCTGCAGGAACGCGCGTACCTGTTTAAGGAAGGCGGCCCTCAGGAAATCGCTATCCCCGAGGATATGAAAGCCCAAGTCGAAGAAATGCAGTACAGCCTTATGGAAACGGGCGCAGAAAACGACGAAAGTTTGTTGGATAAATACTTTGAAGAAAGCTACCTTTCCAAGGAAGACACCATTCGTGGTATCCGTATCGGTATTAAAACCTGTAATACCATTCCCGTCATGGCAGGTTCGGCACTCACTAACCGTGGCGTTATCAACCTTTTGAACGAAATCGTCACCTATATGCCTACCGCAGGCGAACGCGCAAATATGTTCGCGGACGACCTTGTTGGCGACGACGTCGTTGCGATTGAAACGACGGAAGACGCTCCCTTTGCGGCGCAGGTCTTCAAGACCGTTATCGACCCGTTCTCCGGCAAGCTGTCCTACTTAAAGAGCTTCCGTGGCGTATTAAAGAGCGGCTCTACCGTATGGAACGCAAACACCCAGCAAGAAGAACGCATCGGGCAAATCTACCTGCTGAAAGGCAAGAAGATGGAACCTGTTGACCAGCTGGAAGCTGGCGACATCGGCGCCGTCAACAAGCTGAACAATACTTCGACCGGCGACACCCTCTGCGATATGAACGCAAAGGTACGCTTCCCTGCGATCCCGATGCCCAAGCCCACGCTGTATATGGCTTGCACCTCGGAAAAGAAGGGTGAGGAAGATAAGGTGTTCGCAGGGCTTGCAAAGCTCGGCGAAGAAGATTTGACTTTCTGTATCGAAAAGAACGCATCGACGGGCGAATTGTTGCTCGGCGGTCAGGGCGATATGCAGCTTGAAACCTTGGCAAAGAAAGTAAAGGCGCGCTATGGCGTGGATATTAAGCTGACCGAACCGAAGATTGCCTACAAGGAAACCATCCGCGGCAAGGCTGAGGCAGAAGGCAAGCATAAGAAACAGTCGGGCGGCCACGGTCAGTACGGACATTGTAAAATCCGTTTCGAACCCAGCGAAGAAGAATTTGAATTCGCAGAAGAAGTCGTTGGCGGCGCAGTTCCGAAGAACTACTTCCCTGCAGTTGAAAAGGGCTTGAGAGAATGTATGGCTTGCGGCCCCTTGGCAGGTTGCCCCGTTATGGGCGTGAAGGCTGTCCTCTACGATGGTAGCTACCACGACGTAGACTCCAACGAGCTTTCCTTCAAGATGGCGGCGGCGCTTGCGTTCAAGGACGGTATGCCCAAGGCGAAACCCGTTCTGCTCGAACCCATCTATCGTCTGAAGATCGTCGTTCCCAGCGACTACCTTGGCGACGTTATGGGCGACATCAACAAACGCCGTGGCAGAATTATGGGTACGGATACCGAAGAAGATAAGTCGGTTATCACCGCAGAAGTTCCCATGGCGGAAATCAAGACCTACACGATGGAACTTCGCTCTCTTACCCGTGGTAGCGGTAAATTCGTTTCCGACTTCCTCGATTACGAAGAAGTGCCTCCTATGATTGCGGAAAAAGTGATTGCGGCGGCAAAAGCGGCGAATAACGCATAACCTAACGAACGCGCACTGCGGTGGTGGCCTCCACCACCACCGAACCTTGCAAGACCGCTTCGTCCCCCAAACGGCGGTCTTGCTTTTTTGTGACTATGAATTATCAGGCATACAAAACATTCTATGAAAAAATGACGAAAGGGATAAAAGCCCGCCCTGCCGCCAAAAAGACCATCGAAATTCTCGACAAGGTTTTGGCGTGGGGGTACGTGGCGGCATACGCCGTCTTTTTGGGCTTGACTTTTTTCGGACAGCCGTTTTTGTGGCTGACGCTTTTGAATAAAGTAGGCTTGCCTGCGCTGTGTTTTGTGGCGGTTTCCGCTTTACGGTGGCTAATCAAACGCCCTCGCCCGTACGAAACGGATGGGGCAGGTATCGAACCGTTGGTCGAAAAGCGCAGCAGAGGCAATTCAATGCCCTCACGGCACGTTGGCTCTGCGTTTGTGATTTCGATGGTGATTTTGCCCGAATGTCTTATCGGTGGCATCGCCCTGCTGGTGGTAGCAACCGGGGTTGGGGTGTTGCGTTTTTTACGCGGCGTGCATTACCCGTCCGACGTTTTGGTGGGCGCTCTCATCGGCATCGCCTTCGGCGCAGTCGGGTTATTCTTTTAACACATAAATAGAAAAAGGCGACGGAACTCCGTCGTCTTTTTTTGTTATCGTTTTGCTTTTATAATATTCCCGCATCTAACAGAGCGTCTGCAAGGACGGCAAGGCGCTGGGGGGACAAGGTTTCCCCTCTCGCTTTTTCGTCAATGCCTGCCGTGGAAAGCACTTGCTTTGCCTGCTCTCTCGTCAATTTGAAGAAGTTGACAAGGTTGTTTTCCAAGGTCTTTCTGCGGTTTAAGAAAGCGCATTTTACCGTCTGACGGTAGGCTTTTTCGCTCTTCACCGCGACCCTGCCCCTATCAAATGTGATTTTTACCACCGCAGAGTCCACGTTCGGGCGGGGATAGAACAGGTTTCTAGAAACCCTTTTTACAATCTTCGCCTCGCCTTTTAAGGCAATCGCCGCCGTGATAGAGCCGTACTCTGCCGTGTTCTCCTTGGCGCAGAAGCGTTCTGCCACTTCTTCCTGCACCATAATCGAAATGCCCTGCACCTTTTCGCTCTCTTCCAACAGTTTGGTGATTAAGGGCGTAGTGATATAATAGGGCAAGTTCGCCACCACGGTAAACTCCCCGATTTCCTCGTCCAGCTGGGGCAAATTCACTTTTGTGAAATCGCGGAAGATGACCTCGACGTTGTCAAGCCCTGCCAGCGTTTCCGCCAACACGGGTTGCAAAGCGGTGTCCACGTCGAACGCATACACCTTTTTTGCCTTTTCCGCCAGCGCCCGCGTCAGCGTACCTGCGCCACACCCGATTTCCACGACCGTCGTGTTCTCGTCAATGCCGCTTGCGGTGACGATGCTCTCCAAAAGGTTGGTGTCGGAGATGAAGTTTTGCCCAAATTGCTTTTTAAAATGAAAGCCGTGTCGGGTTAAGATGCTCTTTAAATCTTGCATAAGTTTACTCCGCGTATAAGTCGTCTGCGCGCTCCCTCCGTACCCGTTTTCCGTCTTCGCCGATTAGGGTACGAATATAGCCACGCGTTAAAATTTGTTTAAAAGCGTCCTCGGGGTGTTTTTGCACGTACCGCCATTCTACGGACAGCCGTTTGTCTAAACCGTATTTGCGTAGGAAACCCACCATTTCCTGCTCTACCGGCAGAAAATGCACCTCGCTATACGAAGGCATATATTCGCCGTCCACGCTACGTTTTGACACGTCTATCACCACAAACGCAAGCCGTACACGGCGCGCAAAATTATCGCTCCCTACTATGGTTTCCACGTCCGACCAAGGCAAAAAGAACTCGTTTTCCTTGACTTCGTCAAATACCTGCTCGCATGCAATCGGCAAAACGTACCGCAATCCCTTTTGGGTCAGGGTGTAGCGTATTCCCGTTTCAGGATCTTCCGTTTCCAGCGTGTCTAACGGGCAGTCTTCGCTTTGAAACAGATACGACCAACGGGACAGCTCGGTTTCCAGCTCCCTTTTTGTCACCACGGCGTTGACGACGATAATTCCTACAACCAAAGCCACCGCCACCCCCGACGGGAGCAAGCACCACAGCCACGGCTGTACGAAAATCCCGATTAGCACCGCCGCCGCAACCGATAAGACAATCAGCGCGCAGACAATCGGAAACACAGCGTGTTTTATTGTATAACGAACGGGATTCATTTCCTCCCGTTCGCGTTTTTTTGTTTCTTTTAAGGTCATAGTAAAGTAATATCCAAGGAATATTAACTATCGGTAATGTAATCACGGATATAGAGGGGCACGTTCACGCTCTGCGCGAGTCGTTTGCACGCCTCTACCTCTTCCTCGCCGATACAATCGACGATGGAGAAACGGACGGCAACCCCCTGCCGTTTGCAGTTCTTCGCAAATTCCACCATTCCGTCAAAGCCTGCCTCACGGAACATCGAACGGCAGATTTTTTGGTACTTTTCGTAACAGGAAGCATTCAGAGAAACGTTGACGAGGTCGATTTTGCCCACCAAATCGGGGATGATATCACGCTTGTTGATAAGGTTGCCCTGACCGTTGGTGTTGAGGCGCACGCTCAAACCCTTTTCGTGCAGGAAGTCCGCCACCTCGACGATGACGTCCATACGGTATGTAGGCTCGCCAAAGCCACAGAACACCGCCTCTTTGAAGCGGCTCAAATCCCCAAGCCCGTTGATTTGCGCAATGACCTGCGCCGCCGTCGGCTCGCCCTTTTGCAACCAAAGGTAGTTACCGTAGTAGCTTGCCCGTTCGTTGCGCACGCAAAAATCACAGCCGTTGGAGCATTTGTTCGTCAGGTTGAGATAGATTTTTCCGTCCAGCACGTACACGTAAGTGTCCTTGCGAGGCTGCTCTACCTTCTTCTCGTTTTTATTCTTCTGCTTGTTTTTGCCCGGCTGGTTATGCTGAGGCTGAGGCGCATTTTGGGTTTTTTGCGGTTGCTGTTGCCCCTTTTGCGGCATAGGCTGACCCTTTTGCTGCTGTTTGTTTTGGGGCTTATTTTGGCTCTTTTGAGCGTTTCCATTGTCCGCATTTTGCGCTACGGCAGGCTTTTGTTGCTTTTGTTCTTGACCGCCGTTGCCGTTATTGCCGTTTCCACCGTGACCCCTGCCGCGTCTATGACGACGGCGTCTGCCGTGGCTTCTTCCGTCCTCTTGTCCGTTTTGGGTATGCTTCTTTTCGTTTTCTTCCATAACAGTCCTCAATGTATTTTTTTTGGCGAGGTCATAGAGAATGGTTGACTTACAACAAAATTCCTTTTGTTGGGTTGACGAGAAAAATATAAGAAAGACCAGTGTTTTGTGAGGGCGCATACCCCCAGCGGTCTGTAACCGAGCAAAACACGAAGTATTTCGCAATTATTTTTCCGTCAAAAGTCAATCGGGTGATATGACCGAGCCATTTTCTTAAACAGTAATCTTGCGTTTTTCTCTATCTGCGCCGCCATGTCTTCCATGCTTACGCCACGAAGCTCCGCCAGCCGTTCCACGACGAAACGCACGTTCTTCGGCTCGTTAGGAAACACCCCGCGATAGGGTACGGGAGTTAAATACGGACAGTCCGTTTCCGACAAAATACGGTCGGCAGGTACGCATTCAACGCTCGCCCACACCTTTTTTGCATTCTTGAAGGTGCTCGTTCCCCCAAAGGAGAAGTACAGACCAAACTCCGCAAACCGCAACAGCATTTCCGGGGAGTACGAATAGCAGTGCATCAAGCCCCCGTGGCGCAATAAATTGCGGTGCTGACATAAAAATTCGTAGGTTTCCTCTGCGGCATCACGGCTGTGAATGACGACGGGCAAACCCGCCTCGTCCGCAATCTGCAATTGCCGCAAAAACGCCTCTTTTTGCACGGCTTTTTCAGGGTTGTTCTCGTAGTGGTAATCCAGCCCCATTTCCCCCACAGCCACACACTTCTCGTGTCTGCAAAGTTCTATCAGCCGTTCCCAGTCCCCGTCTTGAAACCGAGCCAGCTCGCTGGGGTGAAAGCCCGCACAGAAATACACCTCATCGTGCTGTTCGGCAATCCGCATGGAAATCGCCGAGGTGTCGATATCATAGCCGCTGGCAATCACGCGCGCGACACCGTCCGCTTTCATTCTCAAAAGCAGCCCATCTACGCCGCCCAGCTCGTTATATTCCTCGCCCGACAAATGGGCGTGTACGTCTATCAACATATCGTCGCCTATCCGCGTCTATTATTAGCCGCAATTTGCGCCGCTGAGCAAGTCCGCCTTATCGGAAACGCACAGCGATAAAGTGCCGTTTTCGTCCTCTGCCGCCAAAATCATACCCTCAGACGTGATGCCGCAAATCTTACGAGGCGCAAGGTTGGTGACGAATACGACCTTCTTGCCCACCATTTCTTCGGGCTTGTAATGTTTTGCAATCCCGGAAACAATCGTGCGTACTTCGTCGCCAAATTTCACCGTTTCTTTCAACAGCTTGCTGGACTTAGGAACAGCCTCGCAAGCGATGATTTCGCCCACGCGCAGTTCTACCTTTTCAAAGTCCTCAAAGCTGATTTCCGCTTTCTTGGGAGTTTCCTCTTTTTGAGGCTCTGCCGCAGTCGCAGGGGCAGCAGGAGCAGCAGGCTCTGCCGCTTTCACGCTCGCCTTCTGCGCCGCCGCAATCTTTTCAATTTCGGGCTCTAACGCCTTGAAATCCAAACGCTGGAAGAGGGCAGGTACGGGGTTTGCGGTGTATTCTTCCGCCCAACCAAAGGTAGCGCATTCTTCCAAGGATTTTGCCTGCACGCCGAACGCCGCGTAAATCTTCGCCGAGGTTTCGGGCATAAAGCTTTCCAACAGGCTTGCGCAGGTCAAAATCGTGTCCGTGAGGTTGTACAATACGTCGTTCAATCTTCCCGCCTTGCTTTCGTCTTTCGCAAGCGCCCAAGGCATCGTTTCGTCGATGTACTTGTTCGCGCGGCGCAAGGAATTGAAGATTTCGGAGATAGCGTCCGCTACGCGCAGACCTTCCATCTTTTCTTCCACCTTTTTCACCGTTGCAGACACGGTCGCCTTAAATTCTTCGTCGGGGGCTTCTTCGTTCGCCGTTTGGCTTTTTACGACCTTGCCGCCGAAATATTTGTTCATCATCGCAATCGTACGGGATACGAGGTTGCCAAGCACGTTCGCAAGCTCGGTGTTAAAGCGTTCGCAAACAAGCTCCCAGGTGATCTGTCCGTCGTTGTCAAACGGCATTTCGTGCAGTACGAAATAACGCACCGCATCCACGCCGAACAAGCGCGCAAGGTCGTCTGCATAAATGACGTTGCCCTTGCTCTTGGACATTTTCCCCTCGCCCTGCAACAGCCAAGGATGGCCGAAAATTTGCTTAGGCAGAGGCTCACCCATTGCCATTAAGAAGATGGGCCAGTAAATGGTGTGGAAACGCAAGATGTCCTTACCGATGAGATGCAGATCCGCAGGCCAGTATTTTTTATACAGCTCGCCGTGGTTGCCGTCCGCATCATAGCCAAGACCAGTGATATAGTTATTCAGCGCGTCCAACCATACGTAAACGACGTGTCTATCGTCAAAGTCAACGGGAATCCCCCACTTGAACGAGGTTCTGGAAACACACAAATCCTGCAGCCCCTTCTTCAAGAAGTTGTTCATCATCTCGTTTTTACGAGAAACGGGCTGAATGAACTCGGGGTGCTTTTCGATATGTTCGATGAGGCGGTCAGCGTATTTGCCCATCTTGAAGAAGTACGCCTCTTCCTTTGCAGGCTTTACCTCTCTGCCACAGTCGGGGCACTTGCCCTCTACCAGCTGGCTCTCCGTCCAGAAGGATTCGCAGGGGGTGCAGTACATACCTACGTACTCGCTCTTGTAAATATCCCCTTGCTCGTAGAATTTTCTAAAGATTTTCGCCACCTGCGCGCAGTGCTCAGGGTCGGTGGTACGGATGAATTTGTCGTAGGAAGTCCCTACCAAATCCCAAATCCCCTTAATCGTGTCGGCTACTCCGTCTACGAACTGTTGAGGGGTCACACCTGCCGCCGCCGCTTTTTCTTCAATCTTCTGACCATGCTCGTCCGTGCCCGTCATGTAGAACACGTCGTAGCCCTGTTTGCGCTTATAGCGAGCAATAGCGTCCGCCAAAATCGCCTCGTAGGTGTTGCCGATATGCGGTTTGCCCGAGGTGTATGCGATTGCCGTCGTAATGTAATAGGTTTTCTTGTCTGCCATTTTCTTGCACTCTCCTATCATTTAAATCCTAACAGGATTTATTATACCCCTTTTTTTTGCAAATGTAAAGCGTTTCAGGCATAATACGGACAAGCAACTGCATACCATAGCGTATGAACGCCATTTTTTTAAGCCTCTTTTTAGGGGCAACTGCTATTTTATTGTTTGTCAACCCGCCCTTGTTTTTGCCCACCGTCTTGGAGGCGGCAGGCGATTCCGCCACCTTGTGTATTGCCCTACTTGCCTCCTACGCCGTGTGGATGGGACTGATGGAAGTGTGGAAAGCGTGCGGTATCACGAGGGGGATTGCAAAGCTACTGCGCCCCGTCTGCAAGCGACTGTTTCGCACGGACGACGAGCAAACCCTGCAAGCGGTCAGCGCCAACCTTTCCTCTAACCTTTTAGGGCTTGGCGGCGCGGCAACCCCGTACGGAATTGAGGGCGCAAAACTATTAGACAAATCCCCTCACGCAGAGTACGCCTCGTGTATGTTCTTCGCCTTAAACGCCACCTCATTGCAATTATTGCCCACCTCGGTGGTAGGACTTCGCGCCTCGCTGGGTAGTGGCGCACCGGCGGACATCGTCATACCGTCGCTCATCTGCACCGCCTTTTCCACCGTGGTATCTTGTCTTTTGGTTTGGCTGTTCTTGCGCCCAAAAAAACAGAGGGTTACAGCCGTTTTTGGTAAAAAAGAGGGGCAAATCAGCAAAAAAGTGGGGGCAGGTACGCGGTGAACAGTATTTTTGCGCTCAGTATTCCCCTGATATTCTTACTCTCCTTCCTCTACGCCGCCATCAAAAAAGTAAAGGTGTACGACCATTTCGTGTCGGGCGCAGGCAAAGCCATTCCCCTCATTGTCAGCATCTTCCCCTATATCGCCGCCGTCACAATTTTGGCAAGGTTGCTAACCGCCAGCGGTTTGGAAGACAAAATACTGCATTTGCTGTCTCCCGTCTTTCGGTTTTTAGGCGTACCGCAGGAAATTGCAGGGTTGGTACTCATCAAGCCTCTGTCGGGCAGTGGCTCGATTGCGGTGCTTGCAGAGCTACTTGGTCGGTACGGTGTGGATAGCTACGTCGCGCGTTGCGCCTGCGTTGCGTACGGCTCGGCAGAAACGGTCTTCTACGTCGCCGCCGTGTACTTTGCAGGGATTAAGAGGAAAAAACTGCCCGTTGCGATTGCCTTTTCTCTGATTGCCTATTTTTTGTCCGTCGTGCTGTGCTGTATGCTCTGTAGGGTAATGTAATAAAATGTGAAAATGTTAATTTCTAACATTTTAGTATCGGAACGCAACAAAAAAAAGTTTTTTAAAAATATTTTTTAAAAACGAGGACTTTTTTTGTTTTCCATGATACAATATACTTGTAAATCGGTTGAGGCAATACCGCTTCCCGATTTACCCATATAAAACCGCTCATCATTTTCCCCCTTATCATATGGTAACCGCCCGAGAGCCGTGCTCTCGGGCGGTTATCTTTTTTATATCTTTAATCAGACAATCCCAACAAATAATCAGCGCTAACGTCTAATATTTTACAAAGCTGATAAAAAACCTCTAAAGACGGGATATTTGTTCCCTTCTTCCAGTTGGTTATATTTGCCGCATCAATGTGCAATTTTTCTGCAATTTCTTTTTGCGTTAACGCACTCGATTTTAATTCTACCACCAATCTTTCACTAAATTTCATATTTCCCTCGCTTATAAATTGAGCTATACTCAACGTTGTAAAATTTAAAAAAGTCCTGCAGCCGTTTGCAGGACTTTTCTATTGTAATCAATTATTTTGCGCAGTTTGCTTTAAGGATTGCAAGATTTTCCATAATTTCTACGGGCATCTTGTCGCCGAAGTTTTCTGCATAGTAAGCGGTGATTTCTTCTGCTTCTGCAGCCCAACGAGCCTTGTCAACTACCAACAACTTTTCAAGGGTAGCTGCGTCGATGTCAGCGCCTTCGATGTTGATATCCTTTGCGTAAGGAAGGTAACCGATTGCCGTTTCCTGAGCATCTGCCTTACCTTCGCAACGATCCAAGATCCAGTCAAGGACACGCATGTTGTCACCGAAACCAGGCCACATGAAGTTGCCGTTTTCGTCCTGACGGAACCAGTTAACGTTGAAGATCTTAGGCTGTTTTTCAACGGGAACTTTCGCGCCCATATCAATCCAGTGCTGGAAGTAACGGTCTACGGAGTAGCCCATGAAAGGCTTCATTGCCATAGGGTCGTGACGAAGTACGCCTACTGCGCCGGTAGCAGCTGCCGTCGTTTCAGAGGACATGATCGTACCAACGAACGTACCGTGGTTCCAGTCTCTGGACTGGTAAACGAGCGGGGTCGTCGTTGCTCTTCTGCCGCCGAAGATGATTGCGGACAGAGGAACACCTTCCTTAGAATTGAACGCTTCGGAGATGCAAGGGCAGTTGATTGCAGGCGCGGTGAAACGGGAGTTAGGATGCGCTGCGTTTCTGCCGCAGTCAGGCGTCCAAGGCTTACCCGTCCAGTCGATGAGCTCTGCAGGAGCTTCCTTCGTAAGCTTTTCCCACCAAACGGTGTTGTCTGCGGGGTTCAAAGCAACGTTCGTGAAGATCGTACCCTGCTTGGTGGAAGCAAGCGCGTTGGGGTTGGACTTTTCGTTCGTACCAGGAGCAACGCCGAAGAAACCGTTTTCGGGGTTGCAAGCCCACAATCTGCCGTCTTCACCCTGACGGATCCAAGCGATGTCGTCGCCTACGCAGAATACTTCGTAACCCTTTTCAAGGTACTGCTTAGGAGGAATCAACATCGCAAGGTTGGTCTTACCGCAAGCGGAACGGGATGCAGCTGCAACGTACTTGATTTCGTCGGACTGAGGGCGCTTAACGCCGAGGATGAGCATGTGTTCTGCCATCCAGCCTTCGCGACGGCCAAGGTTGGTTGCGATACGAAGCGCGAAGCACTTCTTACCAAGCAATACGTTACCGCCGTATGCGGAGTTTACGGAGATGATGGTGTCATCTTCGGGGAAGTGCATGATATATCTCTTTTCAGGGTCAACGTCGCACTTTGCGTGGAAGCCCTTTACGAAATCGCCGTTTTCGCCAAGAACGTCAAAGCATTCCTTGCCTACTCTGGTCATGATCATCATGTTAAGAACAACGTAGATGGAGTCGGTAATTTCTACACCGATCTTGGAGAAGGGAGAACCGATTACGCCCATCGAATAGGGAATAACGTACATCGTTCTGCCTGCGTATGCGTTTCTTGCAATTTCGTTTACCATCTGGTAAGCATCCTTAGGTGCTTTCCACTTAACGATGGAATGAGGCATAGCGTCTGCTTCGTTTTCGCAGCAGATGAAGGTTCTGTCTTCTACACGCGCAACGTCGTTTTCTGCCGTTCTGTGGTAGTAGCAATCAGGCAATTTTTCCTGGTTGAGCTTTACGATTTCACCCGTAGCAACTGCTTCTGCGCGGAGCGCGTCACGCTGTGCATCGCTGCCGTCGATCCAAACCACTTTGTCAGGGTTTGCGAAAGCCTGCACGTCTGCAACGAATTGAAGTACTTTCTTATTGTTCGTCATTTTTTAAGTTCTCCTTAAAATATATTTTTTCGTTTTGTATGGCGTTTATAGGTCCTTTGTTTCACAACAAATCCTTTTTCTGCCGAGTATAATTATATCACAAAGCTTTGCGTTTGTAAATAGTTTTACGAGAAATATTTTGTGTAAAATCGATAAATTTATATTGAATATCGTTAACTTTCCAAAAATTCTTATGGGAAAATTTTCCGCTTTTTAGCGCAGGCTTTTCTCTGCCTAAAAAAAACAAAAAACGGCTCTTTTAACCGCGTCACTCTTAGGGATTTTTTGATACAATAAAAGGATAGCGATTGTTTCGCTATCCTTTTCATTTTTATTCTATAAAAACACATGACTTTCATTTGAAAGTATAGTGTGCTATACTTTTTTAAATATTGCGGTATAACAATCCCCAAAAGTCCAATCATTCGAAGAAACGATTATAGTTTCGCTCCACAAATAATAATCGCTATGATATTGTTGGTACTGCCAGCCCCAAAACTCATATCCTTCGTTTGCCACTGCAGTAACGGCTGTCGTATAATTACCATCGCCAACTTCTTGATAGGTTTCGCCCTGAATAGTACCACCTTCTCCTGCCACAAAAGTAAACTTGTAAAACAACTCGAATTGTGCAATAACTTCTTTGTCGCTTTCTATCTTATCTTGTCTGGTAATTTCTGTTTCTCCGTCTGACCAACCGATGAATCTATAATATTCCTGTGAAGGGTAAGCTGTTACTAGTTCGCCTTGGTAGTCGTTTAAAATCGAACTTTTCATTTCTACGACGGTTTCTCTATCACCGTTTAGCGTTCCCATTGATGTTCCACCACTAACTTGAACTTTATAAGTATACGTATATTCAATCAACTCAAAAGTTGCGCTCACATTTACGTCTGATACAACGTTACAATCTTGCCTTGTTGCATTTTTTACACCATCCGACCAACCTACGAAACGATATCCTTCATCTGGCACGGCAGTCACCGAATCTGCACTTTCGCCTTCTTTGACGCGTTGCTCGGTTTCACCGATCACACTACCGTTTTGACCTGCATAATATTTGATAGTATAAATAGGGATCAATTCAAAATATGCTGTAACTGAAATATTTTTGGTTACGTTTTTTTCTTGTCTTGTTGCTGTGGTGACACCATCCGACCAACCAATAAACCTATAACCCTCTTTAGCTACTGCCGTAACGGTCGTTCCGCTTTGATAACTTTTTATCGTTTGGCTTACTTCTCCTGTAATACTTCCAAAACTATTATCGTTGACAAAATATTCTATTGAGTAACTTGTTTGAGTTGTCTCTTGTTGTTCAGAGTTATTGTTAGAGTTTTCGTCGTTATTATTGGAGTTATTACCAGAATTTTCATCTTGCAAATATCCTTCTTTTATAAAATCATAACTATTAAATGGCGTCCACTGCACTCGCAAGATATTACCGTCACTTGATATAGCCATAGGATATTTATTATTCCACGGGTGACGCAGAAACTGATAGACGGTATAACCATTCATTTTATAATCTAACATTATATAGCCTGATACTTCAAAGCGTGTGTTCGGAATCAACATATAGCCCCAACCTTCCCTATAACACGCGTTACCACTATATGTATATTCCTCTTTGTCAAAATTAATTTCAAAATAGCTTGTTTCGCCTTGACTGTTTGTGTATGTATATTTTACTATGTTATCATTAGGAGCACAAGCACTAATACCAAACAACATAGAAAAAATCATAACAACACTTAATAAAACAAGCAACATCTTCTTTTTCATAATACATTTTCCTTTTTTGTAAAAATAAAAAGTGCGCCTACCGAAGTAAACGCACTAAAACGCAGACTCCGATAGTCGCCAAACCAATTTCAAGCAAGTAAGGGTAACCATACTAAAAACCTGGTGGAATTTGCATTTTATCAAATTTATTGATTTTTAGTATGCTTAAAATAAGTATAAATATATCCCTACTTTTGCTTGTTATGAAATTGATTTGGCAAAATTATTATAGTATATATAAACAAATTTATCAAGCGGTTTTGTGTGGATAAAAGAAAACTCGACTTTTAATAAGTCGAGTTTCTGAACTATTTAATTTAAATCCCTAAGAGCGATGCCCTTATAAGAACCGCTTTTTTATTTTAATCCAGCATACCAAAGTACGCGCTGTACTTGATACCAAGCTCCTTTTCCATGTCGTTGCGGATTTCGCGCTGGTACTCTTCAAAAAATGCGTCCCAGCCGTACTCACGCATTACGCCCGTGATAAAATCCGATTCGTAGGTCGCGCCAACCGAAGTTGGATACATATAATACACTTGGTCTTTGTAGAGAAAGGTGATTTTTGCAAGCTTCACGGGGTACATTTCCCGAAAAGTTTCCTTGTATTCCTTCATCTTTTTCGTCCATTTTTCAAGGAACGCCCGCAATTCATCGGGGATTTCTTCCTTACCAAAACCGAGATGTTTCGCCTTTTCCCACTCGTACCAAATTTCCCACTTCTCACCAACCGTCGAGGCGCGGAAGCAGGTATATTTAGAATCGTTTTTGGGCTTTTCAAAGTATATTTTCATGTTCTATCCCCACTATTTATTGTATACAAATCCCAAAAAAGTCGGTATGCTCTTCTAAATATTTTGTCAGTAGCTGGGCAAACAAAGCTCGCCTCTCTTCCCTCGTTGCCTTGCGGAAAAAGTGCTTGCGCGAAAAGGCAGAAAATTCTTTGGGGTACAGCCTTTTCAGCAAAGGAAATTGATATCCGCCCTTTGCGTACACGACAAAGTTTAATTCGTTGCCGCCCGATACTTCCCGAAGGTCGAAAAAGTCCCTACCCTTTTGAAAACGGTAGATATACACGCACGAGGAATCCCCGCCCTTTTCGTAGAAATACCGATAGGTAAACCCTTTATCGATAAAAGCGGCAAACGCCGCTTTCATCTCTTTTTCAATCTGTAATTCGTTTTCCATTATTGCAAAACAGCCTTAATTCTTCTCAAGCCAGAACCACAGCTCTGTTCCTTGGCAATCTTGAACTTGCCAAGCTCGCCCGTCGTCGCCGCGTGCGGACCACCGCAGATTTCCTTCGAGAAATCGCCGATGGTGTACGTTTTTACCCGTTCGCCGTACTTGCTTTCAAACAAGCCGGTAAAGCCCTGCGCCTTTGCTTCTTCCAACGAAATTTCCTGCATTACAACGGGCAGGTTTTGGGCGATGACCTCGTTGACCAAATCCTCTACTTTCTTGATTTCCTCTGCCGTCATCGGCTGGGGCAGGTTGAAGTCAAAACGCAATCTTTCTTCGGTGATGTTCGAGCCCTTCTGGCACACCTCGTCCGAGTACACCTTCTTCAGCGCCGCGTGCAATAAGTGGGTTGCCGTGTGCAGACGGGTGGTTGCCTCTTTGTTGTCTGCAAGACCGCAAGCGAACTTCTGCTCGCTGCCCGCCTTACTCTTGCTCTGGTGTTCTTCAAACGCCGCCTTGTAGCCGTCGAGGTCTACGCTGTAGCCACGCTCTTTCGCCATTTCGTCCGTGATTTCCACGGGGAAACCGTAGGTGTCGTAGAGGTGGAACGCCTGCTTGCCGTTGATGCACTTTTCAGGCACGTAGTTAGGGTCTTTCTGCGCCATAAAAGTGTTCTTTCTTTCGATACCGTTGAGGCACTTTTCAAATTCCTTCAAGCCCTGCTGCAGGGTTTTCGTGAACTTCGCCTCTTCCTTTGCAAGCTCTTCAAAGATTTTATCGCGGTTGATTTGCAGTTCAGGGTATACTTCCTTGTACTTTTCGATGTACGCCTCTGCAATCTTGGAAAGACTACCTTCGGGCAGTTCAATCTTTCTGCCAAAGCGCACCGCGCGACGGATGATACGGCGCAAAATGTACCCTTGGTCGGTGTTGGAAGGCACGATGCCCTTCTCGTCGCCGATCATAAAGGTCGCCGTTCTCGTATGGTCGAGGAGTACGCGGAACGCTCTCGTCGTTTCGGGGTCAGCATCGTAAGCCTTGCCCGTCAGCTCGGAAATCACCTTGATCGCATCCTCAAAGAGGTCGGTTTCATACACACTGGATTTGCCCGTCAATACGCAAAGCGCACGCTCTAAGCCCATACCCGTGTCCACGTTCTTTTGCGAAAGCTCGGTGTACGTGCCGTCTGCTTGCTTATTAAAGCGCATGAATACGTCGTTCCATATTTCAAGGAACGCGCCGCACTTACAGTCGGGATTACATTCAGGCGAGCATTTCGGCTTGCGAATGATGAACATTTCGGTGTCCGTACCGCAAGGGCCGGTCAAGCCGGCAGGCCCCCACCAGTTGTTTTCACGGGGCATATAGTAGATATTTTCCTTCTTGATACCTGCCTTTTCCCACAGCGCCGCCGCCTCATCATCGCAAGGCAACGTGTCGTCACCGCCAAACACGGTGACCGCAAGATTTTCAGGGTCGATACCAAGATAGTCCTTGCCCGTCAGGAACTCATAGCTCCAAGGAATCATCTCCTGCTTGAAGTAGTCGCCAAGCGACCAGTTGCCAAGCATTTCAAAGAAGGTACAATGGCTTGCATCACCAACGTCGTCGATGTCGCCCGTACGCACGCACTTCTGCACGTCCGTCAAGCGGGTGCCTGCGGGGTGCTTTTCTCCGAGCAAGTAGGGAACAAGCGGGTGCATGCCTGCCGTCGTAAACAAAACGGTCGGGTCGTTTTCGGGGATCAGCGATGCAGAGGGAATCACCTTGTGTCCTCTGTCCTTAAAGAAATTTAAATACATTTCTCTGATGCTTTGGCTGGTAATATTTTTCATATCATTATCGTCCTTTTGCCGATTTTCTCTTTTAAATCGTATATTTTTATTATAGTCAGACAAACAAAGTTTGTCAAGTAAATCTGCGCTTATATCTTCGTCAGTTCATAACCCGTCTTGCTGTCCTTGACGGCGTAGCCCATCGAGGCGAGCTTATCACGCAGCTCGTCACTCTTTGCCCAGTCGCGGTTTTGGCGCGCCGCCCATCTCTCCTCAGCAATCGCCTGCACGTCAGCAGGAATACTATTCTCCTCTGCGGCAAACAAGCCTTCGTATTCCTCGGGCGTTCTCGTCAACACGCCAAGCAGGGAATAGGTCTTTTGCAACTGCTTTGCATACGCCGTTGCCTTGCCGTCTTTTGCCGCAAGGAACTTGTTGATTTCCTTCGCGTACCCAAAGAGGTTGGAAAGCGCCAAAGCGGTGTTGAAATCGTCGCTCATGCAAGCGTTAAATTCGTCGTCGATTTTCTTCGCCGCCGCCTCGTCTTCTGCCGTCGCAGGCAAGTTCAACGCGTACACGGTATGCAATAATTTGTAAAAATTGCGAATTTGGCTCTCTGCCAAGGGGAACAAATCGTCGGTAATATTGATGTCCCCACGGTAGTTTGTCTGCAACAAAGCGTACTTGATTGCCTCGTCGGAATACTTTTCGAGAAGGTCTGCAAGCAACAAACTATTGCCCAAAGACTTACTCATTTTCTGACCGTTGACCTTAATTAAGCCGTTGTGCGTCCAGTATTGCACAAAGCGTTTGCCCGTCAAGGCTTCCGTCTGCGCAATCTCGTTTTCGTGGTGCGGAAAGATCAAATCTCTGCCGCCGCCGTGAATGTCGATTTGGTCGCCAAACGCCGCAAGGTTCATCGCAGAACATTCGATATGCCAGCCAGGTCTGCCCTTACCCCAAGGGGAGCTCCAGCAGATTTCCCCGGGCTTTGCGCTCTTCCAAAGAGCAAAGTCGTAGGCGTTCTTCTTATCCTCGTCGTTGTCGATACGAACGCCGTCGAGGGCATCGTCAATGTTGCGGTTGGACAACTGACCGTAAGCAGGATAGGACGCCACGTCAAAGTACACGTCGCCGTTTGCCGTCGCGTAAGCGTGCCCTTTCTCCATCAGCTTTTCAATGAAATCGATGATATTTTCGATGTTTTGGGTCGCTTTCAGCCATACGTTGGGGTCGTCTACGCGCAATTTGGACATTACGGCGTTGATTTTTTCAATCATCTTTTCTGCGTATTCGTCCGCAGGAATCCCTACCTCTGCCGAACGCGCAATAATCTTATCGTCTACGTCCGTATAGTTTCTTGCGTACACGACTTGATAGCCGAGTTTTTCCAAAAACTTACGCATAATATCATAGATAAGGGCCTGATATCCGTGCCCGATATGCGCCTCACCCGAAACGGTGATACCGCAAGCGTACATCTTTACCTTGCCTTCCTGCAAGGGTACGAATTCTTCCTTTCTCTTTGTCAACGAGTTGTAAATTTTCATAACTTTACTCTCCTTTTTAATCCCTTACTATGCTCCGTCGCAAAGAATGACTGAAATGCGATAGAGCCGATAAAAAATAATACGCCTTTACAAAATTGTAAAGGCGTATTTAAACGCTGTTCCACTTTACTTCAAGAGCGCATTTTCTGCCCTCTCCTCATTTTCGCCTCTTGTTCGGCGGCGACACCGCGGGCATTACCCCGTCCTCAAACGCGAAAACGCACTTTCCCGACCAAAGCGAAACCATGCTTACAGCAAATACACGGCTCTCTGTATACGCCTTTTCTATCGGTACTCTTTTTCCGCATCGGAATATCTATCTATATTTCTATTGTAGCAGTTTTTTTAAAAAAATGCAACTGTTTTTTACAATGTTCGATTATATTGCTTTGGTGGGTAAAGGCATTACTTTGTATTCTTCAAACGCCGCCTGCACCATCGCTTGGTTGTAAATTTCCTTTATAAGAAGGTAGCTAACCACGGTATCTGCCACGTTCTCAAAATTAAAGGTATAGCCGGAAACCCGCAACAACAACTTCGTTTCCTGATAGGTAAAATGCGCTGACAAGCCCAAGGCAAACACCAACGGTTTAGAAGGATAGAGCTCCCCTTTTAAGATGCGTTTCCAAATCGCAGGGTCAATCTCCAGCCCTTCCGCCAAAGCCTTCGGGTCTACGTTATGGCAACGACAAACTTCTTTTAATTTTTTCGGGAAGCTATTCTTAGACAATGCCTCGGAAATTCTCTGGAAAAAGCTCAACGGACGGAACGTGAAGGAGAAATTCTTATCACTCAGGCGCGATTTCAATTCCACCAACAGCTCCGCGCATTTCTCCTGCTTTGCAAGACACATATTCTCCGCAGGCAGAGTGTAGGAGTATTTTCTACCATATGCATCTACCTTCGTCTCCTGCATTTTTGGCATGCGGTAGCCCGGTAGAACGCAAATCTTATCATAATTTGCATATTTTTCGCAAAAATATCTGTCTAAATCTTCTATAAAATCAAATTTCATATGCTTATTATCCTCTGTTGGTCTTAGTATAACACAGACACGATAAAAAAGCAATCGTTTTTTATTCCTACTAGCCGTTTCACACCACTTACATCCTCTTGACATTTTTTGTCGAATGTGGTAGAGTAGTAGCATATAAGGATAAGGAGTTTTTAAGATGAAACGCGAACGCATTGAACAAATCGCCACGCTTGTCGATAAACGAGGGGTTGTTACCTTGGCTCAGCTCGGCGATTTTTTTCCTAAAGTATCGGAAATGACCCTGAGAAGGGATTTGTTCCAACTGGAAGAGGAAGGCAGAATAGTCCGCGTCCGCGGCGGCGCAAAATCCGTCAAGGATTTGCAGAAAACTTCCGGTGTACCCTACGCAAAGAACACGAATTTACACGTAGGTGAAAAGCGTACCATCGGCGCAAAAGCGGCGGCTTTGATTGACGAAGGGGCATCCGTCTTTATCGACGGCGGCACGACTGCCCTCTACTTTGCCAAGGAAATGCCCGACGTGCCCTGCACGGTATTCACGACAGGTATCGCCGTAGCGCAGGAGCTGTCGAAAAAGAAGAACATCACTATTCACGTTTTAGGCGGCATCTTGAAAAAGGAAAACCTTTCCACGGTGTCGGCGGTTGCTCCCTCATACTTTCAGGAAATCAACTTTGAACACGCCATCATCTCCGCCTCTGCTTTCACCCCTGAAAGCGGTTTTGCCTGCGATAGCATGATGGAAGCAGAACAGTTAAAGCTGTTGCGCTCGAAAGCGAAATTTACCTATATGATGCTGGACAGCTCGAAGATCGGCAAAGTCATGCCCTATACCTTCGCCTCTATAGACGATATCAGCGTGCTGATTACTGACACGAAGTTCCCCTCCTCCTTAAAAGAGCTGTTTAAAGCGCATAACATCGTCGTTATGTAAAACACCTCAAAAATACACAAAATCCCCGTTTAAAGGGGATTTTTCTTTTTTGTTGTCGCAAAATCAAGAAAAAACCGAACGCGTAATGCGTTCGGCTTTCAGTTGAAAAGCGGCAATTACCTATCCTCCCAGGGGTTAACCCCAAGTACTTTCGGCGTTAAAGAGCTTAACTTCTGTGTTCGGAATGGGAACAGGTGGATCCTCTT
>JAZOMO010000006.1:0-41701 GCA_045654025.1 Candidatus Scatosoma sp.
CTCACGACCTCCAGGGCCACAATCTGGCGCTCTAACCAACTGAGCTAAGCCCGCCATTTATTTTTGGTGCGCCTGAAGAGATTCGAACTCCTGACACACGGCTTAGAAGGCCGTTGCTCTATCCAACTGAGCTACAGGCGCAAATTGATACGAGCGCCCGCTTGATTTTGGAGCGGGTGATGGGAATCGGACCCACGCGGCCAGCTTGGAAGGCTGGAATTCTACCATTGAACTACACCCGCATGTTTTTGTTGCAGTTCCGTACCAACAACGCTTGTATATAATAACACTATTTTTTAAAATTGTCAAACAAAATTATGCCATTTTTCGTAAAAAAATCAAAAAATTTTCTTACTTCCTTTTTCGCAAGTGTTTCCCCGAAAAACAGCTCCTTGATAAGCCCTGCGGCAACATAGTTACCTCTGCCGCCGCAAGGTTAAAGGTCGATTAAATCTGTACTTTGGGAAGCAAAAGGCTTGCATTTTTCTCAGGCACATGCAAGGACACCCCCCAACAAGCGTTATAATACCGCTTTCCGCCTCGTTCGTTATCTTCAGGTGTTCTCGTTTCCCCCGTCAAGCCGTGTCCGTACAGACAAATATCCGCCTCGATACTCTCGTCCAGTCGGTTTAATTCGTGGCAGAGCTGGAACTTTTTATCGCCTAACGTCAATACAGTATTGCGCGGCAACACCTTTGCGCGTTGCGCCAGTCCCGAAAGCGTTTCCTCGATATCGTTATTCCCCGGCACGATGATTACGCGCGCAGGCGTGCGCTCCATCATTTTAATAATCTCAGCTGCCGCTTCTTTCCAGTACGGCCGCATCGACTCGATACGCCCTGCCTTCAGCTCGTCCGCCAAGTCCCCCGTATGAATGATAACGTCGGGAGAAAGCTCCTCAAACAGCTTTTGATAGTAGGCGTAGTTTGCCGAATGGGTATCGCTGATATGCAACACTCTCATTCCCTCATTCGACCGCAAAAAGCATTTTGCGTCCTTCATCGCTTGGTCGAATTTCGATTTATTCTCTAAATAATTCAAGGAATTTCCCGTCAGAGCGTTTTCCGGTAAATGCTGAACGTCGCATGCGTATTTTTCACCGTCCGTGGAATACAGTAAGGACAGATGACAATTCCAGTGAAAGCCCCTATTTCCCTCTTCTACGCCAAACAAGTGCCGAAGCGCCACCGCCGTTGCGGCGTGAGCAACCAACAGCACGTCCATATCCTTAGGCACACCCGATAAGAGAGGGTCTAAACACTCTTTCAAGCGGTGCATAACGTCGGAAACGTCCTCTGCTTTTTCTTCAAACCAAGTATATTCCTTGTCAAGCTCCACCTTGGCAGAGGGGAATTTCGCCATCATCTCCGCACCCGTTCCCACGGTGCGCCACGTAGGCTCTTTTACGTTAGAGATTTCGTGCAAGTCTATCACGGGGACGACCTTTGCGCCAACCTCCCTTGCAACGACGTCCGCCGTTTGCATCGTTCTGTCGTACGGCGAAGAATAGATGATGCCGTTGAAGTTTAATTCCTTTAAACGCTTGCCAAGCAACTGCGCCTGCGTACACCCAAGCTGACTGAGCGCAGAATTTCCCACAGGCAAAGAAGCGTTGCCTTGATAATAGCTTTTGGGCAGGACTTGACCGTGCCGTGCAAAAAATATCCTCATCTGAGTACCTTCCTTTGACTTTCTACTGCCTCTGAGGGAATATCGCTTTCCTCTTTGACCAAATAAACGGGGTTGCTAAACGCAATCAAGACCCCTTCCTCGTCGTAAATTTCTACGCGAGCAAAATTGTATTTATGCGTGTTGGTAAGCTCAAATACACCACCGACTGTTCCGTGCGAAATTTCCACCCTTTGCACCGGCCACCCATTGACCACGCAGAGCGCGTACCCACCGCAACGAATATCCTTTGCAGAGAAAGCAACTTCTACCTTCTCGCCGACGACAACGCTACCCTGCGGAGCGCCGTTTGCCGTAAAGGTAAAATCTTTGATTTTAACGGGATTTCCGCCCCATACCGAGCCACGCGCCAAGGCACGAATAAACGCCTCTTCTGTAGGCTCTTCCTCGTCGTACAGACCAACGAAAGTACAGAAGTTGTTTCCTTCCGTCCAGCCTTCCGCCACCGCATGGTGATTGTCACTGTCGCCGTCACCCGTGATGAAGATGCCGTTGAGAGACAAAACGTCCCAAAGATGCAGGTACTCCTTCGCCACAAAACCGTCCCTACCGAAAGGGAAGCCGACTTCCATCAAGCTTGCGCCATAGACACGGTTTTCAACCAGCGCTTGTGCCACCTTTAGAAAGTTCTCCTCCATCGTTCCCTCCGCATTCTTTATCTTGGTGAAAGGATGATTCCAAGAGAAGATACCACCGTATTTTTTGACGTGAGCGATTGCCTGCTCGTTCGTAACCCGAAAATCGTAATCACGATAGTCGATGACGGGGACTTTGGTCGAATAGCAGTTCTTATGGTTTCCAGCCCCGGTAATCTCAAAACCGACAAAGGGAACGACACCCCACTTTTCGCCAAGTTTTTGCGCAAGCTTTCTCTGTTCAGCACGCACCTCTTCAAAATTCAGGTCCCGATGAAAGGTAAAGGAACGGAAGAGCATTTCACCACCATTTTCGACCGTCAAACGAATATTGCAAAGCGCATTGTCCACGCCGCCGATTGCCTCGGAAACGTCCCTCGTCAGTTCAAAACGATAGACGCCGTTCTCCTTTTGAGGAAAAGGTAAGTATTGTCTATTCTCCTGCCCTTGTGGCAGTTTGCCGTATACATAGCAAAGCTCCGCTTGCTGATAGGTAGGCGGCTGAGCGGACAAGACAAAGGAAACGCTAATGCGCGCGCCACTCTCGACGGCAGTCTGTATCTCCGCATCAAGGTCCACGTAAAGGCGGGCAAACAACGGCGCAGAATGGCGCTTACCAGCAGAATAAAACAACAGACTTTGTCTGTTGTTTTCGTCCGCACGAAGACGAAGGTTGATACCGCCTAAATCATCCTCGAAAGAGTACGTGCCCGTGTTGCCTTCCACCTCTGTAAAGCCTGCTTTTGTACCATTTGCAAGCTGTACGAACAGCTGCTTTTCAGGGAAAGAAAAGACGGCAATATCCTTCGGTTTTTGCCCCATGCGGGTGTCATGTTCAGTCATCCATATATGGCGTATCCCCAGCGCAACAGCGTGCGACATGTGCGAACCGATGGATGCGGTCGGCTCATGTGAACAATGTAAATGTAAATGCGTAGGATAAAATTTCATAATACTTCTCTTTTTAGATGCCTTTATACGGAGTATAAAATATAGCTCCTACCTTAAGTATAACACAGTTTGATTGAAAAAGCAAGAGGAAAGCAACAAAAAAGCAACCCTTGCCGGGTTGCTTTCTGTTTATCATTACTTATCCAAATCCAACAGATCTTGATAGGTCTTTTTATTACGATTTACGCAGGTTTCGTTGTCGTATTCCAAAATCAAACGATTCTGTTCATCGGTTGCGTAATCTGCACTATACTGTTCCTTCATCGCCTTTGCATAGAGATCAGAGAATGTATTCTCGTATTCCTCTTCACTCATTTCCATCGGATCGAACGCCTTGTAGCCGCCGTATACGTCGTCTGCACTGTATGCGTAGGTTACATAGATGATGTGCCAGCCGTAGGTGGAAGGACATACGACGTACGTACCTGCGCCCTGCGCTACTGCCCACTGCGCTGCATACTCAAATTCAGGAACGTAGTTGGTCTTGAAGGGAGATACAACGTAGCCCATGTACGTGTTCAAGCAACCCGTATCCGTGCTGTACGCGAACATCAATTCGTTGAACGCCGCCGCAGCCTTATAGCCAGGAGTTTCAGGATTAAAGTAGTTCGCCGCAGTAACTTCTTTACCTTCCTCAAAGGTCACTTTACCAGAATAGTAGACAAACTGACCGTAATCCGTGAAGGAGGTTTTGTCCTCGTTTAACTTGTACTCCAAGTCATTCTTCGAAGAAACGTAGGTATCCTCCCACTTAGCCCCGCTCGCCGAACCATCTTCGCCAACTGCATAGTTCAGATAGCCTTCCATTTCCGCGAGGAACTCGTCAATATTCATCGTGTTGGCTTTCAGCTTATATTCGCCGTTATCCTTCTCTTCAACGCTACCGTTGAACGGATATTGACCGAGGTATACGTCCAATTCCTCGTATCTTTCGTTGTTTGTAAGGTTGTCCTTGAAGAAGAGGTATTTTTTCTTATTGTCGCCTTTTTTGTAGTAATCGAGGTCTTCTGCAACAAACGCGCTGTTCGCATGGTCGTGCTCGTCAAACCAAGAGGTACGCAAGTCCTTTGCAACAACGTTATCAAGCAAGAAGCTACGGTATCTATACAATTCCGCATCGTTGGTAGCACGAGCTTCTTCCTGTTTATACAATCTGTTCTGCTCCTCGCTGAAAGGAATCAAAATGTTGTATACAAAACCGTAATTTTCCACGGGGCTGTACATTACGAAGTTCGTATCCGAAAGCGAACCAATCGCCGTTTCAAATGCAGATACGTCCTTGTCGTACGCAAGCTTCTGCGCATTGTAGGTCTGATCGTAGCGGCTGTTCAAATACTCAGCGGACAGCTCCTTTTCGCCTTTTGCAATAAGGTCGTCTGTGTACTTTTCAATCAGCGCCTGTTCCAAACGGCTGGCAAGTTCTACGTAATAGTATTCCATTTCGTAGATGACAGACGTATTGTCTTCCTTTTTAATCAAGCCGTTATCATCAAGGTTACCGATGAATGCGTTGTACGCCTTTTTACGGGTGGTTACCGTAGAGCCGTCCAAAGCCTTATAGCCGTAAGGAATACCGTTCTTATTCAAGCCCGTGTACACTTCATAGCGATCTACTTCGACGCCGTCCACAATACGAGGAGCGATATAGAAATCTTCCTTTTCCACGTCAGCGTTCGTAGGCTTCGTACGGGCATCCGTATGGTTGTGGTCTTCACTGCTTGCGGTAATATACGCACTCTCCGAGTTGTCCAACGTGTTGTTGATTGCAGAGAACATGCCATACAAGGTCTTATCCCAGAGTTCCTGCTTTTCTGCCTTCTTGGCATCAACGTCATATTCCGTCAAGAAATATTTCATTGCCGATACTTCGGGATGCGCCTTCAGGAGCTGCTTTTCTCTTTCAGTCTTAGCCTCTGCAAGCTGCGCATTAATGTACTTAGCGCATTTTTCTGCCGACAGCTTGGAATTGTTGTTCAGATAGTATAACATAGCGTACTGAGTAACAATCTTACGGCTTACCAACATGTCCAACAACATGTTGAAGGTATCCTCGTAAGAATAACCGTAGCTTTGCACGTATTGATAGCCAACGTTCATAAAGTAAGATACCAAATCGCGTTTGGGAATATCCTTACCTACACCACCTATTTCAAAAATAGCGTTCAACTTCTCCGCGCCGTCTGCTTCAGAAAGCATGTTGGCGATGTTGACCGTAGCAACCGTCTGCGCCAAATCCTTCATGCTGTCCGTACGGATGAAATCACACCCCGTTGCGCCCATCGTTAAAGCAACGCCAAGCGACAACGCAGCTATTTTTTTGATCGAGTTCTTTTTGCTCATAGTTTCACTCCAAAAATTGTTTGGTTGTATAATTCTCTACGCGCATACACAGCGAGCATACGCCCGCACGATACGCTACCAAACACTATTATAACCTATTTTTTTTAAAATCGCAAACGTTTTTCGTTAGAAAGTTGTGAAAGTTAAGGCAAATTTTAAAAATTTTGTCATTTCTGCCATTAAATCAACCGAATCCTTCCTGCCAAAAAACTCAATTACGGGGGAAGTCGCCATATTCAGGCGCACCCCCTTCTTATGCTCATCCAGCGCCGCAAGCAATCGTTTGTCCCCTAAAGCTTCCAAAGACGGAAACTCCAAAGAGCCCACGCCGTTTGCCACCGTAATCTTTTTGACGGAGAATTTCTGCGCATAACTTTTCAAAACTGCTATCACCAGCAGGTTAACCACCGCAATCGGCAATTCCCCGTACGTTTCTTTCAGCGATTCATACACCCGTTTATAATCCGCCGTCGTCGAAATTTCTGCAATTTGCTTATAGGCATCCAGTCGTCCTGCGCTAGATTCAATGTATTTGTCTGTGATATACGCACCGACACGAATATCGAGTTCAGCAGGTATTTCTCTCTCTCCCGTCAGTTCCTCTTTCATGAGTTTCGAATACAGCTCGTAGCCGACCTTATCCATATGCCCGTGCTGTTCTGCGCCAAGCAGGTTGCCTGCGCCACGGATTTCCAAGTCTCGCATTGCAAGCTTGTAACCAGAGCCAAGTTCGGTAAATTGCATGATCGCCTTCAAGCGTTCGGTGGCGTTTTCCGTCATCACTTTTTCGGGTTTATAGGTGAAATATGCGTGAGCAAGGCGCGTGCCTCTGCCGACTCTGCCACGGAGCTGATACAGCTGCGAAATCCCCAGCCGATCGCTGTCCGTGATGATGATTGTGTTCGCATTCGGCAGGTCGATGCCATTTTCAATAATCGTCGTCGTGATGAGAATATTCGACAACCCTGCGTAAAAATCGTGGACGGAGCGTTCTAACGTACTTCTGTCCATTCTGCCGTGAACAACGGTAAGCGTTGCCTCGGGCACGATTGCCGACACACGCGCGGCGAAGGTGTGGATACTCTCCACTCGGTTATACAAGATAAACACCTGCCCTCCACGTGAAATCTCACGCAAGCACGCATCTCGAATGAGGGTATCCGTTTCCTCAACGACGTACGTTTGTACAGGCAAGCGCTCACTCGGCGGCGTCTGTATCGTCGAAATATCCCGTATTCCCGACAGCGACATATGCAGGGTACGAGGAATGGGGGTTGCCGTCATCGTCAGGCAGTCGATATCCTTTCGTAAGTTCTTCAGCTTTTCCTTATGCTCTACGCCAAAGCGTTGCTCCTCGTCTAAGACGAGCAAGCCCAAATCTTTGAATTTAACGTCCTTGGAAAGCAACCTATGCGTGCCTACTATCAGGTCGATTTTTCCATCCTCAAGATCACGCAGGGTGCGTTCCTGCTCTTTGGGTGTTTGGAAACGGCTGAGAATCCCTACCCGTACCCCGAACGCCTCGAAGCGTTCGCTTGCCGTCTGGTAGTGCTGACTGCAAAGTACGGTGCTGGGGCACATCAGCGCCGCCTGCTTGCCCGCCAAAACGCAGAGGTATACGGCGCGCAACGCCACCTCCGTCTTGCCAAAACCAACGTCACCGCAAAGCAGACGGTCCATCACCTTTTCGGAGGTCATATCCGCTTTGATTTCCTCAATCGAGCTGGCTTGGTCAGGGGTCAATGCATACTGGAAGGCATTTTCAAATTCCGACATAAACGCCTCGTTATACGGAAAGGAAAATCCCTTCTTTTCAGTGCGTTCTGCGTAAAGCTTTTTGAGGTCAAACGCCAAGGTTCTAAGCGAAGCGCGAACACGGGATTTAACCCGTTCAAACTCCGCTCCGCCGATTTTGGAGAGGGGCGGATTTTCCTCGCCGACGTACTTAGACAGTACGTCCATGTTCTCCACGGGAACGTGCAAAACATCCCCTCCCTTATAGGAAAGGGTGATATATTCCTTGATGCCGTCCGAGGTTTCGAGCTTAGAAGTACCGATAATTTTACCGATACCGTGCCGTTCGTGTACCGCATAATCGCCCACCTCTGGCGCAGAGAACAGATTGCCTCTACGACGGCGAATACGCTTCGTATCCGGGGCGCGCGTGTATAAGTTTCCCGTGCCGATTAAAACCAGCTTACATTCGTGCAATACAAGCCCCGCATCCAACGATTCCGACGAAACGCAGACGTTGCGCATCTCCCCTACCCTCTGCGGCAATTCTGCCGTAGGCAGATAGGCATCGTATAAAAGTTCTTGCATCCTGACTGCGCGATTTGCCTCCCCACAATAAAGCAAGATACGATATCCACCGCGCACCCAGTTGGAAATATCATTAAATAGCCCCGTCGTCGTGTTTAAATACTTCGTAATCGGGGTTGCCGTCAAGTTAAAAATCTTAAGAGGTTGGAAGATATACGGGTTGCTTGCAAAGGTCTGCAACGCTAGCCTGCCTACCCCCTCTAAGCCCTGTAAAAACCGTTCCTTGCCGATAAGCTGTGCCTTGGCAAAGGGAAACGCTTCGCCTCCTTCCGCAAGACGAGAAAACCGTTCCTCGTGCTCTTTGAAAATCGCCGTCAACTTATCGTATAAGGGCTTGCCTTCGTCAAAGACGAACACGCAATTTTTCGGGAGAATCCCGAAGATATCCGTGGAGTTTTTTAAGAGAGGCAACAAGTAGCCGTTTGCGTTCCCCGTTTCCAGTTCCGAAATAAGTTCCGAGGCGATGGTGTCCGCCCTATCGTACGCCTCTACCGTCTTAAAACCACGCAAGCAGTCCTTTAAGCGCGTCTGCAACGCAGGGATTTCCTCTTTGGAAACGAATACGTCCGTCGCAGAAAGAACGGAGAGTGATTGCAATAACCCCAAACGATTCCCCGTCGTCAAATCGTACGGCTTGATGCGTTCGACCGTGTCACCGAAGAAGTCGATGCGGGCAGGGTTTTCCGCGTTAACGGGATAAATATCCAAAATATCCCCACGCAAAGCGTACGTACCCTTCGTGTCCACCTCTTGCACGCGCGCATAACCAAGCCGCGCAAGCATAGAAGGCAGCTGAATGAAATCCAGCTCCTCCCCCTCTACAAAGTCAAGCGTAGGCAGTTCCTTCGGGAAGAGTTGCAATAGAGCGTCAATCTCCGCAACGACTACGGGTGCGCCCGTCAAAAGAGCGTGAATACCGTTCAAGCGTGTAAAATAGCCGTCCTTGGACAGCGCCTTGCGATACAAAAGGACTTCGTCCTTTGCCGAGAGCATTTCCGCTCTTTTCCCCGACAGAACGGCGATATTCTCCGCCGCCTTTCGCATAGAGGACGAATCTGCTGTAACGTAAATAATCGGCGCATCAATCAAGGATGCGATCAGATATTTATGCGGGTCAGAAATGCCAAAAACCGCCGTCGGCGTGCCGCAGCGGATGGTTTCGCTAAGTTCGGGGTACTCCCCATTCAGTTGTGAAAACGAAAAAAAGCCTTCTTTCATTTCTCACCTATGCGCCCATTTGAGAGCAGTTCGTTCAAAGAAACAAACCCTTTTTTAAGGTTAATTTGCGTTATATTTCCCCATAACGAGGTCGATACGAACGCCGCGCGCAAAGTCCGCCGCCGCTTCGCCAGCCTTGTGGCAAGCCTCCGCAAACAAGGGATAATCGTCCTTACGGATTTCAGACAAAACATAGTCGATGATGGGGATATTCAAAGCCTCGTCGCGAATCCCTACGCGAATACGGGCAAAGTCCTTAATCCCCGTTTCCCCGATGATACTACGCATACCGTTGTGCGTGCCTGCGCTACCCTGCGCGCGAATGCGCACCTTACCCTTGGGCAAGTCGTAGTCGTCGTAAATCACCAAGAGGTTCTCAGGGGGAATTTTGTATTTCGACATCAGCTGTTTTACAGCCCTACCAGAGTTGTTCATGTACGTCAAAGGACGGGCGATAATCACTTTTTCGCCCCCTACAAACGCCTCGGCAACCGATGCCTCACATTCCTTTTTCTTAAATTTTGCGCCCAAAATTTCGGCAACGTCCCCAGCCGCAATAAAGCCCATATTGTGGAAGGTTTTTTCATACTTTTTATCGGGGTTGCCTAAGCCTACAATCAAATACATATCCTTATTTCCTCTTGATAAAACCGCCACCGCAAACGCGGCGGCGGTAATTTTTTTCCTTCGTTAATTAGTCGTACAATTTGGACATGGGCTTATCCAGATATACGTTCTCGATTGCCGCCGCAAAGATGTCTGCAACGGACAAAACCTCGAACTTGGGAAGTTTCTTCTCTTCGGGAAGATTAACGGTGTCGAGCATCACAAGCTTATCGATAACCGATTTTTCCAAACGCTCGATAGCAGGTCCGCTGAGTACGGCGTGCGTACAGCCTGCATAAATCTTGGTTGCGCCTGCATCCTTCAACGCCTGCGCGCCCTGACAAATCGTACCTGCGGTATCAATCATATCGTCCAGCATCAGGCAGTTTTTGCCGCTGACATCACCGATGATGTTCATAACTTCCATAACGTTCGCCTTAGGACGACGCTTGTCGATGATAGCAATGGGAACGCCGAACTTTTCCGCCACCTTTCTTGCGCGCTTTACGCTGCCAAGGTCGGGAGCAACCACGACGTCAATTTTTTCGTTCTTTGCAAAGTAGTTGCAGAGGGTAGGACCGCCCAAAAGGTTATCCACGGGAATGTCGAAGAACCCCTGGATTTGTTCTGCATGCAAGTCCATCGTAAGTACACGGTCAGCACCTGCAGCCGTAATCAAGTTTGCCACAAGCTTTGCCGTGATGGGATCACGGGAACGAGCCTTTCTATCCTGACGAGCATACCCAAAATAAGGCACAACAGCCGTGATACGACCCGCCGATGCACGCTTTGCGGCGTCAATCATAATCAAAAGCTCCATCAGGTTATCGTTAACAGGTGCGCAGGTAGATTGAATGATGAACAAATCTCTACCACGTACCGTTTCTGCGATGTGAACGTTGATTTCCCCGTCGGAGAAGGTAGCTACTTCGATTTCCCCAAGCTCGGTATTGAGCTTCTTTGCAATCGCTTCCGCAAAAGCGCGGTTGGAATTGCCGCAAAACAACTTGATTTCGTTACCGTGCGTAATCATGTGTAAAAAACCATCCTTGCATTGTATTTTTTTCGCAACGCCGCTTTTCCGCGCGCCTTGCGTATTTTTCCCTAGCAACCTATGCGGAATATACCTATCTCCGCTATCCCCTTATCAAGTGATGTTTTCACTATTTCTATGGCTATGGCACAGAGAATGGTTGATTTTAGCTGAAATCTATTTTCAGCGATTTGACGAGAAAAAATACAAGAAAGACAAGCGATTTGCGAGGGCGCATACCCCCAGCGGTCTGTAACCGAGCAAAACACGAAGTATTTCGTAGAATTTTTCCGTCAAAAATTAACCAGGTGATGTGACAGAGCCATTTCTATAATACCCTATTTGCCACGTTTTCGTCAAGGGAATTACAGAACTTTCTTCGAAAAAACTTATTGATTTTCTTCCCTTTCTGCGCTTTGAGCCTCTAACGCCTTACGCTTTTCCTTTTCTTCCTTCGCTTTTTGGCGCATGGCAACGAAAAAGTCGGTGAGCACCGCCGAACATTCTTCCTCCAAAACGCCCCCTACAACCTCCGTCTTATGGTTAAGCAGGTTGGCGTCTGCAAGCTCGTTGGTCAAAGACCTGCCCTTTTGTTCGTACGCGCCAAAGTACAGCTTGTCCACCCTTGCATTCAGCGATGCGCCCATGCACATAGGACAAGGCTCTAAGGTGACGTACAGCTCGCACCCCTCAGGCAACCGCCAGGAGTGGAATTTTTTGCAAGCCCTATCAATCGCCATCATCTCTGCGTGCGCCGAGGCAAGCTGTAATTTCGCCCGACGATTGTAGCCGCTTGCAACCACTTTATCCTCGTAGACGATGACCGCCCCGATAGGCACTTCGCCCTGCTTTAAGCCACGCTTAGCCGCCGCAATCGCCCGACGCATAAATTTTTCTTCTCTCGTTAATCTTCTCATTTTGTACCGCCGTCGACAGCGCATTTAGCGCGCCGCCACAATGTTGATGAATATTCCAAAATGCCACCCCGTTCAACGGGTGGGAAAAACTATCCGCCCCTACCTCTACCGTATAGGACGGGATTTTGAAAGTCTTGATACACCAGTCCTTATAACCGCCAACGCTACCTTGCACCAGCCGCAACGGATAGCCAGTCGATTTCGACAGCGCTTGCCCGATGCGAAAATCACTCTCCGCGTCTAGGGTTGATTGCCCAAAATACCAGTAAATCTCCTCGCCTTTCGTGTGAAAGCTGATGGTATAGTCGGGTGAAATTTCTTCCGTAAAGCGCTTTAAAGCCAGAGTTTCCGGTTCGGAGAACGGACGTTCCCCGATATAGTTTTCCGCGCCGCGCTTGCGGACGTTGTACTTGCCTTTGCCCCATTCCGCATCAAAGTTGACGTTGAGGTCCACGCCGCGGGCGTTTGCTTTCCAAAGCCGCAATTCGCCGTCACTGTACGCCGATAAAAATCGAAAATAGGGGTAACCTTTCGCCGTAGATAAGCCCTTTTGCGATAACAACGCTCCGTCTGGATTCGCCAAAGGAACAAGCCAAATACTGCCTGCAATCCCCCGCTTTTGGGCGTTCTTATAATGGGCTTTTGCCAGCCGAGACGTCAACCACTCTCTGCCGTGTATTGCGTAAACCGCAATTCCCACGGGGTCACCCTCGCCCACCTTTATCGCATACAAATTCCGCTTTTGTAAGCTACTGCCGATAATCCGCTTTTCCGTATCTGCACCGTTATAAAAACGGGTGATTTCTCCATAAATATCCATACGGCATACTATGCCGATACTTATTTATTTGTGATAGGTCGAGCCCGCGTTAATCATAAATGCACGATACACCTGCTCGGCTAAAACCACGCGCATCAGCTGGTGCGGAAAGGTCATATCCGAAAAGGACAACCGATAATCCGCCGCCTGCTTTACACGAGGGGACAACCCACAGGACGAGCCTATAACGAAGGTGATTTCCTTGCCGTTATCCGTCAAGGTCTTTATCTTTGCCGCCAGCTTTTCGCTGGAAAGCTTCTCCCCTTCCACCGCCAAAGCTATCACGTAGCCCTTGCACGCGCGCAAGATATCGTCCGCCTCCGCCTCGGGATTTGTACCCTCGGCAAGCTCCTTAATTTCCACCTTCGCAAAACGGGAAATACGCTTTGCGTATTCCGCCACCGCCTCACGGTAAAAGCTCTCTTTAATTTTTCCAACGACTACAAAATTAACCTTTTGCATCTTACACCCCGAATAAGCCCGATACCCAACCGATTAAGCAAACGAATATCCCTGCCGATGCGCAGAGGAAAAAGCCTTTCCAGTCGGGTTTTTCTTCCTCGTTTCGACCTGCTTTTACAGCATAGACGACGAGATACCCCACGGATGTCACAAGGCATACCGCCGAAGAAATTAAAATCGGCAACATATCCGCCTGCCAAGCGAGCTTTTCCGCGCAAAGAATGAAGGCGTTGTTGCAAAAATGCGCCAGCACGGTGGGAAGAATACTGCCAGAACGAATAGCAATCAAGGCAAATGCTACGCCACAGAAAAATTGATACAAGGTCTGCGCAGGGTTTTGATGAAAGAGGGAAAAGAGCCCGCCGCATACGAGGGCCGCCGCCCATACGGGCATTCCTCTTAACCCACGCAACAGAACGCCTCTAAAAAACAGCTCCTCAAAGATTGCAGGCAGGACGGCAATCACCACGATTACCCCCACAAATCCCCAACCATCCATAGACGGAATTTGCGGCTCAGTCACCTGCAAACCGAGATTTTTCAGCCAGATGATAAACCAGCTGTTCACGCTTGAGAGGGAGAACAGCCCAAACTGCACAATAAGCGCCAACGCAAAATCCCATACGGTAGGTTTCCCGACGACCGATTTCACGGGAGTTTTCATTAGACGAAAAAACAATACCGCCACAATGGCAAACGAGGCTTGCGATAATAGATACCCTACGTAAAGATACCAGTTTTCCTTCTCTACACCCTCGTAAAACAGACCGAACACCGCCCCGACGATGGCAAACAGCAACGCAAGAACGTACGGCAACGCCGCCGCCAAGGAAAAAGCAAGCCCTGAGGCCTTCTGTTCCGTCACCTCGCCGACCAAGCTTTGTAATAAATTCGGTTGTTCTCTGTTCGTATTTTTCATACGCTCATTATAACAAATACGCTGAAAAAATGCAAGAAAAAAAGCGGAAAAGAATTTCTTTTACCGCAAAAGTTTATTATCCGCTTAATTTTTCCCGAAAGCTTTTGATGATTTTGTTTTCAAGGCGGGACACCTGCACTTGGCTGACGCCGATTTTTTTGGCAACCTCGCTCTGCGTCATGTCCCGATAATATCGAAGAATGATAATCTTCCGTTCCCGTTCGGGCAGTTCGTCTATCACCCCTTTTAGAACGAGGCTGTCTATCATACTCTCCTGCATATCCACCGCAGGCAGGACCTCAATAAGCTCCCGTTCCTTGCCGTCCTTGTATTCCGACCCAGCATGAATGGATATGGGCATCTTGGACGAGCCAAGCACGAACACCGCCTCACTCTCTTCCATTCCAAAGCGTTTCGCAACCTCAGCCACCGAAGGCTGTTTCCCGTCCTCTATCGTTCGCTGTTCGATATAGGCGTTCATCTCCTTCGCCGCCTGCTTTAGCGACCGTGACACCTTCACCGAACCGTCGTCACGCATAAACCGCTTGATTTCCCCCGCAATCATCGGCACGGCATAGGTGGAAAAGCGTACGCCAAAGCCTTCGTCAAAGCCCGCAATCGCCTTCAAAAAGCCCAGCGAGGCAAGCTGAAAGAGGTCGTCGTATTCAACGCCCTTATTTAAGTACCTTTTGACGATACATTTTATCAGGGATACGTTTTCAGACAAAAGCCTTTCCTTCGCCCGATCGTCCCCCGTTTTTGCCTGCCGTATGAGCGCAAGCATCTCTTCATACACCAACATACTCTCTCGCAAAAATACCGACTTTGTTTTTACATGCCTACCGCTTTTTGCATGATGACGCGCGTACCCTTACCTGGCTCACTTTCCACTTGGAAAAAGGTGCTGAACGTCTGCATCACCGTAAAGCCCATACCAGAGCGTTCGTCGTTTTCCAAGGTGGTGAAGAAGGGAGTCATCGCCTCTTGCACGTCCTCAATACCACAGCCGTAGTCCGTAATGACGATATGTAAAATGCCGCCACGGGGAGCTTTTTCAATACGGCATTCGATGTCGATGCGCCCCTCCTCACCTTTGTAGGCGTGTACGATGCAGTTGGTGACCGGCTCGGAAACCGCCGTCTTGATGTCGGAAAGGTCGGAAAAGGACGGGGCAAGCGGCAGAGCAAACGCCGCCACTGCGCTTCGCGCAAAGCTCTCGTTTTCGGACAGAGCCGCCAACTCTAATTTCATATAATTATGCATATTCATATTCTCCTTACGATATTTTAGGAATCAGGGTGTAGACACCGCTGATTGAAAGAATTTTGTCAGCGGATTGGTTTGGGTTTTTTATGTAGACGGGAATGGAATACCGCCTGCATTTTTTGTACCTACCGATTAAAAAGCCGATGCCTGTCGAATCCATAAACCCAACGTCCGATAAATCGAAAACCACGAAGTCTACAAAAGAGCGTTCGTCTATCGTATCGTCGGCAAGCCGTCGAAGGGAGGAGGCTGCGTGTTCGTCCAGCTCACCCGAAAGATAAAAAGTTAATTGTCGCCCGTCTTGGCGAAAGGTTAACTGCATGATTATTTTCTCCTCTAGCCGTTTCAAACCAAATTGAACCAGCCTTAAAATGTTATTTTTCGCGCGCGAATACCGTCCGTATTGCAAGCGGAAATCCTGCACGGTTTGGGGATTTTCCGCCGTCAAACCTGGTTCCATTCGGTTTGAAACGGCTATGCGTTTGTATTGATTATAAGGGCTGAGGAAGGGAATATTTTGCAAAATTACGTCGAAAAAAGAGGAGTTAAGACGAAAAAAATTTTTGATTTTTAAGGCAAAATACTTGACTTTATGATGAAAATAGTATATTATATACAAGCGTTGTACGTTAGGAACAAATGCGGCTTGGGCCTTTAGCTCAGTTGGTTAGAGCTGCCGGCTCATAACCGGCTGGTCCACGGTTCGAGTCCGTGAGGGCCCACCAAGCTTTCCTACGTAGGCGATATAGAAACGAATAACGATATGGCCCAATAGCTCAGTTGGTTAGAGCGCCAGCCTGTCACGCTGGAGGTCGACGGTTCGAGCCCGTTTTGGGTCGCCAAAAAAACAGACAAGTTTTCACACTTGTCTGTTTTTTGTTGTTCTACCAGAGAAAAACTTTATAATTCTAAAAAAAATCGTATAATTTCGCCCCTTAATGTGAATCCTTAAACCACCAGTTCTAAAGACTAAAGGGGTAAGAAATTATGAATTTCTATGAAAAAATCATACATTTCCTTGGACAATATACAATGGACACGCCCCATTCCTACGGCTGGTTTCATTTGACTTTCTTTGCAATCGTCCTTTTGACAACCGTCGGTGTATGCGCTTGGTTTCACCACCGCCCAAGCGATAAAGCCCTACGCCGCTTTCTCTTTGTTTGTTGGGTCGTTATTTTTCTGTTCGAAGTCGGAAAACAGCTCGTTTTCTCCCTTTCGCTTGACTCCGAAACGCAAGAGGCGGTTTGGGATTATCAATGGTACGCTTTCCCCTTTCAGCTTTGCTCTTCACCCCTGTACCTATTGCCCTTCGCCGCGTTCTTAAAAGAGGGCAAAGTGCGTCAAGGCGTCTGCATGTTCCTTGCGACATTCTCACTATTTGGCGGGTTGGTTGTTTACGCCTATCCAAACGACGTTTTTATTTCCATCGCCTTTGTCAACGTTCAAACAATGATTCATCACGGCATACAGATTATCGTCGGGGTACTGTTACTCACCTATTACAGAAAGGAGCTGAATTTTAAGCGGTTTTCGTATGGATTAGGGGTGTACGGCGTAATTATTGCAATCGCAATGCTACTCAATGGAGTTGTCCCTCAGTATATAGATGAAAGCTTTAATATGTTCTATATCAGCCCTTATTTCCCTTGCACCCTGCCCATTCTTTCTACCATTTATTCACTTGCGCCATATCCGATATTTTTGCTGATATACGTACTCGGATTTTCGGGGATTGCTATCGCCATTTTATACGCCTCGAAAGGAATCATTCGTTTAATACAAAAAGCCCGTAATAAAACGAAAAACAGACCTTGACGGTCTGTTTTTTAATAAATATTTTTATTAAAGTCCAGTTTTCTCACGAATAGCGCAAAGGGCGCGATAGCGATGAGAAACGGCGTTTTTTTCCTCTGCGGTGGCGATACCAAAGGACTTTTGAAGGTCGCTACTCAAGAAGATCGGGTCGTAGCCAAAGCCGCCCTCTCCGTCCTCTTCCAACAAAATTTCCCCTTCCGTTCTGCCCTCTGCCGTCCATTCTCTACCGTCGGGCGACACCAGCGCAACAGCGCAGGCAAAATACGCCCTTCTGCCCGTAACCCCCTGCATATTTTTGAGAAGGAGCGCGCGATTGCCCTTATCGTCGCCGTGAGCGCCGCTATACCTCGCACTGTATATCCCCGGCGCTCCGCCAAGCGCCTCCACGCAAAGACCGCTATCGTCCGCCAACACGAGAAGCCCCAGCGCCTTGCACGCCGCGCGGGCTTTGATGAGCGCATTCTCCATAAATGTCACTCCTGTTTCATCTACTTCCTCAGAAAAGCCTGCTTGTTTTTGGGAAATCACCTCGTATTCGGGGAAAATTTGCGCAATCTCACGCAATTTATGGGCGTTTCCCGTCGCCACGACCAACTTATTTTTCATACTTTACTCCTTACTTTCGTACTCTCAAGCTATTCAACACCGCAAGCAACATCACGCCGACGTCCGCAAACACCGCCAGCCAAAGAGGGAACCAAGGGAATAAGCCAAGCACCATGAACGCCACCTTCATAAAAATGGAGAAAGCGATATTTTGATAGACAATCCCCTTCGTCTTTTTCGCCGTGCGAATCAGGCGCGTAACAGACCCCAACGCATCGGAAACCAACACGAAGTCGGAGGCCTCCACCGCCGCCGCGCTGCCAAGGCTTCCCATCGACACCGCGCAGTCCGCCACCGTCATGACGGGCGCATCGTTAATGCCGTCGCCAACGTAGACCGAAGTACCCAGTTCCTTCAGCTTTTTCATTTCCTCGACCTTCTGCGTCGGCAAAAGTCCTGCCTTAAACGCAGACATGCCTATTGCATTTGCTACTTTTTGTGCCCTCGCAGGGGAGTCGCCCGTCAGCATTACGGTATGTACGTTCATTCCTTTTAAGTCCGCAAGCAGCTGTTGGCTCTCCTCACGAATCACGTCGCCTATCTCCAAGCAACCGCAATATCTGCCGTCGTACACAAGGTACAAAACGGTATCCCCAGAAGGCTTTTCATCAACGTCAAACCCTTCTTCTCTCAAGAAGCTCAACGTGCCAAAGACGGCATCCTTACCACTGACTTTGCCCTTCAAGCCTTTGCCTGCAAATTCCTGCACATCTTCAGCGCGCTGGGTTACTTGCACGTGGGAAAACGCCGCCGCGATCGGGTGGGAGGAATAACCCTCCAACGCCGCGCAGACGGAAAGCAATTCGTCCTGCGTGACTTCTACAGGATACGCGCCGATAATTGAGAAATTCCCTTTCGTCAGCGTGCCCGTCTTATCGAGAGCCGCTACTCTTGCCTTGGCAATCTTATCCAGAGCCGATGCGCTCTTGACCAAAATCCCCTGCTTTGCGCAAGCGCCTATCCCCGAAAAATAAGTAAGGGGCACGGAAATCACCAACGCGCACGGACAGGAAATGACGAGGAATGTCAAGGCAGCTTTCAGCCACTGCGCTCCGTTTTCAAAGCCGTAAGTACCTGCCACCAACCCCTCTACCAAGGGAGGGAACAAAGCGATACAAACCGCCAGCATACAGACGATAGGCGTATACATTTTTGCAAATTTCGTAATGAATTTTTCGGGGGCAGCTTTGCGTTCGGTGGCATTCTCCACCATATCCAAAATCTTCGCCACCGCGCTATTTTCATAGGTGCGCGCAACCGTCGCCATAAAGGCGTTGCCTGCGTTTATGCTGCCAGCGAGCAACTCCTCGCCTGCCGTTTTCGATACGAGCGCCGTTTCCCCCGTCAGCGATTTCATATCGAGGCTTGCCGATGCCGTCAAAAGGATACAGTCGCAAGGAATCTTATCACCAGCCTTGATGAGTAGCTTATCGCCCACCATAAGCTGTTCGGGGGAGACCGTTTCCGCGCCGCCATCGCCCAAACGCAACGCCGATTCCGCTTTCATCTCAACCAACTTCGCCACCGATTTTCTGGACGAGCCAAGCGCCAGCGACTGCAAAGTTTCGCCCAACTGATACAAAAGGAGCACCATTACCCCTTCCCAAAACTCCTGCAGGAAGAATGCGCCCACAGACGCCACCGTCATCAAAAAGTTTTCATCAAAAATCCTGCCCTTGCAGATATTTTTTGCGGTAGACCATAAAATGGGATACCCCACGGCAAGATAGGACAGCCCGTAGAATACGTAGGATAATATATCCGTCAAGGACGAACCACCCCATACACCCAAGGCGATGCCAGCAATCAGCAAGACGGCAGATACCCCCATGCGAATCCACTCTGCCAAATGCGAACGGTTATCGTAGGTCGCCTCCTCGACGATACGCACCTCTTCAAAGGAATTGACGTGCGCTTTTACCTTTTCCAGTGTCTTGTCGTCGCAATCCACCTTCAATTTGCCCTCTACAAACAATACCACAACCGAGCGTACGCCTTGGATTTTGCCAAGTTCCGCCTCAAGCTCTGCCGCGCAGGTCGGACAATCTAAGCCAGCTATTCTAAGCGTTCTTTTCATACCACACCTCCACATTCACCATGGCATAAGCCCATTTCTACAATCTGTTTAATATGTTCATCCGCAAGGGAATAATATATATTCTGTCCGTCACGGCGCGCACGCAATACACGGTTGTCTTTTAAGACACGCAGTTGATGACTTAACGCGCTCTGCGTACCGCCTACCGCCTGCAAAATATGCTGGACGCACAACTCGGCCCCCAACAACGCATACACAATTTTTAATCGTGAGGGCTCGCTGAGCATACGAAACACGTCACACACCCTCTCTATATTCGTTGCGCCAGCCGACCCTAAGTCGGATACATCGCAACAATTTTGATTTTTTTCTTGTTCCACTTTTTCTCGCCTCCATATTTTAATATATGAATAACTGTTCATATTATAATATATATTTGAAATTTTGTCAATACTTTGTAACAAAAAAAATCGGCAATCGCCGATTTTTTTTATAAAGCTGTATTACACAGCCTTTTATAAACTAAATTGTGAAAGAAAGGTTTTTTCGTTGAGATAGGACAACGCACAGCTAAAGTCAAAGGCAATCTGCTTTGCAATCAGCTGTTGACGGGCGCAGGACAGCGCCTTATTTTTGTCCGTATTGCCGTATTTCATATCCCCCACAATCGGACAGCCGATATGGGCGAGATGCGCGCGAATTTGATGAGTCTTGCCCGTATGTAAATGGATTTCAAGCAGAGAGGTTTCGCCGCTCGTGGACAGCACCTTATACTCTGTTACGATGGTTTCCGCGCCAGCCGTAGGCTTTGCGTACACTTTTACCAGCGCTTTGCCCTCGTCCTTTTTTAAGTACGCCGTCAACAAATCCTGCGCCCTCGGGGGTATGCCAAAGCAGCGCGCGTGATAGATTTTTTGCGCGGTGCGGTTTCTAAAGGCGGAGAGCAATTCCGTTTCCGCCACCCCGTTCTTAGCAAACACCAACAAGCCCTTCGTGTTTCTGTCGAGGCGATGAATGAAATAATACTCCCCTTGGCGCTGTAATGCCGCGAAAACCGCCTCCGAATTTACGCCGTCCAGCTTGTCAAGCAGCAGCACGTTCTCGTCTTCGTACACGGTGTAATAGGCAGGCTTTTCCTCCTGCTTTTTGGACAGATAGTAGGCAACTACGTCCCCTGCATACACAGGAAGGTCGCGGTCAACACGCTTGCCGTTGACCTTGATTTCCCGCGCCTTAAGCAAGGTATTAAAATAAAAGGACGCCTGCGCGTACGCGTTATCGGTAAATTGTCTTAATGTTTGGGGTTTATCAACGATTAATTCTAACATCTCTTTAAAAGAAACGCCGTCGCTGAGCCGTTTCAAACCAAGTTGAACCAGGTTTTGACGGCGGAAAATCCCTAAACTGTACAGGATTGCCGCTTGCAATACGGACGGTATTCCTGCGCGGCAATCCCTTCATTTAAGGTCTTTTACTCTCGTAAAAACTGCATTGCACCTTAAAATAGGGATTTTGCGATGAATTCGGGCGGTGGCGACCGCTGCTGTATCGTCATACTGCAAGGACGCAAACGCCCTAAGGCGCGAAAAATACCATTTTAAGGCTGATTCAATTTGGTTTGAAACGGCTACAAGCGGCGGCCCATAGTATCCGTTATTTTTTACTAGACTTTGCTTTCTTTTCTTTTGCCTTTGCTTCGTCGTCAACGTCTTCCAAGGTTTCATCGGAAGGCTTGATGAGGAGCAAGACAACAATCAATATGAGCATTACGCCGGCAACACTGAACAGAATAACCGAAGCAATATTCTTCTCTAACCAGTCGGATTCACCAGGCAATACGTCGTTTTTCTGATCAACGCCGACAACCATATAGGCGCAAGCTTTCGAAGAGGGAATCAGTTCGTCGGTGTACACTGCAATAATGAAGTATACGTCCGTTTCCTTGAAAGGTTTAAAGGTCTGTTTTTCCGGGTTCCATTCGTAAACGTTGCTTTGGTTGTAGTCGTTGGAGTGGAGCTCTTCATCAATCTTATCGTTATAGGGCTGAATCTCCTTGAATACGTCTTTTGCCAACAAGTCTTCAGGGGTAACGCCAAGTTCGTTTGCAAGCAAGCTTGCATACACCTGCAAGTAATCATCTATGTCTTTCGCCGTATTACCAGCCGCATCGGCAATTTGCTTATATGTTATTGAAGCCAGATTGACCAGCGAAAGGTTTTTTTCGGGGAATTTGTCCGTAAACTTGTCAAGGTTGACACAGTAAAGCTTTGCTTCCGTCTTAACTTCCTCTGTGTTATCGGCCAAAATGTTCGGCGAGAAATCGTTGAAAGTTTTGTCGATTGCAACAGAACCCTTTCTGTTTGCCGACGTACCAGACTGTTCTTCTACGGAGAGCGTAGGCTGTTTAATCGTGAATTCGAAATAAGGAATTTCCTCAATTTCCCAAACGTTATTCGCAGATACGTCTACCAACTCACCGTCTTCGTCGTAGTATTTCATCGAGTTACCCGCTTTGTCCACCGCAAATACCTTGAAACGGTAAGTGCCAGACTTAGCAACGGGGAAATACAAGTTGGATGCAGACACCGAGGTACGGGTGCTTGCCGAAGAGGAGTTCGTGGACTTATAGCTGATGGTGAAGCTCAAGTTCGCATAACCACCGTCGTCCTCAATCAAGTCGGACAAGCTGGGAAGGTAGAAGTTTGCCTTACTGCTTGCTTTCAAGTCCTTCGCCGCTTCCGTTACAGCCTCTTGATACTTCTTTACAAGGTCCTTCTCATCGGCAACTACGTTCTTGCCGTCCGTCGCTTCAACGACGGTATATTTCGCGCCTTTCTTGTTCTCATCCAAAATGATATAGGCCTTTTCGTATCCTTCGAACGTTGCAACATCCGTAGCATACCAGGAAAAATCGTACTCGACTTTATGATCACCTTTGAAGGTTTCATCAGAAAGCCAAACGCGAATCGAAACGTACTCTTCCCCAAAGGTGGAGTAAACGGTTTTCATTACACCATCCTCTTCATAAGGGGTCGGCGTAAAGTACAGGGTGGAAGTCAGCGTTCTGTACACCATATCCGCCTCGGGAACAGTAGGATTGTACTGCGCGTACTCAATCGTCTTGGCAACCTCCTTGTCCAAAACGTCTACGTAGTCGTAATCTACCGAGAACGTTGAACCAAAGGGAAGGGAAGCAATTTCATCATTGACAACCAAAACGGGCTTAGCCGTATCTTCAATCTTCTTGTCCGCGTTCAGCTTAAAGCTCTGTCCGTTGATGTCCAACACCTTGATAACGGATTTTTCCGTCGTTTCGGCGTTGTTATCTGCATCAGGAACCTTTGCGCTTACCTTGAAAGGAGTCAAAGGCGTCGTTGCGCTGGTAGAAGCAAATTCACCGTACGATGCGCCAACGTTGGTAAACTTACCAATATCTTGCGCTTCTCCTCCTTCGGGCTTCAAGTAAACGTTATATTCGCTGCTCAGCATCTCACTGGTCTGATCAAGGCTGATGGTGAAAGGTTCTTCAGCGTCAACATCAACCGGCTTTTCCTCACCATTGTTGACAATCGCATAGATGCCATCATTTTTATTCTTAAAGGTAATGGTATTGACCGCTTTATTATCCTTGTTTGCCAGGGCCGCTTCCGTTTCCAAGGTAACAACGACTTCAGAGAAGTTTAAGTCCGCAAACGCAAGCGTAAAATGTAAATAGCTGCCCTTATAGTCCGCATCAGGCTTCCTTTCAAACCACTTCCACGCCAAGTCGCGCTGAGAAAGGGTGAAACTACCGCCGTCAGCGATAGAAATTCCTACAGGGGTATCCTTTTCACCAAGTACAAGGGATGCTTTGCCCGTACCAAACACATCCGATACCGCGTACGTGTACGGCGTTCTCGTCGTTTCCGTTTGGTCTGCAGTTGCAGTAACAATACCGCCGCAAAGCGCAGCCGCACCAAGCACAGACGCAAGCGTCAGAGTTAAAATTTTCGTTTTCTGCTGTTTCATTAAAAAATGCCTCTCGTGTCTTCGTATATCTTTGTATACGGAATGCTCCATAATACAAATCGTACTTCTTTATTTTACACCCTACGGCGCATTTTGTCAAACGCATTTCAAGGGATATTTTTGGTTTTTTCAGTTTTTTACTTAATTTCTGCCAAATTAGAAAGGTCAAACGCTTTCCAAGGGGTCTCTTCCTCGGGAGGAAGCGCAACAAACTTCATGCGTTCCTTGGTAATCGGGTGCAGGAAGGAAAGGGAGTACGCCCAAAGCGCCAGCTTGCCCTTCTGCGCCAAAGCCCCGCCGTAACGCATATCCCCGAAGACGGGATGGGAAACACCTGCCATCTGCACGCGGATTTGATGGGTTCTGCCCGTATGCAAACGCACCTCCGCCAAGGTGTACTTGCTCTTGTCTTCGAGAACCTTGTAATCGAGGCTGGCGAGCTTTGCACCCTCCTCGGTTTCCGTACAAATATACACCATGTTGTTGACGGTGTTTTTCTTTAAGTAGTTGGTCAGCGTACCGCGCTGTTCAGGCATCGAACCACAGAGTACGGTAAGGTACTTTTTCTCGAATTCGCCGCCGCGCATTCCTTCGGAAAGACGGGACGCCGCCTTGCTGGTTTTCGCGTATACCATGACACCGCCCGTAGGTCTATCCAAGCGGTGCACCAGCCCCACGTAAACGTTGCCGGGCTTATTATATTTCACCTTGATATAACGCTTGATCATATCCAGCAGGTTGTCGTCCTTGCTCTCATCTCCGCAACAAGCGGTCATCTGCGGCTTTAATACCACGATGATGTGATTGTCCTCGTATAAAATCGAGAAATCGGGGGTAAATTCTTCCGTTTTTTCAGTCGTTTCAAGCATTTTGGTCATTGATAAACATTCCTCCTGCGCCACAGGGAAGGGAAATCCCCTCCTCCGTCTTTATGCCCACCTCGTACGCCTCGGCTCTGCCGGGGAAATCACGCATCGTAAGCGTCAATATATTCTTCAAAACCATCGGTTGCAAGCCCGTCGTATAGCTGTTAATCAGCACGAATAAGGGGTTGTCCGACAAGACTTGCGTACAAGTCTGCACGAACGAAAACAGGTCGTTTTCAATCTTCCACATCTCGCCGTTCGGGCCTCTGCCGTAGGACGGGGGGTCCATGATAATCGCATCGTATTTATTGCCTCGGCGAATTTCGCGTTGCACGAATTTGAGGCAATCATCTACGATATAGCGAATACCAGTATTGATGCCCGACAGTCTTGCGTTTTCGCCCGCGCGCTCTACCATACCCTTCGCCGCATCTACGTGTACGACGGACGCACCTGCTTTCGCGCACGCTACCGTCGCGCCGCCCGTGTAGGCGAACAGATTCAATACTTTGATGGGACGACCGGCGTTTTTGATAAGCTCGGTCATCTTCTCCCAGTTCACCGCCTGTTCAGGGAACAAGCCCGTGTGCTTGAAGCCCATCGGTTTGATTTTGAAGGCGATATCGAGGTTGTCGTAAGTAATATTCCATTCCTCGGGCATCGGCTTTAAGTACTTCCAGCCGCCACCGCCCTTTTCACTGCGTTTATAGTAGGCGTTGAGCTTTGGATAGCTGAACAAATCGAACTGCGCCGACCAAATGACCTGAGGGTCGGGACGGAGCAAATAGACGTCCTTCCAACGCTCTAATTTATACCCATCACCTGTGGCGATGATGGAATAATCTTTCCAGTTTTCGCTGATTCTCATAAGCGATTTACTCCTTCGCCGCAAAACAACGGCACTTTGACCTATCTATTATACAGAAGTTTGCAAAATTTGTAAAGTATTTTAAAGTAATATTAAAAAATTTGGGCAAAATTCTACGCAAAAGAGGAAGAAAAAAGTTTTAATTTTTTTCATTTTTATAGCAAAAAACAGTTGACAAGCGTATATTTTTTTAGTATTATAAATAGGCTGTTTACGAGAAAGCGGCAAAATTCTATATCGCGGGGTGGAGCAGCTAGGTAGCTCGTCGGGCTCATAACCCGAAGGTCGCAAGTTCGAATCCTGCCCCCGCAACCACATGGCGGCGTAGCTCAGTTGGTCAGAGCGACCGGTTCATACCCGGTAGGTCATAAGTTCGAATCTCATCGCCGCTACCACCAAAAAACAACGCGGAAACGCGTTTACATATATGGCCCGTTTGTCAAGCGGTTAAGACACCACCCTTTCACGGTGGTAACATGGGTTCGAGTCCCCTACGGGTCACCAGCAAAAAGCACACCATTTTCGGTGTGCTTTTTTGCTGTATGTGCCCCGTACGGGAAGGTCGAAGAACCCATCGGGTTCGCGCGAGGAGCAACAGAGTTGCGACGACACTCTCCGAGGGACCCCTTGGGGGTATCGGAGATTCCCGTACGGGTCATTTTTGCTGTTGCCCGTACGACTTGGGGCGAACCCACGGTTCGGAAAATGCATGGCATTTTCTTTGCCGAGGGCTCCCCATTTATGGGAAACGGCAAGCCCCCGTACGGGTCACATTTTTCGTTGTTAATAGAAAAAGCCTTGTCAGGGGACAAGGCTTTTTATTCTTTTCATACTTGTTTATTCGGTTTTAACTTCGTCAACGCAAGGCTCTTCCTGCGGAGCATCTGCTTGCTCGCGATAGAAGAACAAGCAAGGGAACATCAACAGTGCGAATAACATCATGAACACGCCAAAGGCAAGCAAGCTATCCGTTTTACCGGTCGCAATCAATTGATACAAGCCCGTTCCGCAGAAAACGAAGAACGCCGCGCCGATGATTGCAATAATCGGCATCACGAAACGCGTAAACACGTTGCAGTCCGTAAAATTCTTCATGATATACACGTACATGGTGATATATACACCGTAGATAATCGCGCAGACGATTTCATCCATGCTGCCCAAGTATTTAAAAATCCAAATCTCGTGCATTGCCAAATACCACACGCCAAGCATCAGCACCATACACCCAAACCCATACAAGCAGGAAAGCGCAGAAACGCTCTGATTCTTGCCAAGTTTCGAGAACTTTTCAGGGCAAATCCCCTGCCCTCTGCAGGACATCGTGTACATACCACGGCAACAGCTCATGGAAACGCCGTTTACCGTGCCCAAGCAGGAAATCATAATGAAAATGGTAAACAAAACGCCACCCACTTTACCCATCAGATTTTCAAATGCAGCAATCGGCGCGTTGGAATCCTGCGTAATCGTCTCCGCATTACCCAAACATGCGGACAGCGAAACGTAGTACACGATATAGAAAACCAAAATCGCAATCGTGCCAAAAGTCAACGCTTTAGGTAAGTCTTTCTTTGAATCTTTCAGCTCTGCATTGATAGCGGTTGCGCACACCCAGCCTTCGTACGCGAACGCCGTCTTTTTTACCGCTTCACCAAAGTTGACCGTATAGCCTTCTGCAGGCGTGGCAAAAGCGTCGATAATCCCTACACTCCCCTCTAAGAAGAAGGAGGCAATTAAGCCAGCAAATGCAATCACCGCGATAGGAATCAGCTTGATTACCGTTGCGGAAATTTGGAACTTCGCCGACAGCATCGGGGAAAAGTAATTCAATAGAACAAACAACACCAACACTGCGAAAGCAAACAGGAAGTTTTGCCAATCAATCAGCCCGACGTTCACACCGATCAACTGGAAGAAATACTGCCCTGCAAACAATGCGACGACAGAAGCAATAATCGGATAATAGAAGGTCGTTATCAGCCAAGCTAAGCCATACGCAACCTTTTTGTTCGTTGCCTCTTCTACGTAGTCAACCACGCCGTTGAACTTGGTGACACGCGTTGCAAATACTGCAAAGCAGAAACCAGAACAAACCATGATGATACCGCCGATTAGCCATGCAAGAAGGGAGATTTTTAAGTCCCCACCGGAAAGGGATAATACTCCCCCTGCCTTCAAGAAGACACCCGACCCGATGACGATACCGACAACCATTGCGATACCCGTCCAAACACCATACTGTTTCTTTACTTTTTCCATATAGACCTCATGTTCAAGAATTGAAAAACGAATAGAAATCGCTTTTACAATTCTAAATTTGAATTGATTTAAGTATACCGAATTATGCCGTTGTAGTCAAGCATTTGAAGCAAAATTTTACAATGAAAATCAAATTAAACCTTGACAGCAACAAATATTCGTGTTATACTGAGCACAACGAAAGCACGGCTTACGTATTTTATAGCACCGCTTTCAATCCAACCATAAATTACGGAGGAATTTTACATGAAAAAGAGACTTCTTGTATCATTACTGCTCGCATCCTGCGCCGCTATCGGTCTAATCGGTCTGACCGCCTGCGACGATTCAGGCAGCCACATTCAGCAAGAGCCCGAAAAACCGCCTGTTTATCATACATGCGAATACACAACCCTGCAGGAAAGAGAAGAGCCTACCTGCACCACGTACGGATATGAAATCTACGCATGCACCTGCGGAACAACGAACCGAATCAACCTTGAACCTTTAGGACACTCCTTTAGCGAATGGGAGGTTGCTGGCGCCCCCACCCTTTACAACGCAGGCTGGATTGAGAACCACTGCACCCACGAAGGATGTGAATACTTTGAAAGCGATGGGCTTCCTCAAATCAGCACCGAGACGGAAGAATACACCTACGAGATCACCAAGGAACCCACCATTATGGAAGCAGGCGAAGCCGTTTATTCCATCACGGTCCACGGCAAGGAATTTTCCTTTAACGGGGCCTATCTTGCACCTGGTTATACCCTCAACTTCTCCATTACGGAACATAGAAGTTATTCCTTCTACGGTTACAAAGCGGAAAGCCTTCCCGAACACCTCGTCTTTCCTGAAACCTACGACGGAAAGCCTATTACAAACGTAAACATCGGAGGAGACAAGGCGGTTAAATCGGTTACCACCGGCTCTGCTGAAACAAGAGTTTTCGGCAGAGGCAATACCACGCTTGAAAAAGTCGTCTATGCCGAAGGACTTACCGAAATCGACAGTAACGCCTTCTATGGTTGCACAGCTTTGAGAGAAATAACGATCCCGAATTCGCTTGAAAGCATTGGCGAGCGCGCATTCGAGGGTTGCACTTCTTTGGAAACGCTTGACCTTAGCAACACGAAGTTGACCTCCATCGGCGCTTATCCGTTCGGTTCTTGCACGGCGCTGACGTCGTTAACCCTTCCTAATACCTTGAAAGATATTCCCCACGGCCTGGTGCATGGATGCACGAATCTGCAAACAATCACCCTTCCTACACAGCTTGAAGCCATCGGCAATTACGCGTTCCAAAATTGCGAAAACTTGACGAGTCTTACTCTTCCTGCTACGCTGAAGTCGGTGGGTGGATACTCCTTCTCTGGCTGTTCTTCGCTTGCACGCGTTGACTATCTCGGCGACCTGACTGACTGGTGCGGAATCAGTTTCTACAACGCAGTTTCTAACCCCTTATATAATGGCAACGTGGAATTTGTCCCCAACGGTACCTTCTTCCAGTCCAACAGCTATTACGTTACGGGCGACTTAGGCTCCCCCGTCCTGTTCAGTTTTAACTTCCTTGTAATCCCCGAAGGCGTAACTGAAATCGGAAACTATCAGTTCTATGGATTAACCGACGACGAAGATTACAACGTTGTTATTGAGGGGGACGTTACCTCTATCGGTGAGAACGCATTCTCTGGATGCAATATCAAGAATCTCTTCATCGGCAAGAACGTCACCACCATCGACGAATACGCATTCCAAGACTCCTCCTTGCAGGACACTCAAAAAGCCCCCTATATCACCATCTACTACGGAGGCTCACACGAAGAATGGGCAAGCTCTGCCCTCTCTAGCGACCCCACCCTCAGCGCTATAACGGATGTTAAGTTCTATGCTGAGGACGCCGCAAGCGCAACGGATAACACCTGGTGTTACGGCGAGGACGGATGTGTTTACGAGTGGGTTGCAGGCAGCAATGGATACGAGAAAGTGCTCGACAAAGCAATGTCCTACAAATACGATGAATAAGTATTATCGAATATCCCATCGTTAAAATCAATCATAAAAAGCAGAGGTTTCGTCCTCTGCTTTTTTGCTTGGGACAAAGGTTTTAATTAGATCCTTCGACTGCGCTCAGGATGACAAGGAAGGCTTATTGACGATAGAGAGAAGTCTGATAACGAAAGATTTTTTTATATATTTTCTACATTTTTTGCAAAAGCACGCGTAATTTTATTGACATTTCGACAAATAAATGATATAGTATACGAGGTTTGAACGCAAGTTCACTGCAAACCATCATATACGGCCCGTTGGTCAAGCGGTTAAGACTTTCGTCTTTTCACGGTGGTAACATGGGTTCGGAAAATCTTTGATTTTCTTTGAGCGCAGCGAAAGCCCCCGTACGGGTCACCAGCAATTCAATTCATTATGGCCCGTTGGTCAAGCGGTTAAGACACCACCCTTTCACGGTGGTAACATGGGTTCGAGTCCCGTACGGGTCACCAGCAAAAAGCCCACCATTCTCGGTGTGCTTTTTTGCTGTATGGTGCCCCGCACGGGAAAGTCGAAGAACCCATCGGGTTCGCGCGAGGAGCAACAAAGTTGCGACGACACTCTCCGAGGGGCCCCTTGGGGGTATCGGAGATTCCCGTACGGGTCTTTTTTGCTGTCGCCCGTACGACTTGGGGCGAACCCACGGTTCGGAAAATGCATAGCATTTTCTTTGCCGAGGGCTCCCATTTATGGGAAACGGCAAGCCCCCGTACGGGTCATTTTTGCTGTATGTGACCCGTACGGATTGACTTGAACCCATCGGGTTCGGAAAATCTTTGATTTTCTTTGAGCGTAGCGAAAGCCCCCGTACAGGTCATTTTTTAGTGCCGTCTCGCATAAAAATTGAATACCTGCAAATACTCCGTGTATGTTCGGAATCCCTAATATTTACTGGCTTTTTATTAACTCTGTGGCCTCATTCGTCTTTTTGTTTATCATCTCAAAAATACTAGGCAAAAAGCAAATCGCGCAGCTTGAATTTATCGATTATGCCGTAGGCATTTCCCTCGGCTCTATCGCCGCAGAGTGGGCTTTCTCAGACGAACGCCCCTTCTATTATTACGCCGTTGCTATGGCAATATTCTTTCTTTTGGCGCTCGCCGTTGCGTATATCAGCCGTAAAAACGTCTTCTTAAAACGGCTGTTTAAGGGGAAGCCCATCACCCTTATCTACGAAGGGAAAATACTGTCCAAAAACTTAAATAAGAGCAAAATAGACGTCAACGACCTACTGTCTATGCTGAGGCAAAAGGGCTTTTTCGACCCGAACGACGTGGCGTATGCGATTTTTGAAACGAGCGGACAGCTTTCCGTCCTGCCGAAAGGCAACCAAAAGCCCGTCGTTATCGAGGATATATGTCCGAAAGACGCCAAGCCTGCCACCCTGACCAACGTCCTTGTGGTGGACGGAGTCGTTTCTATGTCCGGCTTAAACGAGGCAGGAAAAACTACGCCTTGGCTGTTGCAAAAATTACATTTAAAGGACGAACGAGACCTAAAAAATATCATTTTAGCAACCTACGATAGTAAATACAACAAAATCAAGGTGCATTACAAACAAACCGAAGACAAAGCCGAATAAACCAACCTTAAGCAATAAAAAGCGACGTGGCCGCTCACGTCGCTTTTTTGCGTATCCTTCCCTTCGCATTTTTGTCTGTTTTGTTCATGCGATATTTGTTATTTTTTGTCGGATTTTTTATTTATTCTTTTTAAGAATAGTTGCTTTCCCTAAAAAGCTGTGCTATAATGAGGGTACTATGAAAAAATTTACCAAATTAATTACAACGGCCTTGGCGGCTGCGGTCGCTTTTGCCAGCATCCCTGCACTCCCTGCCATTTACACGCAGGACACCATTGTTGCTAGCGCGGCAAGCACCGACACTACCCCTACTGGGTACACCAAAGCCTCGGACGTTAATTATAAAACGGTCAGCGGCACGGTTGTCAACTGGGGTTCGCGTGAAGAAGATTGCGTCTTCCTTTCCACGTACGCGCAGGCGTTTTATTCGGGTGACAATAGCTTTGCCTCTTGGTCGCAACTTGGTGGAAATTCTAACACATCTTCCACGCCTAGTTCTTCCTTGTACAAAGCGTTGCAGTCGTATATGAAGAGTAAGCATAGCAGGACAAACAGCTATGCCGACAACAAGGATTACGCAAAATACACCGACTGTGTGAAGAACGGATATACAAGCTACATCTCCTCCTTCTATTCAGGTACGCAAATCGGACCTGGCTGGGACGGTAGTTGGAACCGTGAACACACCTGGCCCAACAGTAAAGGGCTCGGCGGAAGCGACGAAAACGATATGATGATGATTCGTCCCACTTCCGTCAGCGAAAATAGCAGCCGCGGAAATAAGGCATACGGCGAAAGCGGTAGCTACTACTTCCCCAACAGTGAAAGCGGCGGTAAACACGACCTGCGCGGCGACTGCGCACGTATTGTTTTGTATACCTACACCCGTTGGGGCAATACCAGCTATATGTGGGGCACAAGCGGCGTTATGGAGAGCAAATCCGTCCTCTTGAAATGGATGGAAGAAGACCCCGTTGATACCTGGGAAATGGGTAGAAACGACGCTGTACAGTCCGTCACGGGTACGAGAAACGTGTTCGTTGACTATCCCGAACTTGCTTGGTTGTTATTCAGCGAAAGCGTACCCACGGGCATGAACACCCCTTCCATGACTGCAAACGGCGGCGTAGTCGTTCCCCCCAGCGATAGCACGGGCGGCGGTTCGACAACCGACCCTGAACAACCCGACACCCCTACCGTTGAATTGCCCGCGGCAAATTCTACCGTTTCGATTGCAAAGGCTGTGGAAATCGGCGCAAGTATGGCGCACAACACCACCACTTCGGACAAGTACTATATCACGGGTACGGTTGCTGATATTTCCAACACACAATATGGAAATATGAATATCACCGACGGCAACGGCAACAAAATTTACATTTACGGCACGTATAGCGCAGACGGTAAAACTCGTTTTGACGCTTTGACCACTAAGCCCGCCGTAGGTGATACCATCACCGTCTATTCGGTTATCGGTAATTACAACGGCGCACAGCTGAAAAACGCTTGGATTCAGAGCATTAACGACAACGGCTCCTCTGGTGGCAACAGTAGCTCTGGCGGCAATAGTAGCACGGGCGGCAACAGCAGTTCCTCCAGTAGCAGCTCCTCCAGCAGCTCCAGTAGTTCCAGTAGCTCCAGCGGCTCGACGATGAACCCCGAACTGCCCGACGATTGCTTGGCAGTATTCAATCTGGGCGCTAACGGCTCGGCTTCGCACGTAGACGGTAGCTCCGCGGTAACAACAAAAACCTACACGGAAAACGGATACACCTTAAATATTACGAACGGCACTCAGCTTTATCCCGCTTCCAGAGACGCCAAAGGCAATTCCTGCTTGAAATTAGGTAGTTCGAAGAACGTTGGCTCGTTTAAATTCACTGTCGCAGACGACGTTGAAACCGTCACGATTGAGGCAGCAAAATATAAGACAAACGCCTCCACATTGAAAGTCAATGGCACGGAATATACCTTAAGTAAAAACTCTGACAACGGAGAATATGAAACCATCAGCGTGGACACCTCCGTTAACAAGACGGTCAATATCGAGACGACCAGCGGCGGCAAGCGCGCGATGATTAACACGATTACCTTCTACGGCGCAGTTGATGATTCTACGGGCGGTAGCGGCTCGGTTGACCCCGAATTGCCTGACGATAGCTCGACGGGCGGTAGCGGCTCGGTAAACCCCGAATTGCCTGACGATAGCTCGACGGGCGGTAGCGGCTCGGTAACCCCCGAACTGCCTGACGAAAGCTCGACGGGCGACAGCTCCACTGATTCCGAACTGCCTGACGACAGCTCGACGGGCGACAGCTCCACCGATTCCGAACTGCCTGACGACAGCTCGACGGGCGACAGCTCGACCGATTCCGAACTGCCTAACGACAGCTCGACGGGCGACAGCTCGACTGATTCCGAACTGCCTGATGACAGCTCGACGGGCGACAGCTCAGCCAAACCTGAAATCCCCGATGACAGCTCGACAGATGGCAACGGTTGTAACAGCGGTTGCGGCGGCACAATCAGCATTGGCGCTGTAGGACTTATCGGCGCGCTGACGGCGGCATTCATCTTCTTGAAAAAGAAAGAACAGTAAAACTTAACAACAAAAAAAGACGGCGACAAGCCGTCTTTTTTATTTACTGTTTAATACTTTTCCGATACGTAAATGCGGAAGAACTTTGCACACTCGTCTACCCAGCCGCGATCCTCTTCCAACGCCCTTTCGTCAAAAGCCGCCGAAACTTCGTAATCCGCAAGGGAGATACCGTGTCTACCAAACGGATAAATATGCAGGGCGAATTGCACCCCTGCCTTTTTCATCGCCATCGCATAACGCAGAGCGTTTTCGCACGAAACAAGTTGATCCTCGTACGTAGACCAAATGAATGCAGGCGGAGTATCTTTCGTCACACGCTCGTCAAGGTTTAACGTAGGAAGTAAGCGAGCCTGCTCTTCCTCGGGAAGATTCTTTAATAAGTTCGTAAACGAGCCAACGTGCCCCTGCTGATAGATGACGGGATAAGAAAGCCCCACCGCCGTCGGCTTGCAATCCAAAGGTTTGCCGTACTTTTCTTCGACTAGCATATACTCGTTGGCAAGGTCGGCAACCAAATGTCCGCCCGCCGAGAAGCCCACCGCAAACACCTCGTCAGGGTTGACAAAGAACGCCTCCGCATTTTTGCGAACGTAGTCCAGCGACGCCGACAGCTCCAACAACTGCTCGGGATAGGAAACGCCATCTGTCACCGTTTTGTATCGCAACACAAACGCCTGAAAGCCACGCGCCACAAATGCAAGCGCAACGTTGGTAGCCTCACGTTCCGAACAATGCGCATAGCCACCGCCGGGAGCAACCACCACCGCAGGGCGTTTGCCATTGTTATAAACGTCGATGCAGATACATTCTAAACTGCCACCCTGCAATCCGTATTCCTTTTGTAAATCGACCACTTTCTGGTTTAACATATCAGCCTCCTTTTATAAAACAGCGATAGCCGCCTGCAGACGAGCTCGCGTTTCCGCTTCGCCTAAAATTTGCATAATCGTCCAAAGGTCGGGGGTATTTGCAAGCCCCGTCGTCGCAATACGGAGCAATTCCGCTACGTCCGAAACACTGCCAGGGAACGCCGCAGGATCTGCCTTGTACGCTTTCATATCGGTGGCAAAGCCGTTCTTTTCCGCAACTTCCTTCACCTTGCCAAACCAGCCCTGATTGTCGTCCGCATAGTCGTATGCCGCCGCAAAATCAGAAAGGATTTGTTTTACCGTTGCATTGTCAATCTTATACGCATATTCGGGTTGGAAACCGCCCTTGAAAAACCAAGCAATCGTTTCCAGAGCCTGCTTTGCGCAGATGAAGTCCTTTCTTCTCTTCTTGCCGCCGATGCCCATGTACAGCGTGAGAATCTTCAGCATGAAATCCTTGTCCGCAAAATATGCCTTTTGCGCCTCCGTGCCGTAGTCGTTTGCCCATTCCTGCAAGAAATCGTACATTTCCTCTGCAGAAAGAGTCGCCAAATAGGTCTTGGAAATATCGTTCAGCTTTACAATGTCGAACAGAGCACCGCTCTTACCCATTTTACCGATAGAGTACTTAAATTCTTCCAGAGGCGTTTCGGGGTTTTTCAGCAGCCATTCCTCGAAGTTGGAATTGAGAAGAGTAAGCATATACGTCTTGACCGCCTGCTTGTGGTAGCCTTGTTCACGGTAGAAGGTCAAGGACGCCTCGGGGTCTTTACGCTTCGACAGCTTGCGGCGCACCTCACCGTCAATCTTCTGAATGGAGCAGTTATGACCGTAACGAGGCAATTTAAAGCCCAAAACGTTGAACAATTCGATATGGATAGGCAGAGAGGAGAGCCACTCTTCCCCACGGATAACCAAGGTCGTGCGCATAAAATGGTCGTCGATTGCGTGCGCGAAATGGTAGGTGGGAATTCCGTCCGATTTCAAAATAACCACGTCTTGGTTGTTTTCCGTGACCGTAATATCCCCCTTTACCGCATCGCGGAAGGTGTGCTTTTTCTCCACGTCTCCCTGCGAACGAAGACGAATGACGTAAGGTTTACCCGCCTTGACGTTCGCCTCAATCTCCTCTTCGGTGAGGTTGCGACAATGCGCGAATTCGCCGTAGTAGCCGGGCAACAGCTTCTTTTCCGTTTGATGATTACGGGTCGCCTCCAACGCTTCTTCGGTACAGAAACAAGGGTACGCAAGCCCACGACGAATCAAATCCTTCGCAAACGCGTGGTAAATTTCCGCGCGCTGACGCTGATAGTAAGGACCATATGCCCCACCCATGTCTGCGCCTTCGTCAAATTCCACCCCAAAGTATTTAAGGGAAGACTGAATGACCTCTACTGCACCCTCTACTTTACGTTTTTCGTCCGTGTCCTCGATGCGAAGATAGAAAACACCGCCGCTTTGGTGGGCAATACGCTCGTTTGCGAGCGCAACGTACAAGTTGCCGATGTGCATAAAGCCCGTCGGACTGGGTGCAAGTCTGGTGACTTCTGCACCTTTTTCTAAACCTCTTTCCGGATATTGCGCCTCGTAATATTCCAGCGGCTTTACGTCCGCATCGGGAATCAAAAGATTAGCAAGTTTTTCGTAATTCATAATAGGAATACCTCTAATTATATTTCTTTGTTATAAAAGGAAATCCACGTTTTGCCGTGTGATTTCATACAAACCGTTTTCAATACCGTGCACAAGGCTTACCGCCGCCTCGGCTACGGGAGTTTCTACCCCCGCGGCTCTGCCTGCCGCCACCAACGCTCCGCAGACATAGTCCACATCGCATCTTCTGCCGTTTTCAATATCCGCAAGCATTCCCGATTTTAGCAATCGGTGTTTTTTTATTGCCTTTGGCAATAACGCGTAGATGAGCTGTGTTTTAAAAAAGCCTTTGCCGCCAAACACCTTTTCTAAATCGTGCCGATTCAGCTTTTCTGAGCGGACACCGCTTGCCTTTGCCACCGCAATCGCCTCGCGAAGGATTGCAAGGACGGGCTTTCTTGCTTTTCTATCCTTGGCAACCTCGCCAAACGTCAAGCCTGTAATCGTGGACATCGTGGAAAACGCCGCATTGATTGCCAGCTTTGACCAACGCGCCCCCAACAAGTTGTCCGTCGTTTTAACAAACTCGGGATTGCCGCAGACCGCGCCTGCTTTTTCTAAAATACTTTTTAACGCATCGTTTTTCGAATTGTCGTTTTGATAGCCGCCGCACAGCATCGACATCGACGAAAGCGTGGACGTCAATTCCACAACGCCGTCACCAACGAAATTCGCCCCAAAGGAAACCACGCCGCCATAGGTTCGTTCTTTCCCAAGCACCTCTGCCACGATTTCCTCGGGTAAGCCGTTTTGGGTCGTACAGACGATGCCGTTGTCCGTCAGTTTACCATGCAAAAAGCGTAAGATTTGCGGATTTTCACGCTGTTTGGTCATCAGGAAGATGACGTCGTATTTTTCCGTCATTTCCTCGGGCAACAACGCCGATACCTGAACGTTCTTTTCTACGTCGTCCGCCACGCAACGAACGGTTGCGCCGCTTTGTCGCAGCCCTGCCACGTGCATTTTGTTGCGGGTGATTAAATCCACGGGTTGACCTCCCTCGGTCAAGAACGCCCCAAGCACCGTGCCCATCGCGCCCGCGCCGTAGATTGCAACCCTCACCGAATTGCCCCCTCGATCGCCCGCGCCGACTGTTCGACCGTCAACCCGTCCAAACAAACGACCACGTCAGCGTACTTCTCGTACAAGGGAACACGCTCGTTGTACAAATCGCGCAAGGTATACCCCTCTTTCAGCGCAACGCCACGCGCTTTTAAATCCCCTAAACGTCTATCAATTTCCTCGTAGGAGAGCTGAAGATAGACGACTTTACCGATCTTTTTCAACGCCTCTAACGCTTTCTCGCGGTAGATAACACTGCCGCCCGTCGCAATCACGCAACGAGAAGCGCAGATTTCCGAATTGACCTTCGCCTCGATATCCAAAAAGGTTTCCGTGCCCTTCTTTGCAATAATCTCCGGCAGGCGCATCCCTTCGCGCGCAACGATAACGCTGTCGCTGTCGATGTAGCCGTAACCGATGAGTTCCGAAAGGTACGTGCCTACCGTCGTTTTGCCACTGCCTGGCATACCGATTAAAATAACGTTATTCATAAGCTTATTCTCCAAACACACGACGAATCGCGTTTACAATCTCTGCATCCGCAGGCGCCCACTCCTCTGCGTTCAATTCACAAGGAGCAAACCAGCGATAGCTCTCGTGCTCCTTTAAGGTAAAGGACGAAAGCATCTCACATTCATACAGCCAAAGTGTGATGATAAAATCGGGATATTCGTAGGTGTCGCTGGCGTACAGAGCGCCTACGCGCACGTCTAAGTCCAGTTCCTCTTTCAGTTCCCGTTTTACGGCGTCTTCGCCACGTTCGCCCGGCTCAATTTTACCGCCTGCAAACTCGTATTTATGCGCCACGTACGGATAGGGGCTGTCCCCACGCTTGGTGGCAAGCAGTTTGCCGTTTTCAAAAATCAACGCCGCCGCAACCTGTATATGCTTTTTCATAATCCTAACCTAATTTGCTGAAATTCTTACAGTCCTAAATACGCCGCAATCAAGTCAATGGTATTATAAATACCTTTGAGGTGGGTGCGCTCCATACCGTGCGAAGCGTGTACCCCGGGGCCGATTAAGCCGCCTTTCAAGTTCTTACCTGCCGCATACGCCGCATCGACGTCCGAGCCGTAATAGGGATATACGTCCGCCGCATAGTCAAGACCGTTCTCTTTCGCAAGCGCAAGCAAGCGTTCTACCATCTCGTAATCGTACGGGCCGCGGCTGTCCTTCACGCACACGGAAACCTGCGTTTCCTTGCAGGCAAGCCCTGCGCCAACACAGCCCATATCCACCGCCAACAGTTCGTCCACGTCGCCCAAGGTCGCCGCGCCGTGCCCTACTTCCTCGTAGTTCGTGAAATAGAAATCCACGTCGTATTGAGGCACAAGCCCTTCTTCCTTCATCATATTGAGCACGGTCAAAAGGCATGCGCTGCCTGCCTTGTCGTCCAAGAAACGGGATTTAATATAGCCGCTGTCCGTAAAGCGGGTCTTCGTATCCAAGGCAATCATACTGCCCGTGCGAATCCCAAGCGCCGCTACGTCCGCCGCCGAAGAAACTTCCTCGTCAAGGCGTACGTACATAGTGTTTTCCGTGCGCTCCTTCGTGCTTGCATCACGATAGACGTGGCAAGAGGGAGAATCGCATAAAAACGTACCCGTGTAGCGTTTGCCGCCGTCTGCATACACCTCGCAATATTCGCCATCCCAAGTAGGCAAAATCGGGCCGCCTAACACGGAGAAACGGATTTTGCTGTCCCCGTCAACCCCTTTGACAAGCGCACCCAAGGTGTCTACGTGCGCGGAAAGCGCCAAACGCTTTGCGCTCGATTTGCCTTTGACGGAAACCTTGACCAGACGTTTGTTGTCAATTTTCGCAGTATAGCCAAGCTCGGTCAAATGCTCTTGCAATCGCTCGTTGACTGCGCCAGAAAAGCCCGTGGGGCTGTTTACCGACAATAATTCGGCAAGGGTGTTGCAGATATAGACGTAGTAGTTTTCCGCTCTTTTCATTCCTCTTCTACCTCCATAGGGATTTCGTCCACGAACGGCATCAATACCGAATTTTGTACGTACAGGTATTCGTCCTTAATGCGGACGTTATCGCCGTCTAATTGCAGATATTCCAGGCTCTTTTTGAACGCCGTGGGGAAATCCTCGCCAACGTTCGTGCCAAACTGACGTTTGTATTCCGAGAGGGAGAACCCGTATTTCGTACGAAGTCCAAGCATGATAAATTCAAACTTTGCTTCGCCGTCCGTCACCTTCTCGCAGGTGATAGCAGGATAGAATCCTGAAATGATACACTTCATATACTCGTCAAGGTCGAAGGTGTTGGTAAATCTCTGCCCCAGCATAAACGAGCTTGCCGCAACGCCAAAGCCGATATACTCGCCACGTTTCCAGTAGTTTAAGTTATGACGGCTCTCGTACCCTTCGTAAGCGAAGTTAGACACCTCGTAGCGGACGTAGCCCTTCTCCTTCAACAAGCCGTAGCCATAGTCGTACATTTCGGCAACCTCGTCCGCATCGGGGAGCTCACCGTTTAAATAATCAGTATAGATAGGCGTGCCGTCCTCTACCGTCAACGCGTACATGGATATGTGCTTTGAACCGCAGGCGTGCGCAAGTTCAATCGTCTTGCGGATATCCTCTTTCGTTTGGTTCTTTAAGCCGAGCATGACGTCCGTGCTAAAGTTTTCGCCCTCCAACAGCTTGGTTGCATAGACGTAGTCCCTTGCGTTATGGATACGCCCCAAGTCTTCTAATTGTTCATCAATCGCCGTCTGCAGACCGATAGAGAAACGGTTGATACCCGCCTCTTTGTAGGTCTTGATTTTGCTTTCGCTGATCGTACCGGGATTGAGTTCCAACGTAATTTCCGCGTCCTTGGAAAGGGTAAAGCAGTTTTTGATTTGTTTCATCGCCCCTGCAATCAGCTTGGGGGGAATGTATGAGGGAGTACCGCCACCAAAATACACGGTGTCGAATACGTAGCTTTTCAGTTCCTCTCCACGCATCTTCAGCTCCTTGTAAAGGCAAGCCATATACGCCTCAGCGTAGTTGATTTTGTCGGGATAGGAAACGAAATCACAGTAAGTACATTTGTGCCGACAGAACGGCACGTGAATATAAATTCCAGGCATAAGGGTTTCTCCTAAATGATGGATTAAAATCTACACAGTAAATTAAGCGCGGAAAAATCAAGCAAGATACGAGCAAGACAAGGCGCGCGAGCACCACCGACGGGAGTGCACATAGTCGTACACGAGCGAGGTGGCGCGGAGCGCAACGCCGTATTGCGACGTATATTCTTGATTTTTAGTTTTTGTTGGTTTTGAGGATTTCCATGAACACCTCCGACGGCACCTCTACGCTGCCGACCTGGCGCATACGCTTTTTACCCTCTTTCTGCTTTTCCAACAGCTTTCTCTTACGAGTAATGTCGCCACCGTAGCATTTTGCCAAGACGTCTTTGCGCACCGCTTTTACCGTTTCACGGGCGATGATTTTACTGCCGATTGCCGCCTGTACGGGGATTTCGAACAGCTGACGAGGGATTGCCCCCTTCAAGTTTTCGCAAAGCGTTCTGCCTCGCTCATACGCGCTACCCTCGAACACAATCGAAGAGAGCGCGTCGCAAACATCGCCATTCAAAAGTATATCGAGGCGCACGAGCTTGGAACGCTGATAGCCAGCCAGCTCATAGTCAAAGCTTGCGTAGCCACGCGTTCTCGACTTCAAGCCGTCGAAGAAATCGTACACGATTTCGTTCAAAGGTAAGGTGTATTCCAACTTCACACGGCGTTCATCCATATAGGTCATATTCTTAAACACGCCGCGTTTTTCCTTACAAAGATCCATTACCGAGCCCATATAATCGGGGGGTGTGTACACTTCCGCCTTAACGATGGGTTCTTCCATATATTCGATATCGGAAGGATCGGGCAAGTGGGTGGGATTATCCACGAAGAACTCATCCCCGTTCGTCTTATGCACGAGATAGCTTACCGACGGAGCGGTGGTAATGATATCCAAATTGAACTCACGCTCGATACGTTCTTGGATGATTTCCATGTGCAAAAGCCCCAAGAAACCGCAACGGAAACCAAAGCCGAGCGCAACGGAATTATCAGGCTCGAAAATCAACGAAGCGTCGTTGAGCTGTAATTTCAAAATTGCTTCTTTCAAATCATTGAATTTACTGCCGTCCAAAGGATAAATACCGCAGAACACTACGGGTTGCACCTTTTTATAACCAGGCAAGGGTGCGGGCGCGGGATTATTCACGAGCGTTACCGTATCCCCTA
>JAZOMO010000007.1:0-59902 GCA_045654025.1 Candidatus Scatosoma sp.
CCAACGTATACGTAATCACGACGGCAGAAACGCTTGGCTACTATGACAACAGCAAGAAAGCAGGCGAATACAGATATTTCTATGCTGAAAACTTGATGCCTGTGGAAGAAACGCCTGCACCTGAAGAAACGCCCGCGCCTGCAAACGAAACGGCTGGCGGTTCTACCGAAGGCACGACCGGTGGTGAAGGCACGACCGGTGGTGAAGGCACGACTGGTGGTGAACAGCCTAGCAATCCTGAAACCCCTGTAAAATACACAATCAGCTTCATGGTCAATGGTGAAGTTTACGCCACGGTGGAAACAAGCGGCAACGAAATCATTACCTTGCCTGCAAATCCGACGGTAGAGGGTAAGTACTTTGGCGGCTGGTATTTTGACGAAGCATGGCAAAAGTCGTTCAAGGCAGATTCCTATTCGAGAACTGCGTTGGAGGAAGACCTGACGGTGTATGCAAGATTCTATGAAGATAAGAACTACATGATTAATGGTGTCTTCAGTTACGCAAGCTATGAAGAAATGTTGGCTGCAGGTAAGAACTATAACAGCTTCAACGCATGCTGGGACGTAACCAGCGGTATCCCCGTATGGAAGAACCTTGAGGTTGAAGCCCCCGACCTTGGTGGTGACGAGGAAGAAAACACCTTCAACGGCGAATCGGTAGGCGACTTCAACCCCGACTGGATAAAATAAGACTTTAAGACATTGCCTTAAGGCTTTGTGACAAAAAAACGTATCCCCCAAAGGACAACTTTGGGGGATATATCATTTGTAGCGATATTTGCCGCCCTAAAACTTGCCTCCCTTGTGTAAAGGGAGGGGGACCGCTCGCGGTGGTGGGATTGTAAAAAGAGGCTGTTTGGATAAGGCGACAACAATCTCCGTAGGGGCAGGCGTCCTCGACTGTCCGCATAAACAATCCCTCAGTCAGCTGTGCTGACAGCTCCCTTTACACAAAGGAGCCAAGGGCAGGAGGGGAAACCCCGCCCCTACGAAAAAAGCTCCCTCTTCCACGTGAAAGAGGGAGCTTTTTAATTTACTTGTTCTTCGTGAACGTAATCGTTGCGGTCGTGTCCGTCAACGCATCCACCGTGAAGGTGTAGGCAATCTTGTTGCCTTGGTCGTCCGTCGTGTTGGCGGAAATGCTGTCACCTGCTGCGTAGGTGAAGTTGCCTGCCGACGATTTTACGTACTCAATCAGGTTGTCCTGCGTGCCGTAGCTATCGCTCGGGTCGGTATTATTGTTATATACGTCGTAATAGGTTTCACCGTCGTAGTCTTGGCTGTAAAGGGAAGCGTTTACGTGGTACACGACAATGCCGTCTCTGCTGAAGTATCCTGCTTCGTCGCCCTCGTTCAAACCAACGTTACGATAGTAAACCAGTATGTAATACTCCTGGTAAACGCCCAGCGTTTCGTCCCAGTTGTTGGCGATGATGATGGTGTCGCCATTTTGCGAGAAGTCTTCTAACGTCAGGGTCACGCTGCCTTCTGCTACCACAAGGCGAGAAGTGGTCAACCAGCCGTAGTTGAACTTAGTATAGGCGTTGTGGTCGCCCAGCATCGCATCCATGACGTCACATCCGGACAGAGGTCCTTCGTCGGTCGAATAGCTGGTATCGTAGTAGTCGTCCGCGCCTAAAACGTGCCCAAATTCGTGGATAAACGTGTAGGTGTTGATTGCCGAAGTGTCATACGAAACGTTGCCGCTTTCGTCGTAGACTTCGTACATGAACTTGTAGGATGCCCAAAGGTAATCGTAGGCGGAAACGCCGTCGTATTCGTAATAACATTCTTGGCTGTCTGTGTACAAATTCCAGTATCTATACGCCCATTGCATGGTAACGTCAGAGTTGATGTCCAGCGTGTTAATGAGTACGATAGAGTCAATGAAACCGTTGCCGTCAGAGTCGAACTGCGAAAGGTCCATACGGCTCTCGTAATACGCCAAAATCTCGTCGATGATGTATTGGTCGCCGCATTCTATCTCTTGTCCGTAATAATCCATCGTGGCGTTGAGATAATAGCTACTGTTGTTCTTCGGGGTAAACCACTCGTTCAAGACCGTGATGTTGAGGTCGAGCTTGCCATAACTGGAAGTATAGTAGTAATCGTGTACGGAGTAGTAGTTGACTTCTGCAATCGAGCCCGTCCAAGCCTTGCGGATTTTGTCAATCGAATAGCCCTTGGATGCGGCGGTGACGTCGCTGAACTGTACGGGAACGACCAACACCGCAGGGTTCGCGTTCGTCGTGGAGAGGGTAGGGCAACCGTCTAAATAATAGCCTTGATCGGTGACGTCCTTGACGTAGGTTGCTTTGGTGAAATCGACGTTATATACGCCGTTCGCGCCCGTGGGCAAGCCCTTGCCTGCGTTGGTCATTACGTTATCGGGTGTGGTGCTACCGCCCGAAGAGCCGCCCGAAGAGCCGCCGGAGCTACCAGAGTCATCACCCGTATTGTCAGAGGTGATAACGTAGGCGTATACCTCTAACCAGTAGCCGTCCTCATCTGCATCGTAATAGTATACCATATCGACGTAATATCCGTTGCCATTGTAGAAATACCAAGCGTCGCCGTAGTCGTCTGTATCCGTGCCTGCATAATCGTACGCGGAGAACGTTGCGCGGTAAGCATCAAAATCCGCCTGCGTATTGCCGAAGGTGTAGAAGCATATACCAGTTGCTACTTCGCCGTCGTCATACGGTTGGGAGAATTCCTCTACGCCGTAGTCGTTGTTGGGGACAAAGGGGATAACCTCGCCGAAGTATTGCACGAACAGCGATTTTTCGCTGGAGGTAAAGTCGGTGTAGGTATAGTTGGTGGTATCGGAACTATCGCCGGAGCCGCCGCCTGTCGAATCGCCGCCTGTCGAATCGCCGCCCGAAGAGGAAGAGCCTTGACCGTAGAAGGTAATCGTGTTAATCATCACGCGCGTACCGCCGCTGGTCGTTTCAACGGTGACCGTCTTATTAACAGAGGTGTCTACGGTGATGGTTTCATATTGTCCGTTGTTGGAGCTCTTGGTGAGGGTATATTGCGTTCCGTTTACCTTTAATACGGATGCGTTGTCCTTATATTTTGCAACCTCTAAGGTGACGGATTTAACGTTGCTTGCAACCGTGAATTTAAACGAGCCTACGTTTTTGCCTGTTCCCAGTTTGATACAGCCGTTGCCTTTCGCGTCGCGCGCGTTTACATACATATTCGTTCCGTTTGTAATATTTAAGGTGTAGCTGTTATTCGTGTAGGAGTTTGAGGATACTAAGCTTCCGTCGTTGTGCGAAGCCGAACCGTCATTGCCGAGGTTGAATACCGCCAAGCAATCGTCGGGCATTTCAGGGTCGGGCAGTTCAGGGCCGTCGCTTGAGCTTCCACCCGTGGAGCTATTGCCGCCCGTGGAGCTGTTCCCGGTCGAGTCGTCTGGTAATTCAGGGCTGGAGCTGTCAGGCAGTTCCTCGTCGCCGCTGTTCCCGGTCGAGCTGTCGAGGATTTCAGGGTTGGAGCTGTCACTGCTGGAACTGTTGCCACCCGTGGAACTGTCACTGCTGGAACTGTCGTCGTTGTCTGCATTAGGAACGATTATATAGGCGTATACTTCCAACCAGTAGCCGTCCTCATCTGCATCGTAATAGTACACCATATCGACGTGATATCCGTTGCCATTGTAGTAATACCACGTGTCACCGTAGTCGTCCGTATCCGTGTCTACATAATCGTACGCGGAGAACGTTGCGCGGTAAGCATCAAAATCCGCCTGCGTATTGCCGAAGGTGTAGAAGCATATACCAGTTGCTACTTCGCCGTCGTCATACGGTTGGGAAAATTCCTCTACGTAATATTCGTTATTCGGGGCGAAGGGGATAACCTCGCCGAAGTATTGCACGAACAACGATTTTTCGGTGGGGGTAAAGGCGGTGTAGGTGTAGGTTACGGTGTCGGAACTATCGCCGGAGCCCGTATCTCCACCAGTCGAGTCCTCGGGGATTTCAGGGTCAACCGTAACGTCACCGCCGGTGCTGTCGCTGGAGATAAAGTCGCTGGAGCTGTTGCCGCCGGTGGTGTCGCTGGAGCTGTCACTGCTGGAGCTGTTGCCACCGGTACTGTTGTCGCCCGTCGAGCTATTGCCGCCCGTCGAGCTATTGCCGCCGATGCTATTGCCGCCGATGCTATTGCCCCCCGTGCTTGAACTGCCGGTAGAGGAAGGTTTCGGCTTGCATGCGCACAGTAAAGATGCCGCCATGCAGATAGATAATAATGCAATAATTGTCTTTTTCATAAAAAATACCTTCTTTGGTTGCTTAATTGTACTATATAAACGTGAAGTGACCCTTTCGTGGTTCTACGCCAAAGGATTCTCCTGAATTTTAGTTCTTAGCTAATCGCAGCTATCTTTTCTGCCCAGCTGGCTTCATCCTGACCTAAGCGAGTAAACATTTTCCAAGCGTTAGAATATTCATCGCTACGCTTTGCGAAGACTTCGAGAATCGAGTTGTATTCGGTCGTACCAACAATAGGCGTATAGCCAGGGCTTGATGCCGAGTACACAAGGATCGGCGAATAGTTACGATACATAGCGTTGTCACCATACTGGTTAACGACACGGTTGTTCGCGCGCAGGTTCACAATCGTCTTCTGATAAGGATCCAACTCGTTAAGAACTTCGTCGCTCATTACATCGTAGTCCATCAACGCCTTGGTAACGCCCGTGGTTGCGGTGAAGTTTTTCAATTCCTGTTCGGTGTACAAGAACTTCAAGAAGTCTTTACACAGCTCGATTTTACCTTCGTTGCCGGGCTTGTCGTCGATGTTGCCGTTGATCAAGCAGGTGGCTGTCACGCTGTTGATTGCCGCCTCTTCTCTTGCATTCTCTACGCCGGTTACCACTTCGCCGGTGACGGTGGTGGGCATATGCCAGTGACCGATGTTCTTAACTTCCTTACCGCCCGAATAGACCTTGTAGTCGTTGAACAAGCCGTAGCTTTCCGCTTCGTTGTACCAGTACGAACCTTCGACGTGCGCAGCAATTTCAGAGTAATCGCCAAGACCGTTAAAGACGAACGAACGCATTGCCGACTTATGGTTGTAGTCGGGGTCGAGGAAACGATCGTAGAACCAGCCTTGCTGTTCAGCCAATTCCATGAACGCGAACGCATAGTATCTGCCCGCCTGGTTGATTGCCTTGTAACCCGTTTCTTCGGTAACCGTTGCCTTTTCGGTGATGGGCTTTTTGATGCCCGTGCCCTTCCAAAGCTCTTCTTCGGAAACGCCGGTAACGTAGTCTACTTCACCGCTGAGCGAAGTAACTGCCGCCCTCTGTTCGTAGCCAGCCAGCGCCGTCCACAGACCTTCGATTAAGTAGTTTGCGTAGTCGATGTGGCCACCGGGCGCGCTGAAGGGCCAAACGCCGTTCCATTTAATGTATTCGCACATTGCAACCAGTTCGTCCAGCGTCGTAGGCATACCGTCGTCGTCCGTACCCGCGATACCGTCGTTACCAACCGTCTTTTCTTCTGCAACGTCCGTGAAGTAGAAGGTTTCGCCTACCAGACGGCTATCATACTCATAAGCACTGCCAGGTTTTGCAAGATAGAAGCCATATTCTTCAAACATATCAACGTCGTAGGATGCGCCGGAATACGTTTCGTAATGGGGCAACATGTAATATTTGTTAGCATAGTTACCAGTACCCTGCATTGCGAAGCGGTATCTTTCGTCCATCTTGCTCTCAATCGTCACACCAGGTTCACCGTATTCATCCAGCGTTTCGTCTCTAACGATGTCGGTGATATCCAAAAACGCATCCGCCTGAATCAGGTTGTACAGCTGGGAATATTTGTCCTGCAAGAAATACAGGTGTGTACCATCCGACTGCATACCATCGGACTTAACGGCGGTGTGGCTGGTGATTTCGAAGTGGACGCCATATTTACCTTCTTCGTACTGCTTGTCGCCGATATACGCTTTGAAATCTTCGATTGCATTATCCAACCACGCTCTACCGACACCGCCACCGAAGTTCTTGACGTAGATAATCGTCGGTTCTTTGTTGTCGGGCAATTCGGAGTCACCAGAGCCAAAGAGCCCTTCAAAGAAGCTACCGAGGCCGCCGAGGCCACCGAGGCCGCCACCCGTGGAGCTATTGCCACCCGTCGAGCTATTGCCGCCCGTCGAGCTATTGCCACCCGTCGAACTGTTGCCGCCCGTCGAGCTATTGCCACCCGTCGAACTGTTGCCGCCCGTCGAACTGTTGCCGCCCGTCGAACTATTGCCGCCCGTCGAGCTGTTGCCACCCGTCGAGCTGTTGCCGCCGATGAAGCTTGGAACGGAAGAGGACGAGGTGGAGGGGTTCACATCGCATGCGCACATAGAAGATGCTACCATGCAGATAGATAATAATGCAACAATTGTCTTTTTCATAAAAAATACCTACCTTTGTCGATGAATTGTGTTATAAAATATGTGGTTATTTTTTTGTGATTAGAGGGAATATGCAATCGCCGCCAAGCGCTTTGCGGAAGCCTTCAAGGATTCCAAAAACCCGAATTCGTCAGGGGAGTGGATTTTGCCGCCCGACGTCCCAAGCCCGTCTAAGCAGGGGATTCCCACCGAGCTGATGTACGCCGAGTCCGCGCCGCCCTTTTTGGCAAGCGGCTTTAATCTAGGCAAGCCGTTTTCCTCAAATATGTTATTGATAGAATCCAAAAGGTCGAGGTTTCTCTGCGCCAGTTCAAAGGCGGGGCGGAAACCGTGTTCCTCAATTTGCGTTTTGCATCCAGGTACGTAAACGACCTTTTCAAGCTCGGTTAAGTATTGTTCAATCTCTTCTCTTTGCTTGTAGTTTGCAAAGCGGAAGTTTACGCGCACTTCGCAGTAGCCGGGAACGGTATTGTGGGTCGTTCCCCCTGCGATAATACCACAGTTGCAGGTGATACCGTCTTCGTCCTTGAATTTTTCAAGCTCCAAAATCTTATGCGCCGCCTCTCTAATTGCGCTGGCGCCTGCCGTTGCGCAGATAGAGGAATGGGCTTCAATGCCCCAAATTTTCATGACATAGGTGGCGATACCCTTCATCTGTACGCAAGCCGTACCTTCGACGTTGCCCTCTAAGTTGAAAAATGCCAGCGAATCCTTGGATTTTTCACACATGTAGCCAACGGAGCGTTTGTTGATAGGGCGACTGCCTGCCTCTTCGTCGCTCTGCAATAAAAGGCGAATAGGTCTATCGGTGAATCCACATTTTTCCAAGGCGTCCATGGCGAGCATCGCGGCAACCGCGCCGCCCTTGCAGTCGGTTACGCCTGGGCCGTAGATTTTATCCCCCACAATCTTGGTGGCAGGCGCGCCAAACGAGCCGAGGGGATGCACCGTATCCATATGCGCGGAGAAGGTGATGGGGGCTTTGTTCGCCTGCGCGTTCATCGTCATACAGACGAGGTTGCCAGTAGGGTTTTCAAATACTTCCGTTTCCCAACCCTTTTGCTTTGCGTATTCTAAAAAATATTCTCCAAGCTTATCGACCAGCTCCTTATTCATCGTCGGGGTTTCCAAGTTGCAGACCTCCACCCATTTTTGCAGATATTCTTCATAGAGGGAATCTATACAATCAAACAACTTTTCGCACGCCATATCGTAACTCCTTTGTGTTTATGGTAATTTAATACCATCATTGTAAATATTTTTACAGAAAAAGTCAAGACTTTTTTAAAGAATGGTCGTCGTAAAAGTGATTAAAAATTGAAATCTTCTAAAAACCTTGACATTTTGCGGGGATTGTGCCATAATGGTAGAGTATTAAGTGAGGCTCGCGCTGAACGAGCGTTGCTTTGGTTAAGGAGAAAAGCATGAAGATTATTATCGTTGGCTGCGGACGGGTAGGCTACTCGCTCGCAGGAAAACTGAATGCGGACGACAACGACGTCGTGGTGGTGGACGTTTCTGCGGAAAAGGTTGCCGATGCGACGGCGCAATTTGACGTGATGGGGGTGGTCGGCAACGGCGCAACCTTCTCCGTTCTGCAAGAGGCAGGGATTGCGGATGCGGACTTGCTGATTGCGGTTACCAGCTCGGACGAGCTGAACTTGCTCTGCTGTATGATTGCCAAAAAAGAAGGCAACTGCAAGACGGTGGCGCGTATCAAACAGCCTGCGTACAGCCAAGAGGCGGAATATCTGCAAAAACAGCTGGATCTTGCCGCTGTCATCAACCCTGAATACGAGGCGGCGAAAGAGATTGCGCGCGTGTTGCGCTTCCCTTCTGCAACTCGTATCGAGCCGTTTGGTCAAGGTAGAGTGGAACTAATTTCCATTCGTCTTAACGCAGGGAATTTACTCATCGGGCAATCGGTGCGGGAAATTATGCCTAAGCTTCACGCAAACGTGCAGTTTGCCGCCATTGAACGAGGGGATGAGGCATATATCGTCCACGGCGATACCGTGTTTGAGGAAAGGGATATCCTCACCTTTGTTTCTACCCCGAAGGACGCCTCGGCTTTCTTGTCGAAAATCCGCCGCAAGGGGCGCGCCGTAAAGGATGCGATGATCGTCGGCGGTGGGGTAATCACCAATTATCTTTGCGATATGCTGACGCACGCAGGGATTGCCGTAAAAGTCGTGGAGAAGAAATACGAGCTGTGCGAACAGCTTGCCTCCGATTATACGAAAGTGACCGTTATCAACGCCAATCCCGGCGACTATACGCTGTTAAAGGAACAGGGTATTGAAACGACGGATGCCTTCGTGGCGCTTGCGAACTTGGATGAGGAGAATATTTTGCTCTCGCTGTTCGCAAAGGAATGGGGCGTGAAAAAGCTGGTGACGAAAATCAACCGCATCGACTACGACGGAGTCGTGTCGAAGCTGGATTTAGACACCGTAGTTTGCCCGAAGAACGTGACGGCGGACATCATTTTGCGGTACGTGCGCTCGGCGAAGAACGCCCACGGCAGCAATATGCAAAACTTCTACAACGTAGTGCAGGACCAGATAGAGGCGGCGGAATTTATCGTCAAGGAAGGCTCTGCGGTCATCGGGAAGCCGATTTGCGAACTGGCTTGGAAACAAGGGGTTTTGGTTGCGTCTATCGTGCGTGATAACAAGGTGATTTTGCCTCGAGGCAACGATACTATTTTGGCGGGCGATTCGGTGATTATGGTCACGAAGGACGTTGCGCTGTTTGATATCGAGGATGCGTTGGTATAACCTCGGATAAAGAATGATTATGAAGAAATTGTTATTACTCGTTTTGATAACGTTGGCCCTCGGCTTGGCGGGGTGTTCTACGGCGGATCAGCCGAATACTTCCACGCCCTCTTCCTCCGCTTCGAGCAGTGCAATACAGTTGCCCGACCAACCCTTCTGAGGGAACTTCTAAGAAGAAAGGATTAAAGGAATATGAATTTTTCCATTATACGCAAAACGTTAGGCGCGCTGCTTGTTTTTGAAGCAATCTTTTTCCTCGTGCCTACCATCACCGCCATCTGTTACGGAGAGTGGAACGAGCTATTTATCTTCCTCATCTGTATCGGGATTTGCGGCAGCTTAGGCGGTTTATGCGTGCTTCCAAAAGTAAAAAATAAGAATATGTACGCCAAGGAAGGCTTTGTCATCGTTGCGCTCTCTTGGATTGTGATGAGTTTGTTTGGCTCGCTGCCCCTCCTGTTGACGGGCACGGCGGACAGCTTTATCGACGCGCTGTTTGAAACGGTGTCCGGCTTTACGACGACGGGCGCAAGTATTTTCACGGGCGAACAGATTGACGCTATGGCGAAATCCTTGCTGATGTGGCGAAGCTTTACCCACTGGGTAGGTGGTATGGGTGTGCTGGTGTTCGTCATGGCATTCCTGCCTCTGTCGGGTGCACAGAATATGCACATGATGAAGGCGGAGAGCCCTGGACCTGTCGTGTCTAAGCTCGTGCCTAAGGTGCGCCAGACGGCGGTGATTTTGTATGCAATTTATGCGGTGTTGACGGCGGCGGAATTTGTGATGTTGCTCTGTGGCGGAATGAGTGTATTCGAGGCGCTGAACACTGCGTTTGCTACCGCAGGTACGGGCGGTTTTTCCTGCACCTCCAGCGGTTTGGCATACGGGCCGTTTATCCAAATCGTCGTTACGGTATTTATGCTGTTGTTCTCTATCAACTTTGCCTCGTATTACTTATTGCTTTGCGGTAAGCCCAAGGAAGCGTTGACGGAGGAGGTGCGTACCTTTATTCTTATCGTATTTACCGCAATTACGGCAATCTCCCTCAACGTACATTTTGCAGGGAATTTCGAGGGGAAGGGCAGTTATGCGGACACCCTTAGACAGTCGGCGTTTTACGTCGCCTCTATCGTTTCCACCACGGGTTTTGGGATTGAAGTCGATTTCAGCCTCTGGCCGCAATTTTCCGTCGGAATTTTGGTGGTTTTGATGTTCGTCGGCGCGTGTGCTGGCAGTACGGGCGGCGGCATGAAGCTCAGCCGTTGGATGATACTTTCCAAGGGTGGCATGCACGAGGTCGGCAGATTGATTCACCCCAAGCAGGTAAAGAAAATCGTCATGGACGGCAGAATGGTCGAACACGAAGTCGTGCGTTCGGTCAACGCGTACCTGGCGGCATTCATTCTCGTCTTTGTGACATCAATGTTGCTGATTTCTTTTGACCCCTTGGTGCAAGGGGACTTTACGACGGCGTTTACTTCGGTTGCCTCGGCGATGAATAATATCGGGCCTGGCGTAGGCGAAGTGGTCGGACCGATGGGTAGCTTTGCGGACTTCACCGACTTTTCCAAAGTCGTGTATATGTTCGATATGCTGGCAGGCAGGTTAGAACTATTCCCGATGTTGGTATTATTTTCCCCTGCGACTTGGCGTCGTTAAAATACGGTAGAGAGGAGAAAACAATGAACGAAATCATCAAGAATATTATCGAAAGAAGAAGTGTGAAGAAATATCTTGCAAAGCCTGTGGAACAGGAGCTGATAGATTGCGTATTGAAGGCAGGCACTTTTGCCCCGACGGGGAGAAATCGCCAACCTGTCAAGATTTTGGCAATCACCGACCCGAAGGTGCGCGATGATTTGCGTAAGCTCAACGCAAGAGTTATGGGGCTGGACGAGAGTGGCGACCCCTTCTACGGCGCGCCCGTGGTGTTGGTCGTGCTTGCCGACCCTACGGTAAGTACCTATCTGTACGACGGCAGTCTTGTCATGGGCAATATGATGCTGGCGGCGCATTCGCTTGGCCTCGGCAGTTGCTGGATTCACCGCGCCAAAGAGGAATTTGCCACCGAATACGGCAAAAATTTATTGAAATCTCTCGGTATTGAGGGGGAATGGGAAGGCATCGGGCATTGTGTACTCGGCTATGCGGACGGGCCTCTGCCGACGGCGCGCCCTCGCAAGGATGGCTGGGTACATTACGTTTGAGGCAAAGCCCCCTCTTATTTGGAAAAAATTTGCAAAGAAAGTGGTATAAAATCGAATATTTTTTGAAAAAACTATTGACAAAGGCATTTTCTTATACTATATTATAAATAGGATTTAATCCTAATAAGGAGAATAAAAATTATGAAATTTTATCAATGTGAAAATTGCAAAAAGGTAATCCTTTCGAAGGAAGAATTGAAACTTGAGGGCTGGAAGGAGCTGATTCCCTGCTCGACGGATGCGGCGGTGGAAAAGCACGTACCCGTTACGGAAAAGAAATGCGGTAGATTGCGTGTTTCCGTAGGCAGCGTGATGCATCCTGCCACCGATGCGCACTATATCGAATGGGTAGCGGTAGAAACGAAGGACGGCTATCAGGTGAAATACTTTGCGCCGACGGATACCCCTGAGGTGGCGTTTGCCTTGAAGGCAGGCGACGAAGTCGTTGGTGTGTACGCATACTGCAACTTGCACGGCTTGTGGAAGGCGTAAGCGCTAACAAATACAATCAAATCGGGGCGAGGCGACTCGCCCTACAATACATATAAGGACGGAATAGGACAATGGGTGTTATGGATAAAAAAGCGCTGTACGCGATTACATACGGGCTGTTCGTTTTGACGGCGAAAGAGGGGGAAAAGGACAACGGCTGTATCGTGAATACGGTGCAGATGCTGACCAGCGACCCCACGCGCGTGGTGGTGTTCGTCAACAAGAGCAACTATACCGAAGGCATGATTGCCCGCACGGGGGAATTTAACGTTTCCATTCTGCAGAGAGATACTCCCTTTGCGCTGTTTAAGCATTTCGGCTTTGCCTCGGGCAAGGACGTCAACAAGTTTGACGGCAGGGTATATCCTCGCAGTGAAAACGGGCTGTATTACATCTATGAAAATTCCAACGCGTATCTGTCCTGCAAGGTGGTGGGCGCGCACGATTACGGCACGCACACGCTGTTCGTGGGTGAAGTGGTGGAGGCGAAGACCCTTTCAGACCACAAGAGCCTTTCCTACGAGCAATACTTGACGGAAGTCAAACCGCAGACAAAGCCTGCCCCCAAGCCTGCCGGCAAAGAGGCGCAAAAGGACACTCCTGCGCAGGAAAAATGGGTGTGCAAGGTGTGTGGCTACGTGCACGAAGGGCCGTTGCCTGAAGACTTTATTTGCCCTTGGTGCAAGCACCCCGCAAGCGATTTCGAGAGGGTATCCTGATTTTCTTGAAGGTGTATTTCGACGGGTTTTGTCGAAGAAAATATTTTCTTGTAAAAAGCCAAAAAACACGTTAAAAAAACTTGACAGCCCTTCCCGAAATGGGTATAATAACAATGTTGAAATAAGTGCAGTAGGCGAAGGAGGGTTGAAAAGCTATGTCCACGGTGAAAGTTGGTGAAAACGAGAATGTTGAAAGCGCATTGCGCCGTTTCAAGAGAAAGTGCTCCCGCGATGGTATCATCGGCGATCTTAGAAAGAAGGAATTCTATGAAAAGCCTTCCGTAAGAAAAAAGAAGAAGTCCGAAGCTGCCAGAAAGAGAAGCAGAAACTAAACGAAAGAAGCTCACGAAATCGTGAGCTTTTTTGTTTGCAAAAAATAGGCAATTTTGACGATTTTAAAAGGAAGGAGTGGAAATATGTCGAAGAATGCAGGTAGAAGTTTGCGGATGATTGCCCGTCAAGCCAAGCAAAGAATGAAGGAAAACTTTTGGGAAAGCTATCGGGCGGAACAAAAGGAGAAGATAGAGCTTGCACGAAAAAACGGGGTAAACACGAAGGATGCGGAACGCTTTTTTGCGATGGAGATGGAACGCAAAATCCGTGGCGAAGAAGTTATAGACCCCTTTTACGAGCGTGTAAAAGCTTTGCTTTTAAGCGAGGGCGAGGTCAGCGATGCCATCGGACGGCTGACCGATTACGCGTTGTATGAAACCCTCTCTTATACCGAGAAGCAACGATACACTTTGGACCTTTCACAAAAGTACCTGCGCGCGTTGGAACGCTTCAAACGAGAGTACGCATTTCTATACGCAACCAAGGATTGCGGATAAGAAAAAAGGCTTTACCCGACGAGGTAAAGCCTTTTCATTTTCTTAATTTAACGCTGTTCGAAGCGTACGTCCGAGCTCACACTGACGCTCATTCTGCCGTCGTAGTCGGTGTATTGTTCACGCAGACTGCGAATTTCGCTCTCGGCATCCGATTTCAAGCCTCTCGCAATATCCGAAATTTCCCTCTGCGCTTCCGAACGAATGTCGCTGATGTCTGCTTGGTGAGTGATGTAGTCGGTGTTAATCGTCACCGTGCCCGTAATCTTGAAATCGACGCCGCTGGAATAGGTTGAGGAGTAGACAGAGCAGGATAAGTGTGCCCCGTGCGAAAGAGAAGTGTAGCGAGAATGACGCTCTGCGATGCGGTACATGCCGATTTCGAATTGATTGAGGAAAAGACCATCCTTCTTGCGGTTGTCCCCTGAATAATAGTCGCTGGTGCTACTACCGCCGCTGCCGCCGCCGTAGCTGCTGCCGCCGCTGTAACCACTGCTCACGTATTCGTATTCCTCCTCGCCGTAGATAAAGGTTTGTTTCTTAACGCAATAGCCAACGAAGAAACCAAGTCCGCCGATGATTAAAATGATGGGCATAAAGCTCCAAGCGGCTTGGCCCAAGAATGCGACGATAATCCCTGCGCTGATGGCTGCGCCCATGCTATATAAGGGCAGGAAGGGGGCGCGCTCCTTTTCCCAACACAGACGGTCGGAGAGTAGGCAGAAGATTGCCGACGAAATCGGGCACAGCACGGTAGACAAGGCAAAGCCTTGCGCAATAGCACCTGCTTTTATAAGCCTGTTGAATTCGTATTCGCTACCCAGCAGGTTTCCGTAATGCAACACACAGCCCATCAGCAACGCAATGGCAAGTACGGCGATAAACAAAACGCGCTTAATTGTTCTGCCGACGGCGGTTTCCATGAAGGAAAAGTTCAAAAAATCCCAGCAGAGTTGGTGCACGAGGCAGACACCGAAGCAGATTAACAGGTTGCCCAGCATACCCGAAGTCGCCGTCCCGACGGTGTCGCCGCCGTCCAAAATCGGGGAGATGAGTGCAATCGTCGCGATACCTACGCCAAGAAGCAATAACACGCTGGTGATAAGTCGCATAAAACGGTTGGATAACATAATTTTCTCCTTTTAATTGCTTGACCTTTATTGTAGCACTCGGCGCGAAAAATGTCAATAATCCGAGAATAAAAATCGGTGTTAAAAAGAAGGAAACGTGCAATAAAAGACTAAAGAGGTGGGTGCGCCCACCTTTTTGCGTGTGAGCCGATAAAAAAGCTTTGCTTTTTAAAACGGGATATGATATAATCAATATAATGATAAGTTTAGGTGAGTATCAATGATAAAGAAATACGGAAATATTTTAAAAAAGCTTTTGGCGTTTTCGCTGGCGTTGGGGTTAGGCGTTAGCTGTTTTGCTTGCAAAACTTGTACGCACCGCGATGCGAACGACGACGGCGTATGTGATAGCTGTGGTGTAGAATTTACCGACGGGGATGACCTGAGCGGCGGTTCTTCGAGTAGTAGTTCCTCTTCAAGCGACAGTTCTTCGGATAGCGGCTCGTCTGACGTAAGCACGGGTGGCGACGGCTCGTCAGACGGCGAACAGCAAGCCTCGAAGTGCGAGCTTTGCCGAGGTGAACTGACCGCAGAAGGCGAATGCGAATTTTGCGACGGGGAACTTCCCAGCGGTGGTAATACCGCGAATCCGCTCAACGGTAAAAAGATTCTTTTCACGGGCAACTCCCTTACTTACTATGGTCAGACGGTCCTTGGTGGCGGTACTGGTGTTGTAAAACAGTCGAGCAGAAACAAAGACAAAGGGTATTTTTATCAGTTCTGCAAAGAAAACGGCGCGAACGTCAGCGTAACCAACTGGGCGTTTAGCGGGCACGTTTTCTCCGAGGTGTTTGGCGGTAAATGCCAGCAGTGTAAAGAATCAAAGGGTGTTGACGTAGACCATTCTGCCTATTTAACGGACAGAAACTACGACTACGTAGTCATGCAGTCTGGCCCGACGGAAGGCTCCAACGACATAACGTTCCTTGCGGACGTAGAGAATATCATGAATTTCTTTAAGGACGAGGGTAAGGGTGGAAACTCCAACACGAAATTCGTGCTTTTGGTGCCGCATACGGCATATGGAACAATGGGCCCGGGATCTACGCCTCGTTTGGCGCAAAACACTTTGAATAATTTAAAAACGCTTGAGGGTCAAGGGGTCATTATCTGTGACTGGGGCAGAGTGGTTATGGATATCTTGAACAAAGACGTTGAAATTCCCAATTCGACAGTTGAGTACACGAACAGCACGTTTGTCATAAAAGACGGATTTCATCCAAACATGTTGTCTGGGTACATTACGACCTTGATGACCTATTGCGCGATTACGGGTGAGAGAGCGCGCGGGAAGACGTACGCCTTCTGCAACGATACGAGCCTGAGTCCAAAAGCCGGTTCTGCGTATTATAGCTTTACAAATTTCATAAAGACGTATTATAGCAGCGCGAAGCCGACGAACTTCGACGAAGTATTTGCATCTAAAAACGATATGCTTGGGATTCAGAAGATTATCGACGCGTATCTGAAGACGAAACCGTACATGAGTTATAATTATCAATAATTATCGCGTAAAAAAGGTGGGGTGCCCACCTTTTTTTGTTTTTCGCCTCAATTATACAAAATTTGCATAAATCTTACATTAATTATCATTTTTTGAATTATTTTCTGTGAAACTATTGCATTTTTCATTTTGTTGTGTTATAGTAATGTCAATAGTTCGATTAGGACTGAAATAATATATCATATTAAGGAGTTTCTCATGAATAAGAAGTTATTTGCAGTTTCATCTCTTCTTCTTGGCGCAATTACCGTTTTTGGTTCTGCGGGATGTGCAACGAAAGATATTAGTAAAATCACGCCCAATGAAACCACTAAAACGGTCAACACTCAGAAGTTGAACATTGATTCGTCTTCCAACACCAGTGTTTCGGTAGACGGAAGCGGTCTTGCTCTCATTACAACGAGAAATTACAGTGGAAGCTCGTGGGCACCTACGTTGACGTCTACCACCTACAGTCTTTTTAATGTGGAACAGAATTCTGTCGTTTATAGTATGAATGTTTATCCTAATTCCGACGGTGTGGTATATCAACCTATTACTAGAATGCGCGATGGTTTCTATTATTCTTCTGTTACTAACCCCTATGAATCGAAGACGAAGTATACGTTATATGATAAAACCGGTGTTGCGTTCAGCGATCTGGAAGGTTCCTTTGATGGTTGCATTTTTGTAGACAGTTCCTGCAACCGCTATTATTTGGACGTAAACGGCAAGGTGGTAATAGAAAGCAATCCCCTTACGAATATCCTCGGATATTATGACGATAAAATCGGTGATTATTATTTGGTTGGTGAAAATACGAAGTCTGTCTATGACAGTGAAGGGAAATATCTTTACACCTTAGATCAATCTGAATTTGAATACCCTGAAATGAAGCAGGATACCACTGAATGGAGTGTAGGAAATTACTGCTTCTTACAGTATTCCTATCCCGTGCATGACGATGAAAAGGATTACGATTACGTTGATGATAACGGTTCTGCCGGCTTACAAAAATACGACCTCGTTACCAAGCGTTGGGATTTGAAAAAGGGCACGATCAAAGAGGTTGATTTCGACTATATCGTAGATGATGTTTACGGTAGTGGTAATGATGACAGCGTCATTTTAGAGATTAAGGAAATTGATAACAAACAAGTCCTTTCCAACGAAATTATCCAAAGCTTTGATAAGAATGGCGACGTTTTGACTGACCTGCAGGCACTTGCACCTGGTGCAGACGATATCGCTTATGTTTCCGATAAGACCATTGTTCTTTCCGCGGCAAATGCAAAATACGTAGTACAAAAGAATAAAGTTGTTGCTACCTTCCCCGCAGAAACTTCCTTCAAAGAAGAAGTGGCTGTGCTTAATCGTGGGAACAACATGTTTATCTATAATCTTAAGGGCGAGCAGAGATATGCATTCTACAATGTAAAAGAATATACGGCGTATGACGGTGGCTATGTTATTCGTTTCGAGAATAGCATCCAGAAGTACTCGATTGCTAACAACACCTGCGAGGAACTTAGCCGTATCTATAGTCAGGATGATGAAGCAGTTATGACCTCTCAATATGTTGTAGTTTACAATAGCTCGGGCAGAACCTATAACATCTACTCTCTTGTTCCTGGTGTTGACAATATGCTTTACCTCACTGAAGCTCAGGCCATAAGAATGAGCTTCTATGTAGTAGGTACGTATACGATCAACGTAGACGAAACGACCAAGGTTACGGGCAAGATTTATTCGCTGACTACGACGAACACCTACGATCCTAGTATTACTATTACGACGTATTACAACGTTACCACGAAAGAGGCAAAGCCTGATAAAGGGTTCTTGAATTTCTTATAAGTTCAATAAAAACGTAAAGGACGCTGAAAAGCGTCCTTTATTTTGTACAACGAAGATCTCGTAATAGTCACGTGCTTCCGTAAAGCTTAACCGATGAGAGAAACTTGCCTGCCGTCTTGTCGTCTATTTTACTTGTGCGGGCAAACAAATCGCTCCCGCTCTCGGCTCTTCTCGCGCAAAGCTGTTCTTTGCGCTCGGTCACGCACACTCCTGCCTATCGTCGTGTGCTTATCTCGTCCCTACAAGGCATTATCAATGCCTTGTTTAACGGGCAACTCGTCCCACAAGTCCGGCCAAATCCGCGATAGAAACAAAAAACCCTGACCCATTGAGGGTCGGGGTTTTTTGGTGCTCGTGGCCGGACTTGTTCCTTTAGCGGAGACGCCCCGGCAAACGATTATCAATCGTTTGGTTTGCCTGCCGTCTTGTCGTTTATTTTTACTTGCGTGGGCAAACAAATCGCTCCCGCGATTTCCTCCCACCCTCAAGTCCGTCCAAATCCGCGATAGAAACAAAAAACCCTGACCCATTGAGGGTCGGGGCTTTTTGGTGCTCGTGGCCGGACTTGAACCGGCACGGTATCTCTACCGAGGGATTTTAAGTCCCTTGCGTCTGCCTATTCCACCACACGAGCATATATGCTTTTTCGAATAAAACGTCAAAAATAGGTTTTTTAGTAGAAAGGACTCTGCGGTGTCGCAGAGTCCTTTTTGGAGGCGCCACCCGGATTTGAACCGGGGGATAAAGGTTTTGCAGACCTTGGCCTTACCACTTGGCTATAGCGCCGTTCCTTCTGCCAGATAGAAAAAAGAAAAGACAGTGAGGATATTTGGAGCGGGAAACGAGATTCGAACCCGCGACATTCACCTTGGCAAGGTGACGCTCTACCACTGAGCTATTCCCGCATATACCATCCGCACTGTCTTTTGCTGGTGGAAGTTATAGGGTTCGAACCTATGACCCTCTGCTTGTAAGGCAGATGCTCTCCCAGCTGAGCTAAACTTCCGTCGAAAGCTTATTAAATATACCATATATTTTTAAGAAAGGCAAGCATTTTTAATAGGTTTTTAAAAAAAAATAAAAAAATTTTTTATCTTATTTTTTTGCCTGTAAAATCCTTGACTTTATCACTTTAATATGCTAAACTGTTAAAGAATTATATAAAGGGAAGGAGAAGTATTATGGTAGAGTTTTCTATGAAGGCATTTGAAGGGTTTTTCAAGGCTGTACTGCAATTAAAAAGCGTTGAAGATTGCCAAAAGTTCTTCGAGGACGTTTGTACGATTAAGGAATTGCAGGCGATTGGACAGCGTTGGGACGTTGCCGTGCTGCTAAACGAAGGAAAAAATTATTTGGATATTTCCAAACAGACTGGCGCAAGTACCGCAACCATCAGCCGTGTGGCAAAATGCTTGAACTACGGCGCAGGCGGATACGAACTCGTGCTGAAAAAGGAGAACGACGATGAATAATTGGTCGGCGGTGCTCTCGAGGGAAGAGAAAACGGCGTTTTCCCTCCGTGCATTGTATGCGGAAAACGGGTACGAAAAGTACCGCATGAGCAAATTTGAAGAATATGACGTGTACGCGCGTAATAAGGACTTTCTCGTTTCGGAAAACGTAATCACGTTTACCGACTTTGACGGTCGCTTGCTGGCGATGAAACCAGACGTCACCCTCTCGATTATCAAGAACGCTCGGCTGGGCGCGGGCGAGGTGATGAAGGTCTACTACCACGAGAACGTCTATCGGGTTGCCAAAGGTACACGCAGCTACCAAGAGATTATGCAGGCGGGCTTAGAGTGCCTTGGCGCGGTGGATGAAGCCGCCCTTCTTGAGGTGCTCTCCCTGGCGGTGAAGAGCTTGGATTGCATTGCGGAAAGCAACGTGTTAGAGCTGTCGCATACGGGCATCGTTGGCGGTATCTTGAACGCCTGCGCTCTTTCCGACGAGGGCAAGCGTACAGCGTTGGATGCGCTGAGCAAAAAGGACTTATCTGGTATTCGCGCGGTGTCGGCGGAAGAGGGGTTAGACGAGGAAAAATCCTCACTGCTAGACAAGCTGTCGACCATCTACGGCGGTATTGACGACGTAGAAGGGGCGTTAGAGGCCCTTTGTGTGGACGGTGCGACAACTTCTGCGGTTGCTGAGTTTAGAGGGGTTTTAAAGGGCTTAAAGGCCCTTGGGCTCTCGGGCAAGATACGGGTGGACTTCTCAGTGGCAGGCAATCGGAAATATTACAGTGGCGTGGCGTTCCAAGGCTACGTAGAGGGAATCCCCACGGGCGTGTTGTCGGGTGGACAATACGACGGCTTGATGGCGTCAATGGGGAAGAATGGCAAAGCGGTTGGCTTTGCGGTATATTTGGACGAACTCAAGCGGCAACGCTAATTTAGCGAGTTCAGCTCTGATAAATGGAGTTAATATGCGAAAAACTTTGAACGTAGCCCTTCCCAAAGGAAGGTTGGGCGAAAAAGTCTACGATTTATTTGAAAAAGCGGGCTACGGTTGCCCCACGATTAAAGAACCGGGCAGACGGCTGGTCTTTGAAAACCCTGAAAAGGGCATACGCTTTTTTTGGGTCAAGCCTTCGGACGTTGGGGTGTACGTAGAGCGTGGTGCGGCGGATGTCGGGGTCGTTGGCAAAGACGTACTGACCGAATACGGCAGTGACGTGTACGAGCTACTCGACCTCGGTATCGGCAAGTGCAGTATGGCGGTTGCAGCGAAAGCGGACTTTCAGGACGACCGCAGTAGACCGCTGGTCGTTGCGACCAAATTCGAGAGGATTGCCAAACGCTACTATGCGCAGCAGGATAGAGAGATTGATATCGTACGCTTGAACGGCTCGATTGAGCTTGCCCCTCTTTTGGGCTTGTCCGACGTCATTGTGGACATCGTGGAAACGGGCGCGACCTTGCGCGAAAACGGCTTGGTTGTGGTGGAACGGTTTGCGGATATCAGCGCGCGCTTTATCGCCAACAAAGCCAGCTTTAAATTCAAGACGGACGTCATCGAGGACGTTGTCGAAAGTTTACGAAAATAGATAGGAATGAAGAACGATGATTAAAATAATTCAGGACCTGCCGCAACGGCGGGAAGAGATATTTTCAGCGGTGATGAAGACCCCCGACGTATCGGCGGCGGTATCGGAAATCCTTGCAAAGGTACGAAAAGAGGGGGATGATGCGCTGATTGAACTGACCGAGCGTTTCGATAAAGCAAAGCTGTCTTCCCTTCGTGTTTCTGAGGCGGAAATTGAAGAAGCAATGGGGCAGGTATCCGTTGAATTTGTGGAAATTCTGCAAAAAGCGGCGAAAAATATCCGTGAATATCACCTTCGTCAGCGCAGAGAAGGCTTTGAAATCCGCAGAGAAAACGGCGTTATCGTCGGGCAAAAGGTGTTGCCGATTGAACGGGTGGGTATCTACGTTCCCGGCGGTACGGCGGCGTACCCTTCGACGGTTTTGATGGACTCTATTCCTGCCGTGGTGGCAGGCTGTCCGCGCGTGGTGATGACTACTCCTCCGAATGCGGAAGGGAAGGTCAACCCTGTGATTTTGGCGGCGGCAAAGGTCGCAGGCGTGACGGAGATTTACAAGGTCGGCGGCGCGCAGGCGGTGGCGGCGCTTGCCTACGGCACGGAGAGCGTACCCAAGGTAGACAAGATCGTCGGCCCTGGCAACGCGTTCGTGGCAGAGGCGAAACGGCAGGTGTTCGGCGTGGTGTCGATTGATATGATTGCAGGGCCGAGTGAGATTTTGGTACTTGCGGACGATACCAACCGTCCTATGGACGTGGCGGCGGATTTGCTGTCGCAGGCGGAACACGATAAAATGGCGAGCGCGGTGCTCATCACCGACAGTGAGGACTTCGCAAAGGCGGTGGCGGGCGAGCTGGAAAGACAAATCCCCTTGCTTGCGCGCAGCGAAATTGCCCGTGCCTCGATTGACAACAACGGCAAAATCATCGTGGTGAAGGACTTGGAAGAGGGAATAGAGCTTGCCAACGGCATCGCCCCTGAACACTTAGAAATCTGCGTGGACGACCCCTTCCCGTACTTGGAGAAAATCCGCAACGCGGGATCGGTGTTCTTAGGAAAGTATTGCCCCGAGGCAATCGGCGACTACTACGCGGGCACGAACCACACCTTGCCTACCAGCGGTACGGCTCGGTTTTCCAGCGCGTTGTCGGTGGACGACTTTATCAAGAAAACGCAGTACGTGTATTACGAAAAGGACTCTCTGAAGGAAGTGGCGAGAGAGGTGGAATACTTTGCGATGCAAGAGGGCTTGACGGCGCACGCAAAAAGCGCGGTCATCCGCTTTGAGGAAGAAAAATGAGTAAATTTTTATCAAAAAAATACGATGGCTTGCAGGCGTACGTACCCGGCGAACAGCCCAAGGAACGCAAGTACGTTAAACTGAATACCAACGAGAGCCCCTTTCAGCCTTCAAAAAAGGCGCAGGACTTGGCGAAAGAGGAACTGCAAAAATGCATGCTGTATTCTGACCATGATTGTAAGGAGCTTTGCTCCTTGCTGGCAGAAAGCTTAGGGGTGGGGGTAGAAAACGTCATCGTGGGAAACGGCTCGGACGAGATTTTGAACTTCGCGTTTATGGCGTACTGCGACAAGGAAACCCCTGCGGTATTCCCCGATATTACCTACGGCTTTTATAAGGTGTTCGCAGACCTGCATGGGGTAAATCGTGAGGAAATCCCTCTGCGAGAGGATTTTACGGTCAACCTTGAGGATTACAAGCAGGCGAAAGGTACGGTGTTCTTGGCGAATCCCAACGCGCCGACGGGCTTAGCGCTGTCGGTGGCAGAGGTGGAAGAGTTGCTTGTCGCCAATTCTGGCCGCATCGTGGTGATTGACGAGGCGTACGTGGATTTTGGTTGGGAGAGCTGTGTTCCCCTCATCAAAAAATACGGCAACCTTTTGGTGTCGCAGACCTTTTCCAAATCGCGCTCCTTGGCTGGCGCGCGCTTGGGTGTAGGGATTGCAAGCAAGGAGATTATCGACGACTTAAACCGTATCAGGTATTCGACCAACCCCTACAACGTCAACCGCATGACGGCGGCGGCAGGTGTGGGTTCATTGCTGGATAAGCCGTATTTTGAGGCGTGCAGAAACAAGATTATTGCCAACCGAGAATGGGCGGCAGAGCAATTAAAAACGCTTGGGTTTACGATGACGAAATCGCAGGGGAACTTCCTCTTCGTCCGTCACGAAAAAATCGGCGGCCTCGCGTTGTATCAGGCATTGAAAGAAAAAGGAGTGTTGGTGCGGCATTTCTCGCAGGAGCGAATTTGTGAATACAACCGTATCACGGTGGGTAGCCGTAAGGAGATGGAAACGCTGGTGGAGGCGTTGAAGGAGATTGTATGCGAACGATAGAGATTATCAGAACGACCAAGGAAACGGACATCGTTTTAAAATTGAATTTGGACGGCAGTGGCGTATCGAATGTGGACAGCGGCAGTGGCTTTTTGGACCATATGCTGACGCTGTTTGCCCGCCATGGTAGGTTGGATTTAGAGCTCACCTGCAAAGGGGACGTTGAGGTGGATTTTCACCACACGACGGAGGATATCGGTATCTGTTTGGGCCTCGCATTCAAGCAGGCGCTTGGAGATAAGCGCGGTATCGTGCGCTACGGCGATACGATTTTGCCGATGGACGAAGCATTGATTTTGTCCGCAGTGGATATTTCAGGCAGAAGCTATTTAAACCTCGACCTTCGTCTGCGTGCAAAGCGTGTGGGCAACTTCGACACTGAGCTTGTAGAGGAATTTTTCACGGCGTTTACTTCGAATGCAGGCATCAACCTGCACGTGAAACAGTTGGAGGGCAGAAACACCCACCACATCATCGAGGGGACGTTCAAATCGGTGGCGCGTAGCTTAAAGCAGGCCGTGGCAATCGACCCTGCGTATGCGGACGAAGTACCGTCCACGAAAGGAGTTTTACAATGATCGCTATCGTTGATTACGGGGTGGGTAACCTCTTTTCGCTGGTTTGTTCCTTTCGGGCAATCGGCGTGGAGGCGAAGCTGACTTCGGATAGAAGAGAAATCGAGCAGGCGGACAAAATCGTCCTGCCTGGCGTGGGCGCGTTTGAGGATGCGTCGAAGAAGCTGTTTGCCTCGGGGCTTGCCGAAGTCGTTGTGGCGGAGGCGAAGAAAGGGAAGCCGATTTTAGGCATTTGCCTTGGAATGCAGATGTTGTTTGAAAAGAGCTACGAATACGGTGAGCATGCAGGCTTGGGACTTATCAAAGGGGAGATTCGTCCGATTGCGGACGTTGCGCCCAGCGGCCACAAGATACCGCACATCGGTTGGAATAAGCTGAATTTCCCGAAGAAAAACGAGTTGTTTCGATACCTGGTAGGGGATAATCACGTGTATTTTGTACATTCGTACTATGCAACAAATTGCGAAGACAGCGTGATTGCGACGACGGAATACGGCGCTGTCTTAACGGCGGCGGTAGCAGATAAAAACGTTTACGGCTGCCAATTTCACCCTGAAAAAAGCGGTGAGGTAGGCTTAAAAATTTTAAAGGCATTTACAGAGTTGTAGGGAATGAGGGTACTATGATTATTTATCCTGCGATTGATTTATACGAAGGGAAGGCGGTGCGCCTTTTTAAGGGCGATTACGCCCAAATGACGGTGTACAGCGACCACCCCGAGGAGATTGCGCTTGATTTTAAGGCGCAGGGCGCGACCCATATGCATCTTGTTGACCTCGAAGGGGCAAAGGGTGGTGGAACGCCCAACCTTGCCACCATTGAACGGTTGGTTTCCGTTTCGGGATTGTTTGTCGAAGTGGGCGGCGGTATCCGCAATATGGACGTTGTGGAACGGTATCTGTCGGCTGGCGTCAGCCGTGTTATTTTGGGCACGGCGGCGGTGAATGACCCCGTATTTTTAAAAAATGCGGTGGGCAGGTATGGATCGAAAGTCGCTGTCGGTGTGGACATCAAGGACGGCTACGTGGCGATTAAGGGTTGGACGGAGCAGTCGAGCTTGACGGGCATAGAGTTTTGCAAGAGCCTTGAAAGAATGGGCGTGGAAACGGTCATTTGCACAGACATTTCCAAGGACGGCGCGATGCAGGGTGCGAACTACGCTCTGTACGAACAGCTGTCGGCGGAATGTCCGAACTTGAACGTCATTGCCTCGGGCGGTGTTTCCGATATGGGTGGCGTGAAAAAGTTGGCAAAAACGGGCTTGCACGGGGCAATCATCGGCAAAGCATACTACGAAAAAGCTATTTCCCTTCAGGAGGCGATAGAGGTTGCGAAATGATAACGAAAAGAATTATACCCTGTTTGGACGTCAAGGACGGCAGGGTGGTCAAGGGTGTGAATTTTAGTGGACTGTCCGACGTGTCCGATCCCGTTGCGCTCGGAAAGTATTACAGCGACAACGGCGCAGACGAGCTGGTGTTCTACGACATCACAGCATCGGGTGAAGGTCGTTCTCTGTTTGCTGACGTATTGAGGGCGGTGGCGGCGAACGTGTTTATTCCGCTGACAGTCGGCGGTGGCATTTCCTCGCTGAAGGACTTTGATAGAGTACTGAAATGCGGCGCAGACAAGGTCAGTGTCAATTCGGGCGCAATCCGTAATCCTCAGCTGATTTACGAAGCGGCGAAACTGTACGGCGATCAATGCGTGGTGCTGTCCGTAGACGTCAAGCGTGTGGACGGCAGGTTTACCGTCTTTGCCAAGGGCGGCAGAGAGAACACAGGCTTGGACGCCTTAGACTGGATTGTCCGTGGCGTGGAGAACGGTGCAGGGGAAATCGTGGTCAACTCGATTGATACGGACGGCGTGAAGAGGGGCTTTGACCTCGAAATGTTAAAGGCGGTGTCCGACAGAGTCAACGTCCCCGTGATTGCATCGGGCGGCGCAGGTAAAGCCGAGGATTTCGTGGAGTTGTTTAAGGCTCTGCCCAAGGTAGATGCAGGGTTGGCGGCGTCGATATTCCACTTTGGAGAGGTACAAATTGCCGAGGTAAAAGAGGCGCTTGCGAAAGCAAACATTCCCGTAAGGAGATAAGGATATGGTAAAGATTGAAGAATTGAAATTTGACGAAAAAGGGTTGATTCCTGCCGTGGTGGTGGATGCCGTCACCAAGGAAGTGTTGACCGTGGCGTATATGAATGCGGAGAGCTTGAAAATCACGATGGACGAGGGTAGGACTTGTTTTTACAGCCGTTCGCGTGGGGAGCTTTGGCGCAAGGGTGAAACGAGTGGCAACCACCAAAAGGTCGTTTCTATCACGGCGGATTGCGATAAGGATGCGCTGACGGTTGTGGTGGAAAAGGCAGGACCTGCCTGCCATACGGGTGCGGAGAGCTGCTTCTTCCAGCCCGTATATCAAAGCGAGGAACTGAAGGATTTTTCGCTTTCGGCGCTTATGCAGTTGATTGAGGGCAGAAAGACGGACAAAAAAGAGGGCTCTTACACCACCTATTTGTTTGAAAAGGGGATCGACAAAATCCTGAAAAAGGTGGGCGAGGAATGTACCGAGGTCATCATCGCAGGCAAAGCAGGTGACAAAAAGGAAACGGTGTACGAGGTTGCCGACCTTTGTTATCACGTGCTGGTGATGATGGTGGAAATGGGCATTTCCCTTGAGGATATCCATAAGGAGTTAGCTTCTCGCCACGTCATTGATAAGAAAATCAAGCAGGAAAAAATGACGAACTAAGTCGAAAAAAGGAAAAAACCGCGAAAAAAATCCCATTTGCCTATTTACAAACGGGATTTTTTTTGTTATAATAAGGATGAAAAAATTAAAAAAAGGAGCGAAAAAATGGGGAAATTTGTTATGAAAAAGACGCCAAGCGGCGCGTTTAACTTTAGTTTGTATGCGGTAAACAAGGAAAAAATAGCCGTTTCTTCGCAGGTGTATACGACGAAAGGCGCGTGCAAAAAGGGTATGGAAAGTATCGCAAAGCACGCCGTAAAGTGTATTAACGAGGACAGAATTGAGGATCAAACCTTGAAAACGCCAGTCCAAAAAACTTGCCCGAAATTCGAGGTGTATTTTGACAAAGCCGGCTTGTATAGATACCGCTTGATTGCTTCGAACGGCGAGAGTATTGCGATGAGCGAAGAAGGCTACAAGTCGAAAAGCGGCGTTATGAACGGGATCAAGAGTGTTTCCGTTAACGCGGTCGATGCGGAAATCGTGGACGAAACGTTGGAAAAATAAACGGAATTTATAAGGAGAGGAATGGCATCTGCCATTCCTTTTTATTTTATAACGAAGTGGGCGGGTACAGCGTCGCAAAGCCACCCTCAATCTCGTATCGGATGCCAAACAAAAAACACCCACAATGGGGTGTTTTTTTGGATTGACGTATAGAATCATAACTAACGTAGTATTTTATTGATAAGGATAAATTACTGAGGATGAATGATTTATAAAACATCAAACGGTTTCGTTTTGCTTTTTAATAATTTCGAGCAACGAAATTGCGTTTTGTATTTCTGCCTGTAATTTTTGATACGATTTATCTTTATTATTGATCGCTATTTTAGGATTAATAAATTCATAAACGACTTGAGGACAATTAAAATTATTAATCCTTATCAATAATTTTAATTGCGTTACCCCTGTACTTGTCGTCGATGAGGAGATTCCACTATATATCCCTCCTTGTCCATAAGCAGAGCCGATTGTTGTGCTTGACGTTGAAGTGTTTTCAAGAATTTCATAATTAATTATATCGGAAAAATTAACAATTTGATAGGTTCGACCGACATAATCGACGATAAGTATTTTTTTCTTTGCATTATCAAAGCCAATGATTTGAAAATAATCTTTGGGTGCAAATTTTTGGGGTTTTTGAATTGCTGTAAGTTCAGGAATTTTTACTGTTTTGCTGACAGCAAAATCCCAGGTTCCTTGTAAATCTGCAAGAAGACCGCTGTTAAACTCACGATTTCTTTCAAGTCGATTTTTTTCTACAGGTGAAAGCCTGAACATAAAGTAAATGAGCATAATTAAGGATACAATAAGGGCTATTATTACTATTGACCCTGTGATTACTACTCCTATGAATTCCGATGTCGTTGATGCTGCGATTAATGCTCCCATAAAAGCCTCCTAAAACGTTTATTGTAAATATTATACTAGATATTTTGTCTACTGTCAAGACATTTTGTCTAGTTTATTGTAATCTTATGATATGGATATGAAATTTTGCAACAATTTAAAAGAGGCTAGAAGACAATGCTCTTTAACGCAAAAGCAAGTTGCGGAAATATTGGGCGTGGTTGAGAGTTGCTACGCAAACTGGGAACAAGGGCGTACGGAGCCTAATATTGCCATGCTAAGGCGATTGTCTGAATTGTTTAACATTTCCTTAGATGAATTAATTAACGAATAAAGGACTGCAAGAAAATATTGCGGTCCTTTTTATATTTACAATTTGGCGCAGAGAAGAGGAAATTTGTTGCCAAAGGCAACAAGGTGTCGCGTCGCTGTGGCGAGGTTACGGTTTTATCAAAAAGATAAGTACAGCGTCGCTCGCGCGAACCTCCGAGAATACAAAGCCACCCTCAATCTCTTCTCTGCGCCACGAAAAAAACGCACCCGAAATGGGTGCGTTTTCGTGGCGCAGAGAAGAGGATTCGAACCTCCGGTACGTTTCAGGCGCACACACGATTTCCAATCGTGCTCCTTAAACCACTCAGACATCTCTGCATTTTTTATACGGCTCTGAACGCATTTGCACGCCTCAAAGCCATATAATATTACTGTATTTTCATAAAAAAGGCAAGCGTTTTTGCTGTGTTTTCTAAAAAAAATTTTATTTTTGGCTCTGTCACATCATCTGATTGATTTTTGACGGAAAAATAATTGCGAAATTCGGCATGTTTTGCTCAGTTACAGACCGCAGAGGGTATGCGCCTTCACAAAACGCTGGTCTTTCTTATATTTTTCTCGTCAATCCAACAACCAAAAATGTTGTTATAAATCAATCATTCTCCGTGACACAGCCATTTTTCTCTTATATAGCCAAATCAGACTTCGTTTGTTAGGCTTCGTTTGGTTTGTAGCAATCGCAGGATGCGCCGCTGGGGACAAAACCTGTGTCCGAACACTTCTTGCAAGCAAACTGCGGGGCAAGTTGCCATTCCTCAATGCCAAGCCCTGCCAAGATTTCCAGCCGTTCGCAGAGCAACTTCGTCTGCTGTTCTTGCAGGCTGGGAAGGGTGTCGGGCGCGTACAGTTCGGCTTTTGCAAGCTCCATATTCATCTTCGACAAAGCCTTTTCAATTGCCCCGAATCGAGGGTTGGACTTTGCCTTCGTCGCATACCTGTCTGCCACGGATAACGCTTTTTCACGCTTGTCGGCGTAGTATTTTTCCCTTGCAGACTTCGCGTTTGCCGCCTCGATGGTTGCCGTGATATAAGAGGGTGTGCCACCCGAAAGCTTTTGCGTTGCAGGCTTCTCGTCCTTCGCAAGGTCGGCTGTCGTCGTGTAGCCCGCGTGCTTCCATTCGGACAAAATTCGGTTGATGTAGGGGATAGGGGCTGCGGAATTTGCCGCGCGCTTTGCCGCCTCGACAATCATCTCATCGGAGAACGACCATTCGCGCCAAGTATTCAGCAGTTCCAAATTCGCAACGGTCGTCTTGATGCCCGAGCAATATTCGCCAAGCTTGCCAAGCAGTTTCAAATCTGCGTTCTTTTTGTGGATTGTTTCCTTGACACTGTCGTTGCCGACGATGCCTGCGGTAAACAGACTCTCCACCTGCTGGTGCATTTGGGCGAAATCCCCTCTGCCACACTTCAAGCAATACAGCGCAATCTCCAAAAGCGAGCTTTCCTCATAGCCAAGGTTGACCCATTTTTCGGTGTATTCGTCAACGTAGGTGGCAGGGTTGGCGATTTTTACGCCAAGTTTTCTGCCGATGCGGAAGGTCAGCGAGGACAGAGCCTCCCGTTCTTCAAAATAAGCGGTGACCTCGCGTGAGGTGAACCTTCCCTTGCTTGCCGCTTCTTCAAGCAACAGCTGCAGGGTGGACATTTTGCCTTTTTTCAGGTGCTTTGCCGCCGCCTTGATACCGCCTTTTTCAAAGCCCATTCTCAGCCAAGCGCTGTACAGCGTGTAGTCGCTTTCGTCCACTCTGCGGTTGATGGTAAGCAGTTTGAACAGTTCTTCAATATACTTCTCGTTCTCGTTATAATTGCCGAGCGCGGTTTCCACCTGCTCGTAGGTCGTGATGCCGTCACGGATGAATTTTTTGGCTTTGTTAAAGACATGGTGGGGGGTAATACCCTTTCCGTCCTTCGCAATACAGTATTCGGTAATCAGCAAAAACGCCATCGGTTGAATGTCGTTTTCTTCCAAAAACTGCATATATTTTACCGATTCGCCGTATTCGATATGCCGTCCGACCTTCTGCATGCGCTTTTGCATTTCCTTGTTGAAGTCTGCATATTTATCGTAGCGCACCTTCTTGGGTTTCCCCGTCGCAGAGCGCACGGGCAGATACTGCACGGTGAGGGGCTCACGGCACAGAATTTCGACAAGGTCGTAGTCCTGCCAAAGTTCAAAGGCGTTCAAGATATTCTCCTCCGTAGAGCGCAATACCTCTGCAAGAGAGGTTGCGGAAAAATCCTCGCCGCCCGATTGACAAAGGTACAGACCGTAAAGGTAGACCTTCACCGCGAAATCGTTGGCTTCGGGGAGATATTTTTGGATGAAACGGTTTTCTACGAGGGTGTATGCGCCGTCGGAAAACTCTTTTGAGAAGGAACAAAACGCCATAATGCAGCTCCTAAAAGTGAGAATTTGCTCGTCGTGGAACGAGTTTTGCTTATTTTTAAATATGAATGGCTCTGTCACGTCATCTAGTTGATTTTTGAACCGCCGCTTTGAAATACTGCGCGATATTGCGTTAAAATGCGCTTTGTTTTGGTTGCGTACAACGGGTACGCGCCCTGCAACAAATGCTCGTTTGCTTTATCTCGCTTGTATTTGAAAACGGCTCGGAAAAATAATTGCGAAATACTTCGTGTTTTGCTCGGTTACAGACCGCTGGGGGTATGCGCCCTCACAAAACATTTGTCTTTCTTATATTTTCCTCGTCAATCCAACAAAAAGTATTTTGTTGTAAATCAACCATTCTCTGTGACATAGCCATAAGAATTGTGAAGAATAGGAAAAATTTGCGTGTTTTTCTCCTGCTATGTCTTGCTTTCTTACAGAAAATAGTGTATAATATGGTTAAATTGCGGATTTTTTTACCGCAGTTCACATGATTGTAAAGTTATTATAGCGGTTTTTCGTGTGAAATGCAAGACATTTTGACGCAGGAAATGAAAAAAAGGACGAGGGAATTATCGTAAAAATGGCAAAACCCACCACAACGAAAAAAGAAAAGCTGGTCAGCGCACTCTCTCTTTGGCGCGAATACGACCTGTCGGGGGCTCTGGATGCGGAGATTTTAGAAACGCGTACGGATGCGGCGACAGGGCTTTCGTATACGGCTTTGGTGTACAACGGACGTACGGTAGAAGACGGTGCGGTCCGTATTTTTGCGTACTTTGCCCGACCTGCAGGGGAGAAGAAGTGCCCTGCAATCCTGCTGTTGAAGGAAGCGGGTAAGACACTCGACGTCGAATTGATGGCGTATTTTGTACAAAAAGGCTATGCGGTGCTGATGCCTGATTATTCGGCGGTGGATACGAACGGGGATTGCACCGTATATCCTCCTTCGCTCAAATATGCGCAGTTCGCTACGGCGCAGGGCTTATATCACGTAGAAGATATTCCGTCCAACCAGACCTGCTGGTTTGAATGGACGTATGCCGCGCTGTATTCCTTGGAGTATTTAAAATCTCGCGCCGACGTGGAAAAAATCGGTGTCGTCGGGGTTCGTACGGGCGGTGAAGTCGCTTGGAAAGTGATGCTTTCCCCCGACGTCGTATGCGGTGTTCCCATCAATGCGGCAGGCTGGCTGTCGGCAAGAGGTATGGCGCGCTTTGCGGAATCTGCGGCGGTCAATCTGACGGACGAGCGTCATCGCTATATCGCAGCGGTAGAATCGCAGTCGTATGCTCCCTTCGTAAAATGCCCTGTACTGATGCTGTGCGCGCTGTCCGACTACTCGTTTGACTACGACAGAGCGTACGATACCTACGGCAGAATCGGCGGCGAAAGAGAGGATATAGAGAGCGCAATCGTCTATTCCCCCGACAGCGGTTCGTGTATCGGCGCGGGCGGCTTGACGGATATGGAGATGTTCTTGGAGAAGCACTTAAAGGGTAGGGAAATCTTCATTCCTGCGCCGCTGAATATCACCGTACATGAGGAAAATGGAAAGTTGCGTGTAGAGGTCGTAGGCGACGAGGAAGCCATCGTAGAAGAAATGGGCGTTTGCTATTCGGAATCCTCCGTGGAAGTGCGCAGTATCTACCGTGAGTGGCAATGTGTATACAAGCAAACGGGCAGAGAGATTAAAAATGGTAAAATTCAATGTAAAATCACGCCGTTTGCAGGCGCGCCTGCAGGGTTTATCTACGCCTATGCGAAATATTTAAACGGCTTTAAAATTATGACCAAGGTAGTGGCAAAGCGCTTTGGTGAAACGTCCACGCAGAAGGTGGGCAGTCGTATGCTGTTCTCTGGCAGTGATCTCGATTGTTTCAGCGTGGCGCAACACGAGGACTACTCCGTTGCCGGGATTTTCCTTGAAAAGGAAGCCGCGCCGAAACTGATTGCAGGCTACGGTGGGATACGCGGCGCGTACTCCGTTGGCGGCATTAAGACGTATAAAATTAGCGCTCCGCAGTACGTGGCAGGGGAAGGCGCGTTGCTGAAATTCGATGCGTACACCCGCGCGAACGATGCGCTGACGATCTTTGTCGAGGTCGCGGAAGATAGCGGCGAAGTCGAAAAATATTTCTGCCGAGTACCCATTAAGGGTGGCGGGAAATGGAAACGAATCATTCTGGAGGCGAAGGATTTTAAGAGTGTTACCTACGGAAGACCGCTGTCTGCGTTCTCGCAGGGGAGCGCGCTCTCCTTCCATTCGGAAATCGAAGAAAACGAATACGCCGTCACGAACGTGCTTTGGTTATAACTATGAACGAGAATAGAGGATTACAAGATAGTGGGCTGTATGAGGCTTGCTTTCATTACAAGGAACAGCGTTCCACGATGCGGTTTATCGGGATCTTCCTCGTTGTACTGTGGACGCTCTTGTGTCTGATATTTGCTTGGCATTCGGTGTTTGGCGGCGTGCAGGTATCCGGGGGGTCTATGCTTCCTGGTCTGCAGGATGAAGATTACCTCTTAGTGAAGTATTTCGAGGTAGGGGATGAGCTTCCTCACGGCAGTATCATCGTCCTCGATATCGAACACTATCCCGAGGTGCAGGAACACAACGCAAAGAATCCTAAAAACCCGACGAAATACATTATCAAACGCCTGATTGCAAAGGAAGGGGATATCGTGCGTTGCAAGGACGGGGTCGTGCAGGTTTGGTACGCAGGTGACAGTGGCTTTACAACGTTAGAAGAGCCGTATGCACAGTACGATAGCGAGGCGGCAAAAGCGGCGTACGATTTTGTTAAAGATTACGTCGTAGGCGAAGGAGAAATCTTCTTTTTGGGCGATAACCGAAGCATTAGCAAGGACAGCCGTTATAACGAAGGGATGTCGCATATAGGGTGTCTGTATAAGGAGTCGGATATTTACGGCATCGTGCCCACTTGGGCGATTAAGAACAAGAAAATTTTAGAGCCTATTTTCTTCTGGCGTGAACTGCTGGCGGAAAAAATAGACTCTGTGACAAAAAAAATTAAACAACGATAAGAAAAAAAATAGGAGATTTATTATGGCAATTTGTATCACATCGGATAGCACTTGTGATTTGGGGCATTTGGCTGCGGAGAGGGATGTTAAAATTTTACCCTTGCAGGTAAACTTGGGGGCAGATTCCTACTTTGACGGCGTAGACATTACGCCTCAGGACATCTTTGCGTTCGTTGCGGAAAACCGTCAGCTGCCCAAGACCGCCGCGCCTAGTATCGGGGATTACGAGGAGTTCTTCGCTGAGCACTTGAAATCCTATGACGAGGTTATCCACTTCAATATTTCCTCGAAGAGCTCTGGTTCGCACAATATGGCAAAGCAGGCGGCGGAAAGCTTTGGTGGGAAAGTACACGTTATCGACAGTATGGCGCTTTCCTCTGGTCAGGGCTTGCTGGTTATAAAGGCGTGCGATTTGCGCGACGAGGGCAAGAGTGTGGCGGAAATCGTTGAGGCAGTTAATGAGATTAGAACGCGTATCAATACTTCGTTCGTTCCCGACAGCCTTGATTATCTGCACAAAGGCGGCAGAGTTTCCGGTATGGTCAAGCTTGCGGCGGCGGCGTTTAGAATCCATCCCCTCATTTTGATGGAGGAAGGACAGCTTGTGCCCGGCAAGAAATATAAAGGCAAGATGGCGGTGCTCATCAAGCAGTATATCGAGGATTTAAAGGAAAAGTATCCTTCGTACGATAAGACTCGTTGCTTTATCACCCATTCTTCCGCAGAACAGGACTTGGTGGATGCGGCAAAGGCAAAGGTGGCGGAATTGTTTGATTTCGACGAGGTGATTGAAACGGTGGCGGGCTCGATTATTACCAGCCATTGCGGTAAGGGGACGCTGGGCGTATTGTTCGTCTATAATAAGTGAAACAACTATGGTACAGAATGTTTACGATGATGCAGATTTTTTGGCTGTGATTGCGCAGCGCAAAAAGGTTTTAGGCGTATTTTTCGCGGTTACGGCGGTGTACGCCGCTTTTTGCATAGGTTGGCTGATTTATTACATCGGCTTGCCGTATATGGATGCGATGCAGGCATTGCCTCAATGGATGGTGGGTATCGCCAGCGTTTTGTACGTATTTTTCCTGTTTCCGTACATGGGAATTAAATATCACCGTGTCAACAACTACTATAAGAAGCTGTACATCTTCTCTGAAGGGATTAAAGCGGAGGAGAAGTGCTACTTTGCGTACTTTGCGGAAAAGTCGATACAAAAGGAATCTGTCGATTGCATTTCTTGCATCTTCAAAATCTGGAACAAGAGAAAGCTGGAATGGATGGAGCGCGAAGTCTATTTCGACGTTGAAAAAGAGTGGCCGGACTTAGAACAAGGCGACCTTGTGTATTTCGTTACGCAGAGCAATTTCCTCGTTTGCTACGAGGTCTTGCAGCGTCAGGCGTTGACGGCAGAGGAATTGGGCGAAGCGTAAGAGGACAAAAATTAAACAATATAAAACAAATCGGAGAAGGAGAAACGGTATGAGAGCAGTAGTCACCGTAACGGGCAAGGACAACAAGGGTATTATCGCCAAGGTCAGCGGATTTTTGGCGGAAAAGAAGGTAAATATCGAAGATATTTCCCAGACTATTTTACAGGATTTCTTTGCAATGATTATGTTGGTGGACCTTTCCGAGGCAACCGATAGTATTTCGGAGCTTGCAAAGGAATGTGCAGACCTCGGCAGAGTAATCGGTATGAGTATCTATATTCAGCACGAAGATATCTTCAACGCGATGCACAGCATCTGAGTTGTTTTTGAGGAATAGATATGTTTACGAATTTTGACGTGTTAGAAACGATTCAGATGGTGGAAAAGGAGCATTTGGACATCCGTACGATTACGATGGGTCTGTCCTTGCTCTCGTGTATTCGCGACAATGCCAAGGATACGGCGGCAAAGGTGTACGACCTCGTTTGTACTAAGGCGGAAAAGATTGTCAAGACGGCGGCGGACCTTTCGGGAGAATACGGTATCCCCATCGTCAACAAGCGTGTATCCGTTACCCCCGTATCCCTGCTTTGCGCGGCGTTCCCTAAGGATGCGCCCCTGATTGCGAAGGCTCTGGACGATGCGGCGGAAACGCTGGGTATTGACTTTTTGGGCGGCTATTCCGCCCTCGTACATAAGTCTACGGCAAGCTACGAACGGGAGTTTATGCGGACGATTCCAGAGGTTTTGGCAAGCACGAAACGACTTTGTTCGTCGGTGAACGTAGGCTCTACGCGTACGGGTATCAATATGGAAGCCGTAGGCGAGATGGGTAAAATTTTCAAGGAAGCGGCGTTCCTCACCAAAGAAGCGGACGGTATCGGCGCGGCAAAGCTGGTGGCGTTCTGTAATGCGGTGGAGGACAACCCCTTTATGGCAGGCGCGTTCCACGGCGTGGGCGAGGCGGACGTCGTCGTCAACGTCGGCGTATCTGGCCCCGGCGTTGTCAAGAAGGCTTTGGAGAAAATCCCTGATGCAAACCTGACCGATGCGGCAGAGATGATTAAACGCACGGCGTTCAAGATTACGCGCGCTGGCCAGTTGATTGCGAAAGAGGCGGCAAAACGCTTAAACGCGCAGTTTGGTATCGTAGACCTTTCACTTGCGCCTACGCCTGCGGTGGGTGATTCAGTGGCGCATATTTTGGAAGAACTTGGCGTATCGACGGTAGGCGGCCACGGCACGACGGCGGCGCTGGCGCTTTTGAACGATGCGGTGAAAAAGGGCGGCGTTATGGCGTCCTCGCAGGTCGGCGGTCTGTCGGGCGCGTTCATTCCTGTATCCGAAGACATCGGTATGATTCAAGCGGCGGCAAAGGGCGCGATTACCCTCGATAAGCTGGAGGCGATGACCTGCGTATGCAGCGTAGGCCTCGATATGATTGCCATCCCCGGCGACACCCCCGACACGACGATTGCGGCGATGATTGCAGACGAGGCGGCAATCGGTATGATCAACAACAAGACGACGGCGGTGCGTATTATTCCTGCTCCCGGCAAGACGGTGGGCGACGAAGTCAGCTTCGGTGGGCTTTTGGGCAGAGCGCCCGTAATGCCCGTACACGGCACGGACAGCAGCAGACTGATTTTGCGTGGTGGCAATATCCCTGCCCCCATTCATAGCTTTAAGAATTAAGGCCCTGTTGCATCACTTAAAAAACGAAAAGAAAATCTGGAGGATTTTATATTATGGAAAGAAAGGACATCAACAACGCTTACAAGTGGGATTTGGAGGCAATTTATCCTACCGAAGAAGCTTGGCAGGCAGATTATAAGAAGTTAGAAGAACTCGTTTCTGCGCCCGTAGACGCTTATAAGGGCAAGCTGGGCGACAAGGCGGTTTTGCTTGCATATTTCAAGGAGGCGGCGCAGACGGAGCGCTTGCTTGAAAAGCTGTATATGTACGCGCACATGCGCCACGACGAGGACGTTCGCGTAGCGAAAAACACCTCGGCGGTGTCGATGTTGATGAGTCTTGCATCCAAGCTCTCCGCAAAATATGCGTTCGTAGAGCCTGAGTTGACCGCCCTGCCCGAGGAAACCTTGCAGGCATTTATCGCTGACCCCGACTTTGCGCCGCAGGAATATATGTTGCGCAAGCTGACGGCGCTCAAGGCGCACATTTTGAGCAGTGAAGAAGAGAAATTACTCGCTCTTGCATCTGACGTTTTGGGTAGCTGCCGCAACGTATTCACGATGCTCGACAACGCAAACCTCAACCTGCCCAAGGCGATGCTCGGCGGCGAAGAAGTGCAGATGAGCCACGGCTTATACGGCGTAGCGTTGCACTCCGGTACGGCGGAAGAGAGAAAAGAATGGTTTGAAAAATACTATCAGGCGTATATTAACCTCATCGACGCAATCACGCAGACCTACTACGGCAACGTAAAAAAGGACATCTTCTATTCGACGGCAAGAAAGTATAACTCTTGCTTGGAACGCGCGTTGAGCAACGAGGACGTACAGCCCGTCGTTTACAACAACTTGATTGAGGCGGTACACAACGCATTCCCTGTAATGCATGAATACATGTCCCTTCGTCAGGATATTTTGGGCATCGAACAGCATATGTACGACATCTACGCGCCCCTTGTAGAGGATGCGGAAATTAAGCTCCCCTTCGACGAAGCGTACGACCTGGTTATCGAAGGCTTAGCGCCCCTTGGGAAGGGCTACGAAGCTTTGCTTCGTCAGGCGAAGGCAGAACGTTGGATTGACGTTTATGAAAACGAAGGTAAGCGCAGTGGCGCGTATTCGACAGGTTCATACGACACCCATCCTTACGTGCTTTTGAACTATCAGGAAACGACCAACGACATCTTCACGATTGCGCACGAAATGGGGCACGCAATCCACACCTATCAGTCCACGGACGAACAGGTTTACGAAAAGTCTTCCTACACCATTTTCTTGGCGGAAATCGCCTCTACGGCAAACGAAGTGTTGCTGTTGAAGCACCTCTATAAGAAGACGGACGACAAGAAGCTGAAGAAGTATCTTCTCACCTATTACATGGATATGATTCGCGCGACGATGTTCCGTCAGACGCAGTTTGCGGAATTCGAACAGAACGCGCACGCAATGGTAGAAAACGGTCAGCCCTTGACGAAGGATAACCTTTGCAAGCTGTACCACGATTTGAACAAAGCGTACTACGGCGAAGGCATCGTACACGACGAACAAATCGCGTACGAATGGGCTCGTATTCCTCATTTCTACACCTCCTTCTACGTATACAAGTACGCAACCGGTATCATCTCCGCAATCTCCATCGTTCGTTCGATTTTGGAAGAGGGCGAGCCTGCGGTACAGCGTTACTTCAAGTTCCTTCGCAGTGGCGGCAAGACCGACCCCGTAAGCATCTTGAAAGAGGCAGGGGTTGACCTGACGACGAAAGCTCCTTTCGAGGCGGCTATGCAGGAATTTAAGGATACCTTGGACGAATTCAAAAAATTAACGAAAGAAGACTAACCAAAGAAAATGTAAGGGGTGTAATGCCTCCAAAGAGGGAAAACTATGGCAAACGAACAATTAACAATGCCCTATAACCGCGATGCGGAAATGGCGCTGCTTGGCTGTATCTTGATGGATATGGAAATTGCGGCGGACGTTGTGGAAAAATTGTCTGCGGCGGATTTCTACGTAGAATCCCACCAGGTGATTATCCGCGCAATGAACGAGGTCTTTACGCAGAGAAAGCCGATTGACCTCGTCACGGTGTCCGACCAGTTGGATGCAAAGGGAGAGCTGAATAAGGCAGGCGGTATCGCTTACCTTACCGAGCTGGCGCAGATGACGCCGTCGGCGGCAAATTATAAGTCCTACCTGGAAATCGTTTCGCGTGACTCCACCAACCGTAAGCTGATTCGCGCGGCGCGCAAGATTATCGAAACCTCGACGAAGAGCGTGGACGGCAACGAGAGTATGGCGTATGCGGAAAAGCTGGTATACGACATTTCCAAACAGTCCGACCGTTCTACCCTTGCCGCAATGGCGGACGGGGATATCGTAGGTCAAGTTATCCATAAATTTGAACAGCTGCAAAACGATCCCGATTCCTTTAAGGGGATTCCTACGGGGTATAGACGTCTTGACCAGATGACCAACGGTCTGCAAAAGACCGACCTTTTGGTGCTTGCCGCTCGTCCTGGTATGGGTAAGACTTCGTTTGCGATGAACCTCGTTGAAAACGCAGGCATCAACCACGGCAAGACGTGCGCGGTATTCTCCTTGGAAATGCCCCGTCAGCAGATTGTACAAAGACTGCTTTGCGCCTATGCGAAGGTGCATATGGGTAAGGCTTTGCGCGGACAGCTGACGCAGGATGAATGGAAGAGAATCATTCTTGCCTCGGACAAACTGCGTAAGAGCAAAATCTACGTGGACGATTCCTCGTCGGTTACCCCTGCGGAAATTTTGTCCAAGTGCAGACGCTTGAAGGCGATTGCAGGGTCGTTAGACCTTGTCATGATCGACTATATCCAGCTGATGCGCGGCGGCTCTTCTACGGTTGCAGGCAGTGAAAACAGACAGCAGGAAATCGCATCCATCACCCGTGATTTGAAGATTATGGCAAAGGAACTGGAAGTGCCTATCATTGCGCTTTCTCAGCTTCGTCGTATCCAGTCCAACGAGCCCACCCTCTCCGACCTTCGTGAATCGGGTGCAATCGGGCAGGACGCGGATATCGTTATGTTTATTCACCGTCCCGAGGCGTTGGCTACGGCGCAGGATATTGCCGCAGGCAAGGTCGTCAAGGGCGCGGCAGATTTGATTATTGCAAAGCACAGAAACGGCGAGCAGGGCAGAGTGCCCTTGAAGTTCATCGGCGAATACACCAAGTTCGTGGACGTGGACAGCCAGGGGGCGATGGAAGAACCCCCTCAGTATGGCAGACCTCAACAGCCGCAGAACTTTGAAGACCAAGACCCCATGTCTGCGTTTGGCGGCTATGACGGCGACGACGGCCCGTCCGAGCCCCCGTACGGTGGGGAGATGGATGAAGAGCTCCCTTACTAACGAGATGCAGACGAAGATAGAAAACATTACGCCTGAAAGCCTTGCAAAAGCGAAGGAAATTATCCTTGCTGGAGGTGTGGTGGGCATGCCGACGGAGACGGTGTACGGCTTGGGCGGCAACGCCCTGGACGATGCCGCCGTGCAGAAGATTTTTGCCGTCAAAGGCAGACCTGCGGACAACCCCCTGATTGCGCACGTGCATCAGGGCTACGACCTGTCAAAGCTCGTCGATTACGACCCTCCGTTCGCCAAGGCGTTAAGAGAGGCGTTTTTACCCGGTCCTTTGACGCTTGTCTATCCCTCGACAAACAAGGTGAGCAGGTACGTTTCCTGCGGCTTGAATACCTTGGCAGTGCGCGTTCCCGCGCACGCAGGCGCGCAGGCATTTTTAAAGGAAGTAAACCTGCCGATTGCTGCCCCTAGCGCGAACGTATCCAAGCACGTGAGTCCAACTTCGGCTGGGCACGTTTACGACGATTTTAACGGCAAAATAGAGCTTATTTTGGACGGTGGCGAATGTATGGGCGGTATCGAGAGTACCGTCTGCGACGTGACCGGGGAAATCCCCGTCATTTTGCGCCCCGGCTTGATTACGCAGGAGATGATTGCTCAGGTGGTTGGGGCTTGCGAAGTCTACACCCCGAAGTTGCAATCGGGTGAAAAGGTCAAGAGTCCGGGGGTGCTGTACAAGCATTATTCCCCCCGCTGTCAAACACGCTTGTTTTTGGCAAACGCCTTAGAGGAGGCAGTGGAATACGCAAACGCATGTATGCAAAAGGGAGAGCGCGTTGCCTTCCTTTGCGACAGCACGGTGGGCAGGAAGATAACTTGCCCTGCGACGGTGCTGGACTTGGGGACAACGCCCGAGGAGATGGCGGCAAGCTTGTACGCCCGTCTTCGTGAGGCGGAAACGATTTGCGACCGCTTGATTATCATCGAGCCTGCAGATACGTCTGGAAAAATGGTGGGCGTACTCAATCGCCTGCGGAAAGCTTGCGCGTCGGTGGACGTGCCCCATTGAGGTAGAGATATGGAAAACGCTGTGGTGGAAAAACTCGTCGTCTTTGTCTGCACGGGAAATACCTGCCGTTCGCCGATGGCGGAGGCGATTTTTCGCTATGAAACAAAGCGCAGAGGGTTGCCTGCTACCGTTCGTTCAGCAGGCACGGATGCGGCGGCAAAGGGGAGTATGCACTTACACTCCTTACGTACGCTAGTAAAACACGGCTTATCGGTAGAAAACTTTACGCCGACCCCGCTTTCGGAGGAGATTATGCGGGAAGCGGCGGCAATCGTCTGTATGACGGAGGCGCAAAAAGACTGGATTGTATACCGCTATATACAGCTATTAGGGGATGAAGGAGTGGAAAAAATATACGCTTTTTCCGACTTTTGTGGGTACTCTGTGCCCGATCCGTATGGGCAGCCGATAGAGGCGTATGAGGACACTTTTAACGCATTAGAGGGGGGCATGTCTGCGTTGATCGACGTTTTGTTCCCTGAAAAACAGCCGTCAGAGCCTGAAAAACCGACGGCGGAACAAGCCTTGGACGAAGAGAAAAAGGAAAAGGCGGTCAAAAAGAAAACAACGGGAGCGCGAAAGGGACGCCCGAAGAAGGAGAAGATAACGGAATGAAAATTGCTTTGGCTTGCGATCACGGCGCTTTGAACTTAAAAAAAGCCGTGATGGATTATCTTGTAAAATGCGGACATGAATACGTGGATTTTGGTACGCACGACGGTAGCTCCTGCGATTATCCCGACTTTGCCCTTTTGGCGGCAGAGGCTGTGGCGAGCGGAGAATGTGAAAGAGGGATTGTCGTCTGCTCTTCGGGGATCGGCGTGTCCATCGTTGCCAACAAAGTACCCGGGGTGCGTTGCGCGCATTGTCACGACACTTACTGCGCGAAGTACACCCGCTTGCACAACGATGCAAACATGCTTGCGCTGGGGGAAAAGGTGGTAGGCGTAGGCTTAATGGAAGAGATTGTTTCCCTCTTTTTGAACACCGAATACGAGGGCGGCGAACGTCACGATAGACGTATTGCTAAAATCAAAGCGATTGAAGAAAAATACTCGAAATAAGTTTACAGCCAAGTGTGCAAAAAAGGAGAATACCATGGAAAAGCTTGAATTTTACAACAACCCGAAATTTCACCACGTACAGCATCCGCTGATCGAACACAAGTTGGCGATTTTGCGCGATGAAAACACCAAGACGAAGCAGTTTGCCGAGCTTGCGGAAGAAATTGCGACGCTGATTACTTACGAGGCGACGAAGGACTTGCCCTTAGAGGACGTGACCGTTAAAACGCCGTTGGAAGAAACCACTTGCCATATGGTTTCGGGCAGAGCGGTAGGCATCGTGCCTATTCTTCGCGCAGGGCTTGGTATGGTATCGGGCGTGCAGAAGCTCATCCCCAACGCAAAGGTGGGGCATATCGGGCTTTACCGTGATGAAACGACCCATCAGCCCGTGGAATACTATTGCAAGCTTCCTGCAGATGCAGAGAGCAGAATTTTGATTGTCGTTGACCCGATGCTTGCCACGGGCGGCAGCGCATCCGATGCAATTACGATGATTAAAAAGCGTGGCGTAAAGCAGATTAAGCTTTGCTGTCTTGTCAGCGCGCCTGAGGGTGTTCGCCGTATTTTGAATGACCACCCTGACGTTGATTTGTACGTTGCAGCGGTGGATAGACAGCTGAACGAAAATTGTTATATTATGCCCGGTCTTGGCGATGCTGGCGACCGTCTTTTCGGCACGAAATAAGGCGGTTTTACCTAAAATGACGGGGGCAGGTACGAAACGAATTATAGCCATCGGCGGTGGAGAGTTAAAGGAAAGGACGACCCTTGCCATTGACGAATACATCGTAGGGCTTGCAAAAGCGGCGGCAGGCGAACGCAGAGCGAACGCTTTGTTTATCCCGACCGCCAGCCACGATTTTATGCCGTATTATAATACTTTTCACAAGGTATATACGGGGGTGTTTGACGTGAAGACGGACGTTTTGCTGTCCGTATTCAAAGAACCTGATATCGAAAAGTGGCGTGGGAAGATTGCCAAAGCGGACGTGATCTACGTCGGCGGCGGCGACACGGTGTTTATGATAGAGCATTGGAAGAAGGTGGGGTTATTACCGCTTTTGGAAGAGGCGTATGAGAGTGGAAAATTGATTGCAGGCTTGTCGGCAGGGGCAATCTGTTGGTTTGAGGATATCTACACCGATTCGCTGAAAACGGAGGACGGAACGCAGTACGCAATGTTCCAAGGTTTGGGCTGGATAAAAGGAAAAATTTCTCCGCATTATGGCGCGAGAATGCTTGACTTCGATAAAATAGTGTGTTATAATTACCAACGTGCTTTGGCGATAGAAGACAATGCGGCGCTCGTTATCGAGGACGGCGAAGTGGTAGGCAGTATTACTTCGGGCGGCAACGCGTATCGGCTGATTGTGGACGAAAGAGGCGCACTTACGAAAGAAAAAATATAATGGGCGATTGCCCATTATACAAATGCGGATGTGGCGAAACTGGCAGACGCGCAGGTTTCAGGTTCCTGTGGGAGACCATATGGGTTCGAGTCCCTTCATCCGCACCAACAGCACCGCGAATGGGGTGCTTTTTTGTTGGTGCGGATGAAGGGAAGTGCGAAGAAGCCATCGGGTTCGGAAAATGCTTGCATTTTCATTGCCGAGGCTCCACGAAGTGGAAACGGCAAGCCCCCTTCATAATTCTTTAATCTACTTGCAAAAAGCATTCATAATTGATATAATAATAAAAAATTGTGGAGATAGTGCGATGAGTTATATGTGGGAAGATGGAGATTTTTTAGGGAAAAAGGGTAGTGAAGGCGGACAAGTATTAAAAGACGAAGTATATACGAAGGGCTGCCGTGTTACTTTGGAAAAATGTTCGAAATATTATGCGATAACCTGCGGCGTATTTGGAGCTTTTTGCCATACGATTTTTTGCGGCGAGAAAGACAGCGCGGATTTATATGAACAAGTAAAAGTGGAATTGCAGTCTTTTATGGATATGGAAACTACCGAAGAAGAGGAAATTGCTTTTTACAAAGAATTTTCTGAAAAATATTGATATGAAAAAGTACGTATTTAATAGGAACGAATTTACTTGGGCGGAAGAATTTTACGACGTCATCAAAAAGAAAATGGAGTTGCCTGATTATTTTGGCTGTAATGCAGACGCGCTCTGGGATATGTTGACGGGGTATATTGATACGCCTTGTGAAATCGTTTTGGTTGGATTTGGCAAAGAGAAAAATAAGTATAATCAAAATCTTCTTGAACATATTATTGCTTGCTTTGAAGATGTGGCGAAAGAATATCCCGAACAGTTTATAGTAACGAAAATATCTTAAATTATTCCGAATGGATGATGACGGCGCCCCGAATGGGGTGCTTTTTTGTTGGTGCGGATGAAGGCAAGGGATACAATGCTATGCACTGTTGATATCAACAGCGTTGCTGTGATGAGAAAAAAAGGAAAAAGAAAATTGTCAAAACGATAAGAAAACTCTTGATAAAAAGATTTTTTTGTTGTATAATAGTCGTGCTTGCTTGCGCCAACTGATGGCGAAAAGTAGACATGCGTTGGTAGGAGAAAATGACGATGGCAGAGAAAATAATGACGAAAGTTGCGCCCTTTAGAATGATTGGGAATCTGTACTTCGTGGGTACGAAGGAGGCTTCTTCGCACTTGATTGATACGGGGGACGGGCTCATCCTCATTGATACGGGCTACCAGTCCTGCGCGGATATGATTGTCGAATCTATGCAAACCCTCGGTTTTGATATCAAAGACGTGAAAATCATTCTGCATTCGCACGGCCATTACGACCACACGGCGGCTACGGCAAAGCTGTTGACGCTTGCTCCGCAAGCGAAGACGTACTTATCCTTCCACGATATTCGCTACATAGAAGGGTTTACCCCCGATTACGACATCTGCGACGGGGACGTTATCAAGCTCGGCAACACCGAGATTGAGTGTCTGTTCACCCCCGGCCATACCGAGGGTTCGGTGTCCTTCTTTATGGACGTTGTGGAAGACGGGCAGACCTATCGCGCGGCGATGTTTGGTGGCTCGGGCATCAACCAACTGAAAAAGGATTTCATGAACAATTGGAAAGTCCCTTACCTTTGCAGAGGGCTGTTCTTTGACAGCACCGAACGCTTGATGAAAATCCCCGTAGACGTGATGATTGGCAACCATACTTGGCAGAACCACACCCTTGAAAAGGGTGAAATGATGAAAACCGCCACCGTCAACCCCTTTATTGATCCCTTGGAATGGGGTGCGTATTTGCAGAAATTGCATGACGGTTTGTGGAGAGTGATTAACACCGAAATCACCACGAAATTCATCTGCTACGCGCACCGTGGGGCAAGTCAATACTTCCCCGAAAACACGATGACTTCTTTCAGAGAGGGCGTTGCGATGGGCGCAAACGGTATCGAAACGGACGTGCAGAGAACGAAGGACGGCGTGTTGGTACTCTTCCACGACGATACGCTGATGCGTGTGACGGGCGAGGAAGGCAGCATCTGCGACTACACCTACGAGGAGTTGCGTTCCTTCTGGGTGAAGAAGGGCGATTTGCAGGATAAAATCCCGACTTTGGAAGAGTTTTTGGAGGAATTTGGCGAGAAAGAGCTGAACTTTGCCATTGAACTTAAAGTAGACGGGATTGAAAAGGACGTCGTGGATATGGTCCGTAAATACGGCGTGGAGACGAGGACGATTATCACTTCCTTCGGTTTCGACCGCTTGCGCAAAGTAAAGGAATACGCTCCTCTCGTGCACGTGGGATATTTAACGAAGGACGTGAGCGACGAGGTTGTCCAAAAAATGTTGGCAAACGGCATTGACGAGCTTTGCCCTCGCGCAAGTTTGGTAACTGCAGAAGGGGTAGAGGCTTGGCACAGGTTGGGTTTTAACGTCCGTGCTTGGGGGGTAGGCGACGAGGAGACGATGCGCATGCTCTGCGAAGCAGGTGTGGACGGTATGACCGTCAATCCTCCCGACGTTTTACTTCGCATTTTGGAAGAGAGAAACGCCGATAAGGAATAAAAAGGCAAAGAATAAGGAAAGGTGAAAATATGGAAATTTTGTACATGGGTACGGCTGCGGAAGAACGCATCCCGGGAATGTTTTGCAACTGCGAACTCTGCCAAAAGGCGTTGAAGCTTGGCGGCAAGGATATTCGTACTCGCGCGCAAGCGTTGATTGACGGCACGCTGCTCGTGGACTTTGGGGCAGACACCTATCAGCACTTCGTTCGTGAGGGCAGAACGCTGTGGGATATTCGCAATATTTTGTTGACGCACTCCCACCCCGACCATCTGACGTTGGAGGTTTTCTCCTCGCGCAACCATTGGCTGAGTGCGGAAACCTGTAAATACCCTACGCTTAGACTTTTCACCAGCCAAGGGGTCATTGATAAGATCTGGCGCGTGGTGGAAGCGCGTGGTTTGGAAAAGGAAATGATTGAAAAATTCTGGGAGTTTATTCCTATGGAATACTTCAAGCCGATTGACGTCGACGGCTACACGGTCACCCCGTTGCCCGCGCGTCACGCCGTGCCTGAGCAGGCGTTCATCTTCCTCATTGAGAAGGACGGCAAGAGCATCTTCTACGGCAACGATACGGGTACGTTCGGGACGGAAGTAGAGGAATGGCTTGCGGCGAATGGCAAGCACATCGACCTCTTGAGCTTGGACTGCACGAAGGGGGATATCGAAACCCCTTATTACGGGCACATGTCTATGAGCCAAGGCCGTGCGATTGCCGACCGCTTTATTGCCAAAAAAGTAGTGGATGATACGACCAAGTTGTACTACACGCACTTTGCGCACGGTTGCAAAATGACCCACGACGAGTTGGCGAAGGTTGCCAAAGAGAAGTACGGATTTGAGATTACCTACGACGGCTTCCGCTTAGAAGTATAATTTCCTACAAAATGCGGCGCAATACTTTGTCAAACTTGCGTTTTCCTTCGCTCGTGTACGGCTATGTACACTCCCGTCGGGAAAGCCGCGTTCTTCGTGTCTTGCTTGCATTTTCTAACGGAAATGCCTACAAAATACTGCGCAATACTTTGTCGAACTTGCGTTTTCCAAGGGGCTATGTATTATAGTTAAAAAATGAAACTTTTTTGTGAAACAAAAAAAGACTGCAAGATTTTCGTCTTGCAGTCTTTTGATTTTATGCGTTTCAGAAGAAATTATTTCGTTTTTTGCAGGAGTTCCAACAGCAACGGTTTTAAGGATTTTGCGATGCGGTAGTAGCCTAAATCGTTGGGGTGGAGAAGGTCTGCAAACCCAGCCTCACGGTCTTCGTCGCCAAGCAACGTTCTGCCGTCCACAAAGTAAATATTTTCGTCCCCTTCCGCCTTCAAGGTCAAGTAGTTATTATAAATAACTTCTCTCTTTTCACTCATTTGCATCTTGTCGTTGTGGATATCTAAGGCTTCCATCGTAATCAAGATGATGGGGGTGGTGGGGTGCTTTGCGCGGATCTTTCTGCACATTGGCATATGCGATTCGATCAGCGCTTCCAACGAACGTACGTTTCCGTCGTAGTCAAGCACGTAAATCGAAGGGTCTAAGTCCGCAAGGTAGTCCGCCATAATCGGTTCGCCTCTGCCGTTGCCAGAGAAGCCGAGGTTAATAAAGTCGGTGTCGCACATACGGGAAACGACACAGGTGTAATCGTTTCCGGCGCGGGAAACGCAAGCGCCTTGCGTCAAGGACGTACCGTAGAAAACAACGGGCTTGTCGTTGTAGGTGTAGGGTTTTGCGGGCAACAGCTCACAGCCCTCTTTCAGACCGACCTCTATGTCGTAAATCTTTTCGCTGTAGTTGGGCATGTAAATTTCTACGTCGTACACGCCCTTTTCACGCGTGTAATAGATGCCGTCGTAGTACATCAGATCGTCCTCTGCGTTTTGCCACTGATCAAAACCAGCGCGGAAGTATCCGTCGTAAACGCCGTTTACGTACACGCAAAGCCCGCAACGAGCGAACAACGAGTAGTTCCAGCTCATGTTCAGCTTTACCGATTTTACTCTAACGGTGATATAGGGGGAATTCGTTCTAAAACGAATTCTTCCGCCTACGGTACAGCGCGAAAGCACCTTAACGCCGGGGCTAACTTGGTCTGCAATTTCACGTTTCATACGGTAGAAACAGCCTGCCTCTTCGTCGTAGAAAACGCCGCGTAAATCGAAGGCGGAATCGGTTGCTTTTCTCCAGACGATGTCCGTTTCATTGATCGCGGTTTTGCCAAAGTTTGTGTCAATTTTTGCGATGTCCATCTTTTCAATAGCCATGATAATTACTCCTTTTCTGTTCCTTGGGTGTTTTTACCTAAATTTTTATTAAAGTATACCTTATTTTTTCAAAAAGTCAAGTATATTTTTATTTTTTCATCCAAAATCCCGTAAAATATTTAAAAAGTCAAGAAATTTTCCGCAAACGCCGTTGAAAACAACAAAAATAGCGAAAAACAGAGATTCTAAAAACCGACTAAAGTGTATGTATATATATTACTTTTTTTTATCATTTTTAATACAAAAGAACAATTCCGTGTTAAAATTGCTTGACGAGAGGGCGCTAACCATTTATTATATAAATGGGCATTCGTGCTTAGCAGCGATTACCCAAGTAACCAAAAAACAAAAAAATATTATTATTTTCAAAAGAGGTGTTTTATATGGGAAATGGTAAAAAAACATTGGCAAAAGTATTGGCTATGCTGGTAGCGGCAACGTCGCTGTTTAGCATTGCGGGCTGCGAAGATGCTAACGCAGATAAGACGGTTATCTACGTTAAGAACTTCGGTGGTGGTGTCGGTAGAGCTTGGTTGGATAACGCAATCAAAGATTTCAAAGCGCATATCGGCGACAAGCAGTACGAAGAAGGTAAAACGGAGATCGTCTTCGAAATCACCAGCAACACCGGCGTTAAGTCTGATGGTATGCAGTCGGATGGTACACACCTGTATTTCTTACAGGAAAAATATTCCAACCTGTACAACCTGATTATGGCGGATGCGGTTTTGGACATCACCGACGTTGTAACCAGCCCGCTGGCTGAATACGGCGAACCTGGTGCAACGATTGAGAGCAAGATGGACGAAAGATACCGCTTCGCAATGCAGGGTACTGGTACGCGCGCTGGCAAATATTACATGTTGCCTCACTACGAAACGCAGTCCGGCGCATCCTACGACATGGATATGTTTGAAGAAAAGGAATTCTATCTTGCGAAAACGGAAACCGTTAATGCACACAACAGCGCGCTGGTAGGCAAAACCTTCTACTTCACGGGTGCAGCTGACGAAAAGACGGTTGGTAACGACGGTATCGCAGGCACGGACGACGACGGTATGCCTACGACGCTGGATGAACTGGTTGCAATGTGCGAATACATCAAGAGCAACAACGTTTGGCCCTTCAGCACTCCCGGTGGACACCTTGACTATGCAAACTACTTAATCGAAGGTCTGTGGACGGCGTTGGCTGGTTACGAACAGAGAGCGGCAGTTACTTCGCTCAGCGGTGAAGTAGACTACGTTACCGGCGTTTCCGATGAAGAGCTTTGGGTAGGTACGGGCATCAAAAAGGCCATCACTGAAAGGGCAACGGTTACCGAAGAAACGGGTTACAAGGCAATCAACCAGGCGGCTAGATATTATGCGTTCGCGTTTATGGAACTGGCTGAACAGCAAGGCTGGTTCTACGAGGGCTTCCTCGACAGCAACTACAACCATAAGTCGGCAATGCGTTCGTTCGTCTTGAACGGTCTTGGCGATTACGTTGAAATTGCTGCGCACGTCGAAGGTTCGTACTGGTACAACGAAGCGGAAAGCTACGGCTTGTTCACCGACTACAAGACCTATTCGGGCGGTAAGGAAGTTAAGAATATCGGTCACTGGCATATGCCTACCACCGTCACCGGCGAAGTGGTAACCGGCGTAGAGAACAAAAGAGAAGAAGCGGCAATGAACAACATGACCGCTACCTGCTTGATCAACGGTAACATCGACGACCGTCCTGGCAACGAAGGTAAGATTCAGCTGTGTAAAGACTTCTTGAAGTTCTTGTATACCGAAGAGAACTTGAAGAAATTCTCCGCAACCACGGGCGTTACCAAGGCGTTGATGGACTACGATGTAATGAGCGACGAAGTTCTTAACGAGTTGGATCCTTATCAGAAGACGATTATGAACCTGCGCGCGAACAACCGTGTCGTTAACCAGTACGGTAACAACGATATGTATCGTAACTATTCGCCGATCCTTGTGTACTCGGCATCAAGCCCTGGCTATACGCCTGTTGTTGGTACGACCGAATATAGCTCGATTATCGAAGTTTTCGCAAAGCGTACCGACGCATATTCGAATGCTTATACGATGTTTACTCACTTAGGCCAGAATGAAGGCAGCTGGGCAGAAAAGATGTCCGGAATTGGCAAGAACTAATTTTTAGGAGTGTACTTTATGGATGTTAAAACGATTGAAAACGGGGGGACGGCAAAGCGGTTTAATCAACGCAAGTTGAAAAGAAACCTGTTCTTTGCCGCTCTGGTTGCGCTTCCCGTTTTACAGTTCTGTATTTGCTACATATACGTAAACCTCAACTCTTTTATGTTGGCGTTCCAAGAATATACCCTTGATACAAACAAGGGTTGGATTCCTTCCTTTGCAGGGTTTAACAACTTCTCGGAAGCTCTTGGTGTCCTCACGGATCCTGCGGGCTTGGGGAGATTTGGAACCTCGCTGCAGTTGTTCTTCTGGACGACGTGCGTTGGCTTGACGCTGGCGTTGCTCTTCTCTTACTATATTTATAAGAAGTATCCGATGAGCGAATTATTCCGTGTCGTTTTGTTCCTGCCGAAGGTCATGTCGGGCGTTATCTTCTGTTTGTTGTACAAATTCATCACAAGCGGCGTCTTGAATGAAATCAGGGTAGAATGGTTTGAATTGGAGAAGATTCAAGACGGCCTTTTGGGCCAGCAGAAGTATGCTTTACCCGCGGTACTCTTCTTTAGCGTTTGGATCGGCTTCGGTGTCAACGTATTGATGTTTAGCGGTTCGATGAGCGGTATCGACGAATCGATCGTAGAATCGGCGCAGCTCGACGGCGCGAATGCGGTGCAGGAATTTATCTTCATCACCGTGCCGATGATTTGGCCGACCTTCGTTTCCTTCTTGACGATTAACTTTGCTGGTATCTTCACCGATCAAATGCACTTGCATACCCTCTACGGCAATTCGACGAGAATAGAGAATTTGGATACCTTTGGGTATTATCTGTACGTACAATCCTCGAAGGCGGACTTCACGCAGGTAAAAAATATTAATGGCGTAGTAACTACCCAGAGTCTTTCGGTCCTCGCAGCGGTTGGTTTGTGTATGACGGCGGTAATGATGCCTTCGACGATACTCTTGAGAAAGGCCCTGCGTAAGTTTGGACCGAGTGTGGATTAATGGAGGATGAATATGAAAAAGAAAGAAACGTCTGTTGCAAATAGAATATTCATCATCTCCCTCTGTGTATTGCTCAGCCTTTATGCGTTGTCGATGATCGGAACGCTTGTCTGGGGTTTTATAACTTCGCTCAAAAGCCCGTCGGAATTCGAAGGTGCTACGACGAACTGGATAGGACTCCCCACGTTGGATCCTTCTAGTGCCGATGATAGTTCTGAGTACATCTTCTTTAAAAACTACCTCAGAATCTTCGAGACCTATGGGAACTATAGGAGCCAGGCGCTCGGCGCAGCGGTAAATAATGCCGTTTACTATTCCTGGTGGGGGAAGACGGACATCAAAGCTATGGGCTCCGATCCCTTTTCCTATTGGCTTATCAATTCGCTGCATCTTAATCAGACCGTCTATGATTTTGCTACTATTATATTCAATACCATCATCTATACGGTCATCGGTTCCGTTTTACATACTGTCATCCCTGCAATTGTAGCGTATGCGGTTGTAAAATACGACAATCCCGTCGCTAAGGTGATCACGGGTGCGGCGCTGTTTGCGTTGACGACCCCCATCGTCGGTAGCCAGCCTTCCATGTTAGCGTTGCTTCGTAACATCGGCTTGTACGACACCATTTGGGGTTATCTGTTGCAGAAGGCGGGCTTCGGCGGTATGTACTTCTTCGTATTCTGCGCGTTCTACGAATCGATTCCCGATTCCTTCTCCGAAGCGGCGGAAATCGACGGCGCGTCTCAGTTCTACGTTTTGACGAAGATCATCCTTCCTCTGTCTATTAAGATGATGTCCACCGTATTCTTGATTCAGTTCATCCATTTCTGGAACGACTATCAGACGGCGAACCTGTATATGCCTCATCACCCTACGCTCGCGTACTTCGTTTGGAAAGTGACGCAGTTGAGTCAGAATGCTGAACCTACGATTCAGATTGCGACTACGATGATGTTGGCGCTCCCGATTCTTATCGCGTTCATCTTCTTGAAGGATAAGCTGATGGGCAACATCACCATGGGTGGTCTGAAGCAATAATCGAAATAAAACGACAAAGATAAAAATAGTCGCTGTAATTTTCGGAAAGAAAGCCAAAGCGTTATTTGCCTCTGCGGATGGTAAGTAACGCTTGTGGGCTTTTGCCGCTCAAGCGGCAATGGGGGGAAATGAGTGTTGCGTTTCCTGGATTTATATAATAATGACGCGTATATATACGTACGTGTGCGTGTGTAGGCGTCGTTATCAACACAAACGAAATTATATAAGGAGAAAACACAAAACAATGCAAAAAAGACGGTTTAAATGGATAGCGGCCGCCTGTTCCTTGCTTCTTGTGGCATCAACGGGTGCTGTATCGGCTTCCCAGATGTGGAATAACATTCCCGTTGCAGGTGCTTATGAGGTTACGCTTGAGAACGAAGAGCAGTTACAACCTGTGTATACTTTGGGTACGTCGCTGAAGATTCCTGCTGGCTCGATTGAAAACGTACCTGCAACCAGCTACGTGGTTCAATTCCCCAGTGGAAAAGTGTCTAATACCGCCACGATTGAGTTGACAGAGCTTGGCATCTACACGATTACATGGTATGCGATCGTAGAAGGGAAAAGCGTTTCTGCAAGCAAGACCTTTAAGGTAACTCAGGATGCTTACACCATCAAAGGTGGTGTAACGATGCAGGAGGTAACTGTAAACGAGGCTGAGGGCAAAACTGGGCTGGAAAAGCACCCTGGTAAGGAGGGGATCAAGCTCACCTTCGATCCCGAATCCACCTTCTATTACAACAAGGCGGTGGACTTGGCGAACCTCGACGGTTCTTTTGCGCACGTATATCCTTTCTTTGGGATGACGGATCTCATCGGGAACTTGGAGAGATATGCAGAACCTGGCTTGACTTCAACGGATAAGAAGAGAATTGCCGCTACATTCGAATATACGGATGAGGCAAGAAACTATATCATCACGTTGACGGACTGCTACGATGCTTCCAACACGGTAACCATCGATTTGGAATGGATGGAGGGTAAAACTCGTTGGAACTTCAGCGCAAATCCTGCAGGGCAAGCGGCGCATGGTCTTCGTGGGCCTGTCACTAAGGACAAAATCTCCCAAAGCTCGATTAAGATCGATGATAGTGACAACTATTACAGAGTCGACATGGCTCCCAGCGAAGGACATATCAATGCGAACATCGTTGATGCGCACACGGTTACGTCTGACAATGGTTTTAAAGATCAGGTTTGCGGTGGTTTCGAGCTGCGCTATGACGTTGAAACGAACTGCGTGTATATCACGTATACGAAGGCAACGGTTTCGGCTGCTTACTCGGACGAAGAAAACCCGGATAAACTGGTATATACGCCGAAGTATACGCGTGAAGAAAAGGTAATTGCCGATCTTGACAACGAATCGATTTATCCGAAGGGCAAGTTCAAGGGCTTCACCACGGGCGAAGTATACATCAGCTTCACCGCAAAGACCTTCACGGGTAATGAGGCGAACATGGAAATTGCTTCCATTGGCGGCGTATCCGGCAGTGAAATGCTTAAGGCGGAAGAGGATGACAAAGAACCCGTAATTTACTTGACGAACGAAGATATGCTCAAGATGAACAAGATCGCGCTGAACGAGGAAATTACCATTCCCGACGCAACTGCGCTGGACTTGAATCTTCCTTATGGTACGATTGCGGACGTTGCGGTGTATCATTTGTATGACCCGAGTAAGACGAACGTTCGTGAACCCTTGACGGCTGACAACAAATTCAAGCCGACGAAGACGGGTGCCTACACTGTTATTTATACGGCAACGGATAGAAACGGCAACGTGGGTGAGTACCCTGTGACTCTGCAGTGTTTGAAAGGTAGTAACGATAAGGCTGTCGATATGACGGTGGCTGAGAAGATGCAGGTTGAGGCAGGTAGCTATTTTGAAATTCCTGCTCCTACGCTTAATGGTCTGTATAAAGACCTTTCCGCTGTGAAGGTTTCCGTAATTGATGAAAACGGCAATCCTGTAGAGGTTAAGGACAATAAGGTATTCTTGGGCGGTGTTATGGATTATACCATCACCTACACCTACGAAACCCCTTACAAGACCTATACCGCTAGTACCGTAGTGACGGCAGAGTCTTCTAACAACGTAGTATTGGAAGCTCCCGTATTGCCTGAATACTTTATCAAGGGCGCAACCTATTCGTTGGACGATGCGATTGCGTACACGTTCACGGCGAAGGGCGCTGCTAATAAGGCGGATGCGAACGTAAGCATCATTGCAATCCAAGAAAACGGTCAACCGACGGAAACCCCTGTTAATATCAAGGCGTTTACTATTCCCGCTTGCAAGACGCTGAAGCTTAAATATGCATATGGCGAAGCAGTAGAATATTCGGAAGAAATTGAGGTTTTGGACGTTGGTTATGACAGTGCTGACGGCAAGATTTCGATGATCGACTACTTCCATGATGAAAAAGGCGTATTTGAGAAAAATCCTACGGCGATGAGATACCTCACGGACGGTAAGGCTGAGACCAAGACCGCTACGCTGAAGTATATCAACGTACTCTCCTTGCCGAAATTCAAGCTGGACTTCCAGGTGGAGAGCGGCTCGGGTGACGAGAAGTACAACGTGCCTGGCGCGGTAGTTGTGACGTTGATTGACTACTACGATAGAAACAATAAAGTACAGCTTCGCTTTACGCAGAACGGTGAAAAGGCGAAGGTTGAGCTGGATGGACAGCTGATGGGTAACACGACCACGAACTTCATTGACGCGAAGACGATGATTTCCTATTCGAACGGCGCGTTCACGGTCAGTGGTTTAAAATGTCCTTGGAGCGGTAGCTTCACCAGCGCGAAAATTTTGCTCCACGTAGAGCTTCAAGGTCTCACTGGACGGACGTCTTTGAAGATCACTGGTCTTTCCGGTAAGACGTTCGCGACGGGTAGACATGAAAAAGCGACCCCTGACGTTTACGTTTCGGAATCGAACATCGGTTACCATCAAGTTGGCGACGTAATCACCATCGCGAAAGCAGACGTCAGCGATATTCTTTCGCCTTACGTTGAAAGCGGGTTGAGCGTAAAAGTGCTTGCTCCCGATGGTTCGGTTGTAACGTCCCTTGACGGGGTGCGTTTGGATGGCACTTGTTCTGCAAGCAGAGTATATCAGGTTAAACTGCAACAAGTTGGCGCTTACAGCATTCAGTATACTTACAAGAACCAAAAGAATTTGGAGAACAGATACATCGGTGGTCCTACCGTTCTCAACTCTGTTGCTCCTACGTTGATGGTAGAGGGTGTGACCGATGGCCAGCAGATCAAGGCGTCTGTGGGTGATACCATCAAGACGGCGCCTTACAGTGTGTCCGACGACGACACCGAACTGAAGGAAGTTAAGCATTGGTGTTCCGTAATCTATCCTTCCGGCGTATTGAAGTTGGTTAACAGCGGTGCTTCTTTCGAGGCAAAAGAAAAAGGTCTTTACACGGTATTGTATGTTGCTTATGACGAAACGGGTAACACTTCGATGTTTGCTTATACCGTGAAGGTATCCTAAGGAGGTTGACAACGTGAATAAGAAATTAAAAGTAACAGCATTAACGCTGGGCGTATTGACGTTGGCAACGACGGGGCTTGCGGGGTGCAAGCCTAAGGACGACGATTCCTCCAGCAAATCTACGGTATATAAGGGTACGCACGTGTATACCGCGCCTGATACGAACGATTACCTGGTGAAAAACGGTAGAACGGACTACACCTTGATTATCCCCGCAGAAAGCAGCTCGACGGTGCGTATTGCAAGAACGGAATTTGCAGACCTTTTCAAGGATGCAACGGATATCGTTATCAACGTAAAAACGGACGATGAAATTGCGAATCCTTCCACGGGTAAATACATTTCCTTGGGCAGAACGAAGCTTTTGGAACAAGCTGGTATCGAGATTGATAACAAAAAGCTGGAAAGCGACGGTCACAGAATCGTAACGAAGGACGACGATATCTATCTTTGCGGCGGTGCTGACGAAGGTACGGTATTCTCGGTATACACCTTCATGAACATCACCTTCAACTACGAAACGTACTACTTCGATTGCATGGAAATCGAGCATACGTCCGAAAAGAAGCTGAAGGCTTATGACGTGACGGATATCCCCGACTTCAAATTGAGAATGCATAGTAGCGACGTAACGATGTACGAATCCACGGATTACGACGAAAACATGTTTGCGTGGCGTTTGAAATACTATGGCAAAGAGGGTACGCGTGGTTACTACTGGACGCCGATCCACGAAATTTGGTGGAACATGTCCGAAGGCGGTAAGGGTGCAAGTACGAACATAAACCGTTGGTTCCCCGAATACATTTACAACGATATCGACCAGAAGACAAGGGAAATCCCTAACCTTGAAACGGAAGACCCGAACGACACGAAAGAACATTACGTTTACTATCCTGAATGGTACTCCACGATGGGTGGCGAGCAGGTTTGCTTCTCCGCACACGGCGACCCCGTGGCGTACGAAGCGATGGTAAACGAGGCGTTCGAAAAGGTTAAGGCACAGCTTGCATACTACACGCCTGACAGATACCCCCGCTACAAAGTATATTCCATGACGCACATGGACAACACGAACTACTGCAGATGCTGGAAGTGTAGAGAGCTTTCCGAATACTACAACAACTCGCAGGGGGCGGTTCAGGTACTGTTCATGAACGACCTTGCAGCAAAGGTAGACGAATGGATGGAGTACGGCAAGAGTATCGGTGCGGATTGGTACAGAGAAGACTTCCACCTGTTGTTCTTCGCGTACAACCACAACTTCATCGCTCCTGCGAAATACAACGCAAAGACGAAGCAGTACGAACCGATTGATGAAAAGGTAAAGGTAAGCGACAGACTTATCGCATGGTTCTGTCGTGAGGCGGACGGTCAGAAGGCATTCGATTCGGATGAAAACGAAGACTGTTTGAACCAGCTTGATGGTTGGAGCGCATGCGCAAACAACATCTACTACTGGGACTATCGTACGAACTTCAAGAACTACATCTTCCCTATCGACAGCTTCCAGTGGGCAACCCCTGAGATGTACGCATACTTCTGCAACAAGAGTGACAGATACTGGTTCACCCAGCTGCAGGACGGCAACACAGGCCCTAACACGGCATGGCACAACCTGAAGGCGTACCTCGAAGCGAAGCTTGCTTGGGATACCTCGCTGGATATGGACGAGTTGATTAACAACTGGTTCAAGGCGATGTTCAAGGATGCGGCGCCTGCGATGTTGAAAGTATTCTATTCTGTACGTGCATATCAGCAATACCTTCTTGCAGGTAACCTTGAATTAGGCTTGCAGGCAGACGGTTCGGTGTCCATTGACAGACCTGAATACTGGCCTATCGGCGTTGTACAGGGCTGGCTGGATGGTATGGATGCGGCGAAGGAAGACGTAGCGCGTTACGCGGTTACCAATCCTGAACTGTACGACAAGGTTTGCGGACATATCGAAACCGAAGCGATAAGCAACCTGTACATCATCTTGGATATGCATGGTTACAGTATTTCCGCAAAACAGAGACAGGAATACATCGACCGACTTTGGTACGATATAGACTGGTTACATCTCGAAAACCTGTGTTTAAGATCGAAACAGATGTTCACGGGTTGGCTGAGTGGATTATAAGGAGGAATGAATGAAGAACAAAAAACTAATTGTATTAGCAAGTGTCTTCCTCATGGCAACGACTGCGCTGGCGGCGACTGGGTGTAAGAAACCCGAACCCGACTCCAGCACCCCTGATGCTCCCGAATATACGATGAATATCCAGGACGAGAGCATGTCGATGATCTTGGGAGACAAGAAGACCTTGGAGGTCGATTACGATCAGCAAGATGGTGCGGTACTCGCCTTCTCCTCGTCTGACCCTTCCGTGGCAACGGTAGGCGAGAACGGCGAAGTTGAGGCATTGAGACCTGGTAAGGCAATCATCACCGCAACGTACGGCGATTTGACCGACAGCTGCACGGTAGAGGTAACGCTGGGCGACCAGTTGCCTAATTTGCAGATGCCCACCGTCAGCGAAGAAATCACTACGTATAAGAACCAAGAATGGGAATTGTCCGGTAACATTCTGTTCAACGGCAAGACGTTCGATGACGTAGAACTTACGTATGCAGTCAGTGATGAAACGGTAGGTAAGGTAGAAAACGGCGTATTCAAGCCCTTGGCATATGGTACGACGACGGTAACGGTAACTGCTTCTTGGCGTGGTATCACGGAAGGCATGATGACGAAGACAATCACGATTCACGTTGGGGCTGAAGTAGTCTTGTCTGTCAATGGTGGTATCTCTGAAATCAACCTTGCAACGGAAGCGGTCGAAGGCAATGACGAATACGTTGTAGTAACCCCGTTTGAAATCGAGGCAAGCTGTGACGGTGTGCCTTTCGACGTTACTGCAGAGCTGACAAGCGGTGAACAATACGTTGATTTTAGCTACTCGAATAAAAGCGGTCAGGTAAGCGGTAAGGGCTTTGCAGGCGAGGCAACAATCACCCTCACCTACACGATAAACGAAGAAACCAAAACGCAGGTCATTCCCGTACACGTAACGCAGACTGTTTACAAATACGAAGAAGTGGTAGAAAACTTCTCCGCAATCCACGGCGAAGTGGCGGCGGGTAAATCCTTGCGTAGCATCCTTGGCGCAGACATCGTTAAGGCTGAGGACGCAGAAGGCAACCTCTTGACGGTAGTTGACAACAAGATCTACGGCATTGAAGACAACGTTGAAAGCAGCGAGAAGGCGAAAGGTATTGATACGACCATTACCATCTATTCGTCAAGACGTGGCTATGAGATTCAATTGAAAGGCTATTCCGGCGTCTTCGCGGAAGCAGAAGACTTCGAAGTGTTCAATATCAACGCATCTTACTCGGGTGGCGTGTACTCAGCGATTGACGAAAGCAAGCCTATGGGTGTATGGGACGGCTACTACGTTCTTTTGAACAACATCGACGCGACGGGTTATGAACACAACGCAAATGGCGGCAACCTTCAGGGCATTAGTCAGTCTAAAGAATACCCTTGCGGCTTGCGTGGTACG
>JAZOMO010000008.1:0-11748 GCA_045654025.1 Candidatus Scatosoma sp.
GTCTTTACCCACGCAGGATTGCGACACCTTGCGCCCTGCGCGCAAATTTCCGCTTATCTCCACCACCAACAAAAGGAAGGCAATACGCCTTCCTTTTTTTGTTTGGAGGTGGAGATAAGTAACGCTCGAAACGTTGTATTCTCAGCGGTTCGCGCGAGCAAGCCTGCACGAGTAAGAATGGTTACAAGTCTTTACCCACGCAGGATTGCGACACCTTGCGCCTTGCGCGCAAATTTTCGCTTATCTCCACCAAAAAAGCTCAGAATTGCGTTCAATTCTGAGCCTTTTTAATTGTTATTTTTCCGTATTGTCTACGTAGCGGATATTTTCAATGGATACGTTTTTGACGTTCTTGATTTTTATCGTCTGTATCTCACCGTCCGCTCTGCCGTACAGTTCCAAATTCTTAATACGGATATTGTTGAAGTAATGTTCTTCCTCGTCGAATCCGTACAAGTACAGCGTGTGATAATATTTATCACTTCTATCCAAGTAAGGATATGCGCCTTTGATTTTGATATTCTCCAAAAGGATATTTTCTACGACAGTAAGCTCCTCTGCTCCCTCGCCGTCGTCGTTGCTGGTGTAATCCGAACGAATCAAAACGGAAGCAAAATTGCAGTTTCTAACCGTGATATCCTTGATATACCCACCACGCTTATGCGTTGTTTTGATGGTGAAACCCATTTTGTCTTCAAAAAAGTCGCAATCCCAGATCTTGACGTCGCTGATACCACCCGACACCTCGCTGCCGATTGCAATCCCACGAGGACCGCCAAAGCAATCGAAAATACGAATATTTTTCGTGGGTCGATTGACAATGTTCCCTTCGGGGTTTTTACCCGATTTTACGGCAATAGCATCGTCGCGAGTGCTAAAATAGGTATTGAATATCGTACAATCTTCCGAGGAATCAGGATCCCAACCATCGCCGTTTCCCACGTCGTCCATTTGCAAACTGCCATCCTCGCTGGTCCACTTCTCCGACAGAATCTTACAGTTATACGTAAGCACGTTTCTGGAATACACGAAATGCACGTTCCAAGACGCGCTGTACCCAAGCGTAAGGCCACCGATAATCACGTTCTCTGCGTTGTTGATGCAAATCAGCCTGCCTCTTGCACGCTTCAAAATTCTCTCTTCGTTTTCACCAAGGGATTCGGTGAGCAACGCTCTTTCCGCATTTACAATCGAGTTGCAAAGCGGTGCTCCGCCCCCAAAAATGGTGCCCTTACCACGAATTACAACGTTTTGCGTTGTATATCCCGCATTACGGTCAATCTCACCGATATTGATAAGCGAACGGTAGCAGATACGCTCCTTCCCTTCATAACGGCTTTTGATTTTAGGCAAATAGTCCTCTGCCTGCTCCGTACCCCGCAGCATTGCGCCATACTCTAAATAAAGCTCGCTACCGCTATGCATATTCAGCGCGCCCGACAAAAACGTGCCTTGTGGCAAGTAAACACAATCGTTTTCCGTACAATCGTCCAACGCTTTTTGAAGGGCGGCGGTATTTAAGGTCTTACCGTCCCCCACCGCATTGTAAGGCGGCTTCGTAACGTCGATGCAGCGTTTTGCCTTGGGCGTGCGGAGGGTAGCCTGATACAAGCACTCTACCACCTGTCCAGCGCCGTCCACTCTCTCTACCGCAACAGCGTATTCCGTGTCTGCTTGCAAATCCCGAAACGAAACGTGTGTTTTTACCGTCTTTTGGGCAATTTCACCGTTCAGCGTAGCGCGATATTCTACACCGTCGGGCAATCCCCATTGCTTTTCCCAGTATAACGTAATCTCGTCTTGAAAGATAAGCGTATTCATAAAATATGTCTCCTAAGTAGTTTTTACAAGCGTATTTGACGTGATTGCAAGCCTATAATGGTTGCGGATAACGTCTTTTCGTTCTTTCGTCGTTTTCTACGCTAATTATAGTATAACGATTTTCTTTCAATTTTGCAAGCCTTTTCTGCATATATCTTGTAGTATTTATAGTATTTATCATTTTGCGCGCAAAAGTATAGCATACTACCACTATCAGCATTTGCACGAGCAAGCACTACACGGGTTACCACCGCCTACCTTTTTTCTTTTCACATATTTCTATATCATCGTTAAATAATTCCGACGCAAAAAACTCCCTCAGCGTTATATTTAGCGTTTTGCAAAATACTATCAGCGTTTCAAAGGTTATTATATCTGCCCTACCATTTATCGTTCTGTTAATCGTTGTTCTCGATATATTGCTTTTTTTAGAAAATTCGCTTTGACTGCAATTTGCTTTCTTTAACAATTCTTCCAACCGTTTTCCCACTGCTTCTATATATTTCATCTTTTCTTCCTCCAAAAATATTATATTCTTAGAATTCTAAGAAGTCAAGTATTATTCTTAGTTTTCTGATAATATTGTATGTATGAAAGGATTAGGCGAAACAATTAAATCTTTGCGGTTAGAAAAAGGATTGACACAGCCACAGCTTGCCAAAATGGTCGGCGTTTCTAACGGAATGATTTCTATTTGGGAAAACAACGTGAACGAACCGAAAGCAAGTTATTTGAAAGCATTAGCAAACGCATTAGACGTTAGCGTAAGCGTGCTTTTAGGCGAAGACGCTTAATATTTCTTTACACCCCACACAACCAACAATAGGAAGGCTGCACGCCTTCCTTTTTTGTTTTATTAGCACTTTTTTTCATTTGCGCATATGCTGATATAAATAAGAAATACGGGGGAAATGCTATGTGCTCAAAAACGGAAAACTCGAAAGACCTCGGCCCTAAGCCTGGGATTATCAATATCCATCAGGAGACTTTGCTAAATCAAAACTTCCGCACCGCCATTTGGACGGGTACGTACCTGCAACTGACCGTAATGTCTATCCCCATCGGCGGAGAAATCGGCATCGAAAACCACGACGATTTAGATCAGTTTATCCGCGTGGAAAGCGGCTGCGCCTACGTCTATATGGGCAAAACGAAAAAAGAAATGAAGCTGGTCGGCAAAGTCAACCCCGATTACGCAATCATCATTCCTGCAGGGACTTGGCATAATATCGTCAACGCCTGCCCTCGCCCCCTGAAAGTTTATTCCGTCTACGCACCGCCACAGCACCCCTTTGGCACAATCCACAAAACCAAACAAGCTGCCGATATGGACGAGGATTGAGTATAATAAAAAACCGCCGTTTCAGGCGGTTTTTTGCATGATTTGCCTCTTGCGTGAATATACTCTCTTACAAGGAGTATATCGCAATGAAAAGAAATCTTTTGCTTTGGCAATTTGGCGGGCTGACGTTTGCTACCGCTTTGGGGACAATTTTACATTTTTTAATCGACTGGACGGGCTGGGTGTTCGTTGCGCCTATCTCCGCCGTCAACGAATCAACCTGGGAGCATATGAAAATCCTCTTTTTCCCGATGCTGATTTTTGCCCTCATTCAATATCCCTTCTTCAAAGAAGAAGCCCTCGGTTTTTGGTGGATAAAATGGATAGGAACGTTGGTCGGCGTTAGCGCAATTCCCATCCTCTTCTATACCTATAACGGCGCTTTTGGAAAATCCCCCGACTGGGTGAATATCCTCTTTTTCTTCCTCGCCGCAGGCATCGGATATTACGCGGAAGGCGTCCTCTTCCGCAAGCGATTTGCACCCCGTTTTTCCTTTATCCCTATCCTGCTTTTGATTGCTACGGCAGTCGCCTTTGCCGTGTTCACTTTTGCGCCACCGCAACTACCACTTTTTCAAGACCCATTAGCGCCTTTACCCGCACCTCATATCAATTAAGAACTGGGACAATTTTGTCCCTTTTTTTATTCGCCTAATTCTTCCACAAACTCCTCTTTGCCCACGCCGCAAAGCGGACAGACAAAATCTTCCGGCAACGCCATAAACGGAATCCCCGGCGCAATCCCACTCTCGGGAACACCCAGCTTGTCATCGTACATCCAGTCACACACCGTACAAACGTATTTACTCATTTTTTCTCCCCCCTATAGCACAGCTCCTCCGCAAGCAATCGCATCTGCTTGCAGTTCTCCTCCGTCATTGACGAAAGAATTTTTACTAAGCTTTGCGTATACCGTAAGTTTTTGCATTTTTTAAGCATTTCATACATCCGTTTCGCCGCCATCGGCGCCCAACTGCCGTTTTCAATCAATGCAACCGTGCGGTTTTGGAAATTGCGCTCGACAAGGCTAGCGATAAACTCCCGCATGAAGGGGAAAATCTCCCCGTTGTAGGTCGTCGTAGCAAGGACGAGCTTTCCGTACCGAAAAGCATCCTCCACCGCCTCAGACATATCCACACGAGCAAGGTCTATCATAACGACCTTTGGACAACCTGCCCTCAGCAGTTCCCTTTGCAGACACTCCACCGCCGCTTTCGTGTTACCGTACACAGAGGTGTAGGCAATGACTACGCCGTCCGTTTCCACCTCGTACCTCGACCACGTGTCGTATAGAGAAAAATACTCCTCCAAGTTCCCCTTCAAGACGGGGCCGTGCAACGGACAGATTGCCCGAATGGGTAGAGAAGACAGCTTTTTGAGCAGCGCCTGCACCTGCACGCCGTACTTGCCGACGATGCCAAAGTAGTATCTTCTCGCCTCGCAAGCCCACTCCTCTTCTATATCCAAAGTCCCAAACTTCCCAAACGCATCGGCCGAAAACAACGCGCCGTTTGTTTTATCGTAGGTCATTATCACCTCCGGCCAGTGCACCATCGGCGCGGCGTAAAAGACGAGGTCGTGCTTTCCAAGGGAAAGCACATCCCCTTCCTCGACTGCCATTTGCCGTTCCGGAAAGTCCGTACCAAAGTAATTTTTCATCATTTGCAAAGCCTTTGACGAAGCAATGATTTTTGCCTTTGGATAGCGACACGCAAACAAAAAAACGTTTGCGGAATGGTCGGGCTCCATGTGCTGTACAATTAAAAAATCAGGTTTTCTACCACAGAAAACCTTTTCCAAATTTTTCAGCCATTCCTCGGCAAATTCCGCATCTACCGTATCAAGCACCGCTATTTTTTCGTCCATAATGACGTAGGAATTGTACGCCATACCGTTTGGTACGGGGTACATCCCCTCGAATAAATCCAGACTTTTGTCGTTTACGCCAACGTAAAAAAGGTCCTCTAAAACCATCTTTTCACTCTCCTTTGCACGCATGCCCTGCCAACAGTTGCTTATAGGATAAGTTTTCCCAAAGGCTTTGAAGACCATACCCCTCGACAAAGCAAAAAAACGGAACACTTGGTGTCCCGTTTTCGCAATTTATTTAATTTTACAGTGCATGAATTACGCCTCTTTGATGATATAACGGTAGAAATCCACCGCAGGCGCAAGCGCCGATACCTCTACGCTTTCATTGATACCGTGGATACTGTCCAACTGTTCGTCGTCAATCACAAACGGCGTAAAACGTAAGCAGTTGTCGCAAACTCGGCTCATATAGCGGCTGTCGCTGGCCGCCACCATCACGTACGGCGAAGTAATTGCCGTAGGGAATACTTGCCCTATTGCCCGTTCTATTAATGCGAATTCCTCGCTGTGATAATCGGAAATCGGAGAAGAGAAACCGTCCTCTATAATCACCGTTTCTATCCCATATTTTTCGGCAAGCTTTTTCACCACACGAAGACTGTCCTCGCCCCCCTGGTGATGGGAATAACGCATGTTGCCTACCACCCATGCTTCCTGCGGAAGCACGTTTGCGCCCTCAGAACCGCTGGCCATCGTGAATGCAATCGTCGTTTTCAACATCGCCCCCGCCGCAGAAGATGCAGAAGGAATAAGTTTTTTCAGCAACGGTTTAAAACATTTTGCATGCCTCATGATAAAGCCAGTTAGCCCACGCATTGAACCGCCAACCCTCGTAAGCATTTCGCATACCGTAGGGGAAAGCTGGGTTTTAAACAGCTTCTTCCTTTCCACCGCCGCCATAAACTTACCTAAGCGTACAAGCGGACTATTCTTTTCGGGGGTAGACGCGTGTCCGCCTACCGAACGAGCGATAAACTGCAAGTCCATACAGCCCTTTTCGCCAACGCCGACCATCGCAAAATCTCCCTTTGCGCCCAGAATCAGGTCGCGAACAACCATGCCGCCCTCATCTAACACCAAACGGAAACGAATACCACGCTGTTCCAGCGTTTTGGAAATCAAATCCGCGCCCGTGCCGTCACACTCTTCCGTACAGCTAGACATAAAATATACGTCGTGCTCAGGGATAAAGCCTTCGGCAACCAACTCGTTGGCAGCCTCAAGCATCGCCCAAAGCCCGCCTTTCGTATCCAGCGCGCCTCGACCCCAGACCCTGCCGTCCGCAATCGTACCCGAAAAAGGCGGATACTTCCAAGCGCCGGGGGCCTCCACGACGTCTTGGTGGTTCATCAGCAGTATGGGCGCATCAGCAGACTTTCCCTTCCATCGCAACAGAAGACTGCCGTTAAAGGTTTCACATTCGCATACGGAAAAAACGCCCGGAAAAGTTTCCCGAAGCAATTCGTGAAATTGATAAAATTTCGTTTTGTCTGCGCTATCGACTGCCGTTATCGTTTCCTTTTGGATAAGGCGCGCCAGTCTTTGCGCATATCTTTCCGCACGTAAATCCATTCTATACTCCTATCAATGAGGATAACTGTATTATACTACTTTTTTGTTAAATCGTCAAACGCTTTTTAGATAAAGAAAGCGATTATGGTTAAAATTGCCAAAAACGAGAAATTAAACGCCGAGAAAAGCGCAATATACCGCCCACTTTTCGTAGGGTTATGCTTGACGTATTCTCGGAAGGTGATGAGGCTGGCAAGCGATGCAATCAGCGTACCTGCTCCACCGATGTTTACCCCAAGCAATAACTGACGATAATTGTCCGTAAACTGCGAGAGCAAAATTGCCGACGGAACGTTGCTGATGCATTGACAGGACAGCACGCTAACCAGCAGAGTGTTCTTTTCGAGCAGTCCAGAAAACAACGCACGGACTACCTCTATCCTACCCATATTCCCTGCAAACACAAAGAAGAAGACAAAGGTCAAAAGCAGAGGATAATCCACTTTTTTAAAGGCTTTTCTGTCCAAAAATAAGATTGCCAGGGGGATTATCACCAGCCCTACAAGATAGTGAACCACCCGAAATACGATGATAATCGAAAAGGCAAACAGCGCAAGATAGAGTATCGTCCTTATCGGCTGAGGACGGATTTCTTCCCCTTGAAATTCAATCGGCTCCGCCTTAACGAACAGAAAACAGCAAGCCGTAATTAAGGCAATCGAAACCGCGAACGGGACTGCCATAATCCCCATAAACTCGCCCGTAGGTATCGAAAATTTGGTGTATAAGTACAGGTTTTGCGGATTGCCGAACGGCGTCAACATACCGCCAAGATTTGCCGCTACGTTCTGCATGATGAAGGTGAACGCCATCAGCTTTTCTTTGCCCGTGCTTTTGAGCGCGATATAGCCAAGAGGCAAAAAGGTAAGCAATGCCATATCGTTGGCCAGCAGCATCGACCCCAAAAAAGTGATATAAACAAGCGCCAAAACACACGCCCTCGTATTCTTGAACAATCGTACGATTTTCTGCGCCAACATATAGAAAAAACGAATGTTTTTCAAGGCGCAAATGACGAGCAAGGTACAAAACAAGCAGGTCAGCGTTTTGAAATCGAAATAGTCAAGGTACGCGCTATCAGGAGGCACGAACAGCATCGTGATCGCCGCCGCAAGCAGAGCGATAAACATAACGATATTCTTTTTGACAAACACCACTACCGCCGCCCAAATCTGTGCAAATCCGCTGAAAGACTTATGTTCTTTTACCGCAACCGACACCGTAGCTTACCTCCTTGATAATTTTCCTCACGGTGATAGATTATAGCACTATGAAGAAACAAAGTCAATTATTTTTACATAGTAAAAATCCCCCACTTTCATCCCATAAAAACCGATAAGACAAAAAAAACGACCGAATAGACGAAAAGTTGGATTTTTTCGTTATTATCTGCTATAATGGTATCAAAAAGAAAAATGGAGAACTACTACAATGTATGCAATTCAAACGACAGACCTTGTCAAGCGGTATAAAAACCTAACCGCCGTAGATTGCCTAAACCTAAACGTACACCAAGGCGAATTGTTTTCCCTGCTTGGCGTCAACGGAGCAGGCAAGACAACGACGATAAAGATGCTTTCGTGTTTGACGATGCCCACGAGCGGAGATGCCCTCGTAGGCGGTTATAGCATCACGAAGGAAGCGGAGCAAGTAAAACGACTGATTGCCGTATCACCGCAGGAAACGGCAATCGCCCCCAACCTTTCCGCCAGGGAAAACCTAGAGCTTATCTGCGGTATTCACGGCTTTAACAAGGCAAAAACGCAGGAAAAGATTGCCGAGCTATCCAACCGTTTCCACTTGGATACCGTTTTGGAACGAAAAGCAGGAAAGCTGTCAGGCGGTTGGCAGAGGCGTGTGAGCATCGCTATGGCGCTGATTAGCGAACCGAAGATTTTGTTTTTAGACGAGCCTACCCTTGGGCTTGACGTGATTGCAAGGCACGAGCTGTGGGAAATCATCCGCACCTTAAAAGGCAACACCACCATTATTTTAACAACCCATTACATGGAAGAGGCTGAGGCCCTGTCTGACAATATCGGGGTTATGAAAGACGGCAAGTTGCTCGCCTTGGGTACAGCCGAGGAATTGATACGACAAACAGGCGCAAAGGATTTTGAAACGGCGTTTGTGTCTATCGTAAAGGAGGACGCAGTATGAGAACGTTGACCTTCGCAAAACGATGCGCCAAGGAAGTTTTACGCGACCCTATCAACCTTTGCTTTGGTTTGGGATTCCCCTTGGCGTTGTTATTACTTCTTACCGCCCTGCAGGCAAACATCCCCGTTAGCCTATTTGAAATCGACCATTTAACCCCCGGCATTACCGTGTTTGGATTGTCGTTTTTGACCTTATTTTCAGCAACGTTGGTCGCCAAAGACCGTGAAAGCGCATTTTTACAAAGGTTGTACACCACTCCTTTGACGAGCATCGATTTTATCATAGGGTATATGTTGCCCCTACTGCCGATTGCGTTGGGACAAAGTGCAATTTGCTATCTGGCTGCAATCCCCTTGGGGCTGACCGTCAGCGTGAATATCCTCTATGCGTTGCTCGGTATGATTCCTATGGCGATTTTTTACATCGCGCTTGGGGTTTTGTTCGGTAGTATCTTGGGCGTAAAGCAAGTGGGCGGTATCTGCGGAGCGCTACTCACCAACCTTTCCGCATGGCTTTCAGGGGTGTGGTTCGATTTAAAGCTTGTGGGCGGTGTATTTGAAAAAATCGCCAACCTGCTTCCGTTCGTTCACGCGGTGGAAATGGAGAAGGCGTTGTTTTGCGGAGCATTCACCTCAGCGGCAACACACCTCCTGCCGATTGCCCTATATTGCGCAGCAATCACAGTGATTGCGGTGTTCTGTTTCTTAAGACAAATGAAAAAACAGTAAGGATTTTGACCATGAAATATAAACTTATCATCAATAAAGACGTTGAAGAAGAGGTCGTTGTCGTCGCGCATGCCCCATCTTCTTTAACGCAACAGATTGAAAGCCTCGTCCAGAGCTTTTCGGGAACGGATTTTGTTATCGGAATACACGAAGAAGAAATGCGAAAGCTTGCTTTCGATGAAATCGAATGTATTACCATTATCGACAGAAAAGTTGTTGCCATTGATAGGGACGGTAAGCAATATTCTATCAAGCATAATCTACGGGATTTAGAGGATATTTTGCCGTCGTATTTTATCCGCATCAACAAGTCCGCCCTTGCGAACGAGCACCGCATTTTACGATTCAATACCGCCTTTAGCGGCGGCGTGGATGCCGTATTCTATTGCGGATACAAGGAATACGTTTCCAGAAGATGCTTTGCGGAAATCAAAAGGAGGTATGAAGGAATATGAAAAAGTTCATTGTAGATTTTTTACGTCGAGGGGTTGTTGTCTGCGGATTTGGACCGATTGTATTAGCAATCGTATATCTGTTTTTAAAAGCTTTTGGCGTGGTTGAAGTCTTAACCGTTGAGCAAGTGTGTATCGGTATATTTTCCTTGACGGCGCTTGCTTTTGTCGCAGGGGGTATCAATGCTATTTATCAAATCGAACGCCTGCCTCTTATGGCGGCAATCTTATTACACGGCATTGTATTATATCTTGGCTACCTTGCCACCTATCTTTTAAACGACTGGCTGGGCGTCGGCCCTTTACCGATTATCATTTTTTCGGCTATTTTCGTCGTAGGCTATATCGCGATTTGGATAATTATTTATTCGATTATCAAGAAAAACACCGCAAAGCTAAACGAAAGCTTAAAGAAGAAACAAGAAATCACTTAAGTAAAACAATAGCCCCCGTTTCTTACGGAAACGGGGGCTATTGTTTTTTTGTTATTAAGCTTGTTTTTCTAAAATGTCCGAAATCAGTTCAACGAAGGCTTTGCCCGATTCTTCCAAGGAACGATTGTTTTCAAAATAACAATCGTATGCGTACTCGTTTACGTTCGAATCGGAAGTGTTTTTCCATTCTCTATGCGTATTGCGCGTGATTAAAATCGTCTTACAGATTGCATCCGTCACGCATTTTTTGAACTTTGCAATTTCCTCGGGCTCACGGATATGTACGAATAAAACGACGTTTTCACTGCGCAAAAACTTCTCGTATTGTTCGCACAAGAACTTTAAGGGCAAGTCGTTGTAGCGAACGAAGGCTTGCTTTAATTCAACCAAAAGAAGTCTGCCTGCATCGTCTTTCGTGCCGTCCCAGCCTGCGTACCTTGCAATATCTTTGATCGGGTCGATGGAAGAGATGTTGATGGTCGGCATCGCCTTTTCCACCGCCGCGCATAAACTGTCCTTGCCTACTCCACCGGAGCCGTTAATAATGACAACTAATTTCTTTTTCATGGTTTTTCCTTGCCGTAAATCGTTGATTATATTCATTATAACGATTTTATAGATAAAAGTCAATAGAATACGCAAAAACAATTTGCGTAAAAGCAAAGGAAAAAACGACAGGTTTCTCGCCATGAAGGCTGCACCAAACAGGAAAAAACGACAGGCATGAAACCTGTCGTTTTTCTAAGGTAGCACCTTCAGGGACTCGCGCCTTTAGCGGCGCGCCCCGCCAAACGATTATTAATCGTTTGCTTTGCCCTCCTACTTCTCAAACAACAACTCCGCTGGCAAAGCGCTCACTCTCGTTCGCGGCTCCCCCCTCGAGTCCCTTCAATCCGCGTAGCAGGAAAAAACGACAGGCATGAAACCTGTCGTTTTTCCTGGTGCACCTTCAGGGACTCGAACCCTGGGCCCACTGATTAAGAGTCAGTTGCTCTACCAACTGAGCTAAAGGTACACATATGGTGGTCCATCGGAGATTCGAACTCCGGACACCTTGATTAAAAGTCAAGTGCTCTACCGTCTGAGCTAATGGGCCATTTTGTCGTCGTGCCATTTCTGGCTGGGGAGGCAGGATTTGAATCTACGAATGCCGGAATCAAAACCCGGTGCCTTAACCACTTGGCGACACCCCAGTATAATAAATGGGGCGGGCTGAGAGAATCGAACTCACGACCTCCAGGGCCACAATCTGGCGCTCTAACCAACTGAGCTAAGCCCGCCATTTATTTTTGGTGCGCCTGAAGAGATTCGAACTCCTGACACACGGCTTAGAAGGCCGTTGCTCTATCCAACTGAGCTACAGGCGC
>JAZOMO010000009.1:0-2721 GCA_045654025.1 Candidatus Scatosoma sp.
TTTTGAACGCTTTTATGGCTTGTCGTCATCATAATACTTTGGTATAATATCTTCCTTCGCACCAAAAATCATTTCAAAATCCTTCCTTTTGGGTGCGAAGCAATTTTATAGCGAGCAAATTTCGTCTTCTACAAGGCGAAACCCGCAGGTAAACCTGCACGGTTTATCAAGGGTTTCAACGAAGTAGCAGGCAAAATTTATCGCTAAAAATCTTGGTTCGGATTATATCGTTTTGGTTAAGCTGACACGACTTGAACCTTTCAGTCTTAAAATGTTATTTTGCGCGCCTTCAAGACGGTTGCGCCCTTGCGGTATGTCGATACGGCGGCGGTCGCCTCCGCCTAAATTCATCGCAAAATCACTATTTTAAGATGCTACGCAGTTTTCACGAGCGCAAAATTTCTTAAATGAAAGGATTTTCGCGCGGTAATACTGCCCGTATTGCAAGAGGAAATCCTGTTTTAGTATAGGGGATTTCTCGCCGTTAAAACCTAAATGGTTCAAGTCGTGTCAGCTTACGGGCTTGGCAAAATCGCCAAGCCCGTTGTATTTTTTATCCGTTTGTGCCACCCATGTACGGGTCAAACGCATTATTGATGGAACTCGCCGCCGTCTGCGCCGCCCATGTCAGGGCCGCCCTGCGCGCCTGCGTTCTGCTGATAAAGCTTTGCAAATACCGGCTGTACGTCGTTCATCAGCTTGTCGTAAGCCGCCTTAATCTTATCGTCGTCGCCGCTATCCAAATCCTTCTTCGCCGCATCGATTGCCGCCTGCAAGGTCGCCTTATCGTTTTCGTCCAGCTTGTCGCCAGCCTCTTTCATCGTCTGTTCGCAGGAGAAGATCATGCTGTCAAGCTTGTTCTTGTTTTCCACCTTTTCCTTGCGCTTTTTGTCCTCTTCAGCAAACTGCTCTGCTTCCTTTACCGCCTTGTCGATTTCTTCTTCGGAGAGGTTGGTGGAAGAGGTGATGGTGATGTCCGTCGTCTTGCCCGTTCCCTTATCCTGAGCGGTTACGTGTACGATACCGTTTGCGTCGATGTCGAAGGTAACCTCAATCTGAGGAATACCACGAGGAGCAGGCGCAATACCCGTCAACATGAAGTTGCCAAGCGTCTTGTTGTCTGCGCAGAATTCGCGTTCACCCTGCAATACGTGAATGGAAACGCCCGTCTGGTTGTCTGCCGCCGTGGAGAAGATTTGGCTCTTCTTCGTAGGCAGAGTCGTGTTTCTTTCGATAATCTTCGTGAACACACCGCCCAACGTTTCGATACCCAAGGAAAGAGGGGTAACGTCGAGAAGCAATACGTCGTTGACTTCGCCCGTCAAAACGCCGCCCTGAATTGCCGCGCCGATTGCAACGCATTCGTCGGGGTTGATGCCCTTGAAGGGTTCTTTACCCGTCACTTCACGTACCTTCGCAACGACTGCAGGCATACGGGTAGAACCACCTACCAAGATAACCTTGTCGATGTCGCTGTACGAAAGCTTCGCATCACGCATAGCCGCCTTCATAGGCTCTACCGTTCTTGCCAAGAGGTCTGCGGTCATCATTTCGAACTTTTCTCTGGTGATGTTTACTTCGAGGTTCTGAGGTACGTTGCCTGCCGCAAAGGCAATGAACGGCAAGGAAACCACCGTCGAGGACATACCGGAAAGTTCGATTTTCGCCTTTTCAGCCGCCTCTTTCAAACGCTGCATCGCCATCTTGTCGCCGGACAGGTCGATACCCGTTTCCTTCTTGAATTCTGCAAGGCAGTATTCGATAATCTTGTTGTCCCAGTCGTCGCCGCCGAGCTTGGTGTCGCCGTTGGTTGCTTTTACTTCGAACACGCCGTCGGAAATGTCGAGAATGGAAACGTCGAACGTACCGCCGCCAAGGTCGTAAATCATAACCTTGCCAGCCTTGTCTTTGTCAAGGCCGTATGCAAGCGCCGCAGCCGTAGGCTCGTTGATGATACGAAGAACTTCAAGGCCTGCAATCTTACCTGCGTCCTTGGTTGCCTGTCTTTGGCTGTCCGAGAAATATGCAGGGCAGGTAATAACCGCCTGCGTTACGGGCTGACCAAGGTAAGCCTCAGCGTCCGCCTTCAACTTCGCAAGGGTCATTGCAGAGATTTCCTGCGGAGTGTAGCCCTTACCGTCAACGTCTACCTTGTAGTTCGAACCCATGTGTCTTTTGATAGAAATAACCGTCTTATCGGGGTTTGCCACCGCCTGACGTTTTGCAATTTGGCCAACGGTACGAGAGCCGTCTTTCTGGAACGAAACCACCGAAGGGGTCGTTCTTGCGCCTTCTGCGTTGGGGATAACGACGGGCTCGCCGCCTTCCATAACCGCTACGCACGAGTTAGTCGTACCAAGGTCAATACCAATTACTTTTCCTGCCATAATATTTTCTCCTTTTGCCGTATCTACGGCGTCATGTTTTTCATATTTGAGTTGCAAGCCGTTGCTTACAGTTTATATCTAACCCGCAAATTTATTCTCTAAACAACAAAAATGGAAAATTTTTTAGAAAATATAAAATATTTTCCTTTTCCACAGTTACCAAAAAACAAAGCAAGATACAAGCAAGTCAAGGCGCGGCGGATTTTTATGCAGGGAGTGTACTATGGCGTACACGACCAAATAAAAATACGGCGCAACGATGAATTGCGCCGTATATTCTTTGTTTTTCTTACGGACGGAGACCGCTGCCGCCTTGGAGCGTTATAGTCTCACC
>JAZOMO010000010.1:0-42574 GCA_045654025.1 Candidatus Scatosoma sp.
GATACACAGCAAAAGCCCACAGCGTAATCGCCGTGGGCTTTGCTGGTGCACCGTAAGAGCTACTGCGCGCAAGGCGCAGGGCTGTCTGCGACAAGCCCGAACTCGTAGGATTTCTGTTTACTTTTACGATACACAGCAAAACCCCACGGCGTGATTGCCGTGGGGTTTGCTGGTGCACCGTAAGAGGTTCGAACTCCTAGCCTTCGGTTCCGTAGACCGACGCTCTATCCAGTTGAGCTAACAGTGCAAATATTCAATTTCGCATTTCAAAATGCTAATATAGTATATTTCTTTTTTTGGTTTTTGTCAACTGTTTTTGGGACGTTTTTCACCTTTTTTTAAAAATTCTTTGCGGGGAATGGGTTGACTTTTTGGGGGGAATGTTGTAAAATGATTATGAAATAATAAGGGAGTGTAATATATTATGAAAATTTTGTTCTTTGGTGATTCTGCGACCGATGCAAACCGTAAGCGTAGCAACGACGACGCTGGGCGTGTTCCTGAAGAGTATAGCAACGAGCCTCGTGCTTTGGGCAGCGGCTACGTCTTTATGGTGGCGACTCAGCTTTACTATGAAAAACCCAACTATTACCAAATCTTAAACCGTGGTATCGGTGGCGATAGATTGCCTCAGCTGTACGGACGTATCAACTTGGACGTTTGGCGTGAACAGCCTGACGTCTTGAATATCTGGGTGGGCGGTAACGATTTGCCCCGTGAAAAGAACCCGAATGCTACCGATTTGAAGCGTTGGGGTAGACTCTATCGTATGATGATAGAGGAAACTTTGGAAAGATGCCCCAACACCAAAATTATTATGTGTGAACCTTGGTGGCCTCGTCCTGCGTATCGGCAGATGATCGGCGAATACGCCGTCGAGGCGAAAAAGATTGCCCAAGAGTTTAACTTGCCCTACGTCGAATTGCAGGATAAGCTTGACAAGGCAGTAGAAGTGTATGGGTATGAAACCTGCTACTACGACGGCGTGCATCCTTCCCCCGTGCCTTGCAAAATCATCGCGGACGAATGGTTGCGCGTATTCAAGAAAGAAGTGCTCAAGGAAGATTAAGACCCATGAAAATCATATTTTTTGGCGATTCTACGGTCGATGCTAAGCGTGTGCGTGGTTGCGATGATGCCGGCCGCGTGCCTGAAGAATATATTACGGACCCCGGATCGTATGGCTCTGGATTTGTGTTTTTGGTGGCAACGGAGCTTTACTACGAAAAGCCCAACTATTACCAAATCTTAAATCGTGGTATCGGTGGGGATAGATTGCCTCAGCTGTACGCGCGTATCAACTTGGACGTGTGGCGTGAACAACCCGACGTTATCTCCATTGTGGTTGGCGCAAATGATTTGCCCCGTGAAAAGAACCCCAACCCTACCGATATTACTCGCTGGGGAAGACTGTATCGAATGATGATAGAGGAAACTTTGGAACGGCTTCCGGACGTTAAGATTATGCTTTGTGAGCTGTATGCCCCCAGAGAAGAATTCAGAGAGCTTGTCAAACCGTACAACGAAGAAATAAGAAAAATTGCGCAAGAGTTTTCGTTGCCTTGTGTTTCTTTCCAAGACAAGGTGGACCAAGCATTGGAAAAGTACGGGTTGCGCACTTGTTTCTACGATGGCGGGCATCCCAACTTGGTTGGCAGTAAAATCCTCGCGGACGAATGGTTGCGGGTGTTTAGACAAGAACTTGTTGAAGTTGTTAAGGAATAATCTCACTTTCGACGAAGGATAAAATATGGATATTTCCGAAATTGATAAAAATTTAAAATCAACTGCTATCAAGGAAACGGATATTGTATGGCGAAACGTCAGGGATGACGCTTTTTCCCTCCACGGGATTTTTTATTCGGAAGAGGAAAAGCATTATCGCCGTATGCCTAAATCGGTTGCAGACAACGTAAGCGAAGGCGTCAAGGTGTTGTCCACTTGTACGGCGGGTGGAAGAATACGTTTTGTAACCGATTCGCCGTATATTGCCGTGAAAGCGGTGATGGCGGATATGCCGCTTGGGTCGAACAATTCTCTGTCGGGTCAAAGCGGATTTTCGGTGTATATGGACGGGGTCTTTCAAGGGAACTTGCGCCCGGAACGCGCGAACGTGAACAGCGCCACGGACGGCAAGTACGTCTTCGCGAGTATGTGCTATGCGCGCGTGGGCGGCACAATGAGAAATATTGAAATCTATACGCCTCTGTATAACCGTGTTTACGAAGTGTATATCGGGGTCAAGGAAGGCTGCGTTATATCGCCTGCAAAGGAGTATCGTAATGCTCTGCCCGTGGTATTCTACGGTTCGTCGATTACGCAGGGCGGTTGTGCTTCACGGGCGGGAAATGACTACGTGTCCGTCGTTTGTCGTAGGCTGAAATTGGACTTTGTCAACCTTGGTTTCTCTGGCAACGCAAAGGGTGAGCCGATTATGGCGGATTACTTGGCATCGTTGAAAGCGTCGGTAGTGGTGATGGATTACGACTTTAACGCGCCCAGCGTGGAATGGCTGCAGGAAACGCATTACCCGATGTATCAAAAAATACGCTCGGCGCAACCGAACGTACCCATCGTGTTTATGACTCGACCGAATTTTTTATACGATCCCAAAACTTGCAGACCGAGAAGGGAAGTTATTTATCAAAACTATTTGAAGGCAAGAGAAGACGGCGACGAAAACGTTTACTTTATAGACGGCGAAACGCTGTTTGGGCAAGAGGAATGGGATTCTTCCACCGTTGATAATTGCCACCCGAACGATTTGGGGTTCTACCGTATGGCGGAAAAGGTAGAGGCGGTATTGTCGAAACTGATATAAGCGTTAGAAGAAAAAATCCGAAGGCGGTTGCCTTCGGATTTTTTATATTGCATTGATAGGTTACAACCCGATATATACCGCAAGCATTAAGAAACCAACCGATATAAGAAATAACAGCAGTTGGAACAGCCCCGTGCGCTTAATCCAGCCCAAGTAGCTTACGTTTGATAGGCTTAAACCTATGACCAGCGTTCCACAGGTCGGGTACAGAATGTTGGTGTACCCATCGCCGAATAAGTACGCCAAAATGATGACGTTTGTGGAAATCCCCGGCAAAGGCGACAAGGTCAAAAGCGGAATCAAAAGCATAGCTTTTGCCGACGAGGCGGGGATGAAGAACTCGAACACCAAAATGATGAGGTACAGCAAAATGACGGAGAAATAGGGGGATTGCTCGCTCATAAAGCTGTGGCAATAATAGAAAATAGTGTGTAGAATATCTCCCTGGTCTGCGATGTACGTTACGCTGAATGCCAGCAGGATAATCACGATAGAGGGGGATAAATCCTTTGCTCCGGAGGCAAACGCCTTGAAGGTTTCTTTCATGGACCCCAAGCATATCTTGCCGATGACGATTGTACCAATGACGAACGCCACCGCCATAAACACCATACCCAAGCCCAAATCTGCTAAAAAAGGAATAGCGGAGGATACGACGATGATAAGCAACGCGACCACGAACAGCGCGCAAGCCAGTTTCGCCTTTTTCGTATACTCTTTCTTCTGTTCTTCGGTCAAATGTTCAAACGTGCAATCGTTTTGCGAGCCTGCGTTTTTCTTTTCGTCGAGCTTTGCTGTATAGGTTAAAAACAAGCAGGTGAGCACGTACAACAGTGCGAAAAGGATGAGGCGGAACCACAGCCCGTCCAAAATGGACGTCCCTGCGAGGTTGGAGGCGACCCCCACGGTGAACGGATTAAACAACGCCGTCGTAAAGCCAACGCCCGTGGTAATCAGCACGAGGCTGACCGATTGTTCCTTGCTCCAACCCAAGGCTTTGGACATTGCCAAGAAGATGGGGAAGAGGATGAGAAGCTCCTCCTGCAGTCCAAAACAAGAGGAAAGTACCATCATGATTAAGGTAATGACCCAGATGAGCAGGTATCTGCGTTCGTAGAACTTGTCTACGACGATATGTACGATGGCAACCAAGATGCCTGCTTTGTCCAAGACCTTAAACGTACCGCCCAAGACCAGCAATACCGCGATAATTTGGATGATATTGAAGCTTCCGTCGCCGAATAAGAGGGCCTCGACGGGCGCGGTGAACCAACGCCATATGGGCAATCTGGTGGTGCTTGTGATAAAGGAAAACGTATCAGGGATAACTTTGTTGTCGCCGTCCACCTCGTACCGTCCTGACGGGATAACGAAGGTTAAAATCCCAACGCAAATCATAACCCCCAGCAGAATCGAACATACGGTGATAAAATTTTTAAGACCAAATTTCAGGTCGGAATTTAATTCTTTTTCATTCGTGCTCATATTTGTTTTCTTCCTTCGGTTTAAAAATCCAGTCGACCAACTTGTTTTTATAGATCATACTGAAAACTACGATGATGATGATTACCACCAAGATAATATAGGCGACGATCGGGTGTGCGCTTGTAATTTTTACGCCAGCCCAAAGGGTGACGAGGATATCGGGGATGGGCCCTAAAAGGGTGACCAAAGCATATTTCCACCATTTCATACCGCTGTTTGCGGCAACCATGTGTATCACCAAGAAGGGGATAAAGGGCGCAAGATATGCAAGAAACAGGAAATAGTAAATGCTCCGTTTGCTGTTCTTGATTTTTTCTTCGATCAGCCGTTGTTCCTCTTTTTTCTTCGGGGAACTTAAGACCTGTGTGGTTTTTGTAAACAGAAACGCCAGCTGGCTTGCGATAAAAATAGACAGCGTGACGTGGATAAATCCGCCCCAAAGCCCGTAGCTTATGGCGGAGGTCAGCTGAATGGGAACGGACGATAAAAACGGGAAGAAAAAGCATACGATCATCACGACGGACATGGCAATAACGCCCGTAATTCCGAGCGTTAATACGGTTTCCTTGACGACGACTGTTCCAGAGGAAACCTCTTTGAACAGATAGACAATCGTGCTCCAGTTAAAAATGGAGAATATAATTACCGCCGCCAGTAGCGATCCCGTAATGATGATGATTGATTTTTCCTTCTTACTCATCGTATTTATAAACCTCGTCGCTAACTTTCTTCCAGATAGGGTCATACAAATTGTGGATTTCCTCTGCCGAAATCATCCATTTTGCAACGTGCTTTCCGTTTTCCAAGAACTTAAAGTTAAAGTAGCTGTTTTTGTAATACAAGTCCAAATCGTGTTGCAACGACATACTCAGCGAGAAGACGTGTTCGGGCTCGAAGAAGAGTTTCACCTCTTCGCCGTCATAGCTTCCCTCGTAGGTGAGCCCCTTGTTCGTCAGGGTCAAAATCCCTTCGCCGTGGGGGAGTATCGAATAGTTGTTGTCCAGTTTTTGGACGTTGATATTGCCGATTTGAACACGGTTGGTCAGCTTAAAGTCGTCGCTTTTAATTTCCTTATGCAGGACTTTTCTTTGCCATTTATACCATTCGTCAACGTTTTCGAAGGGCAATACGCCGTTTACACCGACAATATCGTAGTATTCGTCCATCTTGACGGTGAACTGGCAATTGCTGCACTGCATGGTGTCGTTTTCTACTGAAAAACAATGTTCGCCTTGGCAGTTAGGGCACTTGTAGATGATGTTATCCAGTCCGTAAATGTTGGGCTTTTTGCCGCGGAAGGCTACTTTTTCGCCTTTAAATTCTTCGTATTCGTTGTAGGCAAACTTCTCTAAAAGCTGGCTGTGCAGTTCCTCTTTCGAAAGGTTCTTGCAATCCTCGCCGTCAAAAATTTTGTCGAAAGTGACGGTGATTTTCCCCTTTTTAATGTCTGTGGAGTAGCGTGTCCGAGAAAAATAAGAACCTTTACAGCGTACCAACACAACGGGCAGGGCAGCTTTTTTAATAAAGCCTTCCGTTGCCGGATTGATGGGGTGGGTAGAACCGGAGGTGGACTGAATCCCCTCAGGGAAAACAACGATGCTGCCTCCGTTTTTGATGGCTTGGAAGGTTTGCTTTGTTGCTTGGATATCGGGTTGGTACAACATTTTTGCGATGACCCCTAAATGCTTGAGGGTGCCGTACGTCGATTTGTTGAAGATGTTTTGGTAGCCGCACAAAACGTGGACGTTTAAGTTCTTAATGCCCGCAAACAGATAGACGTAATCGAGGGAGGACTTATGCTGACACAGATAGATAGCTTGACGATCTTTCATCTTCAAGTATTCTTCGGTGTAGACAAACGTAACGTTTCGGCTTTTACAAATCCCCTTAAAGGCAAGGCTAACGACGTTTGCAAGCACAACGTTAGGCTTTTTTATTTTCCTTGTCCGAAATTCTTTGTGGTAATCTCTCTTCATTTTATATATATTTCAAATATATGAATATTTGAATGTTCCTTCTTATGATTTGGTACATTATATCACACATCACCAAAAAACACAACAAAAAATAGCAAAAACTTAAAAATCTACCCGAATTGCGAGGGAAAAGTGCGAATTTAAAAAAAGCATCCTGCAAGGGGTGCAGAATGCTTTTTTATCGGTATTAGATTTTGTGGATTAAAATGCCGCTGCGGAGTTTGGGTTCAAACCAAGTGGATTTCGGGGGCATAATCTCGCCTGCATCGGCGACTTCGGTCAGTTCGGACATGGTCACGGGGTACATGGAAATTGCCGCCGCCATATCCTCGTTGCAACGCTTTTCTAAATACGAAAGCCCACGGATACCGCCTACGAAATCAATTCTCTTATCCGTTCTGGGGTCAGCAATCCCAAGCACGGGCGCAAGCAAATACTTTTGCAAAATAGCGCAATCTAAGCGTTCGGCAGGGTTTTCTGCGTTGCAGAGCTCCTCACGGAACTTCACGCAGTACCATTTTCCGCCGACGTACAAGCCGATGCTATGGGTTTCGGTGGGGCGGAAGGGGGCTGAAGATGCGCATACGGACACTTGACCAAGCGCCGTTTCGACCTTCTGCAGGAACTCCTCCACGCTGCCGCCGAGTTCGCACAGCAAGCGGTTATAATCAAAAATCTTCAAGCTGTCTGCAGGGAAGATGACCGACAGGAAGAAGTTGAATTCTTCCGTTCCATCGTAGGCAGGGTTTTGTTCACGGCGTTTCAAGCCTGCCTTTACTGCCGATGCCGCGCGGTGGTGGCCGTCTGCGATGTATAAGGCGGACAGCTTTACAAACGCCTCTTCAATCGCCTCGTCTATCTCAGGGGAAGAGGTTGCCCAAACGGTATGTTGAATCCCGTCGTCGGACGTGAAATCGTACAAAGGCGCTTTCTTCGTTTCGTTTTCAATGATTTCGTCCAAAGTCTGGCTCTTCTTATAGGCAAGGAAGATGGGGCCCGTCTGCGCAGAGCAGGTGTCTACGTGGCGGATTCTGTCAAGCTCCTTGTCGGCGCGGGTCAGCTCGTGCTTTTTAATCTTTTCGCTAAGATAATCGTCAATGGAGGCGCAACCGACGATGCCCGTCTGCGCTCTGCCGTCCATCGTTTGGCGGTAGAAATAGAACTTTTTCGTCTGGTCTTGGACGTACACGCCCTTTTCTTCAAATTCTTTCAAGTTCTGCGCCGCCTTTTCATACACGCTGTCGTCGTACAAATCAGTGCCGATGGGAAGGTCGATTTCCGCTTTGTCGATGTGTAAGAAGGAATAGGGCTTGCCTTGGACTTCTATGCGAGCCTCGTCGCTGGACATAACGTCGTAGGGGAGAGCTGCGCATTCTTTTACGTACTGTTCTTGCGGACGGAGCGCCGCAAAGGGTTTCACGATCATCTTATTTTCTCCTTAAAACTATTATATAGATATAATAGACGATTTTTCGCGAAAAGTCAAGGGTATGGCAGGCGTGAGTGAGGTGTAAAAAAATAAAAATTGGAAAGCGGTTTTCTCATTGACATATTTTCCCCGATTGTAGTATAATAACAGTAGTATAAAAAGCTCCAAGGCTACGTGGGGGAATTATGACGAAAAAATTATTCGAGATCATCGACGAATTGAAGGAAAAATATATAGGCGTTTGGCAAGACGTTTGTAATATCGAGAGCCCGACGAAGGATAAAGCAGGCGTAGACAAGGTCGGCGAGTATTTTTGCAACTTGGCAAAAGAGCAGGGTTGGCAGGTGGAAATCTTCCCGCAACCGATTGCAGGCAACGTTGTGTGTATCACGATGAATCCTGAGGCGACTCTGCCCCCCGTCAGCCTTTCAGGGCATATCGACACGGTGCATCCGCACGGCAGATTTGGCTATCCGCCCGTTAAGTGTGACGATGAAAAAATCTACGGCCCGGGCGTATACGATTGCAAGGGCGGCGCAGTGTCGGGGCTGTTTGCAATGGAGGTTTTGAAAAAGGTTGGGTTTACGGCTCGGCCGGTGCGCCTCTTGTTGCAGACGGATGAGGAAGTGGGCAGTAAAATCAGCAACAAAGCCACCATCAACCATATCTGCGAAAAAGCCAAGGACAGCGTAGCCTTCTTTAACTTGGAAGGGTTTGACGGTGGTAAGGTCTGCTTGGCGAGAAAGGGGATTTTGTATTTTCAGTTCACGGTCACGGGGCAAGAGGCGCACGCCTCGTTTTGCGCTACGCTTGGCGCAAACGCGATTTTGGACGCCGCGCATAAGATTATCGAGCTGGAAAAATTGAAGGATGAGAAGGGGCTCACCTGCAACTGCGGTGTGATCAACGGCGGCAGTGTGCCGAATACCGTGCCGGGCAAGTGCGTGTTCAACGCAAACGTGCGCTACAAAACGCAGGCGCAATATGAATGGGTGTGCAGCTATGCACGTCAACTGGCAAAGACGGTGCACGTCCAAGGTTGCCGTTGCGAAGTGGAAATCATCGGCGGTCGGCCTGCGATGGAACGAGTGGACAGAAACGTCCGCTTGTTGGAGCGAATGAACGCCATTTACGCGCAAAACGGAATGCCGATTTTGGTGGACGAGGATAGGTACGGTGGGTCGGATGCCGCGTACGTGACGATTGCAGGGATTCCCTGCATCGAGAATATGGGGGTAAAGGGTGCGCACCAACATTCTCCGCAGGAATTTGCCTATCTTGATTCCTTGCCCGAGGCGGTAAAACGCATCACCGTCGCCGTTTGCAATCTTTAATCAAAGGTTAAAAAAATAATCGTCCCTTTGCTAAAAACGGAGGGGCGATTGCTTTATAGCTTTTATCAAATAAATTTTTATAACGGATAAGGATATTTATTTAATACTCTTTTTCTCATACTATCACTTTAGAACAAAGTTTTCCAAATTACTTGACATAGAGCAAAATGTTCCATATAATAGAAGTAGGAGGAAATTTTGGAGGTTTTACAAATGAAGTATTGTAGCGGATGCGGAAAGGAAATTGAAGAGGATGCGGTAACCTGTATTTATTGCGGCTATGCTATGTCTGTTACCACGGAGCAGGTAGAGACTGAGGAGCAGGACGAGCCCAGCATGGGCCTTACGGTACTGGGATTTTTGATTCCCATAGTGGGGCTGATTTTGTATTTGCGTTACAACAACGACGATCAGCCGTTGAAAGCAGAATCGGCAGGCAAAGGGGCGTTGTTTGGTGTTTGCGCCGCTGTTGGCCTTGCCGTACTTGGCGCACTTTTTGGAAGACTTTTCTTCATTTAAGCCGCCGTCTTGTATTCTAAAAGGGTATAAAAAAGCCAAAGGCGATTGCCTTTGGCTTTTTGTTGTTGGCGGTTATGCTTGCGCGGAGAGAATTTCCTCTAACTTTTGCCAAGCTTTCTTCCCCTTAGCGGTCGGGCCGACCTCCCATGAGCGTGTTTCAACTTCGATCCAGCCAGACCAGCTTATCGTACGGCCGGGGTATGCATAGCAACCATCGGCAGGATGATAACACTCATATTTATATCGGTCATCGCCCGTTATGGGTTGCACTACAGAGTAGCTTTCGTGCCAGTAGAAAAGTTCGTCCCTCCAGTGGTCGGTGGAGAAGGAAGGGATATTGACACCGTCCATATAGGAAACCTCTAAGCAGTAACCATGTATGGAATCACAAACCAGTTCGTAGGCGACGATGTGTTGTTCTTCATCGCGGACGGGGACGAAAACGGAAAGATATACGCCAACGACGCTTACCATAGAATTAGGGCTCCAAGTCAGGGGATCGGGCGTGGAATATACTGCGATTTCTTCCTCTTCATCGCCTATCAAATTTTCGCTTTTCAAGATAAAGGAAACGTGGTCGAATTCGCTGTCGTCGATACAATCACCGAACATTACGTCGATGCGCTCCTTGGATTCCGCCGAGGGGTCCATATTGCCGACGAAGGAGCCGGACAACGGGTTCTCGCCGTACCAACCCTTATTCATTGTGTCGATGATATATTGCAGGCTTTCCCCTTCGGGAATTGTGTCGTTTGTGTAATTATTGTTAAGAATATCGTACAGTCGTTCTAAGAAGTTTGCTTCCTTTTCCGGCATTTCCGGGCTATAAGTAAACTCGTTGACGTAGAGTCGAAGATCGGTGCTTACGGGCTCGGGGTTGGAATCGGTGAATGTCCACGTTGCCCAAACGCCTCCCGTAGACAGAAGGATGGCCATACTACAAAAAAGTGCCGCTGTTCGTGATAACTTTTTGCGCATGTCGCTCCTCCTATTTTTCGTGTTGTAAACCATAGGTTTAATCTATATTAGTATTATAATACATGCTGGTTGGTTTGTCAATAGAAAACACCGAAGTCGTTTGACTTCGGTGTTTTTGGTTGCTTGGGAATGGTTGTTGTTTACAATCAACCAAGGTTACGTTGGAGAAGTTGGAAGGTTGCTTCATCAACGTAAGAGGTGAGCCCTGCATATACAAGAACATCTTCGGTGGTCATTTCAGGATCTACGTCGGTGTAGGTAAAGAGTTTGAGGTAGGATTCCTTTGCCGCCGCAAGTCCGTTTTTCTGCGCGTTGACGTAAATCTGAAGCGCGTTCACACCGGAAATTGCATAAGAAATGTAATAGCAAGGGGAGGAGATGGTAACGTATCTCCAATAAGTATCCGCGCGATATGCTTCCTCGATGCCAAGGTATTCAGAAAGGCCAGCGTACACTGTATCGTATTCGTCTGCCGTGATCTTGCCGTCCGCCATAATTTCTTCCGCGCCAGGGCCTTCGTAGTGATTCAGGTAGATTGCTTGTTCAAAACAGTCAACCTGTGTAGCCAAGATAACCGTTTGAAGGGTGGAAAGAAGGGTATAAGTTTCTACAAGCGCAAGAGCATTGCCTTCTAAGTAATTTTTCGCGTAAGATAAGAAAAGCATTTCTTGACCTTGCGAGTGGGTTTCAAGAAGGTCGAAGGATTGATTATATTCATCTTCATTGTAGATTTCGTTCATGTAGTGGCCAAATTCATGGGCGACAGTTGTTGCTGAATCGTAGTTTTTCCCGAAATATGCAATGGGAAGATTTACACCACGAATATAGGTAACGTAAGCGCCTTCGTAAGAACCTCTAAACATATTTCCGTCAACTACAAGATCGTTAAGAGCATCAGAGAAAGAAATCTGCTTATCGGGGTTAGAGGTGAACGCCATGTTCATATCGTCAATATAGTCGTTGAAGAGTTTATTGCCGAAAACGTCCTTAAAGAAGCTGTTGCTTACCACGCTGTAATATGTATCGATGTCGGATTGGGTAAGATTGCCACCGGTAATACTGTTCCACTTTGCGTAAATAGAGTTGTACGCAGGAACAAGATACTCTTTCACATATTCAACGAATTGCGCGGCGTCTTGATAGGTGTAATCTCTATCGTATACGTTCTCGTAAGCGTATTCAAGGTAGTTATCATAGCCAAGAATTTCTGCAATGTTTGTGGCATTCTCTACGAATTCCGCATACAATTCGGGAACACGTGTCCCCACGATAGGGTTAGCGATGGCATTGAATTCAAGTTCAATTTCGTCGTTCCTGTTTTTGAGCGTGGTGTATTCTTCGTTGGCGAAAGCGTTGCTGTCAAAGAGGAACGCTTTAATCTCTTCTTCGGTTGCGCCTTCGAAGAAGAACTCGCGGAATTTGGAATCATACCAAGGCTGGGAGAGTGAGTAGAACTTTGCAACCAAGTCGGTGTAGTAGGTTTGCATATCGTTGTAACGCTGTTCCAGATCCTTGTTTTTATGCTCGCAGTAGTAGAGGGTCATAGCGATAGAATACTGACCTTGCGCCTCAAAGATGAGGTCACTGTATTCTTCGTAAAGCGCTTCTGCTGCCTTGTATTCCTCTACAAGAGCGCCTTCCGTGGTAAGGGCGTGCAGGGCGGGATCGTACGCATCGGCTGCGGTCAGGATACCCTCAAGTTCGTTGTGCTTTGTTTCAAGCGCGAGTTTATCCTCGTCGTCGAAGGTGAAACAGAGAGCCTCATTATACTTGCCGTTTCCTTTGGCGAACTCGGTGTAGAGGCAACCTTTCCTGGTACAAGCGCTAATTCTGGATGATTCTACAAATTCGCTCATATCGTGGCCAAGTGCCTCAGCGTCTTGCACGATTTCTTCTGTGCTGCAACGGGTACATTTATACTTAATAAACCCGGCTGTTGTGCAGGTGGCGGGGGTTGTAGAATAGTACTGAATGTCATGGCCTAATTTGGGGATAACCTCTTCAATCTTTTCACCACAGCTACATTTAAGTTTTTTGTATCCATCCTTGGCACAGTATGCCTTTTTGCTTTCATACACCACAAATTCGTGGACGTGGGGAGTCTCTGAGGAGGAACTGTCTGTGGAGGAATCCCCTGAGGAGGAACTGTCTGTGGAGGAATCCCCTGAGGAGGAACTGTCTGTGGAGGAATCCCCTGAGGAGGAACTGTCTGTGGAGGAATTCCCTGAGGAGGAACTGTCTGTGGAGGAATCCCCTGAGGAGGAACTGTCTGTGGAGGAATCCCCTGAGGAGGAGCTGCCTGTGTAGGGATCCTCTGAGGAGGAACTACCTGTGTAGGAACCCTCAAAGGAGGAACTACCTGTGTAGGGATCCTCTGCGCCACAGCCTGCAACGCCGACTATTGCCACAAGGGAAAGTAAAAGAGAGATGATTTTCTTCATTGCTAATCTCCTTTTTTATTTGATGTAAGGATATTGTAGCACACGATGCAGAGAATTGCAATGGTTGAACGGGGGTATTTTCATTTTTTTAAATAAAAAATCGCGTTTCTATCATAAAAACGAATAAGAGGACAAAAAAATGGTGTGATTGTATGCAATATACAAAAAAACACCGAAGTCGTTTGACTTCGGTGTTTTTGATTGTTAGCTTGTGATTACTCGCCTTTGAAGGGGAGCAAGGAAGCGATACGCGCGCGCTTGATAGCGACTGCTACCTTTCTCTGGTGCGCTGCGCAGGTGCCGCTCATTCTGCGGGGAACGATTTTGCCGCCTTCCGTGATGTACTTCTTCAAGCGGTTTACGTCCTTATAATCGATTTCAGCGATTTTTTCCTGGCAGAAAGCGCATACCTTTTTACGGGGCATTTTCTTGAAAACCTTTTTAACAGGTGCTTTCTCTTCCATTTTTCGTATCTCCTTAAATTATTTTACGTCCTTTCGATTAGAAAGGGATGTCGCCATCGTCGTCCATCGGCTGCAGCTGAGGCTTGCGGCGAGGAGCGGTGGTGGCCTTAGGTGCGGGCTCTTCTGCGTCAAAAGACGAGCCGTCGTCCTGTCTCGGGGTCAAGATTTCGAAGTCCTGTACGATAACGTCAACCGCGGTGCGTCTTGCGCCCGTGTTGTCTTCGTATTCGCGCATTTCTACGCTGCCGACTACGCAAACCTTCGTACCCTTTTTCGTGTAACGCGCAATCGTTTCTGCCAAGCCGCGCCATGCGGTGCAGTTGAAGAAATCTGCTTGACGTTCGCCGTCCGCACTTCTATAGTTGCGGTTTACGGCAATCGAAAAACGACATCTTTGAACGCCCGATGCGGTTTCTACCAACTCGGGGTCGCGCGTGAGGTTACCAATTAAATAAATCTTATTCATACTTTCACCCTTATACTTTTACGCCTTCGTAATCATACGTCTCAACACTTCGCTGTCGATGCCGGCAACACGGTCGAGTTCGTTAAGTACGTTAGCTTCTGCTTCGAACGTCATCAACACAAAGTAAGCTTCGTTCTTGAACTTGATAGGGTAAGCGGTTTTCTTCGTACCCCACTTGTCCGTAGAAACAACAGCGCCGCCTGCATTCTTTACGATGTCCTCGTATTTTGCAATTTCAGCAGCCTTTACTTCTTCCGTCGAGTCGTTGTTGAGCAAATACAGCATTTCGTATTTAGCCATAACGTTTCACCTCCTGGACTTATTCGGCGCACCGCGGAATTCGGTACGCAAGGTTTTGCTTGACGAGTGTCAAACTCGCTAGCGCATACGACCGCGCACGCAGTCATACAGATACATTATACTGATTTACTACTGTGTAGTCAACCGTTTTTGCGCGATTTTTCAAAAATAGTCAAAAAAAGAAGAGCGTTTTTTCGCACGCTCTTCTTCGTTTGTTTTGGAGATACAGCCGTTAGGGGTTCGCTACTGCCGTTAAGAGTTCGTTAAGGTAGTCGATCATTTCCGATACGGTCAATTCGCCCAGCGTTACTTTTGTTCCGCTGTAAACTGTATTCTCGCCAACCTTGTTGACGATGCCCTTATTCAGAATGTCGCCTTTCTCTCCTTCCAGTTTAATCAATCCGTCGCCGTGCAGGTCGTTCAACGTGGCTTGGTCGATGTTCTGGGGAATATTGTCCATGGCCTCATTCATGTCTGCTAAGGCATAGAGGTGTTCCGTGCCAGAGCTGTCTTTGAGCAGGTACTTCCAAGCCCCCATCAGAGGGGAAGGCGCGGCTGTGCCATTATCGACAAACGTCCAGGTGCGCGTGCCGTCTTCGTTGTCTGTGTATTCGACTTCTCTCCAGACGTTTTCTGCTACTTCTACGGCCTTTACCCATTCGCCGTTAATTTCAGCGTAGGTGTAAATGCTGTCGTCAGGCTCTTTGTCCATGACCGTTTGAATGGAGAGTTTTTGAACTTCCGTGCTCAGGTCACAGAGTTTTACGTCTTTGAGGTGGTAAAGAAGTTGTCCTTTCTTGGTTGCATCTTCGCCAAGGGCTTCTTGCAGGGTCAGCGCGTCAATCATGCCGTCGATGATTTTAGAGCTGTTGTCCATAAAGTCGCCTAACTTACGAACCTCGTAATCCGGATCGCCTTCAACGGGGTGGGTCATGTTATACAAGATATAATTCATCATTGCATCGTCGGGGTCGACGTTGTTGATGATTTTCCGCATTTCGATATCTCTGATTAATTTGTCAGAGTTCGTGCCCATCAAATCGCCAACGGTGCGACGGTTGCTAGGATCGTAGGAAATCGTGTTGTCTGCGTTGATGATATAATCGTTGCCATATGCCAAGGCCAGCATAAAGGCGGGGGATTCGTAGGTTAAGTCTAACACGGTGTCCAAATAAACGGACTTTAAGAGGGAATGGGTATCCTTCATGTCGCGGATGGTGCGCGCATGATAATAAAACTCGTACGTTTCGGAATCAGGATCGTTGTCCTGCAGCCAAATGATCTGCTTATTTTCCCTATCCAGCGTGTAGTGGATACCTTCGGCGCCGTAGGCGAGCTGTATCATCAAGGAGTTGGATGCGCTAGTATCTTCCGTGAAGATATCAACGTCCATCGCCGCCGCAAGCTCGATACGATCAATGTAGTTCTGCGCCGAGCTGCCACGCATATCGCGCAGTTGCGTCTTTCTGTAATATTGACGGGTGTCGTTACTTTCCGTATAATTCTGCGCGTCTTCCAGCGAGGAGAATACGTCATAGCCGCCGTTGGGATTTGCTTTGATATACTCTGTTACCTCTTCGCTAATTTTGACGGAGAAGATGCCTTTTCTCACCTCTTCGACCACCGAGCTGACGAGTTTGTATTCCTCGTTGTATACTTCCGTGCCTCTATAATAGTAGCGTTTGGGCAACATTTTAACGACAGTGCGAGGGGTATCGCCGTTAGTGTTGACTTCCGTCAAAACGTAGTGCGTCCCTTCGTTGCCGTACGCCAAGGCGCGCATTATGGGCGCGCTGTTTGCGTCAATATTCAACAACGTTTCTATCGTCATCTCGTTGAACATAGAATTGCCGTTTCCGTCCATCAAGTAGCCGATGGTGTTTTCGGAATACTCTTTTCCGTTTTCATCCTTCAGCCATTTCCAGTCGTCGTTAACGCCGTCGTTATCGGTATCGAGCAGTTCATAATTCACGCCCTCTTTACCGTAGACGAGGGTGATCATCAGTTTGTCTGTGTCAGCTTGAAGGGGGGAATTGACATTGAGGGCAGTTCCCAAAGGAATGTCCTTGATGATCTCTGTTCCGTTTGTGCCGCCCATTAGATCGTTGACGGTGGTCGGGGGATTAATAGGAATAATTTTGTTGTTTTCGATTCTGTAGTCAACGTCTTTTTCACCGTAAGCAACGGCAAGTACGATAGAATCGGAGTTCGCGGTCAGCTTTAAAATATCGCCGAGGGGGAGCGTGCCGATAATCGATAAGAGGTTTGCGTTTGTACCAAACACTTCGGAGATATACGGACCTTTGCGTGTTTGCGCTATGTCGTCAACGTATACTTGGTAGTACTGTAAGTTGCTGTCTGCGCGAAGGAGTTTTAAGGAGCAAATCAATTCTGCGTTTGCGTTGAATACTTCGTATTGATATTCAGGCGTGCCTTCGCAATCCTCGCACTGTTGAATGATATTTTCGTTTGCATCCTTCCAAAGGCTGTCGTCGACTTTGGTGAATTCTACGCCGTCAGGCGAGGTGAAGGTCATCGCTTCGGGGTCTGCGTTCAGTTGATAGGTCTTAGGCAAAGGCGTAATCGAACCGTCTGCGTTCACCACAAAATCCACGTTCTCCTCACCGTAGATGAGGGCGCGGTTGATGGGGTCGCTGGTTTGGGTGTCGCCGATAGCTTCTACCAGACTGTAAAAGGTAAGATTGTTCAAGCGTTTGCTCAGCAGGTCAGAGTTGGTCAGCGTGTCGATGGTAGCAGGGGTAGAGTTACCCAACATCTTTATCGTGCCGTCTTCTAAGGTTATGTAATCCTCACCGGGCTCACCGTAGCAAATTATTGCGAGGACGCCCTCGACGGGGTTGTTCGTAGTCTTTTCGATCAAGCGCGCGACGTTCGTGTTTTTGACTGTCTCGCCGAGAAAATCCCCAAGAGTGGAGAAGGGGGTAGACATCAACGCGTTGTAATCGATGGTGATGCCGAATTCGGTAGCAGAATCAATCAACGTCTGTACACTCTTGCCGACCATGGGCGAGATTTGGTTCAGGGTATTCAGGGTGCCCGTTCCGTCCTGCAACTGACCGACGGTGCCAACAATTGTTTCCACTAAACCGAGTACGGTGGAATCGCCGTACTGTGCGTTGATATATTGCGTGTAATCAATCTCCAGCCCGGCAAGGTCGTTTACCGTCCCGACGGCATCCTTGATGTGTACCTTCGCAACGGCGTAGTAGCCTAAGCCAACGATGCCGCCGAGGGTGCCGACGATACCCATAATAAAGCCGAGGAGTAAGCATAAAATCTTACCGAGAATACCGCTCTTTTTCTTCGGCTTTTCTTCGCCTCGTTCTCTACGACGGGCTTTTTGGTTGCTTCTGTTGTTCGATCTTCCTTTTTTTGCCATAGAAAAACTCCCTTCGCCGCTATCGTACGCTGCGGCGGTCGTGTGCGCCTAAGCTTGTGTATACACGCCCACGATATATAATACAAGGCTATTATAACGCATACCTGTTTAAAAAGCAAGTGTTTTGCAGAAAAAAAACAAGCAACGGCAGGGTTTTGCCGTTGCTTGCCAAATTGTCATTTTATCAATTAGAGAAGGGGGATTACGCCAAGGTAGATGATATCTTCACGCTTTGCGGCGTCGCCCTCTGCTAAAACGAAGGCTTTTTTATGCAGGATACCGCCAGCCTTTTCCACCAACGCCTCAAGCCCCAGTAGGGATGCGCCCGTAGACACTACGTCGTCTACGATGGCAACCTTTTTGCCTTTCAACAGTTCGACGTCATGCTTGGAAAGGTACAGCTTTTGTTCCTTGCCCGTCGTAATCGAAGCGTCAATCGAAACCTCGATGCCGTCCTGCACGTACAGCTTTTTGCTCTTGCGCGCTACGGCGTAATATCTCTGTCCCAGCTCACGGGAAACGCAATGCGCCAACTGTAAGCCCTTCGATTCTGCGGTCAGTACGACTTCGCAGTCCTCTAAATGCTTTGCAAGGAGCTTTGCGCAATGTTCGGTCAGCTCGTTGTCGCCGTGTAAGTTGAAGAAGGCGATGTTGATGCCCGAAGGAAGGGGGAGAATGGGTAATTCGGCTTTGAAGCCCTCGAAATCCACTACGTATACTTTATCGCTCATAGGTAAAACCTGCCTTTGTTTTGTATTTGGCTCTGTGACAGAGCTTAGTCTTTCTACTATCATTGTAGCAGTTTTCTTACAAAATGTAAACCCCTTAGCGATAAAAAATAAAAAAATTTTCCCGTATCTTTTCGGCTTCCTCAAAAAAGTCGATTGACAAACGGCGGTCGTTGTGTTAGAATAATACAGCCAAACGTGCCGCAGAGTGCAAAAAAGGAGAACGCCAAGTGGAAATTACCGCCATCACCCCCCAAGTCAAAGACAAAGCCCGTTGCTCGATTTACGTAGACGGGCGGTTTTATTGTGGACTGGCGCTGGAAACGACGGTCAAACACCGCCTCAAGGTCGGACAGAGCGTTTCGGAAGAGTTTTTAAACGAAATCCAGTTGGAGAGTGAAAAGCGTACCGCATTTGATAAGGCGCTCACTCACCTTTCTGCCACCCAAAAGACGGAAAAGGAGATGCGTGATTATCTGCAAAAGAAAGGGTATTTACCTGCCACGATTGAATACGTTTTAGAGAAACTGCGTGGCTATGATTTTGTCAACGACGAGCAATACGCTAAGGCGTACGTTTCGGCGAAGTCGGGGCGCAAGGGGGAACGATTGTTGCAAAGAGAACTGCGTGCGAAGGGCATTTCCGACGAGGCGGCAGAGGCGGCGCTTTCGGGGCTGGACGAAGACATGCAGATAGAGGCGGCGAAGGCGATATTAGAAAAATATTTGCGCGGCAAGGCGTCGGATACGGCTACCTTGCAAAAGGCGTATAGACATTTGTTGTCGAAGGGCTTTTCCTTCGACGTGGCAAAGTCGGCGATGTCGGGTTTACAGGAAATAGAGAATTTTGAATAAAATGGGGGCAGGTACGAGATGAATTATAAGACATATCGGTTTGAAAGTATCCCCTCTACGCAGGATTTTTTGCGTGAAAAGCGCGCGCTTGGCGAGAACGCCGTGGCGGTTGCGCGGTCGCAAAGCGGCGGTAAAGGCACGAAGGGACGTTCGTTTGAAAGCAAGGAAGGGGGGCTTTGGCTGTCCATTTTGCTCTTTCACGAGGGCGTGGCGGCGCAGGACGGCTTTTTGATGATGGCGCGCTCTGCGGTGGCGGTGTGTAAAACGCTGGAAAGCTATGGCTTACAGCCCAAAATCAAGTGGGCGAACGACGTGCTTGTTGGCGGCAAAAAGATATGCGGCGTGCTGACGGAGAACGTATGCAAGGGGGATAGGATTGCCTCGACGCTGTTTGGCATCGGGCTGAATATCAACAATACTCTGGGCGAGGAATTGCAGGAGATTGCGACTACGATGCGTGCGCAGACGGGCGAAACTTATGATGTAAAAGAGGTGGAGGAGAGATTGCTCGGCTACTTCTTTGCGCCCTTTGCCTTTGTGGAATATGCGGAAAGGCTGGCGTTTTTGGGGCAAGAGGTCGTCTTCTGCCTGGGAGAAGAAACGTTTTCGGCGACCCTTATCGGGGTTAGCGAAAGAGGAGAACTACTGCTTGAAAAGGACGGGCAGAAGCAAAGGTATGCCTACGGCGAAATATCGCTGGCGAAAGGACGGAAAAGGGTATGAGATACGTATTGACAACCGAACAGATGCGTGAGGCGGATGCCTTTACCGTGCAGGGCTTGGGTGTGCCTACGCTGGAGTTGATGGAGAGGGCGGGCTCTGCCTTAAAAAAAGAGGCGGAACGGCTTGCGCCAACGGGCAGAATTTTAATCGTGTGCGGCGGTGGAAACAACGGCGGCGACGGCTTTGTGTGCGGCAGATTATTGCTTGCCGCAGGCAGAGAGGTGGACGCCGTTTTCTTTGCAGAAAAACGCACGCACGAATGCGCAATTACCTTATCTGAATTTATGCTGAACAACGGCAAAGTGTTCGACCAAATCCCTGACGGGGAATACGCCCTGGTCGTGGATTGTCTCTTTGGGACGGGGTATCGCTATCGCGAGGATGAGCGCACGGCGGCGGCAATCCGCAAAATCAATACCTTAAAAAAGCGGGGTGCAAAGGTGCTGTCTGCCGATATCCCCTCGGGTGTTTGCGGCAACAGCGGTCTTGCCAAGGGCGAGGCTGTGGACGCTGATTGCACCCTGTGCCTTGGGGAGATTAAGGCGGGGGCGGTGCTTGCGGACGGCCTGGATTATGCAGGAGAAATCGTGCGCGCGGACATCGGGATTGTGTTGCCTTCCTTCGATGCGGAAGGGCACGGCTATGCAAGGCTGGTAGAAGAACAAGAGGTTGCCCAGCATATCCCTCGTAGAAAACGCAATTCACACAAGGGCAATTATGGCAAAGCGACGATTATCGCCGGCAGTGAAAGGTACACGGGCGCGGCGTATCTGTCTGCGGTGGCGGCGGTGCGCAGCGGCGCAGGATATACGACCTTGTGTTTGCCGAGCGCGCTCTATCCGCTGTTTGCGTTAAAAATCCCCGAAGCATTGTTAAAAACAACAAACGACGGGGGCAGGTACGCGTATAACGAAGAAATATTAGCGGAAATCCCTAAGGGTGCGGTGGCGTACGGTATGGGCATGGACGTCTCCGAAGACGTTGCTAAGGGGGCAGAATATCTGCTTTCCCACCACGAGGGAACGCTGATTTTGGATGCGGATGCCTTAAATTCTTTGGCGGCGTACCGCAAGGATAGCTTATCGTGGCTGCTCAAAAATGCAAGCTGTGAGGTGGTACTCACGCCCCACCCCAGAGAGTTTGCCCGCCTCATCGACAGACCGTGCGAAGAGGTGGTGGAAAACGCCTTGTCCTTGGCGCAGGAGTATGCGAAAACGTGGAACGTGACGGTGCTTTTGAAGGGCGCGGCGACCATTTTGACGGACGGCAAGCGTACCCTGATTAGTACCAGCGGTACGGCTGGTCAAGCCAAAGGGGGTAGCGGCGACGTGCTGTCGGGGGTGATAGCAGGGCTTTGCGCCTCGGCATTGAACGGCTTTGACGGGGCGGTGTGCGCGGCGTATCTGTGCGGAAAGGCGGCTGAAATTGCCACCGCAGACATCGGGGAATATTCCCTGACGGCAAGCGACATCGTAGGGTATCTTGGAAAGGCGTTTTTAGCGTTGCGCTGAGCCTACTTTCCAAAGATACGCACGGCGGCGGACGTCGCCACCATCGCAAATCCAACGACGAGATAATAATAAGGAAACGGCGAAAACAGTGAGGAGAGAAGAAGCAACGCGCCCCCGGTTAAAAAGGGCTTTGCGTTGCTTTTTTGCATCCATAAAGAAAACCGACGTTTTTTCTTTTTTTGGAACGCCTCTTCCCCCTTGTACCTTTCAGGTAGCCGTTCGTTTTCCTTTAATTTTAGGTAGATTGTAGGCAGGGTAAGTACCTTCATTGAGAGGGCGGCAGACAACCTTTCCGCCGTTTTATCCAGCTGGTTGCAAAGGAGCACGAGGGCGCGGTTTTCGCCCAAGGAAAGCAGGGGTGATAATTCGTCTGCGGTCAGCGGAGAGAGGGTGAAGCGGCAATCGACGACTTGGCTGTCCGTGTAGAAAAACGGCTGGGGTAAGGACGGCTCTTTTTCGTTCAGTTCTTCCCCGATGAGGACGGGTGCGTTTTCGGCAAGAAATTCGTATTTTTCCTTGGGAGAGAGCAGGGTGAGGTGGAGTGTTAGCTGCTCCATCTGCCGTTTTTCGTCTGCTTTCCATACGGTAACTGCGTGCTTTTTTTTGAGGTATGACCAAGTGAGCATACTTACACCCACGCCAAATAGAAGACTGACGATAGCAGACCAAAGCAGTGGGACTTGGCGGTAGCGAAGATAGCATAGACAGGGCAAAAATGCGGCGGTGAACGCAAAGGCGAGGTCGGAAAAATAGGCGAGTTTTTTCATAAAATTCTCCTTTCTCTCTTTTTTTGCCAAAAAAATGACGGTGTAAACTTGAAAAAACAAAAAAAATGATATATAATAGGATTGTAAGGGGTGTTTTATCCCTCTAAGACGATATCGAAAAAGGACAGAGGGCTTTGCGTATGCGTATAGGCATCTTTGGCGGGTCGTTCGACCCCATTCACAACGAGCATATTTCGCTGGCAAAGCAGGCGATAGACGACCTTGGCCTTGATAAGCTGTTGGTCATCCCTGCGGCGAACCCTCCGCATAAGCCTTGGCGCAAGCTGACCTCGGACGAACAGCGGTTGGAATTGTGCCGTCTGGCGTTTGCAAGCGAGGAGAAAATTTTCGTCAGCGATTATGAGATTTTATCGGGTGGGACAAGCTATACCTACCTAACCTTGCGCCATTTTAAGGGTCTGTACCCTGAGGCGGAATTCTACCTCTTGGTGGGTACGGATATGTTGCGGAATTTCCCGTACTGGAAAAATCCCGAAGAGATTTTAGGAAACTGTACTTTGGCGGTCTGCGCCCGTGCGGAAGACGAGGACTGGGCGACCCGTGAACAAGCGGATTTTTACGGTCGTTTTGGAAAAAATTTCATTGTGCTCTCCTACGAGGGAAAGGACGTTTCTTCCACCCAAATTCGTGTTTTGGCGGGGGCAGGGTTTGATATAAGCCCCTATACGGCTGAAAATTGCGCCGAATATATCCGTGCGAACGGACTGTATAAGGTCAAGGGTGGCGCAGAGGCGCTTGCCCTGCAAAAGCCGGGTCGGCAGGCGCATACCCTGCGTGTAGCAAAGCTTGCGGCGGAGCGTGCGGCGGGCTTGCCGATCTTGGAAAAAAAGGCGGTGCAGGCGTGCCTTTTGCACGATTGTGCGAAAAACCTAAGCATGGACGACCCGCTACTTAAAGGGTTTGTTGCGCCAAACGATTGTCCGCCTGCGGTGATGCATCAGTACGCAGGGGAATACGTCGCGAGGACGGCGTTGGGCGTGACGGACGAGGAAGTGCTGTCGGCGGTTGCTTGCCATACCAGTGGCAAAGAGAATATGTCTTTGCTTGACAAGCTGGTATTCCTTGCGGACTTGGTCGAAGAAGGCAGGTCGTATGCGGGCGTAGAACGGTTGCGGCGGCTGTTTTGGGAGGATATAGATAAATGTCTATTGCAATCCTTGAAGGAAACCGTGGAATATTTAGAGGCATCGGGGCAACCCGTCTACCAAAAGACGGTGGCGGCGTTGCAATATTGTGAAAAAGAACAAAAAGGAGAATGAATATGGAAATGACGGATAGCAGAAAGTTGGCGCTTACCGCTTGTAAAGCGTTGTCGGAAAAGAGAGGCAGAGATATTGTGATGCTGTACGTGCGTGAACGCACGGCGCTTTGCGATTATTTCGTCATCGCCAGCGCAGGCAGTGCGGCACAAATCAAGGCGATGGGCGAGAGAGTAGAGGAGCTTGTCGAAAAGGATTTGGGCATCGAGCCCACCCGCGCCGAGGGCGTACGCGACGGCAGATGGGGGGTCATCGACTACGGCGACGTCATCGTGCATATCTTCAACGACGACACCCGTTTGTTCTATCATTTGGAGCGCCTTTGGTCGGACGGCGAGAATATGGAAAAATACGTGGACGAAGACTAAACGAAAATACGAAAACAAAAAGCACCCCTTTGGGGTGCTTTTTTTGTCAATCAAAGTTGATTTTTCGGGGTTCTGAATAGCTGTTTTTTCGACGGCTTTTTTTCTCCACGATATAGTAGATAGGCTCAGGTGCTTTTTGGGGTGGTTTTTCGGGTGGCGGCGCAGTTGGCTTTTTGCGAAATAGCATAAAAATCGCCCGTACCAAATGCACGATGCCAAAGCAAGCCACGAAGAATATAAACAACCATACAATCCCTAAAAATACTTTCATAGCCACAGTTTACCATGGCTGTTGGCAGGGAAAAATCAAAGAAAAGGCAAAAGGAAAGGTGCTTTTGTCGAAACACGTTCATCGTATAGCCGGCGCATCTCTTTGTCGCGCTTGCCTCTGCAAAGAACATAATGCTACGCCGCCGTGCATACCATGATGGTATGAGAATAAAAAAACGGACTTTTTTTGTGGTGATTACGCTCTTGGTTGGATATTGTCTGGCGTTTGCGTTTTGTTTGCGGGCTTTGAACGCGCCCGTGGCGGTCAGCGTGCAGGCGGCAAAGCTCTCCGTCGTCGTTGATGCAGGGCACGGTGGGATTGACGGCGGCGTGGTGGGGGTAAGCACCAAACGCAAGGAGAGCGATATCAACCTTGCGATAGCCTTTTTACTCAAAGAAAAGCTTGCGGATGCAGGCTTTTTGGTGGTGATGACGAGGACGACGGAAGGGGGCTTATACGACACGACTGCGCCTGGGTTTAAAAAACGGGATATGCAAAAGCGCAAGGAAGTCTGCGAAAGGGCAAATCCGCTGTGTGTCATCTCCGTGCACCAAAACTTTTATCCGTCCACTGCTTCGAGGGGTGGGCAGGTCTTTTACCCTAAGGAGAACGAGTGGGCGTGCCGTTTGGCAGGCAATATCCAAGCCGAATTCAACACCCTATACCAAAAGGAAGGGGTAAAGGCTCGCAAGGAAACGGCAGGGGATTATTATATGTTGCGGCTTGCGCCCCCGTCCGTCATCGTGGAATGTGGTTTTTTGTCCAACCCCAAGGACGATGCCCTATTAAATTCCCCTGCTTTTTGCGAAAAAATTGCAACCAGTATCCTCACGGGATTGCTGGCAACCTTGCAAAACTCTGCATAAACTTTTTTAAAATGCTTGTCAAACGCATTTCATTATGCTATAATGAAAGTGTATGTGAACAAAAAGGGGTACTTTTTTAGGTCGAATACAACGGAGGAATGGACGATGTTGGGGTTGAATACCGTGATTACGGAGGCGGAAGCAAGACAATTAAATCCCGTCGTGCTCGCTTTCGTGGGCGATGCGGTGTATTCGCTGTACGTGCGAAAACGGCTGGCGTTGTCGGGCGGCGGCAGTGCGGCGGATTTTCAGCGCGCGGCGTCGAAGATTGTTTCCGCAGAAGGGCAGAGCGCCTTTTTGGCGACGATAGAGCCGACCTTTACCGAAACGGAAATGGAGATTTACAAGCGTGGCAGAAACGCCAAGAAAGCCACCAAGAGCAAGAACGCCTCGGCGGCGGCATACAACCGTTCGACTGGCTTTGAAGCGGTGGTAGGCTACCTGCACTTGACGGGGCAGACGGCAAGGCTGGACGAGCTGTTTGCTTTGGCAGACGAAACGCTGTTTCAAGGGATAAAACTTTCGACGGTATACAAGCCGAGCCATTGAGAACGAAGGAGAAGTACGATGAAGACGGAAGGTAGAAACGCAGTCATTGAACTGTTAAAAACGGGTAAAAACGTTGATAAAATTTTGATGGAAAAATCGGGCGGTTCGCCGCAGGGCTCGCTGGGGATTGTCTTCGCGGAGGCGCGCAAGCGCAACATTCGCGTGCAGTTCGTGGACAAGCGCGTGCTGGAAAAGGAGAGCGAAACGGGCAGACACCAAGGGGTAATTGCCTTTACGACCGATTACGAATACTACGACCTTGACGACATTATCGAGGGCAAAAAGAGCGAGAAGGGTGGCTTTGTCGTCCTTTGCGACGGGATTGAAGACGTGCATAACCTTGGCAGTATTCTGCGTGTGGCAGAGTGCGCAGGCGCAGACGGCGTGGTCATTCCCAAGGCAGGCTGTGCGCCCGTAAACGAGAGTGTTATCCGTATTTCGGCAGGCGCGGCAGAGCATATGAAGGTTGCCCGCGTTGCCAACCTCAACCAGGCGGTGGAAAAACTGCAAAAGAGCGGCTACTGGGTCTATGCCTTAGAGGCAGGCGGCGAGGATATCTACGCCGAGGATTTGTCGGGCAACGTGGCTTTGGTGGTTGGCGGCGAGGACAGCGGTGTCAAGCGCTTGACGAAGGAAAAATGCGATAAAATCTTATCCCTTCCCTTGCAGGGAAGAGTAAACTCTCTCAACGCCTCGGTGGCGCTGGGAATTGCGGCGTACGAGGTAGTGCGCAAACGCTTATAAACGATGGCAAACATGGACGAAAAGCAAAACGGAATAGGGCAGGTGTCCGATGAGGAGCTGGTGCTTGCCGCACGGGCGGACCAGCCGCACGCGATGGAAACGCTACTACTGCGCTATGCAGGTATGGTGCGTGGGATTGCGCGTGGGTATTTCCTCTTTGGCGGCGATACCGACGACCTCGTGCAAGAGGGGATGATCGGGTTGTATTCTGCCGTCGGGGACTATAAAGCAGGGGAGATGCGATTTAAAAGCTTTGCGTACCTCTGTGTCACGCGGCGTATTTTGGATGCGGTAAAGGCATCGGGTCGGGAGAAAAATCGCCCCTTGAACAACTACGTTTCGCTGCTGGATGCGGACGTGCGCCTCTCCGTACACGACCCCTTAGAGGAGATGATCGACAGAGAAAACGGCGAGGAATTCTTCCGCCGTATGAACGAGGTGCTTTCAGACCTTGAATTCCGTGTGCTGATGCTGTATATGAAGGGTTTGAGCACGGCGGAGATTTGCAAGATTACGAAAAAGAACGAAAAGAGCGTGGATAACGCCCTGCAACGCAGTAAGAAAAAGCTGCAGGCGATTATATAGGGCAACGAAGGCTTGATACAGAACAAAGGAGAAATTATGGCTCATTTGGCATTATATCGTACGTTCCGTCCAAGGACTTTGGACGACGTCGTACGGCAAGAACATATCGTAAAGGTACTCAAAAACCAAATCGAAAGCGGACGGGTAGGGCACGCTTATCTTTTCTGCGGTCCGAGAGGAACGGGGAAAACGAGCGTTGCGAAAATTTTTGCGCAGGCAATCAACTGCGAGCACCCCATAGGCGGGTCGCCTTGTGGGAAGTGCGCGGTTTGTCAGGCGCTCTCTCGTCCTGAAAACTTGGACATCAACGAGATTGACGCGGCGTCCAACAACGGCGTAGACGAGATGCGTGATCTGCGTGAAAAGGTGCAATATCCTCCCGTCGCAGGGAAATACAAGGTGTATATCGTCGACGAGGTACACATGTTGTCCATGCAGGCGTTCAACGCCCTCTTGAAGACGTTGGAAGAGCCCCCTCATCACGCGGTATTTATCTTGGCGACGACGGAAGCGCATAAAATTCCGCCCACCATTTTGTCGCGTTGTATGCGCTTTGATTTCAAGCTGATACCGCAGGCGGATTTGGAAGAAAGACTTCGCCACGTCTTTGACAGTATTGGTAAAAAATACGAGGCAGAGGCAATTGCGGCAATTGCGCGCGCAGGCGCAGGCAGTGTGCGTGATATGCTGTCGATTGCAGACACTTGCGCGGCGTACACCGAGGGCAAGCTGACCTATGCGGACGTGATGGAGGTGCTTGGCGGCGCAGATTTTGACAGTATTTGTTCTCTTTGTGGCGCTATGCTGCAGGGGGATACGGGAAGCGCGCTGGAAGTGGCAGAACGCTTCCTTGCCGCAGGCAAGAGTGTCGGTATGCTGACCTCGGACGTCCTGCAATTTTTAAACGAGTGCGCAATTGCGAAATCGTGCAGGGGGGCAAAAGAATTGCTCTCTATGCCTGAAGGCGATTTTACGGCTTTGACGGCGGTGGCGAAGAGCGCCGCGCCGTATACTCTGCTCCGCGCGACGGAAATCTTTGCGAAGGCGGAGAGTGAACTGAAATATTCCACCCTGCCGAGGGTGATTTTTGAGGCAGCGCTGCTGAAAGCAAGCATGCCTCAGACGGAAACGGATACCGAGGCGTTGTTGTCCCGCATTGAAATGTTGGAGAACGCCGTGAAAAATGGTGTAAAAGTAGCGGTTAATGAGGAAAAAGAGGCACCCGTGTCCAAGGCGAAGGCGAAACCGCAGGAGAAGGTTGCGGTGGTAGATGCGCCTGTTTACGACGAGCCGCCTATCTATGACGAACCTCCCGTATACGACCAACCGACTGCTTTTGACGATGCGCCCAGCTTTGCTGAGCTGGAAAAAGTGGCTCAGCCCGTTGCAGGGGTGAAACCTGCTGCGGTGCAAAAACCCGTCGTGGAAAAACCCGTCCAAAAAGCGCCGACGGGGGATGCGAAGGCGACCTTTGGGCTGTTCTTGCGCTCGCTGAGAAAGACGGGCAGAAACGGTGTATTGTTTACCATTTGTATGGACTTGGATGCGGCATACGAGGACGGCGTTTTGGTGCTTTCGACCGAGAGCGAAACGATGTACAACTCGATTAAAAAGGAAGAACACTACGCCCTCGTGTGTCAGGCGTTTGCGGCAATCGGGATAGAGGAGGGCGCGTTTGCTTTGCGCTTGAAATCTCGAAAAGCGGACACCTTTACCAAGGGCTTAGAGGCATTGAAGGAGAGTTTTCCTTCCACGAAAATAGAAATCAAATAAGGAGAAATAAATATGGCGGCAGGATTTAGAGGCGGCAACAGCGGTATGCAGGGCTTGATGCAGCAGGCAAAGAAAATGCAAGAGGAAATGGAGAAGACGGCAGAGCTTTTGGATGATTGGGAAGTCGTTGGCACGGCGGCAAACGAGGCAGTCGTGGTCTATATGAACGCAAAGAAAATCATCAACGGTATCGAGCTGGATGAGAGTGTGGTTGACCCTGAGGATATCGAGCTGTTGGAAGACTTGATTATGGCGGCGATCAACGACGGCTATGCAAAGGCAGATAAGGTCTATGAGGAAAAAATGGGTAAGTTCGGCAACGTTGGTGGCTTAGGAGGCTTGCTGTAAGCTATGGAAATCATGATTGAATCCATCGGCAAACTGGTCAATGAATTTTCCAAGTTGCCGGGGGTGGGCAAAAAGACGGCGCAACGCTACGCCTACAAGGTGATTGATATGACGGAATCTGAGGCGAAGGAATTTGCCGAGGCGATTTTGGGTGTCAAGCGGAAGGTGCGCTATTGTTCGGTGTGCGGAAACTTTACCGAACAGGACGTTTGCGGCGTGTGCAAGACGCGCGACCATAGCGTGATTTGCGTGGTGAAGGAGCCTCGCGACGTTGCGGCGATTGAAAAATTGCACGAATTCAAGGGCGTGTACCACGTCCTGCACGGTACGATTGACCCGATGGCAGGGGTGGGCCCGAACGATATTCGCATTCGCGAGTTGCTGGCGCGCTTGAATGAACACGACGTCAAGGAAGTCATCGTTGCCACCAACCCCGACGTTTCCGGGGACGCGACGGCGATGTATCTGGCAAGGCTGATTAAGCCGCTTGGGATTACCGTCAGCCGCTTGGCGCACGGGATTCCCGTCGGCTCGGAAATCGAATACACGGACGATATCACCTTGACGAGGGCGTTCGTAGAGAGAAATCAGTTGTAGGAGAGAAAAATATGAAAATATCGGTACTTGGTTGCGGGCGTTGGGGCTCGTTTATCGCTTGGTATTTGGCAAACCACGGCAACGACGTGTATTCTTGGGGGCCTGAGGATGATTATTCCTATCAGGTTTTGCGTGACACGGGTAAGAATGAATACGTACAACTGGACCAGCGTATCTGCCTGACCTGCGATTTGCAGGAAGCAGTGGACCATGCAGAGGTGATTATCATTTCCATTTCCTCGCAGGGCTTGCGTGGTTTTATGGAAAAGATTTTGGCGTGCGGCGGCAAGGATAAAATCTTCGTGCTCTGCATGAAGGGGATTGAAATTTCCACCGGTTGCCGTCTGTCTGAGGTAGTGGTAGAAAGCGGCGTTTCCCCCGATAACGTGGCCGTTTGGGTGGGGCCCGGTCATATCCAAGCATTTACGCAGGGGATTCCTAACTGTATGGTTATCGACTCTGCAAACGACGAATTAAAGCGCCGTTTGGCGGACACTTTCCGCAGTGACCTCATTCGTTTCTATTACGGTTCGGACTTAATCGGCACGGAAATCGGTGCGGCGGCGAAGAACGTCATGGGCATCGTGGCAGGCGTTTTGGACGGCTGTGGCTACGGAGCGCTGAAGGGCGCGTTGATGGCTCGCGGCGCAAGAGAAGTGGCAAGGCTGATTAAGGCGATGGGCGGCAACGAGCTGTCTGCCTACGGGCTGGCGCACCTTGGCGACTACGAGGCGACTTTGTTCAGCCCCTATTCGCACAACCGTGGCTATGGCGAGATGATTGTCAAGGGCGAAAAATTTGCCAAGCTTGCCGAAGGCGTACCCACCAGCGCGGCGATGAAAAAGCTGGGCGAAAAGTATGGGGTGGAATTGCCTTTGACCAACGCGGTGTACCAGCTTTGCTATGCGGAAGAGGACGGCAGTTACCGTCAGCGTTGCGATAAGCTGATGCAACAGCTGTTTGCCCGCGAAACAAAAACGGAATTTTAACATCTACACAACGAAAGCAGAATTTTAACGCCTATGCGCCGTGCGAAAATGCACGGCGCTTTTTGCGTATAATTTCCGTCCGTTTCTACAATACTAACGGTATGAAACGAATCGTAGAACGAGATACCACGAAAAACTTGTCTGAGAGGGAAACCTGCTTTCCTGCTCGGCGTACGGGGGAGGAGGGAAGATGACGGGTAAGGACAACGAAAACTTTAACAAAAACTATATCGACTACGTCCATTCCTTTGACCCACCGACAAAGCATTTCAAAAACTGTCTGCGCGCCTTTTTGGTTGGCGGGCTCATCTGCACCGTCGGGCAGTTCCTGCGCGTGATGTTTGAACAGCTGCTTGGACTGTCGGGGGACGAGCTGTCGGGCGCGGTGAGTATGGTACTCATCTTCCTCGGCACGCTGCTGACGGGGTTGGGGGTGTACGATCGGATCGGCAAGCACGCAGGGGCGGGCTCTATCGTGCCGATTACCGGCTTTGCCAACAGCGTGTGTTCCCCTGCGATGGAGTTCAAGACGGAAGGTTATGTCTACGGCATGGCGGCAAAGATGTTCATCGTCGCAGGGCCGATTATCGTCTTTGGCGTGCTGTCGGGGACGATTGTGGGGCTATTATATTTATTATTGTAAGCGTGCGGTCGCGGGCGGTGACGCTGATATCAGCAAAAAAATCTACACGAAATTGCCAAAAGGTAGGGTAATTTCGTGTACTTTTTTTTATAAGTATGATATAATATGTCTTGTTATAAATTTAGACAAAGCGTTTCGCGTGTCGAAACGGTATAGGAGTGTAAGAAAATGGATGCTTTATTCGAAATGATTAAAAACGTGCTGGTGTTCGTTGCGTTGGCGATACCCGGCTTCTTGCTGGTCAAGACGAAGGTGCTCAGCCACGAACAATCGGGCGCGCTTTCCAAGATTTTGATGTACGTCGGTATGCCGTTCATGATTATCAACAGCACGATCCACAAGGTGGATTTTTCCAAGCCTGAGCTGTGGGCGGTAATGGGGATTGCGGCGGCGGTTGGCGTAGGCTTTACGTTGGCGATGTTCTTCGTTTCCAAGCCTGCAACGGCGATGGAGCGCGAAGAAAAAACGCGTGGGATGATGCGCTTTTGTTCGGTGTTCTCCAACAACGGGTTCATCGGCTTGCCTCTTGCGGAGGCGGTGTTTGCTAACTACCCCAACCTTTATATGGTGGTGGTTATCATCAACATCATCACGAACATCTTGATGTATACGCTGGGTATTTACCTCGTATCGGGCGATAAGAAATTGATGAGCTGGAAAAAGGCTGTGCTCAACCCCGTGTTGATCGGCTTTATCGTCGGCGTTATCTGCAACCTGCTGGGCATGAAGGGCAATACGGATTTGAAGCCTGTCACCGACTTTATCGGCTACCTCAACGGCTTGGTTGTTCCCATTTCCATGATGATTTTGGGTATGAAGATGGGCGGCGTAAAGTTCCTGAACCTGTTCAAGTCCTGGAAGACCTACTACGTATCCGCGTTAAAGTTGGTGGTATTCCCCATGGTCATCGTTGGTATTTTGTTCGCTTGCAGAGCAATCTTCGGGGGTAGCCTCTTCGGCTTTGATATGATTGTGGGTGTGTTTATCGCCATCGGTACGCCGACCGCAGGGCTTGCCTCTGCTTTCTCCGATCACTATAACGGCGATACGGAAAACGCAGTTGCGTTCACGCTGGGTACGACCATTTTGTGCGTTGCGACCATTCCTCTTCTGTACTGGTTAATCAACGCCTTATTATAAGAATTATTAACGTGAAGAAATCACGCCGTTTGGCGTGATTTTTTTTGTATAAGAAAGCCCGCTTTTGGCGATACTGTAAGCGATGAAAGGGCATACGGTACAATTTCAAAACAAGCCGAGGATTATCGCAACGGGCACGATTGCAGGCCCGAAGGAGTGCGCGGGTGTGGTGGGTAATTTCGTGGATAAAGCGCTCTCCGACGATACCTTTGGGGAGGACACTTACGAAAAGGCGGAATGTAAAATGCTGACCTTTGCCGTGCGCAAGGCGATTGAAAACGGCGACCTTACCGAGGATGATATCGACATGTTGGTGTCGGGGGATTTGCTGAACCAAATCATCTCAGCATCCTTTACGGCAAGAGATTTTGACTTTCCCTTTTTAGGCGTGTACAGCGCGTGCGCAACCATGGCGGAGAGTATGGCGGTTGCCGCCACTTTGGTGGACGGCGGCTATATCCGTCGGGCGGTGGCGGCGACGGGCAGCCACTTTTCCTCGGCAGAGCGTCAGTACCGATACCCCTTGGAACTGGGCAATACCCGCCCTCCGCAAGCGCAATGGACGGTGACGGGGGCAGGGGCGGCTGTGATTGAAGGCGGTCAGGGGGAAGGCGTGAAAAAGTCCCCGATTGCAATCACGGGCGCGACCTTTGGCAGAGTGGTCGATTACGGCATCACAGACGTCAATAACATGGGCGCGGCAATGGCGCCTGCGGCGGCAGATACCATTTTGACCCATCTGCAGGACACGGGTAGAGAGGCAGAGTATTACGACCTCATCGTGACGGGGGATTTGGGGGCGCTGGGTAGCCGTTTACTCAAAGACCTTCTGTGGGAAAAGGGAGTGGATATTGAGAAAAACCACGTCGATTGCGGCGAAATTATCTACAACGTCGTCGAGGACGAATTTCAAGGCGGCAGCGGCGCAGGGTGTTCTGCCGTCGTGTTCAACGCCTACCTTTACGAAAAGTTGAAACGGGGGGAGTTGCGTAGGGTATTGCTTGCGGCGACGGGTGCGCTCCTTTCCACCGTATCAAGCGGCCAAGGGGAGAGTATCCCCTGCATCTGCCACGCCGTGAGTATCGAAAGAGAAGAATAGTTAAATGCTTTGGGGAACGCATAAAAGGGCGTTCCTTTTTGCATACTGTGTGTGGAGGAAAGTGGTATGTATGCAGAACTGTTAGAGCTGCTTTTAGGTTTTGTAAAAGCGTTTGTCGTAGGGGGCTTGATATGCGCAGTTGCGCAGGTGGTCATCAATTTTACCGACCTGACGGCAGGGAAGATTTTGGTAATGTTTCTGGTCATCGGTGTGGTGTTGCAGGGCTTGGGCTTGTACCAACCGCTGGTGGATTTTGCGGGCGCGGGCGCAACCGTACCGATTAGCGGTTTCGGCTACCTTTTGGCAAACGGAGCAATGAAAGGGGCAGAGCAGGGTTGGTTTGGCGCAGTGACGGGCTCGTTTGCCGCCGCGGCGGCAGGCATTTCCGCCGCCATTATTTTCTCGCTAATCATGGCGTTCTTGTTTAAAGCCAAAACGAAGAAGAATTAAAAGAGCCTTTTAGGCTCTTTTTTATCGTTTCAAAACTTTGTTTGTGATTTACAGGGGCAGTTTGTTGCCGAAAATGTCCGTCTGTAAAAAGGTGTCGGGGACTTTGCCGACGATGACGAACTCTCCCACCAAAATCTCCGTGACCACGGCGAAATTTTCCGTGCGCGAGGGCATGACGATGCTGATGTCCGCAATCACGTTTAGGTAGATGCTGTGCTTGGTTTGGTTGATACCCACGCTCTCGAACGCTGAGGTAAAGTCGCAGGAAACGGAGCTGACGGGAATGATCCGAAATGGGATAGGCGGTCCTAAGCCAGCAAACGCCTCTATCCCCGTCAACGCCCCCAAGGGGATGGGGATGCCGTTGAGGCTGAGGCTCTTGAGGTTGGATTGCGAAATGGACGCCGTGTCGCGTGCAATCTTGTTGATTTTTAGGGCGTTTGCCGATACGGCAACGATGTTGCCCGTCGCATCCCTCTCTACGTACACCAAATCCTCGTAGCGTAAATCGTCTGAAAGTGTGTAATACACCGCATCGTTGACGGCGACCGTCGTCGATGCGCGCATGGTCGCCTCGCTAATCGAGATGAGCACCCGTCGTACGTTCCTTTGAAAGTAGAAAAAGAGGATTAAGACGACGGCGAGAATGGAAAGCAAGATTGCAAGCAACCGTTTTCCGCGCCGTACTCGGCGTTTTTTGGCAGGGTATTTAGGCAGGTCGTAGGTCGGTTTCATTTTTGGAATAAACAGCCTTTTATGGCTTGCGCGGCGGCGGTCGTTCCCGATTGATAGGGGGCGCGCAACAGCGCCTCGTACAGCGCCGTATCGTGTAGCGTTTCCTCTATCTTTTCAGGAAGGCGGTCAAGCTGATTTTGGGGCAAGACGTGGCAGAGCCCACGGTGTAAAAAGTACGCCGCGTTCTCCTTTTGATCCCCCCTCGTTTGCCCCTCTAAGGGGACAAAGAGGGCGGGCTTTTTGAGGGCAATTGTCTCGAATACCGCCCCTGCGCCAGAACGTGATATGATGAGGTCAGCGGCGGCGTAAACCCCACCCATGTCTTCGATGAATTCCACCTGCCGATAGTTTTTTAGGTTGCTTTCCACTGTATTGCCCCTGCCACAGACGTGAATGAGATAGTACTGCTTGCAAAGGGTAGGGGCGTGTTTTCGTACCGCCTCGTTTAAGGCGGCGCTACCACTGCCTCCACCGAAGATTAAAAGGACTGTTTTCTGTGTGTTTTCCGCCCAAATTTTTCTTGCCTCGGCGGGGTTTCGCCCGAACAAGCTACTGCGTAGCGGCTGTCCGCAGTATCGCCCGTTTCGAAATTTCTCTGCCGTTTCTGGGAAGGCGGTAAGGACCTGCTTGCACCGTCTTTGCATCAGGCGGTTGGCAAGTCCAGGGCTTAAGTCGCTCTCGTGTGAGATGCAGGGAATTTTCAGCCCCGATGCGGCAAGCACAACGGGCAGAGAAACGTAGCCGCCCTTCGAAAATACGAGGTCGGGACGGATTTCTTTCAGCGCTTTTTTTACCTTCCTGACGGCGGCAAGCAAGCGGACGGGAATGGCGAGGTTGTTTTTTATCGCGCCAAGGCTACCCCCTCGTTTAAGCTTGGGGGTATCAAAGCAAAAATAGGGGAGCTTTAACGGCGCGATGATATTCCGTTCGATACCGTTTGTTCCGAAATAATATAGGTCGTATGCGCCCGTTTGTTGTAATGCCTCGATGATGGCAACGTTTGGCAGGACGTGCCCTGCGCTGCCGCCGCCCGTAAATACAATTTTTTTCATAAAAAAATACCGCCTAATATCATATTATATCCATGTCATAGGCGGTATATTCGTTGTGTATTACAATAAGGGGAGCAAAACGCTGTCGGGGTCTTCGTCTTCGGCAAGTTCAAGCAGTTCGTCTTCCGTCGGTTTATATTCGGCGGCGAGCTTTTCTCGTGCCTGTAAAAACCGTTCTTCGGGTTGGTGACAATAGGCGATTTCCAGCCCGTCCATCGCCGCAAGATATTCCTCGTTCGTCATGAAATTGACGGGTAAGCGGTACTGGTCGGGCAGGGCGATACCACCGTTTCGACCTCGGGTGATTTCCAAAGGAACGGCAGTTTTTAACGCCTCGATGTATCGGTACACCGTGCGCGAGGAGAGCTTGTATTTTTTACAAAAATAAGCGGCGCTCAATTTTCTTTTTTGCAACAGCTCAAATAACATATCCAAGATGATTTTCAGTTTCATTTCGCACCTACCTTTGGGGATATTATATGATACAGGCGGGCGTTTGTCAAGTTTTTGCTGTCAAATAATTACTCTCAAACGCTTGACAAAATGGACAAAATATAGTATATTAAAGCAAGGCTTTAACAAGTCTTTAACAACAAGGAGAAATTATTATGGCAAAAAACGTAATGGATACGCTGAGAGAACGTGGCTTTATCAAACAGACGGTGTATGAAGAAGAGCTGTATGAAAAGCTTGGAAAAGAGAGCGTACCTTTCTATATCGGTTTCGATCCCACGGCAGATTCCCTGCACGTTGGGCACTTTATGCAGCTGATTGCGATGCACCACATGCAGCAGGCTGGGCACAAGCCCATCATCCTCATCGGCGGCGGTACGGCAATGGTCGGCGACCCCTCCGGCAGAACGGATATGCGTAGCATGATGACCAAGGAAACGATCCGCCACAACGTCGAATGTTTCAAAAAGCAGATGTCGAAGTTCATCAGCTTTGAGGGCGAAAATGCGGCGATCATCCTGGACAACGGCGACTGGTTGCTTGGGTTAAACTACGTGGACTTCCTGCGTGAAATCGGCGCGCACTTCTCCGTCAACAGAATGTTGTCGGCGGAATGCTTTAAACAGCGTTTGGAGAGAGGGCTTTCCTTCCTTGAATTCAACTACATGCTGATGCAGGCGTACGACTTCTTGTACCTGCACCAAAACTACAACTGCTCGTTAGAGCTTGGCGGCGACGACCAGTGGAGCAATATCCTTGCCGGCGCAAACCTCATCCGTGTCAAGGAACAAAAGCCTGCGTTTGCGATGACCTTCACGCTTTTGACGACCTCGGACGGCAAGAAGATGGGCAAGACTGCAAAGGGCGCAGTTTGGCTGGACGAAAACAAGACGACCCCGTACGAGTTCTATCAATACTGGCGCAATACCGCAGACGAGGACGTTGAGAAGTGCATGATGCTGCTCACCTTCCTGCCTGTGGAACAGATTAAGGAGCTTTGCGCGCACCGTGACGAGCGTATCAACAAGGCAAAGGAAGTCTTGGCGTTCGAGCTGACCAAAGAGGTGCACGGCGAAGAGGCGGCGAAGCTTGCGGAAAGCCAAGCGAAAGCGGCGTTCGGCGGCGGCGATGCGGAGCTTTTGACGAAAGAGGTTTCGGGCGTTGCTACGGTCGTGGACGTAATGGTGGCGGCTGGGATTGCAAAATCCAAGGGCGAAGCGCGCCGTTTGATTGAACAGGGCGGCGTTTCCGTGGACGAAAACAAGGTGTCCGACGTGAATATGCCCGTGCCTAATGCAGAATTCGTTCTGCACAAAGGCAAAAAGGTGCACGTTAAAATTTTGGTGAAATAAAAAAGCGGCAGGGACTCCCTGCCCTTTTTTCGTAATAGGTGGTATGGAAAAAGCTATTTTAACCGTTTACGGACGGACAGAAACGGAAAAAGTCATCGAAAAATCCCGATTTCTTACCTATTCGCAACACGTGGAAAGTGAGGAAGAGGCGCGGGCGTTTATCGCAGAAATCCGCGCGGCGCATCCCTTTGCGACCCATTGTTGCTTTGCGTTCGTTGCCGATAAAATCGGCAATTTGCAACGCTTTTCCGACGACGGCGAGCCGCAGGGTACGGCTGGCGTTCCCATTTTAGACGTCCTGAAAAACAAGAAACTGTTTGAAACCGCCGTGGCGGTGGTGCGGTATTTTGGCGGGATTAAGCTGGGCGCAGGCGGCCTCGTGCGGGCGTATTCTTCGTCGGCGGCGGAAAACCTTGCGGCGGCGGATATCCGTAGCCTCGAAATGTGTATCGAGCTTGCCATCGAGGTGGACTATACGGGCATTGACAGCGTGCAGAAATACTTTTCAAACCATCCCTGCACGGTGCTCTCCTCCGACTACGGCGCGAAGGTGCTGTTCACGGTTGCCGTGAAAAAGACAGAGGTGGACGGGTTTGAAAAAGACCTCGTCGATTATATGCAGGGGCGTATAGAGGTCGAACGAATGGGGGAATATTACAGCTTGTTTGCCTTATAAGATATAGGGATTAGGGTGGAAAATGACGAAAAAAACGCAAAAAAAAGTATATTACAACAGCGATCAGCAGATTGAAAAGCTGAAGCGCGACGGGCTGTATATCCCCGACGAAAAGCACGCGAAACGGCGCTTGAAGTGGGAGGGATATTACAACTTTGCCGTGGGGTACAACCGCCTGTTCAAAGACGAAAACAAGCGGTATCGAGAAGGGGTGAGCTTTGCGCACGTCGAGGCGTTGTTTGACTTTGACAAACGCTTGCGTGAAATTGTGTACGAGGCAACTCAGCAGGTGGAATGCAACATCAAGGCGATGGTTTCCGACGTCTTCTCCGAACGGTACGGCGTGGACGAGCGGGAGTATTTACGCGAAGAGAATTTCAGCCAAAACCCCGAGGACGTACCGCACGTGAGGTGGATTATCGGGACTTGTCGGTCGGCGTTGCAGGATGCGCGCAAGGCGGGCTCGGCTGCCTATCGGGACTATATTGCTTACTATGATAAGACCTATCAGCACGTGCCTTTTTGGGTGCTGATACGCCTCTTGAGCTTTGGTAACGTTTCCAAGTTTTTAAGCCTCATGAAGGCCGATGACGGTAGAGAGGTGGCGAAGGAATACCGCGTTTCGTATGATACGCTGTGCAACCTCATCGACCTGCTGGTTTGTTTCCGTAACATTGCCGCGCATGGAGAGCGTGTGTATTGCGCGCACCTGCCACGCGAACGGCTGACGCAGAGCTTAGGTGCCTTGCCGAAACTGCAACTGCCTAAAAGGCAGGACGGAACGGCTCTGTACGGGGAAAACGACTGTATGGCGATGTGGATTGCCTTAAAATACGTCTTGCCCCAAGCGGCGTTTGACGAATATTTTGGGCAGCTGAAACGGGCGGTGGAGGCTTTGGAAGTCTTATTGCCGACCTTTGCCTATCATCGGGTTTTGCACGAAATGGGCTTGCAGGGGAATTGGAAGAACTTAAATCGAATGGAAAAATAAACGTTTTGGAACGGAGGAGAAGGATATGAAATACGTAGACGTGGGCGGCGTACGCTGTTCAAGAGTGGTAATCGGCGGTATGCGCTATGCAGGGAAACCGCTCAGACAAATTGAGGAAATCATCATCGAGGCGTTGAAGGCAGGCGCGAATACCTTTGACCATGCCGATATTTACGGCAAAGGGGACAGTGAAACGGTGTTCGGCTTGGCGATGAAGGACTTGGAAATCCCCCGTGAGGAGCTTGTTTTGCAGACCAAGTGCGGGATTCGCGAGGGGTATTACGACCTCACGCGCGACCATATTTTTGCCTCTGTTGAAACGAGCGCAAAGCGTATGAATACAGACCATTTGGACGTACTCTTATTGCACCGTCCCGATGCGCTGATGGAGCCTGACGAGATTTACGAGGCGTTCGATCGGTTGCAGTCGGAGGGCAAGGTGCGCGCCTTTGGCGTGTCCAACTTTTCGCCTGCGCAAATCGAGCTGATGCGCTCGGCAGGGATTAAGGTTGCCGCCAACCAAGTGCAACTTTCCTTGCTCCATTGTCCGATGATAGACGAGGGGTTGCATTTCAATATCGAAAGCGCGTCGGGTATGGGCAGAACGCAGGGGTTGATTGAATACGCCCGTAAAAATAATATCGTGTTGCAGGCTTGGTCGCCCCTTGCCTACGGGTTTATCGAGGGTGTGTTCGTCGGTAACGAGCGTTTCCCCGGCCTCAATGCAGAGCTGTTCCGTCTTGCGGAAAAGTACGACGTTTCCCCTGCGGCAATCGCCGTTGCGTGGATTTTGCGCCACCCTGCAGGCATGCAAGCGGTGGTCGGGTCAACGACCCCTGAGAGGATTGCGGAGCTTTGTAAAGCGGCGGACGTGGATTTGACGAGGGAAGAGTGGTATGGGTTGTATCGTGCCACCGGCAAGAAATTACCTTAAAAACGTTGGAGTGAATTATGAAAAAGAGATTTTTGACCTTACTATTAACGATTGCGGCGGTGGTTTCGTGCGCATTCGGTTTTTCCGCGTGCGAGGGCGGCAATCCGTCCGAGAGCAGTAGCAGTGACAGTAGTAGTGACAATAGTAGCCCCGTAGAAAGCGGCATAAGCTTTACTACGCTCACCGTAGACGGAAAGAAGGTCTATGGCACGGTAAGCAACTCCACCACGGAATTTTCGTTTATAGAAGAAGTAACCGTAAAAGGCGATGCAACCTATATTGTAGACGATAATAAAGACTGTGGTTCGCCTATTTATAATAAAACCGTTGATTTGGTTACTGGCGATAACTTGTTTTATGTTTTAGAAACCATAGGTAACGACAAAAAGCTATACACCGTGACTATTCGCCGTCGCCCGATGTATGAAGTAAGCTTTAACACAAACGGTGGTACGGCAGTTGAAAAACAAATTGTAGAGGAAGACAGTTTTGCGGCGATGCCTGAAACTGAAGTGACGAAAATTGGCTACACCTTTACGGGCTGGGATGATGATTTTGCAAGGCCTATTATATCAAACAAAATAATCACGGCGAAATTTGAAGTAAAACCAGAAATGGTAATATTCAACTTTATTGCTACGGCAACGGGGTGTGAGATTACTGGTGTTAAAGATAAAACGGTGACGGAAATTGTTATTCCTGACTATGTAACGAGTATTACTTCTTCTGCGTTCGAGGGATGTAGCAACTTGACTTATTACACAAAGGGTGGATTAAAATATTTGGGCAATAGCAATAATCTATATATATATTTAGCAGGCGTTGAAAGTAAAGATATAACAACAGCAAGTATTGATAATGGATGTAAATTTATCGGTTCTGGTGCGTTTTTTGGATGTAGTAGTTTGACGAGCGTGGAAATTCCCGACAGCGTGACGAGTATCGGTGAAGAGGCGTTTTATAGATGTAGTAGCTTGATGAGCGTGGAAATCCCCGATGGCGTGACGAGTATCAGTTTTGCAACGTTCTATGAATGTAGCGGCTTGACGAGCGTTGTTATCCCCGACGGTGTGACGAGTATAGACAATCAGGCGTTCTATAGATGCAGTAGTTTGACGAGTTTGGAAATCCCCGACTGTGTGACAAGTATCGGTTATTCGACGTTCTATAACTGCAGTAGCTTAACGAGCGTTGTTATCCCTGACAGCGTGACGAGGATCGGCAATCATGCATTCTCTAGATGCAGTAGCCTGACGAGTGTGGAAATTCCCGACAGTGTGACGAATATCGCTAATCCTGCGTTCTCTGGATGCAGTAGCTTGATGAGCATAACTGTAAATAAAAACAATGCAGAATATTGTTCCATAGACGGCAACTTGTATACAAAAGATGAAAAAACATTATTACAATATGCCGCTGGTAAAACGGCTGCCTCGTTTACTATCCCGGACAGCGTAACGAGTATTGCCCATGATGCGTTCTTTGGATGTAGTAGCTTGACGAGTGTGGTCATTCCCGACGGCGTGACGAATATCGGTAGTGACGCGTTCGGTGCTTGCAATAATTTGACGGAAATCACAATTCCTGACAGTGTGATTAGTATCGACAATCAGGCGTTCTATGATTGTAGTAGCTTGACGATTTATTGCGAGGCGGAAAGTCAGCCGAGCGGTTGGGATTCTTCTTGGAATTACTCGGATTGCCCTGTCATTTGGGGGTATAAGGAATAAAGCGACATACAACACAAAAACCGTCCTGAAAAGGGCGGTTTTTTGCTTGGTAAAAGAGAGTGGGTGAAGTTTTTGCTAAAAGCAAAAGTGAAGTTGCTACGCAGTGAAGTTTGGGACGATTGACCCAAGTGAAGTTTCGCCAAAGGCGAAGTTGCGGAAGGGAGATTCTTCACTTCGTTCAGAATGACAGTTGACTTGTAGTGGCTTTGTAGGGGCGACCATTGGTCGCCCGCGGGAGGGGAAACCCCTCCCCTACATGCCTCCCTTGTGTAAAGGGAGGGGGACCGCTTGTGGTGGTGGGATTGTAAATAGGTGCTTTTGTGTAAAAGTGATAACAATCCCTCAGTCTGCTACCGCAGACAGCTCCCTTTACACAAGGGAGCCATATTCTCCCTCAGTCAGCTGTGCTGACAGCTCCCTTTACACAAAGGAGCCAAGGGCGGGAGGCGGTGGCGGTGGGCTGTGCTTTTTTGTGCAAAATGTACAAAACTTACGGTTTATTGTGCAATATAGACAATCGCGGAGGACAAGTTTGTTAATATTGCCCATTGCGTTTTTTTTGAAAATATAGTAAAATATTACTATCGAATAAAAATATAAATCTTTGGAGGAAAAAGATTATGTCAGGACTTTTGCTGAAAGGCATTAACAAAGTATACCCTTCCGGTGTACAGGCTGTTTTCAATTTCTGTCTCGATATCAGAGATAAGGAATTCATCGTTTTGGTAGGCCCTTCCGGTTGCGGTAAGTCTA
>JAZOMO010000011.1:0-24206 GCA_045654025.1 Candidatus Scatosoma sp.
GTAGGCATTTGTTGACCTCCTTGTAAAATTTTGGAATATATTTCTCAAAATTGCCCTTATGCAATTTAAAGAAAGCTTTTTTGCATGTTGCCCTCGGCTTGTCCTCGCACACCTTTGCAAAGCAAAAGCGGCAAAAGGGCAGAATAACCCCAAAGCAACAGTCTAATTATATATTTTCTACCTATTTTTGTCAAACGTTTGAACGAACTTTTTGTAATTTTTTTTGTTTTTTATAAAAAAACAGGAAAAGGAAACCGTTTCCGATTTCCTTTCTTGATTGTAAGGGCTGCTGTTATCGAGATTTTAGAGGGATTGCAGCTGCGCCAAGCACTTCGCTTTCATTTCCTCGTACTTTTGCAATTTCTCGCGTTCAGCGTCCACCAGCTTTTGCGGCGCCTTTCCTACAAAGCTGGGATTATTCAGTTTACCCTGCGCGCGTTGGATTTCAGAGTCAATACGCTCCACCTCCGCCGCAAGACGAGCCTTTTCCTTTTCGATGTCTACTAGCTCGCCCAAAGGTACGTAGATTTCCGCAACCGAAGTGATTGCCGATACCGTCTTACCCTCTACGTCCGAAGCCTGTTCTACGAAGCTAAGCGCGCTCGCGCCCGACAACTTCATAATGCTGTCTTTGTTCGTTTGAATCAAGCGCTTTGCCGAGGAAACCAAGAACAGTTCTACCTTCTTGGAAGGAGGACAATCCGCATCCTTCTTCATCGCGCGCACCGCTTTGATGATTTCCATCACGCCTTCGAACGCCTTTGCCTCTTTTTTGTACGCCATCTTCGCGTTGTAGCAAGGGAAGTTCGAAACCATAATACTGCCCGAAGTCTGGGGCAAGTTCTGGAAAATTTCTTCCGTAACGAACGGAATAAACGGATGCAACAGCTTCAATGCGTTCTCCAGTACGTAGCAGAGCACGGACAGCGTGTCCGTCTTTCTACCCTCGTCGTCACCGTAGAGCGCAGGCTTGGAAAGCTCGATATACCAGTCGCAGAAGTTATCCCACACGAAATCCATCGCAAGGTCGCTGGCAACGCCGAGCTCGTAACGGTTGAGGTTGGTGGTCACTTCACGGATACAGCCTTGGAGCTTAGAGATAATCCACTTGTCCGCAGGGGCAAGTTTTACCTCTTCGATGGGCTTAATCTTCGCGCCTTCAACGTTCATCAATACGAAACGGGTTGCATTCCAAAGCTTGTTAATGAAGTTTCTGCAAGCCTCTACCTTCGCATCCGAATAACGGGTATCGTTGCCGGGAGCAACACCCGTCAATAGGGACAGACGCAAGGAGTCTGCGCCGTATTTTTCAATGATTTCAAGAGGGTCGATACCGTTGCCCAAGGACTTACTCATCTTTCTGCCCTGCTCGTCGCGGACGATACCGTGAATGAGTACGTCGTGGAAAGGTACTTTGCCCGTATGTTCAATACCCGAGAAAATCATTCTTGCTACCCAGAAGAAGATGATGTCGTAGCCCGTAACGAGTACGTCCGTAGGGTAGAAATACTTATAGTCAGGCGTTTCTTCAGGGAAGCCGAGCGTAGAGAACGGCCAAAGCGCCGAAGAGAACCACGTATCCAAAACGTCCTCGTCTTGACGAATGTTCTTGCATCCGCAAGCAGGACAGCAGGTCGGGTCTTCCTTTTCGCAAATGGTTGCTCCGCAATCGGGGCAATACCAAACGGGAATACGGTGTCCCCACCACAGCTGACGGGAAATACACCAGTCACGAACGTTCTCCATCCAGTTGTAGTAAATTTTAGAGAATCTTTCGGGCACGAAGCGCACCTTATTCTTGACAACCGCTTGAATTGCGGGCTTCGCAAGGGGCTCCATCTTGACGAACCATTGTTTGGAAACAATCGGCTCTACCGTCGAATGGCAACGATAACAATGCCCGACGTTGTGGGTGTGCGCCTCAATCTTCACCAAAGCGCCCTCCGCCTGCAGGTCAGCGACGATCTGCTTTCTTGCCTCGTATCTATCCAAGCCCTCGTACTTGCCAGCCAAGCCATTCATCGAGCCATCGTCGTTCATAACGCGAATAACGGGCAGGTCGTGGCGTTTGCCGACCTCAAAGTCGTTGGGGTCGTGCGCAGGCGTGATCTTTACGCAACCCGTACCAAACGCAGGGTCTACGTAAGCGTCCGCTACCACGGGGATTTGTCTAGCAACGAGGGGCAACGTCAGCGTCTTACCCACCAAATCCTTGTATCTTTCATCGTCGGGGTGAACAGCTACTGCCGTGTCGCCAAGCATCGTTTCAGGACGGGTGGTAGCCACCACGACCTCTGCACTGCCGTCCGTCGCAGGATAGCGCAAATGCCAGAAATGACCGCCCTCTTCTGCGTATTCTACTTCCGCATCGGAAAGCGCCGTCTTGCAGCAAGGACACCAGTTGATGATTCTATCCCCTTGATAAATCAAGCCTTTGTTATAGAGGTTGACGAACACTTCGCGTACCGCCGTAGAGCATCTATCGTCCATCGTGAACGCCTGGCGCGACCAGTCGCAAGAAGTACCCATCTTGCGTTGCTGTTCCATGATGCGGCCGCCGTACTGTTCCTTCCATTCCCAAGCGCGAACGAGGAAACCGTCTCTGCCCAGGTCAGCTTTCGTCAAGCCCTCCGACTTCATTTTCTCTACGATTTTGACTTCGGTCGCAATCGATGCGTGGTCGCAACCAGGCAACCAAAGCGCGGCATACCCCTGCATACGCTTGAAACGAATGAGGGTATCCTGCATCGTAGCATCCATAGCGTGTCCCATATGCAACTGCCCCGTAATGTTGGGGGGCGGCATCATAATCGTAAAAGGCACTTTGTTTTGGTCAATCTCTGCGCGGAAAGCCCCAGAGCCTTCCCACTCCGCATAAATTCTGTCCTCAAAGTCCTTGGGATTGTACGTCTTTTGCATTTCCATAATACACAACCTCTTTGTTGATCATTCACCAAATCTATCGCTATAAGGCGACAATATCGCATTATAGCCTATTTATTATAGTACCTTTTTCACGGATTGTCAATTATTCTTGCCCCGTCATATGATATATTATTCCAAAAAAAATCAACGGAGAAGAATGATTATGACACGAAAAAAAATACTTTTCCTTCCTTCCCTTTTGCTCACGGCGGTGTTTGGGCTACTGCCCTTGTCCAGCTGTAAGACCAGCGAAGAAGGAATAAAGAAACTGAAAGTAAGTGAAGTCACCCATTCTATTTTCTACGCGCCTATGTATTTGGCGGATGCGCTGGGCTACTTTGAGGCGGAAGGCATCGAAATCGAGCTGACCAACGCAGGCGGCGCAGACAACGTAATGGCATCCGTCCTTTCAGGGAGCGCCGACATCGGTTTCTGCGGCCCCGAGGCGGCGTTGTACGTCTTGGTAGGCGGCTCTACCGACGTACCCAAGGTCTTTGGTCAGCTGACGAAAAAGGACGGGTCGTTCCTCGTTTCAAGAACGGCGCAACCCAACTTTCAATGGACGGATTTACGCGGCAAGGAAATCCTTGCAGGCAGAAAGGGTGGCGTGCCCGCCATGACCTTTGAATATATCTTAGGTCAGCACGGCATGACAGACGGCGTGGACGTCCACCTGAATTACGACGTAGCCTTTAACCTGATGACCAGTGCCTTTGAGGCAGGCACCGCCGATTACTGCACGATGTTCGATCCCGTTGCTTACGAATACGAAGCCGCAGGAAAGGGCTACGTCGTCGCTTCCGTAGGCGAGGCATCGGGCGAAGTGCCCTACACCTGCTATATGGCGAAGGATTCTTGGCTTGAGAAAAACGCAGACCTTGCGGAAGGGTTTATCCGCGCCATCGCCAAGGCGATTAAATACGTCAATGAAACCCCCGTCGACACCGTTGCGCCCTACCTCGTCGAATACTTTGCGGGCACGTCGGTACAATCACTTGCGGCGTCCGTCGAACGGTATAAGACAATCGACAGCTGGCGCAAAGAGATGACCATCACTGAAGAGAGCTTTAATAGATTACAAGACATCATCGAGGAAGCAGGCGAATTGCAAAGAAGAGCCTCGCTTTCCGAACTCGTAGACAACCGCTACGCGCAAAAAGCATACAGAGAAGTCTACGGATAACCAAAACAGGTTTAAACCATGAAAGAAGTTTTACGATTTGAAAACGTCTGCAAGCATTACCACAGCAGACAAGGCGAAACCGTCGCCGTGGAGAACGTCAGCTTTAGCGTAAAGGAAGGCGAATTCGTCGCCATCATCGGCCCGTCTGGTTGCGGAAAAACCACCCTGCTGTCCTTGGCGGCAGGGTTAATCCAACCCACCCACGGGCAAGTGAAAAACGACGGCGTATCCTTTGGATATATGTTACAAAAGGACGAATTGTTCCCTTGGCGAACGATTGAAAAAAATATTTTTTTACCCCTCGAAATCAAACGCACGCTGTCGGATGAAACCAAACAACGCGCGTTAAACCTCGCAGAAAAGTACGGACTTGGACAGTTTTTGAAAAGCTATCCAAACTCCCTTTCGGGCGGTATGCGCCAACGCGCCGCGCTCATTCGTACGCTGGCGGTTGACCCTGACGTACTGTTGCTCGACGAGCCCTTTTCCGCCCTCGATTACCAGACCCGACTGTCCGTCTGCAACGACGTGTACTCGATTATCCGCAACGAGAAAAAGACGGCCCTTCTCATCACCCACGACATCAGCGAAGCAATCTCCGTTGCTGACAAAATCGTCGTGTTGTCTGCGCGACCTGCAAGGCTGATTGCCACCCACGACATTGTTTTCCCTGAAGGCGAGCCCTTAAAGCGCAGAGAAAACAAGGAATTTTCTAAATGGTTCGAGCTGTTATGGAGGGAATTGAACGGATGAAACAAGTAAATTTTTCCAAAGAACAGAGCCTATATTTAAAAAGGCTGCAACGGCAGACGGCGATAATCAACGTCATTCGGGTTGCCGCGCTGTTGGTACTGCTCATCGTGTGGGAACTTGCCGCCTCGTTGCAATGGGTAAACCCCTTCATCACAAGTTCCCCTTCGCGTATCGCAAAGACGATTGTGGGGCTCTATCAAAGCGGCGACCTTTTCTATCACGTGGGCATCACTCTCCTTGAAACGCTGACGGGATTTACCATTTCCGTTGCTTTGGGGTACTCTATCGCACTACTGCTTTGGTGGAGTGAGGCGATAAGAAAAATCGCAGAGCCCTACGTCGTCGTGTTGAACGCCCTGCCCAAAATCGCCTTAGGGCCGCTGATTATCATCTGGTGCGGCACGGGTAGCAAGGCAATCGTTTTTATCACCGTTTTAATCGGGCTAATCGTTGCCATTTTGAATATGTTGAACGGCTTTATGGCAACGGATGAAAACAAGATTTTGTTGCTGAAATCCATGGGCGCAAACAAGTTGCAAATCTTGACGAAGCTCGTCATTCCCTCTTCTTTACCCACCTTTATTTCCATGCTGAAAATCGGCGTGGGAATGGCGTGGATCGGCTCGATTATGGGCGAATACATGGTTTCCAAAGCAGGTATCGGGTATTTAATCGTGTACGGCGGGCAGGTGTTCAAGCTCGACCTCGTCATGAGCGCCGTCGTCATCCTTTGTGTTCTCGCCGCCGCTATGTATGCGTTGGTGTCCTTACTCGAACGGCTGGTCATCAAACGCCACTAAAGAAAAAAAATGCTACCAGATGGTAGCATTTTTACTTTTTATCTACGATAATGCTGACAAAGTCCTTTCAACCAAGCCGCCTTGCGACGGCGAAAATCTTTTTCCGTATAGCGGTACGTCCAGTTTTGCCCCACCGTGGACGGCGCGTTGATACGAGCCTCTTCCCCCAACGACAATACGTCGTGCATGGGGATGATAACGGTGTTTGCAGGAGTGGAAAAGAGCAGTTCGATAACGCTTTGACATTCGTCATCTACACTCTCTACGATATACGGAACGTCGGCAAGCAGGCATTGTTTTTCCAAGGCTTTTTCAAAAGCCTTACGCTCCTCCCCCTCTTTTGAGAGGATAAAGTCGACAAGCGGCTCGTTGTCGTGCGTGCCCGTATACGCCACACAATTTTCCCTGTATTCAGAGGGCAAATGCTCGTTCCCCTCGTTGCCGTCAAAGGCAAACATCAGCACCTTCATCCCCGGGAATCCCGTCTTTTTGAGCATTTGACGAACGCCGTCGTCGATAACGCCCAAGTCCTCCGCAACGATGTTTTTGCTCTTCATCCCAACGAACAAGCGGTGGGACGGGCCAGGCATCCACTCCCCTTCCTTTGCCGTTTCCGCCTCCGCAGGAATGGCAAAAAAGCGGTCGAACCCTCTGAAATGGTCGATACGCACCACGTCAAAGAGGCGCAGAGCGCAGTCGATACGCTGTTTCCACCATTGATAACCCGTGGCTTTCAGCTTTTTCCAGTCGTACACGGGGTTACCCCACAGCTGACCGTCCTCGGAAAACGCATCGGGGGGAACACCAGCCTTCAAAGAAGGCTCTCCGTCTTCATCAAGCAAAAACAACTGCTGACGATATTTCCAAGTTTCCAGGCTGTCGTACGCAACGTAAATGGGCATATCGCCCATAATCGAAATACCCTTTTCGTTTGCATACACCTTCAAGCGCGTCCATTGTTCCAAGAACAAAAATTGCGTGAATTGCCAAAACAATACTTCCTCGGCGTGTTCGTCGGCAAAGGCGCGAACGGCCACCTCGTCACAGCTTTTGTACGGCTGTTCCCAGTCCGACCAAGCGCGGTCGCCGAAATGCTTTTTCAGGGTTTTGAACACCGCATAGTCGTAATATTGCCCCTCTGCCAAAAACGCCTGCCAAGCAGGATTTTGACGGTCGAAACGGGCAAACGCCTTTTTGAGGAGCGCCGCCTTTTGAGCGTACTGTCTGCCGTAATCAACCCTGCGTTCGTCCTCGTACCAAACGAGAGCATCGACCTCGGCTTTTTCAAGCAGACCGCCGTCGATTAGCAGGTCAAAATCGATAAAATATTCGTTCAACGCATCCGAAGCGTAGGACTGATAGGGGCTGTCGCCGTAGGAGGTAGGCAACAGCGGCAATACCTGCCACACCTGCATCCCCGCCGACTGCAACCAGTCGACAAAATCATACGCGCCCTGCCCCAGCGTACCGATACCGTGCCGCCCGGGAAGGGAGAAAATCGGCATCAATACCCCTGCTTTTCGTTGTTTTTTAAACTGCTTTATCATCTTCTTTGGTAATCCTAAAGAGCAATAACTCCTCGTGGCGACGAATGCCTACGATACTTTCCTTTTCCAAAAGGGCTTTTGCCTGTTCCATCAACGCCTGTGCGCGGTCCGTTTCACCGCACTTTTGCATATACAACGCCAAGGTGCGTTTGATGGAAACGTCCTCGCTTTTCCAGTATTCCTCGCTGTTTTTCACCGCCGTTTTCAACACCTCGTCGTTGCCGCCCACAAGGCAGAGATACGCCAAGTTTCTCTCTAGCGTGAGGATTTCCTGTTCGGACAGATATTCCCCTGCCGAGCGAATGCGTTTTAAGCAATCGAACGCCTTTTCGTATTCCTCTTTTTCTAAGTAGTAGCAGTATCTTGCGTCCAAAATTGAAACGTACAACGGCTCGTCCTCAGCAAGCTGAGGGGCGGAAAAATACCAACTTTCGTCCATTTCCGCATAGGTTTTCCCTGCCTGCAATTCCCCGTGAATTCGCATAATATTCAGCATCGTTTCTTCCGCAGGCGCACCCTTTTTAAGTCCGTTTGCCACCAAGGCGTCCGTCTTACCGGACGGGTATTCCACAGGCAACAAATTTAACAAGAAATGGTACGCAGTATACGGCAATATCGCCACCGCAATATACGCCGTCACACCCAGACACCAACAGACCACGCACGCCGTGATAAGAACGAGCAGGAATGCCCCCTCTACGGCAAGTCCACCGACTGCATACGCGTACGCGCGTTGTTTCATATCTTCACTGCCCATCGGCAACACCTGCGTTTCATCGGGCGCAAAGGGGTTCGCAAAGGCAAAACGACACTTTCCGTCCTTGCGATAGAAACGGAAGCAAAAGAACTTACAATAGACCGTCTGCAAGGAATTTGCGGTAGCAAAAATCACGTGCCCCCACTCATGAAAAGCAGGCGCAAGGAGAAACGCCGCGGCAGCGCCAACGACGGATGGTATGAGGTCGCGAACGTCCGACCAAGCAAACGCCGCCACCACGCCCAGCCCTGCCAACATAAAAATCAGCAACAGCCAAGCATAGATTTTTGCAAAAATTCCCTTCATCTTATTTCAGTAAGCCCTTTTTAATGGCATATCCCTCCAAGTTGTCCGCATCGCTGACGATGACTTCTGTCAAGCCCAAGCTTTCAAGCAGCATCTTCAACCACACCGCACCCCCAAGCAACACCTCCGCACGCTTTTGCGGTACGCAGGTTTCCACCGCCACCTTTTCAGGGGGCGTGTTTTTCAGATATTCTATCGCCTCGACAAGCGCAGGCATCGTCAAAGCATAGCCGGTCACCGCCGAGGAACTATATTCCTTCAACCGAAGGGCAATCGAAGCCAGCGAAGTTGCCGTGCCACCGATGGCATGCAGAGTTGCGCGCGGTACTTGTCCAAAGGCGTTTACGGCAGAGCCGCAATAATCCGTCAAGCGTTCTATCTCTCTACCGCAGAGGTCGTGCAGACGAACGACGCCGACGTCCACGCTCTTTTTATACAAAATTTGACCCGATTTTTGCACGATGATTTCCGTGCTTGCGCCGCCGATGTCAATGATGCCGCCGTCCGCGCCTCTAAGCGCGCCAAGCACCCCGATTTCAGCCTCTTCTTCACCCGAAATCACCTCGACCTCTAAGCCGCAAAGAGAGCGCACCGCCGAAAGAAACGTTTGTCCGTTCTTCGCCGAGCGCACCGCCGCCGTTGCAAAAGCGCATATGGTTTCCGCGCCGTCCGCTTTTGCACGGGCATAAAAGCTTGCCACCGCTTTTGCCGAACGGTCAATCGCCGCAGGCTGTAATTCCCCAGTAGCGGCAATCCCCTCGCCAAGACGGGTGATTTCCAAGGTCTTATATAAAATTTTTCCGTCCGCCACGAACATGAGGCGGACGGAATTCGAGCCGACGTCAATTACGGCAATCTTTTTCATACTATGTTTTCCTTACTTTTCAATAATCCCATATTTGAGGGCCCAGTCGTGCTTCCAGAAGGGGTCACCTAAGTCATCCAAATCTTCCTGCAGCTCCTCTTGCCTTGCCGCAAGCTCCGCAGCCTCCGCTTTCGCATCGCGATAGCGACGATCCAAAACCCCGAAGGTGATCCACTGGTAAATCAAAACGCTGAAGAGAATGACCAAAAGCAGGGTTGCCGCTACGACAATCCCCGTTACCATTCTCGACATCTTTTCCTTCGTCATACCCGTTTCTCCTCTTTCTTGCGAAAGTTTTTCCTGTTTTTAAGGCAGTTTACCAGTTTCCTAACGCCATTATAGCACATCTTTTTGAAAAAAGCAACTGCTTTATGAAAAGTTTTTAAGTATATTAACAGCCCAAGGGCAAATCCTAAGTAATAATATTCCCGAAAAGAAGGCAAGCAAAGCCAGCTGGTCACAAAAACGCAGAGCCCTGCAAACACCACAAAAAAGGTGATATCAGCAACAAACCGCAGAGCGGCGCGCCATTTTCTCGGTCTTGGCAACGCCAACACGGACACCCCTTCATAAAGGAAACCGCCTGCAAGCCCCAGCGCTACACAGAGGACAAAGATGGGAAGTTGACCTGCGCCGTCCATTATCGAAACAGCCTTGCCGCAAAGCTCTTGCCGCCGTAGGAAACCCCTACCACGTTGCCGCCGGCAGTAAATACGCCGCTGTCCTTGGAAAAGCCGCTAATCTTTAAGCCATTCCCTGCGACAAACAGCTTGCCGCCGCCACGCACGCCCAGCGTGATTTTCGTTTCCGAAAATGCGAGCACACTCTCTATGCCCGTAATCGAAACCTCTTTCTTTTGTGTAATCGTAATTTGATGAACGTCGTTTTGCATACTGTATCGTATGCGAAAAGCCGCCTAATTATTCGTCTTTTTCTTCGGTGTTTGTTTCAATGCTACGAGGGGCAACGATGCCGTGCCTTTCGCCGCCTTGTTTGTATTCCACCAAGGTATCCAGTTGCACGTTGTGAATGCTTTGGAAAATGTTGCTCTCAATATTCGGGTTTTCCTTTTTGAGCGTAGCAATCAGTTCCTTAACACGCTTTCTTGCGGAAAAATTCGGGGCAGCTACCTGTTCGATACTCTCCGTGAATTTGCACGCGCAGGCGATAAATTGTAACCCGTTATATTCCTTCCAGCGCAGAATGTCCTGCTCTAACACGCAATACAAGGGGCGAATGAGCTCCATACCCTCGAAGTTCGTACTTTTAAGCTTTGGCAACATTCCCTGAATTTGACCGCCGTACAGCATCCCCATTAGGGTGGTTTCGATGACGTCGCTCTTGTGATGCCCTAAGGCGATTTTGTTGCAACCGAGCTCCTTCGCCTTGGCGTAGAGATGACCACGGCGCATCCGAGCGCAAAGATAGCAAGGGGAATCCCCCGCCGCCGTTTCCGCCGCCGCGAAGACGTCGCTGTCAAACACGGTGATAGGAATATTCAACAGCCTTGCATTCTCCTCAATCTGCCGACGATTTTCAGGCGCGTAGCCAGGGTCCATGACGAGGTATACAAGCTCGAAAGGAACGTCGCTGTGGCGAGAGAGCTGTTGCATGAGCTTTGCCAGCAACATACTGTCCTTACCCCCCGAAATACAAACGGCGATTTTGTCCCCTGCCTCGATAAGATTGTACTTTTTTACCGCTAAGACGAACGGCGACCAAATCGTCTTGCGATAGGTCGTAATGATTGAACGTTCGACTTCCTGATGTTTTTCCAGCTGTTTTGCCATGCGCCACCTGTTTTTTTGCTATCTTTTAACAGTATAGCAAATTTCACGAGACTCGTCAACTAATTATCGAACGATAAGTAAGCGTTTCTTTGCGCGCGTGATTGCCGTATACAACCAACGGAAACGATCCTCGCCAAACAGCCAGCTTTCGTCGAAGACCACCACAAAGTCAAACTCCGACCCCTGCGCCTTGTGGCAGGTAATTGCGTAGGCAAATTCAAAACGGTCGATGGTTTTTTCCTCAACAACCTTCAATTTTCTAAGTAAAGTACGGTTGTATTCGTGCACGATCGTACCGTCGGCAAGCGTTGCCGCCCGATCCCCATACATATGCGCATACTCCCCCGTTAGGAATACCCCGCCGTCCGCAATCACTTCAATCTCCTGCCCGATTTTGTCCGCTTGGAAGGAGAAGGTGAGCAGATAATCGTAATGTTCCTGCACCGAATGAACGCGACCGATGATGCCGTTGACAAGGTGAAAGCGCTCGTCTTCATCAAGAGGCTGTTCCCAGTTGTTCAGCGTGCAAATCAGCTTCTCGTCTTCCTGAGGAAACAGCTGATCCTCCGCAATCCCCAAATATCCACGATATTCTGCGTTTAAGGCGTTGCGCGTCTTGTTTCTACCGCAGATAATCTGGTCGGCGCGGAGCATCGCGCGCTTTCTTTCCAAGCCCTGAAAATAGCGCAGGGAAACCACACTGACGTTGTCGCCGTAATGACCGTAGGGGATTTGTTTCCCTTCGCGCGCCATCGTCGCCACCTGAATAATCGGGTCGCCTGCCGCCTGACGAACGATTTCCGTCAAGACGAAATTCGGGTGTTGCATCAAGAGGCAATCCCCGTTGACCGGCGGCAGCTGCGCGTGATCCCCGCAGAAAAGGCATTTGACCCCAAAGCTGAGCAAATCCCTCAACATCTCTTCCCCCACCATCGACGCCTCGTCAACGACGATGAGGCGGATTCTCTCGTCAATGCTTTCACGCTTTGAAAAGGAGAGCCTGCGTTCGGTGGCAATCACTTCGCCGTCCTCGTTGACGTCAAATTCGTCCTCGTTGCGGATATAGATTAAGCCGTGCACCGTGCCAGCCACCGTGCCGCCCTGCGCCAAGACGGTTGCCGCTTTCCCCGTAGGGGAAACGAATGCCGCCTCTACGCCTGCCTCCAGCCCCAACACCTCTTTCACGACGTGGTTGATGAGGAATGTCTTGCCCGTACCTGCGTACCCCGCCAAAACAAAGCACATGTCATCGGTATGCAAAAACCATTCGGCTATTAAATTTTCCGCGCGCTGTTGATCGGCGGTCAGCTGTACGTTTTTCATCGTGTTTTTATTATATCACACGCTTTTTGAAAAAGCAAGCATTTTACGAACATTTGTTTGCAATTTTTTATTTTCTTGTAAAACGAGCAAAAAACGCCCTACCTGAAAGGTTTTCGCTCATCGTAATTTCCCCTTTTTCGTAGGACATACGCACCCTCTTTTCGCCCCTGCCGTCAGGAACGGTCAAGAAGAAAGACTGTGCTTCCTCGTCGTATTCATACGGAAAGGAGCGCGATTTTTCGCCGCCGAACGGGAGCTTCCATACCAAAGTCAACACTTTATCCCCCACCTCTAAGCGGGCGTTCACTTCGTCTGCAAAATCCTTTTCCCCTATCCGCAGGGTTTCGCATTGATAGTACCCCAAGTACGGGGTGGATATTTCTTTCAGCGTTCCAAGACGTAAAACGTTGGGGGCAGAGAAGATTGTCAATAAAGATACAAGCGCAGACGCGCAATACAGTCGAATACTTTTCACTTTCATACCCACAGTCTGTTCCGTTTTTCGCAATTTATAACCAGAGCAATAGAATAAAATCCGCAAGCATCGCCCCTAAAAGTACAACGCAGGGTATCGCAAGGACTTTCTTAGGCGTGGACTTCGCCAAGTTCATCAGCCAAGTGTACGGATAGCGCATGCCTATCGTCATAATAAAACCCCAACAGATGGATATCGACGGGCAAATGACACCCTTGAAATTATACGGCTGATTTGCGTACGACCATAGGTCGTAGCCTAAATTTTGGAAAATCACCCCTACCATTAACTCCACCGCCGTCGCAAGCAGCATAGTGAGCAGAAAGTAGACGGCATACCGCACCGCCTTTGCCACCCCGTCCGTCCAGCCGTAACGCCCCGCAAGGCGACCGATTGTAGTGGCAAGGTTTCCCTCGATAGGCGTTCCTAAAAGCAGTCCTACGGCGCACGCCGATCCACCGTAAATCGGACAAAACGGCAGGCGCAAAAAGCCCCTATCGGAAAACCCGCCAAACGCTGTCAAGCACAGCAACGTTTCATACACCCAGCCACCGTAGGAAATGACAAGAAAGACAAACGACGCAGCAACAATGCTACGCCGTATTTGTGTTTTCGTATATTTCTGCGTATTCATCCACCGCAGTATTTGTAAGCCGCAAAGAATTTATGCGGATTATTTGCAAGCCTCCGCTACGATTTTGCCCATTTGCTCAAAGCTCGCCTCCATTTCCGCCGCCAAGCGGATTTGCGTGCGGCATCTAACGAGGTTGTGCCCCTCGTATTTGGTCGCAAAGTAGGTATCGCCCGACAGATAATCGGTGAGGAAACGCATACCGCATTCAATCGTCATCAGGTACGCGCCGTAGGGCAACAGCTCCTTCTCTTTCTCGGTGATGCTATCCTTTACTGCGCCGCAGTAGCCCTTTGCGTACGCCGCAAAGAGGTCGATATCGAAATGCACCTTGGACAAGTCCTTTTCATCCTCCGCCGCCGTCGACGCGCCAAAGCGAATAGAGTCGCCAAAATCGTACAGCATTGAACCGGGCATAATCGTATCAAGGTCGATAACCGCACGCGCCTCGTTGCTTTCCGCATCCATCAGGATATTGTTGAGTTTCGTGTCGTTGTGGGTCACCCGAAGAGGCAACGAGCCGTCCTTCAAGCCGTCCATCGCTTTGCCGTAGGTGTCTGCGTGGCTCAATACAAAGGCAATCTCCTCCCCACAATCCTTAGCACGGTCGAACGCATCCGCCTCTAAGGCCGCTTTGAAATTTGCAAAACGGTTGGGAGTGTCGTGGAAACGAGCAATCGTTTCCGTAAGTTTAGAGGCGTCAAATTCCGCAAGGTAGTTTTGGAATTCGCCAAACGCCTTGCCCGAATTTTCAAACACCTTTGCATCCGTCACCTTCTGATAGGTAATCGTGTTTTCAATGAACGCATACATACGATAACATTCCTCGCCGTAGATAAAGCTTTCGCCCGATTTCGTGGGGATAACCTCCAAGGTTTCGATACCGCGAGCGCGCAAATGCTCCGTGACACCGCAAATATTGCGCATTAAGTTAACGGGATCGGGGAAGACTTTTGTATTCATCTTCTGCATAATATACCGCTTTTTATCCGTTTCGACCAGCAAAGTCAGGTTGATATGCCCTTCGCCGTAGGGAGAAATCGCAAGAACCGTCCCCTCTAAACAAAATTGTTCTGCCGCCGCAAGATACTGCTTGGTGCATTCCGTCATAATTCCACCTCGTTTCGTCCTGTTTTTGAGTAGTTCCATTATAACACACGGTTGCGGACATTACAACGATTTTTTATAAAATTTTATTGCAATTTCTTTCGTTAGTTTTTAAAAATCTTGCACACCCTCATTGTTTTTTACGCAGGCGTTCTACCTGCTGACTGTTGAAAATAACTCCACCGATAAAACAGACGGTCATAACGTACAACCAGAGCAAAAAGACGATGACGGCGCTGAGCGCACCGTACAAGCGATCGAGGTTACCAAGGCGCAAATAGACGGTAAAGCCAAACAGCGCCACTGCCCACGCCACAACCGTCAATAGCGACCCCAGCCAAAAACATTTCGGAGGCGCAGGATACGGGCAGATATACAAATTGAGGAAAAAGACGAGTAAAAACGCTAAGACCAACAGCAGTATATAACGAACGGGCGTTTCCCAGCCCTCGCCTATCACGTTCCCTAAAAAGAAGGAAACCGCCGTAAAACCCATCAACGTTAACGCAATCAAGACCATCATCAAAAAGAGTAGCGCGAGCGCCCCTAGCCTCGTCCGCAAACCGCCGCCAAGGGAGTAGGTATCATAGATAATTTCCCCGCTCTTTCGCATTTGGTAAAAGAGGGTGGTTGCAGAATACAAGCTGGTAATCAGCAAGAACACGGAAGCCCCAGAGGTGGCGCTTTGCGCTTCACCACGGATATATTCGAACACCTCGGAAAACTGCTCTACGCCCGGCAGAGTGAACGGCGCACTCACCTCCACCTGCAACTTGCCAAGCAAGAGGGTCGCCCAAAAAAGCATGGGAACGAGCGACATCAGCAAAAAGAACACCAACGTCCCTGCAAGCGTGGTGTATTTCTTTTCGCCAAGCAACCGATATTGCCCAGCAATATATCGCCAAATTTTCGCCCAAATACTCATACGCATACGAGTATGCCCGTTTACAGAATAATTAAACAGCGGGCAGCGAAAAATCGCCGCCCGCACCGCCGACGGGGATACACCACGCCAGCAACCTTTTCCTTAGTCGTTCAAGCCGTATTGTCTTGCGTAATAGTCTTCGTAGTAGTTCGCAATCGCTGCCGAGCCACCGCATCTGCCGAAACCGCAGCCGTTCGAGCAACCACCGTTAGAGGCGTTGTTCGTCTGCGTACCAAAGCAACCGCCCGAAGTTCCCCAAGAGGTGGGATAAAAATAGATAGACGAAGTGGGCACGACCGCCGTTCCGCTGACGGGAAAGCTGATATATCGATTGCCACAGCCGTTATAGCAACCGCTATTGCAACCACAACGACAACCGCTTTGACCGCAACGGTTTTGCACACAGCCACCACAGCGGCTCTGCGTATAGCCGCAACCGCTCTGCGTATAGGCGCAACCGCTGGTCGACGACGAGTTCACACCGACGCGATTCGTCCAGTTTTGACAACAAGTACACATAATGCAATTCCTCCTTAGTACCGCCGAGATTTCCTCAAGCGGCTTAGGTTTTACCCATACTGTATACTATGTATTCTATGCCCAAAATGGTGCAAAAAAAGAAGGCATGATGCCTTCTTCTTAATCACATTATACGGTGCGTCGTGCAATTTCATTATGTGCTTCATCTTGATTTTCCCTTCAAGGTCGTGACAGTGGAGACCAGCATACGGCGAAGGTCAATACATCTGTTTTGAAAATCCTTAAAATCCGCTTCTGTCAGAGATTTCGTTGCAAAAAGTAATTCGAGCCAATATTCGCTTTCGTTACACTCTTTAAGTGAAATTTCAAACTTTGAGATGAAGTCTTTAGTTCCTTGCGCATACTGCGCTTCATGAATATTTGCGCCAATAGACGTTCCACTGCGAAGAAGCTGGTTGATTAAAACGCCTTCAACACCATTTTGTTTGAGATTGCGACAAAGAAAAACAATATCCTTTGCAAATTCTTTGGATTTTGTTCTCAATACGCTGTCCGCCATATAAACTCCTTGCAATTTCAAAGTTAGCAAAGCTAATCATAACTTGTCGCAGACAATCATAACTGATAACTCGTTTCGCAGGTGGAAACGAGGAGTTATGAGTTTAGAGTTATGAATTTGGCTTTGCCAAATGTTATAATACGACCGTTTCTGCGAAACGATCATAGTTGACTTGAGCGTTGCTCAAGTCATTCCCACTCGATGGTTGCAGGAGCTTTCGGGCTGAGGTCGTAAAGGACACGGCACACACCGGGAACCTCCGCCAAGATACGGTCGGTGATTTTCTTCAGAACCGCCCAGTCGATTTCAGGCACGGTCGCCGTCATCGCATCCACCGTGTTGACCGCGCGGATAATCACAGGCCAGTCGAACACGCGAGCGCCGTTTCTAACCCCCGTCGAACGGAAGTCAGGCACTACCGTAAAGAACTGCCACACCTTCGTAGACAAGCCCGCCTTGTCAAATTCTTCACGCAAAATCGCGTCCGACTCACGCAAAGCGTGCAATCTATCGCGCGTGATTGCGCCCGTGCAACGAACGCCCAAGCCAGGGCCGGGGAAGGGTTGTCTGTCTACCATTTCCGCAGGCAAGCCAAGCGCCCTACCAACGACACGAACTTCGTCCTTGTAAAGGTGCTGTACCGGCTCTACCAAACCCTCGAAATGAATATCGTCGGGCAAACCGCCTACGTTGTGGTGGGATTTGACACCTACACTCTCGATAATGTCGGGATAAATCGTACCCTGCGCAAGGTAGATTTTGCCTTCCAGCTTTCTTGCCTCTTCTTCGAATACGCGGATAAATTCACCGCCGATAATCTTACGCTTTGCCTCAGGGTCGTATACGCCCTCAAGCTTATCCAAGAAACGGTCGGTCGCATCAATGTAGACGAGGTTTGCATCCAAGCCGTTTTGGAAGATTTCAATAACCTGCTCGCTTTCGCCCTTTCTCATCAAGCCGTGGTTTACGTGTACGCAAACGAGCTGTTTGCCGAGCGCCTTTATGAGGAGCGCCGCCACCACCGAGCTATCTACGCCGCCCGACAGCGCCAACAATACTTTGCCGTCGCCCACCTGCGCGCGTACCTTTTCTACCCATTCATCAATGAACTTTTCCGCAAGCGCAATCGTGGTAATTCTTTCCATTTCAGGTCTTTTCGTGTAAATAATTTCCATAATCTCTCCTTTCGTACAACGAACACTCGGTCATCGACCGAGTGTTTCGCATAATTAGTGTTGGGAATAGTTGGGGGCTTCCTTGCTGATAGAGATATCGTGAGGATGGCTCTCAATCAAGCTTGCGTTCGTGATACGAACGAATTCCGAGCTCGTTCTAAGTTCCTCAATCGTATGCTTACCGCAATAGCCCATACCAGAGCGCAAACCGCCCTTCATTTGATAGATGATGTCCGCAACCGAGCCACGGTAAGGCACTCTGCCTTCCACGCCCTCGGGTACGAACTTTCTCGTGCCTTCTTGGAAATAGCGGTCACTGCTGCCCGCCGCCATTGCGCCAAGCGAGCCCATACCTCTATATACCTTGTAGCTTCTGCCTTGGTAGAGTTCAACCTCGCCCGGGCTTTCCAACGTACCCGCAAGGAGGGAACCGACCATAACCGCGCTGCCGCCTGCCGCCAAAGCCTTGACGATGTCGCCGCTGTATTTGATACCACCGTCTGCGATGATACGCTTGCCGTGTTTATCCGCCTCTTCCGCACAGTCCATGATTGCCGTCAACTGCGGAACGCCGATACCTGCAACCACACGCGTGGTGCAGATAGAGCCAGGACCGATACCTACCTTGACGATGTCTGCGCCAGATTTAATCAGCGCTTCCGTCGCCGCCGCCGTTGCTACGTTGCCCGCGATAATGGTAAGGTTAGGGAACTTCGCGCGGATTTCCTCCACCTTCTTCAAAACGCCCGCCGAATGGCCGTGCGCCGTGTCGATAGCAATCGCGTCTACGCGCGCCTCTACCAGCGCCGCTACTCTATCCACAGCATTCGCCGCCGTCGATACCGCCGCGCCTACCAACAATCTGCCGTTGTCATCCCTTGCAGAGTTGGGGTATTGTATGGATTTTTCAATGTCCTTAATCGTAATCAGACCTTTCAAGTAGCCCTTTTCGTCTACGATGGGCAATTTTTCAATTCTATGCTTGCCGAGAATGACCTTCGCCTCTTCCAAAGAAGTACCTACGGGCGCAACCACCAAACGTTCCTTCGTCATGACGTTGGAGATGGGCTGGTCAAAGTTGCCCTCAAAGCGCAAGTCACGGTTGGTCAAGATGCCTACCAGCTTGCCAGCTTCGGTGATGGGCACACCGCTGATGCGGTATTTTTCCATCAGCTGTACCGCCTCGCGAACGGTGTTGTTCGGCGCAAGGAAGAACGGATCGGTGATGACGCCGTGTTCACTACGCTTTACCTTGTCAACCTGCAGAGCCTGCTCCTCAATCGACATATTCTTGTGGATAATACCCATGCCGCCTTCACGCGCCATGGCAATCGCCATACGGCTCTCCGTTACGGTATCCATCGCCGCGCTAATCAGCGGGAGATTCAGTTGAAGCCTATCCGAAAGCTTTACCTTCAAATCAACCTCATGAGGTAATACGTCCGACGCCTGCGGAATCAAAAGCACGTCGTCAAACGTCAAGCCTTCCTTCACAATCTTGCTGCCCATGAACTTTTCTCCTTTCCTAAGAAATTTAGTATTTTCTCATCTCGCCTTGGCGATTTTTCCCGTATCTATTGACTACTGCGCGTTTGTCGTCCACTTCTGGAGCGTTTCCAAAACCTGCCCGAAGTATGCCTTATCCGCGTCCTCATATCCATCACACACGCCGTCCGCTTGCAGTTTATCCATCTGCTGTAAGGCATAGACCAAGGTTGCTTGTCCAGCCTGAACATCCTTGTCTGCGCGCGCCAACGCTATCACCGCAACCAGAGGGTTGCCTTGTTCAAACTTTCCACCGAGCAGTGTTGTAGCGCAATCCACCGCTTCCGTCGTTTTCCCAACCTCATACTTTGCAATGCAGAGCTGACGATAGTAATACGCGCGGTATCCCGTCGGCTTGTTAGCCGCCTCGTTCGCCCTATCCAACGCCTCACAGGTTGCGTCAAAGTCATCGTCTGCAACCAGCTTTTCCAAGCACTCCTCCGCCTTCTCGTACAGATTCGCCGCCAGCGCGGTGTCTGCACCGCGTTTGATGTATTCCACCGTACCAAAGCGTTCGTAGGAAGTAAGGGCAAAATCCACGCTAGCCCCATCCATACCCATCGAATAGGTGACGTCCATCATCGTCTGCGGAAACGCCAAACATACTACGCCCAGCGATATGCCCATCAAAAGCAAAGCGGCAAAAAAAGTCTGCAAAAATGCTCTTAAAATGATTTTATTCAGCCGCATCGCTCCCCCTCCTATTCGTATTTGTATTATTTTAACACATTTTTTATGGAAAATCAAGTGTATGACAAAAAAAGATAGTATCTTTTGCGGTTTTTTTTAATATAATTTACCATGAATATGCTACTCAATCGTACGCGCACCATAAAGCGCACCTTTCTTCTTGCAATCCTCTGCCTGTTATCCTGGTTTTTTTGCATGTCGCTGACAGCCTGCAATCGCCCGCAAGACCTCACGGCTTTGGTGTCTGAATACAGAAACAATTTGTTTTTGTACGAAGACGAAACCCTCTCCGTCAAAGCCCATAATATCGAAAGGGAATACCCCTACGTCGCCGACGGATATAAGGGCGAAATGAACTGCCGTGTGGAGCTGTTTGTTAGCGCCGCCGAAGAGGTAAAGAGTTGTGAAGTCTACTTTCTTGTAGGCGGCGTTCAACACGGCGGCGAGGCGTCCTACGACGGAGTAAAACAGCAGTTTTATTTCTCCTGCGCGGCAGACGTTGCCGATGCCCCTTCCTTGCAGGTACGCGTCCTCCTAGATGAAACGGAAAAAGAGCTTACTTTGCGCAGCGTAAAAACACCCGATTTACTGCCGTTGCCAGAGCTTTTAAAGACACTGTTTTCCGAGGAGGAGGAACTGAAAAAAAGGCTCACCGAAAACGGTGGGCTTGCGTGTGAATTGTACGTGCGAATCCTCTATGAGGATGCACCCTATTTTTACGTGGGCGTCGTGGATAGAAAAGGAACGATTCACGCCTTTCTTCTTCACGGAAAAACGGGGGAGATTTTGGCAAAGCGTACCAGCTAAAGGCGCGCTTAAACCCCACCGTTAGAAGGCATCTTTTGAGATTTTACTCCAACGTTTTGCGATGAACCTCAGCTTCCACGAAAGGGGAATGAGTTTCGTGACGTGATACATGACTTTATTCCAAAAACCGGGAATGAGCGTGCGCTTGTTTTTGCGGACGGCCTTCAACGATTTTTCCGCAACATACTGCGGAGATTTTGCCGCCAACCTACCCCAGAGTCCTTGCCCCTCAATCTGTGCGCAAATATCCTGCCTTGTGGGCATCGCGCCGGGCAATACCGCCGTCACCTTTACCCCGTCCTTTTTCACCTCTTCGCGAAGGGAAACGGAAAACGACCACAGCGCCCTTTTCGTTGCGCTGTATACGGCAAAATACGGCATAGGATAAATCCCCGATACGCTGGAAACGTTGACGATTTCCAGCGTTTTTGCCTTATGGGCAAGCGCAAGATGACACATCGCCATCGCGCCCTCTAAATTCACCCTGCATTGAAACGCTAGCTTTTCCTGCGTATATTCAGCAAAGGGTTTTTGAATATCCGCGCCCGCCGCATTGATTAGACGGCAAACACGAACGTCGTTTTCTTTTAAATATTTCTCAAAGGCAACAATCTGCACCGTGTCCGTTAAGTCCAGTGCATAGGTGCGCACCGCCAGAGAGTATTGCTCGGCAAGTCTTGCCTGCAAGTCCGCCAAGCGCGCTTCGTCACGTCCCAACAGCAACAGATTTTCCCCTTGCTTTGCAAGGGCATCAACAAACGCGCCGCCCAAGCCGCCGCACGCGCCCGTAATCACCGTATATTCCATATTAACCCCAAAGTTTGTCGGGATTGAACCCGTAGAACTGCACGACCTCTACTTGGTCGGAAAGGAAAATGTCCTGCGGTTTGACTACACCGCCGCCATTGCCGTCCAAATCCAGTCCAGCATATTTCTTGTACGCATACCAAACGACGTGTGTGCATTGCGTCGCCTGCAACTGCTCGGTATATTTCGGGGTGAGCACCCCCACCACCATCGAATAGGGAACGCCTAAAAGCTCCGCCTTTGCGCGCCGCGCAACCTCCGTCCTCACTTCCTTCGAGCATTTCGGGCGCAACACGATGATGTTTGCAAGCTGGCCCATAGAGCCCCGCAAGTTGGAAATCTCGCTGACCGTCCCTGGCGCAAAGGATTCCAGCATCAGCATGCGTTCTCCGTCCACAACTAACGCTCCGTGGCCGTAACGAAAACCGGACACGTACGTCGTTGCGGAAACCACGATGTCACCGTCCTCCAAGTTGGCAAACGTAAGCCGCTGTTGCATGTATTCAATGTACGTAAAAATGGTATAATGGTCAATCCGTAAAACGGGTGGAGTGAAAAAGACGTCCTGTATCTCGTAGATACGATTGATATCCCCCTCTTCCAGCAAACCGTCTATCCCAAGCTTCGTCAAGCCTGTCTGCCGACGAAGAAGCTCGTAGTCCTCCTCCGTAAGCGTTTCCTTTTCCAAAATCGGCTGCAGATTTTCTTTGGCGTAGTTCGGCGTCCAGTGTTCCCACGTCTTCATCGTGACGATTGCGCCTAGTTGCAGGCCGCCCAGCACGACGCTGATTAGCAGCAGGATCGCCAAAATCCACGTCAGCCATATACGACGAACCGCCTTTTTATCCCTACGCTTTTCCATAGTCTCTTTCTCCAAAAATCGTCGAGCCTACCCTTATCATATTGCTGCCGTGTTCGATACACAAGCGATAGTCGCCACTCATGCCCATCGATAAATACTCGATTGCCTCGTCCTCAGAACGGGCTTTTTCGAAAATTTCACGCATTTTATCCGCAAGAGAGGCAAGCAAGCCCTCGTCCTCGCTGTGAGGCAACATCGCCATAAAGCCACGCACGCGTACGCCCTGCATTCCCTTTATCTTCTCATACGCCTCGCGCGCTTTTTCAATGGGGAACCCACCTTTCGTCGCTTCGTCGCCTGCGTTGATTTGCACCAAGACGTCAGAAACTACACCGCGCTGAACAGACAAGCGCGCAATCTCAGTGGCAAGCTCGTACCGATCGCACGAATGAAACAGGTCGATTTTGCCAACAAGGTATTTTACCTTGTTCGTCTGCAGATGCCCGATGAAGTGCTGTGGACAGGCAAGCAAGCGTTCCGTCTTATCCCGAAACTCCTGCACACGGTTTTCCGCAACGGCGTCTACCCCTGCGGAAATTGCGGCGTTAATCGCCTCTGCGGTCTGCATTTTCGTTGCAGCTACCAGAAAAACACGCTCGCCAAAAGCGTTGCCCTTTTTCAATTCTTCCCGTAAATTTTTTACTTTTTCAATAATTGCTTCCATGCTCGTCCTCTCACTATTATTCTACCACCCCTCGCCCCGTTTTGTCAATGGTATGTAACGTCCAAAAAAAGTTTATTTTTTTATAAAAAACTTTCCTCTTTCTACTTGCTTTTTCTAAATAAGGGTGCTATAATGTAAATAATTGATAATTTCGATGGGAATAATCAAAAATTTTAATTATTGGGAATACATAAACAATGAACAGCGAAGAATTAAAAACATTTATATTCCTTTCCAAGGTGAAAAATTTCACGCTGGCGGCAGAACAGTTGTCCGTGGCACAGTCCACCGTCACCAACCGTATCAGCGAATTGGAAAAGGAAGTAGGGAAAAAGCTTTTCCACAGACGTTCTAAAACCGTTACACTGACGGACGAAGGTGAAATCTTCCTCTCCTTTGCGGAAAGAATTTTGGAGCTGGAAAGCTCCTCCATCGAAGAGATGAACGCCGTTTCCTCCAACCGTAAAAAATTCTCCATCGGCGCAATCAACGCCACCTACGAGGTGTACGTAAAACCGTTGGTGGACCGCTGTATGACTAGCAGCAACGACACCTCCATCAAGGTGATGCTTGGACATTCGTTAGATATGATTCAAGCCTTGCAGGACCATATCCTTGATATGGTATTCTCCGCAGTACCCTTAAAGCGCACCGGCTACGCCTGCGACGTTTACGACGTTGACCGCGTTGCCCTCGTTTGTGCCAAAGGCAAAAACGCTTTCCCTGAAGGTATCACCAAGGATCAGTTGTCCCGCATCCCCTATCTGATGTGCGACCTCACGCTGTCCGATGCAGGCGTGTACATCCGCTCGCTGTTCCCGAAAAACCACGTCTTCCATTTGGAAGTAGATAACACCTCAAAGCTGTTCCCCTATATCGAGCAAGGCTTGGGCTACGCCTTCCTTCCCTATAAGCTGGTTGAACCGCAAATCAAAGCAGGCATCTTTGAGGAGGTTTCTTTGAAGGATTTTGCCTCCCCGAAGATTACCACCTATCTCATCTATCGTCAGAATTACGACGTGTCCTTGTTTACAAAATAACGAAGCCTATTTTAAAAGCCAACCCTATTGGGTTGGCTTTTTTGTCTATCTGGTGAATTATACTATCAAGTGCAACACCTGACAAAAAAAGACAGTTCATATAAATCTATGTTATAATAAGTTTACCACAACAAAAAATAACAAGGAGAAATATATGAACTGCTACCATCATTTTACCATAGAAGAAAGA
>JAZOMO010000012.1:0-36779 GCA_045654025.1 Candidatus Scatosoma sp.
TTCTTTCTTCTATGGTAAAATGATGGTAGCAGTTCATATATTTCTCCTTGTTATTTTTTGTTGTGGTAAACTTATTATAACATAGATTTATATGAACTGTCTTTTTTTGTCAGGTGTTGCACTTGATAGTATAATTCACCGTAAAGAAAAAAGCCGACGTTTCTTCGAGAAACATCGGCTTGAGTTGTTAAATGTGTTTTATGTATGAGCGTCTACGCTTATGCTGGATATTATCAAAGCGTTTCCACAGCGTATAGATAGAGGTGTTGCTTTCAAGGTTTAAATTCGTTTCCATGTATTCTATGTTGCCGTCTTTGAGAAGATCGCGCAGGACGATTGCCATGAACGCGGTCAAGCCCGTTTTGCGGTATTTGGGCAGAACGCCAACCAAACCAAAGTCGATAGTGGTCGGATTTTTTGCCGCTTTCAGCAAGCGTACCAAAGCCGCCGGGGTCAATCTGCCGCCGCTCTTTTGCAGAGCCTTTCCAATGCCGGGCAGACATAAACCGCAAGCAACGACTTGTTCGTTCTCGTCGCAGACAACGACTAGATATTTACGGTTTAATATCAGCATAAACTGGTCAATCATCTGCTTTTGCATTTCAGGGGTGTAAGGCACAACGCCGTATAGATGCTTATAACATTCGTCGATGCAGGCAAAGAACCCTTCGCCGTATCTTTTAATAAACTCCCGTTTCGACAGCTTCGGGTCGGCGAAATGCAGGTTGTATTTTTTGAGGGCGTGATTTACAACCGTTTCCATCTTTTCGATGTCCTCGTTTAAGGAGAACAGACGGAACTCCAGCCAGTCTACGTCTTTGGCGTAGCCACAGCTCTCCACCAAAGCGGGGTAGTAGTCGTAGTTGTACTGCTCCTCAAAAGTGGAAAGATATTCAAAACCTTCCACCAGCATGCCTTCTCTGTCTAAATCGCTGTAACCAAGCGGCCCAACAACCTCGTCCATGCCCAATCCTTTTGCCCATTCTTCCACAGCGTTGAACAAAGCCTTGGCGGTGGCAGGGTCGTTCTCGCAATCAAAGCGGGTGAAACGGACCTGCTTTGCGTTCTTCAAATCGTTGTATTGCGTCTGCAGGATACCCTGAATACGCCCGACGGTTTTGCCGTCCCTTTGCGCCAAATAAAACACTGACTTGCAGGTTTTTCTATAAATATTTTTGTCGGTAAACAAAGCCATTTCGTCGCCGTAAAGCGGGGGTACGAAATAAGGATTTCCCTTATACAGTCGCAAGGGGTATTCAACGAACTCCTTTCTTTGTTTTTTGGTTTGTACTTCGATGATTTGCAACATACGATACGCTCCTTGTGGGGAGAGCAGGTGTGCTCTTTGCTTTATTTTACCATATGCGCGCCTGCGCCGTCAAGTATTTTGTCGAAAAATGTCACAGATTCATATTACAAAACCCCTTCCCGTTGTTTGGGAAGGGGTGTCTTTTTTATGCCAACATATCTTTCATTTCGTATCTGCCCGGGGCTTTTCCGATCAGCCACTTTGCCGCGCGGATTGCGCCAACGGCGAAAACACGCTTGCTTGCCGCAGAGTGGGAAATGGTGATAACCTCGTCTTCGCCGGCAAAAATTACGTCGTGATCGCCGACGATCGTGCCGCCGCGTACTGCGTGGATACCGACCTCTTTTTTCTCTCTTGCGCCGACGATACCTTCTCTGCCGTAGACGAATTGCTTGCCACCGTCAAACGCTTCGTTTACGCTGTCTGCCAGCATCAACGCCGTCCCAGAAGGCGCATCCTTTTTGAGGCTATGGTGCTTTTCGATGATTTCTACGTCAAAGCCCTCGCCTAACACCTGCGCCGCCGCTTTTACCAAAGCCTGCATCAGGTTGATACCAAGGGAGAGGTTAGCGGTGCGGAAAATCGCCACGCTTGCCTCGTACGATTGTATCAAGGCAAGGTCGTCTGCCGTAAAGCCCGTCGATGCCAAAACGATGCCGATACCTTTGCTCTTGGCGAATTCTAAACGCTGTTGCAACCCGACGGGGGAGGAGAAGTCAATCATCACGTCCACGTCCTCTTTCACGTCTTCAAAGCTACGGTAAACGGGTACGCCGATTTCTTTCGGGTAGAGGTCTACGCCGCAGACAACGGCCGCCTCTTTGTCTTCGGAGAGCAACGACAGCACGTTGCCGCCCATCTTTCCACAAGCGCCGCAAAGCAATACCTTAATCATGCCTGCACCTCCAAGCCGTAGGCTTGCATTGCCGCCACCAACTTTTCGCGGTTTGCATCCTCAATCTTCGTGAGGGGAGCTCTGGGTACGCCTGCATCAAAGCCGATGAGGTTCATTGCCTCCTTGACGGGGATCGGGTTGACCTCTACAAAGCAAGCGTTTGCAACGGGCAACAGTTTATCGTTCAAGACAATTGCCTCTTCCATTTTGCCTTCCAAAACAAGGTCGCACAGTTTTGCTACGTCAGCAGGTACAACGTTGGATAAAACGGAGATGACGCCCACGCCGCCACAAGCCAAAATGGGCAGGTTCAACGCATCTTCGCCCGAATAGACGTCGCACTTATCACGGACGAGGCGAAGGGTTTCCATCGTCTTGGACATGTTGCCGCCTGCGTCCTTGATTCCAGCGATGTTGGGAATTTCTGCGATTTTTGCCATGGTGGCAGGCTGAATTTCTACGCCCGTACGTCCAGGCACGTTATAAGCGATGACGGGGATAGAAACCGCCTCGCAGATTGCCTTATAATAGGCTACCAAGCCGTTCTGCGTGCATTTGTTGTAGTAGGGGGTAACGGCAAGCAATCCGTCGCCACCGAATTTTTCCGCCGCCTTTGCGGTCATGACGGCATCGCCCGTGTTGTTGCTGCCGCAGCCGAAGATAACCTTCGCTCTGCCAGCGACCTTTTTCACGGCGTAGTCCATCAAAATATGCTCTTCTTCGAAGGTCATCGTGGAAGGTTCGCCCGTCGTCCCCAAAAAGACGATTGCGGCAGTGCCGCCTGCGATTTGGTGTTCGATGAGTTCGCCCAGCGCATCAAAGTTGATGCCGTTTTCGTTGAATGGTGTAATCAGCGCGGTTGCGCTTCCTTTAAAAAAACCTTTCATACTCTTATACTATGTCCTTATCAATATTTTTCGTTCCTTTTTTGAAAGGTGAATGTGTTATGCAAAATAGCCCTTTGCCGCAAGCAATTCTGCAAGCAATACTGCGCCGCCAGCCGCGCCACGCAGAGTGTTGTGAGAGAGACCAACGAACTTGTAATCATATACGCTGTCCTCACGCAGTCTGCCGACAGTGACGCTCATACCGTTGCCTTCCATTCTATCCAGCTTTGCTTGCGGACGGTTATCCTCTTCAAAATAGCGGATAAATTGTGCGGGTGCGGAGGGAAGTTGCAGGGTCTGCGGTGCGCCGTAGAAGTTTTCCCAAGCGGACAGAATCTGCTCCTTCGTAGGTTTGTTTTCAAAGCGTACGAATACCGCCGCCGTGTGTCCGTCGGAAACGGGTACACGCAGGCACTGCGCCGTGATGGCAGGGCCGTTTGCGGATACGATTTCCTCGCCGCTGACTTCGCCCCAGATTTTGAGGGGTTCTTTTTCGCTCTTTTCTTCCTCGCCGCCGATGTAGGGGATGATGTTGTCCAAAATTTCCGGCATCGTCGTGAACGTTTTTCCTGCGCCCGAAATTGCCTGATAGGTGCATACTGCAACCTCTTTCACACCAAATTCACGCAAGGGGTGCAGAAGGGGTACGTAGGACTGCAACGAGCAGTTCGACTTAACGGCAATAAAGCCGCGCTTCGTTCCCAAACGCTTTCTCTGCGAGGGGATAACTTCAAGATGATTGTCGTTGATTTCAGGAATGACCATCGGCACGTCTGCCGTAAAGCGGTGTGCCGAGTTGTTGGACACGACGGGGATTTCCGCCTTTGCATAGCCTTCTTCCAAGGCTTTGGTTGCCGCCTTGTCAAGACTGACGGCGCAGAAGACAAAATCAACCTGCGAACCGATGAGCTCCATATCCTTTTCTGCATCCAAAACGACCATATCCAAATAACGCTGAGGAATAGGGCAGTCGAAAGACCACTTATTGCCTACAGCTTCCTTGTAGGTTTTTCCTGCGGAACGAGAGGATGCCGCCAACACCTTTACGTCAAACCAAGGGTGCTCTGCGAGCAGTAGCATAAATCTTTGTCCTACCATACCGGTTGCGCCGATGACGCCAACGTTAAACTTTTTCATTGTATATCTCCTGTACATAAAAAATAAAGACGGTGTAATCACCGTCCTCTACGCAAAAGTCCAAAATTCCCTAAAAAACAAGCAGGGTATATCGAATAGCGCGCGCACGGACGGTGGCAGTCGTACGAGTGTTCTCCCGTACGCCCAGCGGATGGGTGCGAAAGGCAATCCGCTTCGGCGGTGATACCCTTTCCTCGAGTTCTGCCAAGCTTGCTTGGCGCGGACTTCGCGCGTCCGACGAACGAAAAACGAGTACTGATGTTCAACCGCTCCTCTATTTGACGAGGCTATTTTAACATAGAAAGAAAAAAAAGTCAAAGATTTTTTGCATATTCGCCATTTAATTTAGAAAAATTCCCGTTTTTTTCTTGAAATTATCACAAAAGTATAGTAAAATAATATCTGTATAACTATGATAAACGGAGTGCAGTTTCTATGGCGCAACAGAAAAAAGGGCTGATTGCCCGCATGTTAGAAGGAAAAGAGAGAAGCGAGGATTACGCAAGAAGCACGTTGCCGACAAATCGTTGGCAGCTCTTTTTCGATATTTTTAAGGGCAACTTTGGCAAGATGGTAAAAATCAATCTTTTGATGTTGATTTTCTTTATCCCGATGCTTGCGGTGATTCTTTTTTCCGTGACCTATACGGAAGCGATGGGCTCAATCTATCCGTTTGGCGCAAACCTTGGCGTAGGTTATCCCGTCGCGCCGAATATGCAGGGACAATCGGAACTCCTTGCCTTGACCTTGGATGTGACGATTTATGGGCTTTTGACCATTTCTTCCATCATTGCGGCTGTTGGTTTGGCTGGTGGTATGTACGTTATGAGAAATATGGTTTGGACGGAAGGTATTTTCGTTGCCAACGATTTCTGGCGCGGGATAAAGCTGAACTTTAAAAACGCCCTGCAGACGGCGCTGTTCTTTATGATTGTGCTGTCGCTTACCGTACTCACGCAGGACTCGGTGGCAATGACGCGTGTGCAACAAGATCTTACCAAATTCCAAGACGTCGTGCTTACAATCGCGTCAATTGCTAGCTATGTCTTTTTGGTGCTGGCGGCTTGCATGAGTTTTTGGATGCTTGCGCTTGGCGTAAACTACAAGATGGGCTTTATTAATCTAATTCGCAACTCTTTCTTGATGACGATTGGTATGTTGTTGCAAACGGCTTTCTTCGGGGCGTTGGCGCTGTTGCCTTACCTGTTGTTCCTGATTGTTGGGCAGGGTTTCTTCCTGATGGTGGCGATCATGATTTTGCTGCTGTTTGCGTTCTCTTATACGTTGCTCGTGTGGTTGAATTTTGCGCAGTGGGCATTCGATAAGTATATCAACCCGAAACTTTCGGGGGCAAAAGTAGGCAGAGGGATCTACGATAAGAATGCGCTTTCGGCTGACGGCGACAACAGTGAGGCTTCCCTTGAATACAACCGTGTTATCTTGGCGGCGGGTAAGTCGCAGTTGGTTGCGCGCCCGATTAAACCGATTGACGACGAGTTGCGTGTATACGACCTGCCTCCTTCCTATTCTCGTGACGACTTGAAAAAATTGCGTGAGAGTAAAGAGGCGATTGTGGCGGACACCGAAGCGTACGTGGAAGAGCATAAGGACGACGAACGCTACGTAGAATACAACCGTCAATTTGACGAGAGGGAAAAGGCGTTGCAAGAAGCGGAAGAAGGCAAGAAATACAGCAAGCGCAAAACCCCCAGAATTTTAGACGATAAAAAGAAATAAGGCGGGCAGGTATGAAACGAAAAGTGGCCTATTCCACCTTGGCGGAATGGTTTGAATATCTAAACGATGACTGCGACTATGAAAACTGGTCGCAGTATTTAATTAAAAAGCTTTCAGCGTATCAGCTGGCAACGGGCTTGGACGTCGGATGCGGCGGCGGTTATTTTACGCGTGCCCTTCAGCGCGTAGGCTATGAGATGACTGGTATGGATATTTCCATGGAGATGCTGGATAGGGCGCAGAGCGCCGCTTTGAAGGCAGGCTTGCGTGGGGAATATATCCACGGCGACGTGGCGGGTAAAAAGATTGCGCGCAAATATTCCTTTGCGACGGCAATCAACGACTGCCTCAACTACGTAGAGCCTCAGCGCATTTCCAAGGCGTTTAAAAACGTATACGGTTGTTTGCAGAAAGGGGGCGTATTCCTTTTTGATGTAAGCTCCCCTAAGAAGTTTGCAGAAAAACTCAGCGATGCGGTCAACGTGGACGACCGTGAGGAAGTCACCTATTTCAGCTTTACCCATTTTGACGGGCGGCAGGCGACGTTGGACGTTTCTCTGTTTGTGAAGAACGCAGACGGCAGTTATACTCGGCAGGATGAAACGCACGTACAATACTCCCATACAGAGGAGGAGATTTTGGAGGCTTTGCGTGAGGCGGGCTTTACCAAAGTGTCCGTCGAGGGGCATTTAGGAGAGGAGAAAACACAATCGGATCGGTTGGTGTTTTTAGCGGAGAAATAATGGCGATGAATAACCTTATTAGAACGTTAATCTGTGACGAGCAGGTATCTTTAACCCTTGCGGATACCACCGATTTGGTGCGCCGTGCGCAAGCTTTGCACGGTTTAAAAGGGGAGAGTGCGGCGGTCTTAGGTAAATTTCTTTCTGCAGCGGCGTTTATGAGTGCGGCGCTCAAAGAGGAAAGTGGTGAAATTTCCTTTGCCTTGCAATGCGATGGTCTCGCCGGTCAAATCAACGTATCGGGCAATCACCCCTTGTATATCCGTGGGTATATGGAAGGCGCAAGCGCCGAGGGTACAGAGGCGGAACTCTTGGGACAAAACGGCTCGTTTACCGTCATTCGTAACGACGGGTACAGCCGTCCGTTCGTCGGCTCTTGTGGATATCCTACCAAGGTTGGCGTAGAGGAAATTTTAGAGGAATACTATCGCATTAGCGAACAGCTTCCCACCTTCTTTGGCGCAGTGGTGGATTTTGACGAGGACGGTGGAGTTGCTTTTGCGGGAATTGCCGTTTTACAGCCGTTGCCCTTTACGGACGAGGCTACGATAGAGGCTCTGCCTAAGGGTGAGGCGCTTTGCGCGTTGGTGCGTAAGGTTGCAAAGGATGGCTTGGATGCAGTCGCGATCGACGATTTTTCGGCAAAAAAAGACGGGATAAAAGGCAGAAAAGCTACGTATACTTGTAATTGTTCTCGCGACTATTTAAAGCAGGTTTTGACCTCGCTTGGAGAGGCGCAGATGCGCGCGATTATCCGTGAGGACGGTGCGGTGCGGGTGCATTGTCATTACTGTAATACCGATTACGCGTTCGATGACAAGGATGCGGACGAAATGTTCGCAAAATAAAAAGGATAAATTAATGGGTACGATTCGATTTGATCGCAGTGAAGAACGCCTGCGGCGGCTGGCGGAAAAAGCATACGGCGAGGGGAAGTATATCTCCGCGCTTCGTTTTGCTTGCGCGGCGATTGACGAGGGTGGCCCGGACGTGGACGGATACTTGCGTATTGCAGACGTCTACGAAAATTTAGGCCTGCAAACGTACGCTATCAAATGGCTGTATAAATGTTTGGCTATCTGTGGAGAAGAGGACTTGCCTGACGTATACGAAGGGCTGGCGGTCAATTATCTAAACTTGGGCAACGAGAGTGCGTCGGCGTATTATTACAATCAGCTGATCGGCGTGGACGATACCCTGACCCCCGAGAATAAAATGGAGATTGCCCAAGCGTTCGCAAGAGAAAAAAAGGACGGCTTGCGGTTTGTGTGGCCGCCCAAACTTGCAGACTTTTCCAAGGAAATGGATGCGGGTGCACGGGCGTTAAAAGCGGGAAATTGTAGAAGCGCAATTGCCGCGTATTCGGGCGTTGCCCGTGGTAACAAGGACTACGTCGAGGCGAAGCGTATGCAGGCGGTTGCCGAGCTGTTAGAGGGTAATCACCTCGTTGCAGAACAGCTCTGCGAGGAAGTGTTGGAGGAGAAGGCGGAGGATATTCAAACTCTTTCGACTTTGGCGGCGATTTATCTGGAGCAGGGCAGAACGGCAGAGAGTAAGGCTCTCGCTGAACGGCTGGTAAAAATGCCTACTTCCTCTACTGAGGAAATGTACAAGGTTGCCACCGTCTGTTGTGAAAACGCTATGCATGAAGAGGCGTACGCGTTGTTCGTGCAGTTGGAAGAAAAGATGCCGTACGATGGCAGAATGTTGTATTTTAAGGGCGTATCTGCGGCAAAGAGTGGCCGTTTAGGGGTCGCTGAAAAAACGCTGGATAAGTTCTGTATCCTCTACCCCGATGCGGCGGTAGGGAGATACTATCTCAAGGCGGTTCGTAAAATGCTGGACGGCGGGGAGGACACGACGAAGGACTTCACCTATTTCTATGCAGTGCCGAAATTTGCCAAGGAGCTCATCTGCCATACTCTGATTTCTTTAGGAAAAATGCCTGCGTCGCAGGTGGCAACTTTTGCCATGTCGGAGGATTTCATCGAAGACCTGCTGTGGTGTTTTGATGAAATGGACGGTATGGACCAAGATTTGCAGTACGTGGCTTTGATGGTTGCCGAGCACGTTCACGCAGACGAGTTTTTGAGGGATATGCTGCTTGATTTCGAGGTGTCGGATTTACTAAAGGTGGAAACCTTGCGCGCTCTGTACGAACGCAACGAGGAGGACACCGTGGGGGTGGTACTGTGCAATATCTATCGCAGTTTGCCCCTGCATAGAATTGAAATCGGCAGGAAAAAGCATAAAAAATACGTGGCTGGGTATGCGAGGGTGGCGTCCAAATTTGCTATCATCGCTCCTTCCTACGGGAAGAAGTTGAAGAGCGCCGCAGAACGGTTGTACCGTGCTTTAGAGAGCGTGGAGGCAACCGACCTGTTTGAAAAAGAGGACGATATTGCGTGCGCGATTTTTTTAGCGTCGGGACTAAAAGAGTTAGGCAACGACGTCGTACAGATTGCCGAGGCTTTTGATGCTGACCCGAACACGGTAAAACTGTTGCTGATGCACTTATAATACGAGGGATAAAAGTATGGAACTGATGGATTTTGACGGCTTGTTTGACGAGAAACTTGCCGTGTATATGGAAGAGAAAAAAGACAAGTACACCGAAAGGGAATGGGAAGACGTCATTCCTCGGCTGTATAAAAAATTCGGGGACACCTACGTTGCGAAGGTGGGCTGTACCCCCAAGGAATATTACGCTCGGATGACGGACGAGCAGTTGGTGCAAACGCTGTCGGCGCACTTGTCGCAGGACGTTCCCGTGCCTGAGTTTTTATGCAACGAGCTGGAAAACCGCAACAACGTGGAGATACTGTTGCCGCTGTTGGAGAGCGTGGATACCGCTACGCAGTCTTATGCAATCAATTTGATTTTGGACGATAAGCGTGCGTATGACGGGTACTTTTCATTACTTTGTAATGAAGATGCCAGCGAGGATGTGCGTGATGACGTTGCGGACATTTTCAAACGCAACGCGGACGAGGTGGCAGAAAAGGTCTTGGCGGCGTACAAAAAAGGGATAGCCACGGAATACATGCTGGAAATCATGTCCCGCGTGGTGGCTCGTTCAGAGGAAATCTTTACGATTTTGCGTGACGAATTTTTGTCGGCAGGCGAGCGGACGCCCATGCGCGCAAGCTATCTTGCAGCCTACGGGGATGTGAGGGCGTTGCCTTTGCTTATGGAAAAAATCGAGGATAGGACAATCGGGTTCGTGGAGTTCCAAGAATTGAAATATGCCATCGAGGCGCTCGGCGGCGAGTACGACGAGCCGAGGGATTTTTCGGAGGATAAGGATTATCTGGCGGTGGAAGCGGCTACCGCAAAGGCGATGACAAAACCTGAAATGAAATCGTAATTTTATGCTAAAACAGGCGGTGAAATCTGCCTGTTTTTTCTTTTGTCTTGGTATAAACTACTTCCGTTTTTGCATACGATAAGACAAATGGAGGTAGCGATGGAAAATTATAGCGTATACGAGGATATTTTGCGCCGTACGGGCGGGGATATTTATATCGGCGTGGTAGGGCCCGTACGGACGGGGAAGTCCACGTTTATTAGGCGTTTTATGGAGTCGCTTGTTTTGCCGTACGCAGACGAGCGCATGAAAGCGGTAATGACCGACGAACTGCCGCAGGCTTCGTCCGGCAGAACGATTATGACCACCGAACCAAAGTTCGTGCCTGCAAAATCGGCGCAGATTACCACTCCAACGGGCGTAAAGGCAAGCGTTCGCTTGGTGGATTGCGTGGGTTACGTGGTGGACGGCGCGATGGGCTTTGAGGAGGACGGAGAACCGAGGCTTATAAAAACTCCTTGGGCGAAAGACTCCATTCCCTTCGCGGAGGCGGCGAAAATCGGCACGGAGAAGGTGATTAAGGAACATTCCACCGTTGGGGTTTTGGTGACAACGGACGGCAGTTTTACCCCCGTGGAGCGCGCCGCTTACGAAAAGGCGGAGGCGCGTGCGGCGGCGGAGTTAAAGGCAATGGGGAAACCGTACGTAATCGTTCTAAATTGCGTGGACGCACACTCTTGCGAAGGCTTGCGTGCTAGCTTAGAGGAGAAATATGGCGTACCCGTGGTCGCGGTGAACGTCGAACAGATGGGGGAGAGTGCCGCTTTGGAGATCCTGCAGGCGGTATTGCTTGAATTTCCCATTCGTTGCTTGGACGTATCTATCCCCGGTTGGTTGCAGGCGTTGCCGGAGGGGAATCCTTTTGTGGACGGCTTTATGGAAAAGCTGAAGGCGGTCGCTCCGTCATTAAAGAAAATGAAGGACTGCCGTCTGTTTTTCGATGCCTTTGCGGATACCGAGGACTATATCCCGTCGGACGGCATGGATATGGATGCAGGCACGGGTGAGGCTAGGGCGGCTGTCGAGGTCAAGGACGGTTTGTTCTTCCGCGCGCTGTCTCACGAGTGCGGGGTGGAAATTCACGACGATTGCGCCCTGATGATGCGGTTAAAGACGCTTGCGGAGGACGGCAGAAGATATGCGAAAATTAAGTCGGCGTGGGAGGAGGCAGAGGCGACCGGCTACGGCGTGGTTTGCCCGCAAGTGGAGGAATTACAGCTTGCCGAACCTGCGCTAGTGAAAAAGGGAAGTAATTACGGCGTTCGTTTCCGCGCATCGGGTGCAAGCTATCACATTATGAAGATTGAAATCGACGGGCAGGTGGAACCGATCGTGGGCGGAAAATCGCAAGGGGAGAGCTTCTGTTCTTCACTGATTGAGGCTTATGAAGACCAGCCTGAAACCGTTTGGGAAACGAATGTGTTCGGAAGCAGTGTACGGCAGTTATTAGAGGTGGAATTAGGGGGCAAAAACAAGGGCGTTCCCGAGGAACTGAAAGGGAAACTGCGCCGTACCCTCTCTAAAATCGTCAACGAGGGGAAAGGAGGCTTTTTGTGCATACTCTTGTAGTTTTTTGTGCATACTTCTATCAACGCAAGGCGATGGAGGATAGGTATGTCAAAGAAGAACAAGGTTCGCAAAATTACGGAGGAAGAATACGCGCAATATCTTGCAGAGATAGAGGCGAAAGGCGCCCCGAAAACGGTATAAAAAATTAAAGAAAAACGCGTAGCTGAACGAAAAAAATACAGCTGCGCGCTTTCTTTTTTGTAGGGGGCAGGTATGCGGTGAGGAGAAAATGTCAAAAATATCCCCACGAATAGCGTTGCATTGAAGCTTTTTTGCAAAAAAATACCATTTTCTCTATTCTACGGGGCGTTTTTTTTCTTGAAACCCTTGACGGGCGGTATTACTTGTGCTATAATAAACATAAGTTTATTCGTTCGTTTTATACATGGTATAGTGCAAAGAAAGAAAAATAATAACAGAGGTGCGATAATGACGGAAAACAATAAGGATATGCAACCTGCATCCAGCGAAGAAGAATTGGTGCTTGTTCTCGACGGTATTTACAGTGAGATTGCGCAGGATATAAATGCCGCTAAGACGGCGATTTTAAACGAGGTAAAATACACAGCGGTGCAGTCGCAGTCCGTAGAGAAGGATTTGGCGGAAAAGCTGAACGAACAGATTTCTGTAATCAAATCGCTGACCAACGAGCTGAAATATAGCATGCAACAAAACCAGGCGGTACATAACGATATTTCCGAGACCATTCACGAAGAGGTTGCCGCTAAGCTTGAAAGTGCAACTTCGAACGAGGCGTTGCTTGCGGAGATTGATAAAGCGGTGCAGGAATTGCAGGAGAAGGTTGCCGCTTTAGATTTGGATGCCGTGGCGGAGCGAGTTCTGTCGGAACTGCCTGTTGCGGAAGAAGTGGACTATGATAAAATCGGCGAGACGGTTTTCGAAAAAGCGGAAGAGGTTGTTTCCGAACATTCCAAGCAGATTTTAGAGGCAGTTGCGTCTATCCCCGTTGCGGAGAACGTTGATTACGTTCGTATCGTTGACGAAGTAGGTGACAGAGTGCTGGAAATCATGCAGGACAGCGCCGATGCTCAACCAGCAGAGGCGGCTCCTGTTGAAATCGACTACGATAGAATTGTGTACGAAACAGCGGAAAAGGTTGTCGAGAGCTTGCCTCCCGTAGAAAAGCTGGATTATGAAAAGCTTGCGGAAATGGTTGCGGCAAAGATTACCGTTCCTGCAGTTGATTATGACCTGCTTGCAGAAAAGGTGGTAGAAAAGCTGTCGGAAAAGGAAGAAACGGCAGAGGTCTATATTGACGGCGACGGCGTGCAGGATATCGCAAACTGTGTTGCTGAAAAGCTTGCAGACGTCTTTGCTTGCAAGGTTTGCGCTACGGAGGCGGTGGAAGAAGCGGTTGCCGTCGTAGAAGAACCCTGTGAAGAAGCGGTGGTTGTCGTAGAGGAAGTCCTTGAGGCTGAAGCGGAGTTGGCAACGGCAGAGGTAGCTGTTGAAACGGTTGTAGAGAAAACGCCCGTCGTCGGCTTGGTGGATGCGGATAGCGAGCTGGTCGTTCGTTTAAAGAGAAGCTTTACGGCGAAACTTAAACAGAGCGAGGACGATATCAAAGGCTATTACAGCGCTTTGAAGAACGCTTTGTCGGAATACAAAAAAATCAATTCCAATATCAGTTGGCACGGCGATAGATTTAACTTCGGCCGAGACACGGTTGCAAGAATTACGATTATCGGTAAGACGCTTGGCTTGTATCTGGCGCTTGACCCTGCTGACCCTGAATTTAAGCAGACGGTATATCGTCAGAAGGACGTCAGCAAGCAAAAGGCGTATGAAGGCACGCCGTTTATGGTCAAAATTAAGAGTGACGGCGGCTTGAAGAAGGCGCTCCGTTTGGTGGTAGCTTTGGCAGAAAAGCTGGGCACGGAAAAGGAAGAAGCGTTCTCTACGGTGGATTACGTTGCGATGTATCCGAATGCTACCGATGAGGAAATGCTGGAAGAAGGCTTGATTAAAGCGACGAAAGAAAAGAAGGTTGCGTTGGATTTCTAATCTACGCGAATATAAGACGGATAGAGAGCTGATAAGAAATTTTCGGCTCTCTCTTTTATGAAGGCTGTGCGGATAATATACGCTAGCCGATGTAGAAAACAAGGAGAATATAGATAAGTGGTTACAAAACCTGCGAAAAGCAGAAAAAATGCTCGTTCGCCGATGGGGACGTCCTTTGACGGGACGGTATTTGAGTCCAAGCGAACGGAAAAAAGAACGAAAACGACGGCGCGTATAAAAAACGTCGAAGAAAAAAAGGCGGCAAGGACGGACAACAAAGCTTCCTTGGGCAGAGGAAAGCGTACGGAAAAAGCTACTTCTGCCACGCAGAAAAAGACGGTGTCGGTGGAAACTAAACGCCAACAAAAAACCTCCGCAAAGCATGAGAGGACAAGCCCCTTGCGCGGCAATGAAAGGAAAAAGGCGCCTGCGCTGAGCGTGGAGGAGAAAAAGCTTACGCCTGTAAAGGTAAAAAAGGGCAAAAAAGCGGTAAAAATCCTCTTCCTTGGCGGCGTTGGAGAAATCGGCAAGAATATGACGGCGCTGGAATACGGCAACGACATCATTATCATCGACGCAGGTATGACCTTCCCGAATATGGAAGAGATGCCGGGTATTGATTCGGTTGTTCCCGATATCACCTATCTTGAACAAAACCGTGATAAGGTGCGTGGCGTATTCATCACGCACGGCCACGAAGACCATATCGGCGGTCTGTCGTATCTGATGAAGGAGCTCAATCCAGACACCCCAGTATATGGTACGAAATTGACCCTAATGCTCGCGGAAAACAAATTACAAGAAAATCGAGTAGTAGGGGTAAAACAGCGCGTAGTGCAGGTTGGCGACCGTATCAAAGCAGGTGTGTTTGAGGTGGAATTCGTTGGTGTCAACCATTCCATTTCGGGGGCTTGCGCCTTGGCGGTGCGTACCCCCTGCGGCCTCATCTACCACAGTGGCGATTTTAAGATTGACTTGACCCCTGTGGCAGGCGCTCCTATGGATTTGAAACGGATTGCAGAACTGGGGCAAGAGGGTGTCCTTCTGTACATGGCGGAATCGACGAACATCGAACGCCCTGGCTATACGATGAGTGAAACGGTGGTAGGCAACACCCTTGACCATCTGTTTGCGGAACACACCAACAAGCGTATTATCATCGCAACGTTTGCATCCAACGTGCACCGTATCCAGCAAATCATCGATTTGGCGGTGAAATACCGCAGAAAGGTTGCGCTGTCAGGTAGAAGTATGCTCCGCGTTTGCGAAGCGGCGACGAAAATCGGGGAATTGAAAATCCCTGAAGGCGTCCTTGTGGATATCGAACAGACGAAAAACCTTTTTGATAGGGAGCTGGTTATCCTCTCCACGGGTTCGCAGGGCGAGCCGATGAGTGCGCTGACCCGTATGTCGATGGGGGAATACAACAAGGTAACAATCGGTGCAAACGACGCCATTATTATGTCCGCAACGCCCATTCCCGGCAACGAAAAGATGGTGTATAAGGTTATCAACAACCTGTACAAGCTGGGGGCAACGGTCATCTACGAAAGCTTGGAAAAAATCCACGTTTCAGGGCACGCTTGCCAAGAGGAACACAAGATTTTGCACAACCTCTTAAAGCCAAAATTCTTCATTCCCATTCACGGGGAATATCGCCATTTGAAACGGCATGCAGACTTGGCGGAGGATTTGGGGTTGCCTGCGCAAAACATTTTAATTACGGAAATCGGCAACTGTGTCGAGCTGACGGAAACTTCGATGCGCTTTGGCGAGAGTATCCCTGCGGGCGCGATGCTGATTGACGGCGAAGCGGTCGAGGACGGGGTAAACAGCTCGGTGGTCAAGGAGCGTTTGAAGATGTCTTCGGACGGTATCTTCCTTGTATCCATCGCGGCGACGGGGAATTACGTGATTAACGACCCCGTGATTACGTCCATCGGCGTAGTCGTGTCGGAAAATAAATGCACAATTCCCGAACTGACGGGGGTTGTTAAGAGAGCAATCGACAACTTCACGTACGAATATGCCGCAAAGGAAGAACTTGCCGCGTACGTACGCAAGAGCCTTCGAAACTATCTTTTCAAAAAGATGCGCGAAGCGCCTATGGTTGTCGTAAACGTCTTAGAGGTATAATACGAATGAATAGGTACACGGCGTCCCTTGTAAAATTGAATATCGACCAGCGTATTGCCGACCTTAGAAAGGCGGCGCTGGAACGGGATATCCCCGTGGCGGACGACGAAACCCTGCAGTTTCTGTTGCTGATGGTAAAGGCCCTTAGACCCAAGCGGATTTTGGAAATCGGTACGGCGGTGGGGTTGTCTGGCGCGGCGATGTTGCTGGCTTGTCCCGAGGCGAAACTGACGACGATGGAGCTGGAAGAGGAACGGTATTTGGAGGCGAAAGCGAATTTTGCCGCCTTGGGGGTAAAGGACCGTGTGGTGGCGCACCTTGGCGATGCAGGCGAAATTCTTCAAATGATGGACGGGGAATACGACTTCGTGTTTTTGGACGGCCCGAAAGCGCAGTATGAAAAGTACCTCTTTGACTTAAAGCGTTTGATGAAAAAGGGTGCAACGCTGTTTGCGGACGACGTACTTCTGTACGGTTGGGTGAGCGGCGAACAGCCCACCCCTCAAAAGCGACATTCGATTGTGGATAAAATCCGTTCGTATTTGCAGACGGTGACGGAAGATAAGGACTTTATTACGTCCGTTTTGGACGTTGGAGACGGCGTTGCGCTGTCTATATACGTAGGTGAAAGAGTATGAAGGCAGAGCTGTTAGCTCCTGCAGGGAGCTATGCAAAATTTTTGACGGCGCTGGAATTTGGCGCGGATGCGGTGTACCTCGGTGGAAAGCACTTCTCCCTGCGTACGTTTGCCGATAACTTTACGGAAGAGGAGCTTGCCTCAGCCGTTCGTTTGGCGCACGAAAGAGGAAAAAAGGTATACGTGACGGCCAACATCTTTGCAAAGAACTCGGATTTTCTTGTGTTGGGGGACTATTTTAAGAGTTTGGCGACGATCGGTGTAGACGCCGTCATCGTCAGCGACCCCGGCGTGGTAGCCTTCGTTAAAGAGGTTGCGCCCACCCTTGATATCCACCTTTCTACGCAGGCGAATACGGTGAACAAATACGCCGTTCGGTTTTGGAAGGAGCAGGGGGTTTCCCGTGTGATTTTGGCGAGGGAGCTCTCTTTGGCGGAAATCAAGGAAATCCATGATTTTGTTCCCGACGTCGAATTGGAGGCTTTCGTGCACGGCGCGATGTGTATATCGTACAGTGGCAGATGTCTTTTGTCTGACTACTTAGACGGGCGCTGTTCCAACCGAGGCGCGTGCGTGCAGGCGTGTCGTTGGCGGTACGAAATACGCGCGTTAAACGCCACGAACGGCGAAAGCGAATGGTTGCCTATCGAACAGGACGAAAAGGGTACTTACATTCTCAATAGCAAGGATTTGAATATGTTGGCGCACTTGGAGGCGCTGGAGGCGGCGGGCATTTCCTCGTTTAAAATCGAGGGCAGAATGAAGAGTGGCTACTATCTTGCCACCGTTGTCAACGCTTATCGCAGAAGAATGGACGGACAGCCGCTCAGTGTTTGCGAGCAGGAGCTTTCTGCCGTTGCGCACCGAGAATACACGACGGCGTATGCGTTTGGGAAAAACGCAGAAACGGTGCATTACGCGCACAGTCAATCCAAAGGAGATTGCGTGTATATCGCAGACGTTATCGGCTACGAGGACGGGTATGCGATTGTCGAGATGCGCAACCGTTTCTTACAAGGGGAGCAGTTAGAGGCGCTTTCGCCTAAGGACAGTTTTTTGCGTAGCTTTACCGTAGAGGAAATCTATACGGCAGACGGCGTGCGCACGGACGATGCGAAGCTCGTATGCCACCGCTATAAGGTTGCTTGTCCGTACGTTCTGTATGCAGGCGACTATTTGAGGAGAAGGGTATGAAAAAGAAAATCCTGCTGATTGCCACGGGCGGTACGATTGCCTCTAAGAGTGGCGACATGGGCTTAAAACCGCACATGGACAGCGCGTATATGCTCGATTACGTACCCGAAATCCGCGAATTTTGCAGTGTGGACGGTTTGCAACCTTTCAATATCGACAGTACGAATATCACCCCCAAGCACTGGGTGGAGCTTGCGACGTTGATACGAGATAATTACGAAGACTACGACGGGTTCGTTATCTGCCACGGTACGGATACGATGGCGTACACGGCGGCGGCGCTCTCGTACATGGTACAACATTCCCCTAAGCCTATCGTCTTGACGGGCTCGCAAAAGCCGATTCATAGGGAAGACACCGATGGGCGCATCAACCTTCGCGACAGCTTTTTGTATGCGGCATCCGATGCGGCGGCAGACGTCGTTATCGTCTTCCAAGGTAAGGTCATTGCAGGGACGAGGGCCAAGAAAATCCGCACGAAGAGCTACAATGCTTTTGACAGTATGGATTTCCCCGTGTTGGCGAATATACGGGACGGAAAAATCATTCAGTATATCCGCACTCCGAAAGAGGTTGAACCGGAATTTTACCTCAACCTCGATGAGAGGGTGGGCGTATTAACCTTGACCCCTGGCGTGAAGGGCGAAATCTTGGATATGTATTTCCGCTGTTATACGGCGGTGGTACTCTCTGGCTACGGTACGGGTGGTATCCCCGAAGGGGAATATTACGGCTTCTACGACGTCATGCAGAGCTGGGAAGGCAAAGGTAAGACCTTGGCGGTCACCACGCAGGTACAGCACGAGGGCAGCGATATGGATATCTATCAGGTGGGCAGAGGTTGGAAAAACCGTTTTGACCTGCTGGAAGGGTACAACCTCACCTACGAGGCAATCACCACAAAATTGATGTGGATTTTGGGGCAGACCTCGGAAGATAGTGAAATTCGAAAACTTTTTTATAAAAATATAAACTACGATTTAATCGGGTAGCCTAACGAGAGTCAAAATCTCTAGGCAAAGGAGAAAAACATGAGAAAAACACAGTTAAAAAAGTATGCAAAATTGATTGCGAAGGTTGGCTTGAACGTTAAGAAGGGTCAATCGGTGTTCATTGCGGCGGGCTTGGATCAGCCCGAATTCGTCACCATGGTGGTAGAGGAATGTTACAAGGCAGGCGCAAGCGAAGTGTTCGTAGAATGGAGCCACCAGCCCGTAGAAAAGCTGTCCTCCAACTACCGCACCTTGGAATCGCTGTCGGAAATGAAGTCTTGGGCTTTGGCGAAGTGGGAATATAAGGCGGAAAAATATGCTTGCCGTCTGTTCATCGAATCGGAAGATCCCGATGGAATGAGCGGCGTTGACCAGGAAAAGATGAGTAAGGCTCGTCGTGCGCTGTACCCCCTCATCAAGCCCTTGCGTGAAAAAATGGAAAACAAGCATCAATGGTGTATTGCCGCAGTCCCTGGCAAGGCTTGGGCGAAAAAGGTATTCCCTCAGCTGTCCGAAAGCAAGGCGGTTGAGGCGATGTGGAAGGCGATTTTGTACACCGCGCGCGCAGACGGTAAGAACCCCGTACAGGCTTGGAAACAGCATAACGCAGACCTTTTGGCGCGTTCTGCATACTTGAACGGCTTGGGGCTTGCATCCCTTGAATACGAAAGTGCAAACGGCACGAAGTTGACCGTAGGGCTTATGGAAAACGGCTTGTTCTGCGGCGGTCAAGAAACCCTCTTGAACGGCAGAAAATTCAACCCGAATATCCCCACCGAAGAAGTATTCTCCACCCCGAAGGCAGGTTGCGCAGAGGGTATCGTATACTCTTCCAAGCCTCTCTCCTATATGGGTGAAATCATCGACAACTTCTCCGTTCGTTTTGAAAACGGTAAGGTTGTAGAGGTCAAGGCGGAAAAGGGCGAAGAGCTCTTAAAGAAGATGGTTTCCATGGATGAAGGCGCGGCGATGCTGGGCGAAGTAGCGTTGATTCCCTACGATTCCCCCATCAGCCAGTCGGGTATTTTGTTCTACAACACGCTGTTTGACGAAAACGCAAGCTGTCATTTGGCGCTCGGCCACGGCTTTAACGAATGTTTGAAGGGCTTTGAGAAGATGAGCAATGATGAGAGAAAGGCGGCTGGTATCAACGACAGTATGATCCACGTAGACTTTATGATCGGCACAAAGGATATGTCGATTACGGGTGTTACGAAGGACGGCAAGCGTGTTGCAATCTTCCGTGACGGCAACTGGGCTTTCTAAAGAACGGCGCAGAGGTAGTGCGATGAAAATAGATATTTTTTCCGGCTTTTTAGGCGCGGGGAAAACCACGCTGATTAAAAAGCTGCTCAAAGAAGCCTATAAGGTCGAAAAGGTTGTTTTAATTGAGAATGAATTTGGCGAAATCGGCATTGACGGCGGCTTCTTGGAAGAAGCTGGCGTCAATATCACCGAGATGAATTCGGGGTGTATTTGCTGTTCGCTTGTCGGGGATTTCTCCAAGGCGTTAAAGCAGGTTGCAAAGGACTACGCCCCCGATAGAATTATCATCGAGCCGTCTGGCGTTGGCAAGCTGTCCGACGTCATCAAGGCGGTTTCCTCGGCAGAGGTTGAGGGCGCAGAGCTGAACGCTTTTTGCGCCGTAGTCGATGCCTCGAAGTGCAAAATGTACATGAAGAACTTTGGCGAATTTTTCATTGACCAAGTGGAAAACGCAGGCTGTATCGTCTTGTCGCATACGGCGAAATGTTCTGAGGGCAAGCTGGCAACCGCGATAGAGCTGCTTCGTGAAAAGAACTATGCCGCAACAATCGTCAGTACCGACTGGGATCTGTTGGACGGAAAAACCTTGCTTGCCGCAATCGAGCAGAAAAATAGTTTGCAGGCGGATATTGAGGCTTTGGAACACGAACACGAGCATCATCACCATCACCACCACGTACATGGTGAAGAATGTTGCTGCGGGCACGAACATCACGAGCATCATCACCACCATGAACATGGTGAAGAATGTTGCTGCGGGCACGAGCATCACGAGCATCATCACCACCACGAACATGGTGAAGAATGTTGTTGCGGTCACGAGCATCACGAGCATCATCACCACCACGAACACGGTGAAGAATGTTGCTGTGGGCACGATCACCACGACCATTACGAGCATCATCACCACCACGAGCACGGTGAAGAATGTTGCTGTGGGCACGACCACCACGAACACCACGGGCATCACCATCACCACGCAGACGAAGTGTTCACCAGCTGGGGCTTGGAAACGGCGCGCGTGTTCACGAAAGAGGAGCTGGAAAACGCTCTGCAAGCCATTCAGGACGAAGAAAAGTACGGTACCGTACTTCGCGCGAAGGGTATTGTGGCTGGCGAGGGCGAATGGTTGCACTTTGACTATGTACCCGAAGAGCCTGACGTTCGAACGGGTAAGGCAGGGATTACGGGCAGATTGTGCGTCATCGGTTGCGATCTGAACGAACAGGCTTTGAAAGAGTTGTTCAAGGCGTAAACCGCCTGGTTGGATTAAATTGTTTGGTTGTAAAAGGAGAAATTATGGCAAGAAGGAGAGCTCCCGCAGAGACCCCCGTGTATCTGTTTTTGGGCTTTTTAGAATCGGGAAAGACGAAGTTTATTCAAGAAACTTTGGAGGACGAACGCTTTAATACGGGCGAAAATACCTTGCTCTTAGTCATGGAAGAAGGGGAAGAGGAATACGACGAAAGCCGTTTCAAGGTCCAAAACGTTTCGATTTCCTATCTGGACGGCATTGAGGAATTGACGGAAGAAAACCTTGCTTCCTTGCAGGCAATGTACGGGGCGACCCGAGTGCTTGTCGAATTCAACGGTATGTGGCAGTTGCAGGAATTTTTCCAGGCGATGCCCGAGGGTTGGATGTTTAACCAAGTGATGACCTTCTTTGATGCAACGACCGCGATGAATTATAACGCGAATATGCGTCAGCTTGTGTACGATAAGTTGGAAAATACGCAACTGGTGGTCTTTAACCGTTATTCGGATGATATGGATAAGATGTCTTTGCATAAGCTTGTGCGTGGAATTTCCCGCCGCTGTGATATCGTCTACGAGCGTGTTAGCGGCAAAGCCGACTTTGATAACATTGAAGACCCGTTGCCGTTTGATATCAATGCAGACGTCATTGTCATTGAGGATAAGGACTATGCCTATTTCTACCGTGATTTGACGGATAATTTAGAGGATTATATCGGAAAAACGGTGCATTTTAAGGGGATTGCGGCGGCAGATGCGCGTTTGCCTGAAAAGAATATCGTGCTGGGCAGACATATTATGACCTGCTGTGAGGACGATATTGCCTACAGCGGCGTGGCGTGTGTGTTGCCTGAAGATTTGGGCGTAAAGACGCGCGACTGGCTGGAAATTACGGCTAAGATAGAGTTGAAGAAACATTACGTCTACAAAGGCAAAGGGCCCGTTCTGATGGTCAGCGAAGTGAAACGTTGCGAGCCTATCGAGCAAGCCTTAGCTGTATTTTATTAACCGCGTTTTAGTAACCGCAAAAAATCAAAAAAGAATAGGGCAGGGGTGCGTTCAACGCATCCCTGCCCATTTTTTTTGAGAAAGTAGAAACCCCAGAGTCGCAACTCTGGGGTTTCCATGATATAAAGGATTTAGGGAGAAAGTGCAAAGTAATAAAAACGAAAGATAAATGGAGGAAATTCTCCCTGTGTATGCTGATTATACGACGCCGTGCGCCATCATCGCTTCTGCGACCTTTTCAAAGCCTGCGATGTTTGCGCCCATAACGTAGTTACCTTCATAGCCGTATTTTTTCGCCGCTTTGTCCATATTATGATAGATGTTAATCATAATCGTCTTCAGCTTCGCATCGACCTCTTCTGCCGACCAGTACAGTCTGCCGGAGGATTGCGCCATTTCAAGCGCCGAGGTAGCAACGCCGCCTGCGTTTGCCGCTTTTGCGGGCAGGAAGACAACGCCTTTTGCCGCTTGGAAAGTAGCGATTGCTTCCAGAGTGGAAGGCATGTTCGCACCCTCTGCAACGTATTTTACGCCGCCAACAACCAAAGCCTTTGCGCTTTCCTCGTCGATTTCGTTCTGCGTAGCGCAGGGCAGTGCGACGTCGCAAGGAATCGTCCAAATCCCTTTACAGCCTTCGGTGTAGGTGGAGCCGGGTACTCTCTCTGCGTATTCCTTAATGCGCGCGCGTTCTACTTCTTTAATCTGTTTTACAACGTCCAACTGAATGCCGTTCGGGTCGTAGATATAGCCGTTGGAATCGTACATGGCTACCACTTTTGCCCCTAACTGCTGCGCCTTTTCGCAGGCGTAGATGGCAACATTACCGCTACCCGAAACGATAGTGGTCTTGCCCTCAAAACTCTCGCCACGAAGTCGCATTGCTTCTGCGGTCATATATACGAGGCCGTAACCGGTTGCTTCCTTTCTAATCAACGAGCCGCCGTAGGTGAGCCCACGTCCCGTCAATACGCCAACGTGTTCGTTGCAGATGCGTTTGTATTGTCCGAAGAGGTAGCCAACCTCTCTTGCCCCCACGCCGATATCGCCTGCAGGTACGTCCGTGTCTGCGCCGATGTGGCGGTACAGCTCGGTCATAAAGCTTTGGCAGAACGCCATAATCTCTCTGTCGCTCTTGCCCTTGGGATTGAAGTCAGAGCCGCCCTTGCCGCCGCCGATAGGAAGGCCGGTCAAGCTGTTTTTCAGGATCTGTTCGAGGCCTAAGAATTTGATAACGGACAGGTTAACGGAGGGGTGGAAACGAAGGCCGCCCTTGTAAGGGCCGATGGCGCTGTTGAATTGCACGCGGTAGCCTTTGTTGACCTGCACTTTGCCGTTGTCGTCCACCCAAGGCACGCGGAAGAGAATGGTGCGTTCGGGTTCGGTAAAGCGTTCTAACAGCGCCGCCGCCTCGTATTCGGGGTGAGCGTTGATAACGGGCTCTAACGTCAACAGAATTTCCGTTGCTGCTTGGTGAAATTCCTTTTCACCGGGGTTCTTTGCTTTCAGTTCGTCCAATACTCTTTGTACGTAAGACATTTTTACTTCCTTCCTATTCCTTTATTCGATTAAACCAGCCGATTTAATCAATTTTTTCAATCTGTTAGTATCATAGCACGAAAAAAAGTAAAATGCAACTGTTTGCAAAAGAAAAATAAGAAAAAGTTTTAAAAATCGTTGCTTTTTTTGAAAAAAGAGTGTATACTATAATGGCTTGGTTATAGTGGCTATAAGCTATTCTTATACCAAGAATAACAAAATCACGCTTCCGTAGTTAAATGGATATAACAGCCCCCTCCTAAGGGGCAATTCCGAGTTCGATTCTCAGCGGGAGTACCAAAAAATCGACAAGGTTTGACTTGTCGATTTTTTTATCCAAGACGTAGGGTTTCTACGTAATCGTCGCGGGCGTGGAAATAACCCAAATAGAATCTGTTCCGCTTGCGTTCGCGTTGCGCGCGTGGCGAAAAACGACGGCTTGTTATAAAATGCTCCATTCTATTCGCTTTTTCTTGACAGGGCGGATGGCTTTTTGATATACTTACATTTGTGGGCAATGCGCAATGCTGGTAGGAATAGCAAAAAAAATACTACTGGGCGAAGTGATTGAGGGTGAAATGAAGTACTTAAATCAGTTTGAATACAAGCATATTTTGTATAAAACGAGGCTAAAAAAGGACGTTGAAGAATGGAGGCGATTTACCACGATTGCAACGTCGGGATGTGGTTTGTGCTCGGCTTGTATGGCGGTAGACGCTCTTACCGATAAAGCGCCCACGCTGGAGGAATGTGTACAGCTTTCTTACGATTGCGAGGCAAATCTCTTCAACGGAACGGATATGTCCGTCTTTGGACCCACGATTGCGGAAAAATTCGATCTGGATTATGCAAGCACTAGCGACCTTGACGAGGCGATTGAGCATTTGTGTAAGGGCGGTCAAATCGTCGTTCACGTTCGCCGCTCGGAGCCCGGGATTGCGCTGTTTACGAAGGCGGGGCATTATATGCTGATTACGGCGACGGACGGGAGGGAATTTTGTATTCTCGACCCCAGCTACACGCCAGAGAAATTCCATATACCCGAACGTGAGGGCAAGGTGAACGATAAAAACGCGCCGTACCTGTATTGCGACGTGAACGTCGTACACGCCGAGGCGCATTACGAAAAACCGAAATACCATCTTTTCTCTAGAAGGAAGAAATAAAAAAGGTGTCCATATTACAAGAGGAAATCCTGCACAGTTGGGGGATTTCTCGCCGTTAAAACCTAAATGGTTCAAGTCTTGTCAGCTTAAATAAGGGGAAAATATGTTACAACTGAAGAACGTAGTTAAAAAATACAATACGAAAGCGGGCGTAGTCAATGCTTTGGACGGCGTTTCTCTCACCTTCCCTTCTAGGGGAATGGTGTTTGTTTTGGGTAAAAGCGGTAGCGGTAAAACGACGATGTTGAACGTTATCGGTGGCTTGGACGGCATCGACGGGGGCGAAATTCTTATCCAGGATAAGCAATTCTCTACCTTCACAGCAAAAGAATACGACAGCTATCGTAATACGTTTATCGGCTTTGTATTCCAGGAATACAATCTATTGTCTGAATATACCGTTGAATACAATATCAAGATTGCAATGGAGTTGCAGGGCAAACCCGTGGATGAAGAGGAATGCAATCGCCTGATGCGAGAGATGGAAATCGAGGGGCTGAAAAATAGAAAGCCTTCCGAGCTTTCCGGCGGTCAGCGTCAGCGTGTAGCAATCGCGCGTGCTCTCGTTAAAGAGCCCCGTATCATCATGGCGGACGAGCCTACGGGGGCACTCGACAGCGTAACGGGTACGCAGGTATTCGATATGCTGAAAAAGCTGTCGAAGGAAAAGCTGGTCATCGTCGTTTCGCACGACGAAGAATTTGCCGAAAAGTACGCGGACAGAATTATTCGCCTTGTAGACGGTAAGGTTGTAGAAGACGTTTCGTATACTGAAACGGAGCTCACTGGAAACATTAGCGAAGGGGAGGATTCGTTGCTTGTCCGTGAGGGCGCAGATCTCTCTGAGGCGGAAAAAAATGCGGTTGCAAAGGCGATTAAAGAACGCAAAAAGATTGAAATTATAGAAAAAATCGGTTTCCGAGGCAAGAAGGAGACGGGAGAAGTAACGCTGGAGCAGGAAGAGCCTGTTGCTCTTAGAAAGAGCAAGATGAAATTAAAAAGCTCGGCGTATTTAGGCGTGAAGTCGTTGGGCGTAAAACCTTTCCGTTTGGCGTTGACAGTGTTGCTTTCGGCGCTTGCGTTTGCCGTCTTTGGGTTGTTTGATACGATTGCTAACTTAAACGCGGCGAGGATTTTGAAAAACCACATGACTCAATCCTTGTCTTCTACGATGGTGGCTGAGCCTGATTATATCATCAATTACGAAGACGAAGCGTTTGAAAAATACGACTTAAAGGTATCGCGGAACGCCCTTGATGAGCTGTCTGGGCAAACGGGTGGCACGGTAAAGGGGATTTTAGGGTTCCGCGGAGATGCAGGGACGTATAACATTACGCATTCGAAAACGATCAATGAAATTTCCGCTTCTGGCGTAGTGCTTGGCAGTGAATATTATTCCAAACGTGTAAATGGATTTGTCGAATTTGACAGCGAGACGGAATTGAATGAAAACGGTACTTTCAAGGATTTTGATTATAAGCTGGTAGAAGGGAGTTATCCCAAGTTTATTTATGAAAATGGCGAAGTTACGGAAAACTCGTTGATGCAGGTGGCAATTTCTACCTATCTTGCCGATTCGCTGATTTTCTTCTTAAATGGTCAGCCTTTAAACGGTGTAGAGATTACAAAACGTTCCGACTTGTTGGGGGCAACCATTAACATTGAGCAGAAATATACCATCGTTGGTATTATTGATTGTGGGGGGATTCCTGAAAGATACGACGTATTGAAGGAATCGTGGCCCTCTCAAATAGGCGATGCTCTGAAGAAAGACTACAATGCGTATATTGATGCGGGGGCCAAGAAGTGCTTGTTTGTCGGCGCTGGGTTTATGGAAGAACGTAACGCGGAAAAAGGGGTTTCCAGCATCTATCGCGTACGCAACGGTGCGTCGTATAAGTGGGAGATGAGCGGGGGAGTCCTCAATACGGTAAAATCGATTACGTCCTACGTATACAACGTAAACGAATTCAATCAGAATAATATCGTGCTGTTTAACGACCAATATGCGGAAGACGGTTCGATTTCGTTGGAATCGAACGAAATTCTGCTCCATTGCAACGACCTGAAGGATATGCTGTCAGAGCGTATAAAGGGCTTGGGCGATGATAAGGTTCGCGCGGAAGGATTGATTGAAGGCTTGGCTACTGGTACGGCGTCTGAAAACAGAAAACGCATACAAGATCTGGCTGAGTTATTGAATCTGAATTGGGCGAACGGGTTAGACGTCAGTGTGGACTTTCGCTCCTCGGAGACGGGTGAGGAAATCACGGCGGATTGGAAGATTGTCGGCGTGTATTTCTGTGTCACTGAAGTGGAGGATGCTTCGCGTTATTACAAGTTGATGGTCGGTGAGGAGTTTATGGAAACCTATCACATCTACCATCAGCAAGGGGAGTACAATAAAGTTCTCTTCTCGGGGAAAAGCGTTAAAAACGGCGGCGATCTCATCGTTGATTATTTGACGGCTGAAAGCGGTTTTGTGCTCAGCTGGTATAATAATTCAATTCTGACGGTCATTAGTAAGAATGAAACGATTATTCGTCAAATCGCCGACCTGTTCTTGTACGTAGCGTTGGCGCTTGCGTCCATTTCAATCTTCATGTTGTACAACTATATCAGCACCAGTATTTCCAGTAAGCGCCGTAGCGTAGGTGTGTTGCGTGCGCTGGGCGCAGGTGGTAGGGATATTTTGCGTACGTTCTTGATTGAAAGTTTGATTATTGCGGTCATCAACGGTATCTTTGCGTGTGTATTTTCTGCGTTCGGATGTGTACTTGTCAACTCCTACGTTATGAACATAATGAACATTTACGTTGCCTTTGCTCTGTTTGGGGTACGGCAGGTACTGATTATTATGTTGCTTAGCTTCTTGACGGCGTTCCTTTCGTCGGCGTTGCCTATCATCAGGATTTCCAAAAAGAAGCCGGTGGAACTCATTCGCCGTTCGTAAAACAAAGTATCAAAGACAGCCCATATGGGCTGTCTTTTGTGTTATATAGGGGAAAGTTTTTTGGGTAATAAAGAATAAAAAATTCTTTATAAATTTTGTCAATTCCCTTGATTTTTTTGCGGTATGGTGGTATGATAAAGATGGGCGCTAAAGGAAAGTGAAAGGACCCTTGGCAAAGGAGTATCGTATGCAGGAAAAAACTCGTGAAAAACTCATTTTCGCCATAGGTATTTTGGCGTTTTTGATTGCCGGTGTGTCCTTCCTGTTTTCGGCAATAGAGATTCTTTCAATTCTTTATGAGTTGGATTGGAACTTTTCTGTGGTGTTGCAGTCGGTGGCGGCTTACGAAATGGTCGTTGACCTTGCGTTTTCTGCGTTCGAGCTGGCAATGGGACTTATCCTCATTAAACAATGGCAAGAAAAGGAGCGTACGGAAGTATACAAAACCCTTTCGAAGCTCATTAGTGCCGTCGTATACGCATCGTTTGTTAAGGTGATGGTTAGTCTGTTAATGTCGCAATTCGTTGATGCGAATCCTGGCGAATGGAACATAAACGTTATCTACTGCATCGTTTACTTGGTCTACCTTATTCTTACGTCCTCTACGGGGGCGTATTTGCGAAAACGCAAATGGATGTCTTTGTATATCACCATGCTAATCACGTCCGTCATTGGTGTAGGGTTTTGTATCTACGATTGCATATCAGTGGTTGATGCATTGGGGACAATTGTGGAAATTGGTACGACGCTTGCAAACACTCTCTTAATCGGGTTGATCGTTGCGTTCTCTGCGGGGGTGGTTGTGTATTATGCGAAAGACCCCGAAACATTGTGGCGTGACGTCTTAGACGGTGAAGACTATGACGTTGTGGAGAATGAGGGTGGCTATGAACGAGTAAAAATCTATGCAACAAGAGTAGAGGAAAGCGCAATCAACGTCGTTATTCTCGTGCTGTATTGCCTGTGCGCGTTGGCGGGGCTTGCAGGGATTTTATTGTATGCCATTGAAAGTGACGTAGGAGAGTATTTCGGCGGTACAGTGCAGGATTTCATTGATAATATAGAGCATCGGCTTTTCGACGGTAGTCTTGGTGGAGTGCTGGATCTTCTTATCTTGCTTATACTGGTTTCGATCTATCCATTTCTCTGCGTTGGGCAAGCGCTTGGTGCGCTTCAACGAAAGGCTGAGGGTAAAGTTTGCGTAATGTCGATTGCCAGCATGGGGACGATGATGGTATTGATGGCATCTGTGTCGTTGGTGATTGACGTCATGCATGATCTTACGCTATTTCAAAAGGTTCGATGGGGAAATTATTCTGTATACCAAGCGATATTGGTCGTTCTCTGCATCGTCTATTATTTAACGAAGCGGATATACGTCAACTCGACTAAGGAAATCAGCGAGGGCATTACGCAGGGGGATTCCTACCACTCACATAGCGCAGGGATTGCGAGGATTTGTCTGTTTAGCGGTATCTTTTCGGCTGTGGGGCTGGTGGTTCTCTTTGCGATGAAATGCAGTGATGGCAACGTGTGCATTTCCTATTTAATGATGGCGGCGGCTGCTCTGTTGGCGACGGCGGGGGCTTGCCTCGAGGCAAAGTATCCGTTCAATGAATTTGAATACGCGAAACGAAAGGTGGTTGCGCCCAAGGAGGGTGAGGCGTCTGAAAATACAGAGGGCGAGGCGGAAACGGCGTAAGAAAAGCCGCGCGGTTGGCGCGGCGGTTGTGGAAAAAATTTTGTTGTTTACCGTTTTGCTCGTTCGTTTTTCCGGTATTGCATCGGTGAGAGTCCTTCTTTCTTTTTGAAAATCGTGCCGAAATAGTTGGCGGAAGAAAAACCGCAAACTTCGGCAATTTCCTCCATTGTTTGCTTTGTATTAAACAGTAGTTCTTTGGCTTTTGTCAGCCGTATGTTTAAGAGGAAATCCACGATAGAGCAGTTCGTGTGCTTTTTGAAGTTATAGATAAGGGTGGACTTGGACACAAAGAAAGTGTTGGCAAGGCTTTGCAGAGTTAACGGCTCGGCGTAGTTTTCGTGCAAATAATCCATCACCTTTAATATAAGGGGTGGCAGGTCCTTTTGCGCGGTGGCGGTGGGGGCGATCGACTTCCTTTGCAGGTTTTGCAAAAGGTAGACCGTGTAGGAAAACAACGCGTGAATCACGTGCGGCGCGTGCTTTTCGTTGCGGTTGGCGGCGATACTCTTGTCTAAAATAGCAATCAACTCTTTCGCTTCTTCTGCGCTGGGTTTTATCGGTTGCAAAGCTTGCGCCTGCAAGGTTTCCTTTTGATAGGGGTTTAAGTATTCCGGCGAAACGTTAACGTTGTATCGTTCGAAGCCTGCTCCTTCCGTCTTATGCACGACGTGCGGCGGAATTACGAGCAGTATTGGCGCGCTGACCTTATACAACGCGTTGGAAAGGAAAAAGGTTCGTTCTCCTTTCGATAAGAAATAAATTTCATAATGTGTGTGGGAGTGTAAATCGTGCATCGACCAGTCTTTGTCTCGCACGGATTTTTCAATTTCAATATACGACATATGTCCCTCGAAAAATTAGAATATATATGTAATTTAAGAAAATATTATCATTTTTTATATGGAATTGTCAAATAAAAAATGGTATAATAAATAAAATTTATTAAAAAGCAAGGAGCAAAAACAATGATTAAGATTTTGCAATATGGTGAAGGCAACTTTTTGCGTACGTTCGTAGACGTATATTTCGACACGCTGAACAAAGAAGGTGCGGGTGAATACGAAGTACATATCGTAAAGCCGATTACCTTTGGCACGCTGGAACGTTTTGAAAAACAGAACAATAAGTATCACGTTGTTTTGCGTGGTATGGAAAACGGCAAAGAGGTAGAAAACGTATACAAGGTAGACAGCTTGGCGAGCGTTATCGACCCGTTTGCGGATTATGAAGCGTACGTAGCTTTGGCGAAAGATCCTGAACTGAAAATCATCGTTTCCAACACGACGGAAGCAGGCATCTGCTACAACGCAAAGGACGAAATGGCAGGCTTTGAAGGCATTACCTATCCTGCTAAGCTGACGAAATTCTTGTACGACCGTTTCCAGGCTGGCTTGGATGGGTTGTATCTGTTGCCCGTTGAGCTCATCGACAACAACGCTGACGAGCTGAAAAAGTGCGTGGATAAGTACATTGCGCTTTGGAACTTGCCTGCTGAGTTCAAGGCTTGGAACGAAGAAAAGAACTTCTACTGCAACACGCTGGTAGACCGTATCGTATCCGGCTATCCTCGCGACGAGGAAACGAAGGCTCGTTTGACGAAGCTCATCGGTGAGCAGGACGATCTGATGTCCATCGGCGAACCGTTCGGTCTTTGGGCGGTTGAAAAGAAGGGCGCAATCGCAGATTATATCCACGAAGGCGTGCATAATATCGAAGTCGTATTGACCGACAACATCGGCTACTACAAGAAGAGAAAGGTTCGCGTATTGAACGGCAGCCACACCAACCTCGTGCCTACGGCATTGTTGCTTGGCGCAGTTACGGTATACGACTGTATGGTAGACGAAAAGCTTTCCGCGTTCGTAGAAAATACTTTGAAAGAGGAAATCAACCCTTACGTTTCCAGCGATATCGCCGCAACGACGGTATTCGCAAACAGTGTAAAGGACAGATTTATGAACCCGTTCTTGAACCACCAGTTGGTTAGCATCTCCTTGAACTCCATTTCCAAATGGCGCGCAAGAGTATTGCCCAGCTTCAAGGATTACTATGCAGACCACGGCGCGCTTGCTCCTTATCTGACGATTGGTTTCTCCTACTTGATGGCTCTGTATGCAGGCATCAAAAAGCAGGGTGAAGGCTACTTTGTAGACGTACCTGGCCGTACGATTGAGCTCAAGGACGACCTTCCGTATCTTGAATACTTTGCGAATGGCGGCAGCGTTGTAGCGTTCATGGCTGACGAGGCTGTTTGGGGCGAAGACTTGACGAAGTACGAAGGCTTTGCAAAGGCTGTGGAAGAAAACGTGGCGAAGATTCAAAGAGGTGAAAGCCTGATCTAACGGGTATGAATAAGAAAAAAGTTTTTACAGAAGTAAAAGGTTATGTCGGAATGTTGCTGGGGTGCGTATTATACGCCCTCAGCCTCCGTTTCTTCTTGCGACCGAATGGAATCGTCGCAGGGGGCTTGACGGGTCTTGCCACGCTAATCAACTTAATCGACGAAAGAATCCCTATGGGTATGATTACGATTGCGCTCAACGTTCCCATCTTTTTGCTTGGATTAAAGTATACGGGCTGGAAATTTATTCTGCGCTGTCTATTGACGGTTGCGGTGCTTGGCGGGGTGACGGACTTGTTTTCGTTGTTTGTGCCACAGCTTACGACAGACCCTTTGCTTGCTTCGCTGTACGGTGGTATCCTGCAGGGAATCGGTGTCGGACTGTTTATCCGCTGTGAATTTAGCAGTGGCGGTACGGAACTCCTTGGTCGTGTCGTTTCCAAGTGGGTCAAGGTTGTCAATATCCCTGTCTGTGTAGGGATCTTTGATGCGATGATCGTTGCGGCGGGTGCATTTAAGCAGGGTCCGGAGAACATTCTCTACGCCTTAATCGTGGTGTTTGTTTGTACGAAAGTCAGCGAGGTGGTCTTGATGGGCTTGGAGAAGTCAAAGCTCTGTATCATTATCACCAATAAGGGTGGGGAGATTGCGCAGGCGCTCATCGAAAGAAGTCCTCGCGGTATCACGATGCTGGACGGCGAAGGGATGTATAGCCATCAAGAACGGAACGTGCTGTTAACCTGTGTAAAGAATAGACAGCTGACACAGCTGAGGCAAATCGTTCGTGAGGTTGACGAGGCGGCGTTCGTTATCATCAACGATTCGGTAGAGGTGCGAGGAAAGGGCTTCACAGCTTTGGATAAGGACGTATAAGCGTCATCTTAGGAAAGAACCTTTAAGAGGTATGAAAGTATGAAAAGTGTAATTATTAACGAAAAAGACAACGTTGGCGTTTGCTTGGATGGAAGTGATAAAATTCCTGCAGGGCATAAGTACGCGCTTCGCCCGATTGCTTGCGGCGAAACGGTTATCAAGTACGGCGAAATCATCGGCAGAGCTACGCAGGATATTGCGGTTGGCGACTGGGTGCACACGCACAACGTGAAATCGCATTTGGATGAAAACGTAGCGTACACGTATGCGTTCAGCGCGGCAAATCCCGAAAAAAGAAAGGCGTCCTTCCTTGGCTACAAGCGTGAGCAGGGTAGGGCTGGTATCCGCAACGAAATCTATATTATCCCCACCGTTGGCTGTGTAAACAATGTATGTATTCGCCTTGCGAATGCGATTAAACCGTATATCACGGGTAGTATTGACGGCGTATATGCGTTGACTCACCAGTTTGGCTGTTCTCAGCTTGGCGATGATAACGAGAATATCAAGCAGTTACTTTGTTCGATTGCTTTGAATCCCAACGCAACCTACGTATTGTTTGTAGGCTTAGGCTGTGAAAACAACGGTATGGATGGTATTCGCGCAACGCTTGCGCCCTACGGCAGAAAGAATATCGAATATTTCAACTGTCAGGACGTTGAAGACGAACACGCGTACGGTATGCAGATTTTGCAGGGTTTTGTGGAAAAAGCGAAGGATTTGCAGAGAGAAGAAGTGGATTTCTCGGAGCTGTGCATCGGCTTGAAGTGCGGCGGCAGCGACGGGTATTCTGGCTTGACGGCAAACCCGCTTGTTGGTAAGATTACGGACAAGACGGTTGCTTTGGGCGGTAGCGCGATTCTGACGGAAGTTCCCGAAATGTTCGGCGCTGAACAGTTGCTTATGAATAAGTGTAAGAATGAGCAGGTGTTCGAAAAGTATAAGAAGATGATTGAGGACTTCAAGGCGTACTACACGAAGCAAGGCTTCCCCGTATACGAAAACCCCAGCCCTGGCAACAAGAAGGGCGGTATCACGACCTTGGAAGAAAAATCGCTCGGCTGTATCGAAAAAGCAGGCAGTACGGAAATCGTAGACGTTTTGGCGTACGGCGAATTGGTAAAAGAGGCAGGCGTGTCTGCGTTGAACGCACCTGGTAATGACTTGATTGCGGCAACGGCGCTTGCGGCAAGCGGCTGTCAAATCGTGCTCTTTACGACGGGTAGAGGTACGCCGTTTAGCACCTTCGTTCCCACGATGAAAATCGGTACGAACAACAACATTTCTGCTTTCAAGGGCGGTTGGATTGACTTTAACGCTTATTCGATGGACGACGAAGGGTTGTTTAACTTGCTTGTGGATACGGTCAACGGTGAATATCGTTGCAAGAGCGAGGATGTTCGCGAAATTGCGTTCTACAAAACGGGCGTAACCTTATAACGTTAGACGAATTAAGATGTGTGATAAGATGAAAAGACGGACGGTTGACTGGAAGAAAACGGGTAGAAATTTAAGGCTTTTGCGAAACGATAATTTATCTCTTCGCCGCTATGTATGTCGTACTCTGCGGATGCGTAGCGGGGAATGTGATGGGCGGGATTGTCAGGCTTGTCGTTTTGAAATGGATGCCAGTATTTCGCAGGCGGAGCTTGCAGAGGTGATGCACGTTTCGGAGAATATGTTGCTGAACTGGGAAAATGCTCGTAGTAAGCCTTCGCTTGAGGACTTGTTGTTCTATGCGGATATTTGCGGCTTGACGCTGTTCGACGTGGTAGTCTTTGATGAGTAAGGATAAAAAGAAAAGGAGTGCGATACAATTCGCGCTCCTTTTTTATTAAGCTCTGTCGTGGTGACGCCGCTTTTTGTTAAAGAAAAAATCCGCCATCGCCGCACCTTGGTAAAAGTTAACCCCGCTTCTCGCAAGGTGGGTGCTGCATCTGGACGCCTCAGACTTTCCGTTAAAAACAGACCTTGCCTATCGCCCCGAATAACAGCTCCCTTATAAAAAATGTGGATTACCCGTGATACCAAGCTCCGCACGCAGCAGACTTTTCTCTATTATATCTTTCGTGAGGGCGCTTTGTCAAGGAAAGCAGGGTGGTGTTTTTTGTCAAAGTCTGTATTTTTTCTTCCCTGCGAAAAAATCGTATAAAAATCCAGAAAAATCCTTGCTTTTTTTTAAAAAACAAATTACAATATAGAGGATAGAAGAATCAAAGGAGAAAGTTGGCTATGGTTATCACTGGCGAGCAGACCCAAACGACGGTTGCGTTTGCGGATTTTGAAAAATATGAAAACCAAATCATTACGGTAAAGGGCACGATTCACAATATCCGTATGATGTCGGATTTTGCTTTCGTTATTTTGCGTACGGCAAGGGAGATGATTCAATGCGTGTATGCGGAAAGCTTTTCCGATTACAGAATGACAGACGACGTCAAGGAAGAATGTGCGGCGAAGATTACGGGTAAAGTCGTTGCGGGCGAAACGAAGGACGGTAGCAAGCGTTACGAATTGCAGATTCACGGCATTCAGTTGTTGTCCCATCCTGCGGAAATCCCCCCCGTTGTTATCACGAAAAAGCAGGTAAACTGCGACCTTTCCACGAAGCTTGACTATCGTCCCGTTACCTTGCGTAACCCCAAGGAACGTGCAATCTTCAAATTGCAAGAGGGTATTCAGAGAGGCTTCCGTGAATTTTTGACGAAGGAAGGCTTTACGGAAATTCATTCCCCGAAGATTAACTTTGCAGGGGCAGAGGGTGGTACGAATGTATTCAAGCTCGACTATTTTGGCAAGCAGGTATATCTTGCTCAGTCGCCTCAGCTGTACAAGCAGGCGATGGTAGCGGTGTATGAACGCGTGTTTGAAATCGCGCCCGTATTCCGTGCGGAGCACCACGACACTAGCCGTCACCTGAACGAGTATATTTCGATGGACTTCGAGATGGGCTTTATCGACAGCTTTGAAGACATCATGAATATGGAAGCAGGTTGCTTGAAATACATCATGAACCTTTTGAAGACGGAATACAAGAACGAAGTTGACCTTCTTCATATTGATATTCCTGAAATCACTGAGATTCCCGTGCTGAAGTTTATGGAAGCAAAGGAAATCTTGATGAAGAAGTTTAAGTATCAGCCGACGGATATGAAGGACTTTGACCCTGCGGAAGAAGAGTTGCTGGGTAAATATGCGAAGAAGCAGTTTAACTCTGATTTCATCTTCATTACACATTATCCTTCCAAGAAGCGTCCCTTCTACACGATGGACGATCCCGAAGATCCTGAATACACCTTGTCTTTCGACTTGTTGTTCAGAGGTTTGGAGATCACTTCGGGTGGTCAGCGTGTCCACGATTATAACCAGCAGGTTGCAAAGATGGAAAAGCTTGGTATGAACCCCGAAGAATTTGCTACCTACCTGATGCTTCATAAGTACGGCGCGCCTCCCCATGGTGGCTTAGGGCTTGGGCTTGAGCGTCTTACGATGCACTTGCTTGGGGCAAAGAACGTGCGCGAAGCGACGATGTTCCCTCGTGACATCAATCGTGTTAGCCCGTAATTTAGAAAATTTATTAAAACGCTTGACTTTCGTCGGGCGTTTTTTTGTTGCATACATTATTATAATAACGCGCGCGTGTGCGTGCTCGCGTGTTTGTGTGTGCGCGTATATAGGAAGAAAATGTAAAAAAATTAAAAAAACAGTCGAAAAACGTTTGACAAGCACGAAAAAAGGTGGTATAGTATACAAGCTGTCGCAGGTAAGTGAGGCAAAAAGAAAACTTTTGAAAAATTTTCTAAAAAAATTAAAAAAAGTTTGAAAAATTGCTTGACAAGATTTTTCGTGTGTGGTATTATAGACAAGCTAACCGCGAAAATCGTGTGTCAGCCCTAAGCTGTAGCTTAGGAAAAAGCAGATTAAAAATGGAATAAGAAAGAAATGAGATTTTATTTGACACAATGCAAATAGAAAGGTAATTTCCGTTAATTTCAAGAACTTGTAAAAAGCAAGTACCTTGAAGCAAAGTCAGCAAAGAGATAACAAAGTTA
>JAZOMO010000013.1:0-57734 GCA_045654025.1 Candidatus Scatosoma sp.
GTTGCATTTACCGTCAAATCTTCCGCGCCTTTACCGCGTTGAATTTTCGCAGTACCCGTCGAAAGAATGATATTAAACGTAATTGCAGTAACCGTTTCATCTGCAAACAGTTCTTGCATGTAGACAGACGAAAGCGTCATATACATCGTACCCGAATTCGTTCTGCCGTCGCCCAAGTTGTCCTTGCCGTACGCAACGTTACCTTCCGTTATGAAATTCTCCACAACCGCCAGATCTTGCGTCGTTTCTGCATTCATGTAAAGGCTCGTCAACAGCTTGCCTTCGGGAGGCAATTCAACAGGTACGTCATCTTCACCACCTAAGTCAATCTCACCCGTGTACGTCGCAAGATTGTCTACAACAAAGAAATTGGATTTGCCGCCCGTATAACGAAGCAGCATATCCTCCGTCATGCCGTAGGCTTCGTAATGCGCCCTCGTAATCATGACTTCGTAGATATAATAGTCGCCATCATACGAGGTTGCGTTCACCGTCAAATTCTCCGCATTTTTACCTCGTTGAATCGTCGCAGTACCCGTCGAAAGAATTACGTTGAAGGTAATCGCCGTCACCGCTTCATCTGCAAACAGTTCTTGCATGTAGACAGACGAAAGCGTGAAATACATCGTCGCAGAGTTGCTGCCGCCGATACTTTCCAGACCGTATGCGACGTTGCCGTCCTCCATAAACGATTCGATCACCATCAAATCGTATGTCGTTTGCTCATCCTTATAGAAGCTTGTAATCAGTTTCCCTTCAGGCGGTAATTGAACCGGCGCAATAAACATAAACGGCTGTTCAACAATCTCATCTGCAGTATAAATTTTTACAGCATGTTCCACGTTTACTGAATAGTCATCTATATTCAGTACAAGCTGATCATCCGCCGGAATATCTACGGGTTTACCGTCAATGTACATGGCTGTAACAGTACCCTTGACCAATTCATTCAATTTTAAAGTAATGCTATCTTTTTCAGTCGTCTGTCTTTCTTTCACCACAACGGCGTCAATCAACAGATTTCCAAAACGAATCGAATCTTCGTTAAATTCCCAGAAGTCTGCAAATCCGTTTGCACTAGACAACTGCGCCAAGCACTCCTTAAGCATGGCGGTAAGCGTCTGATAACACTTGCTGGAATTCGTCCCCGCCATCTTCAAAGCGTTGCCATAGCAATAGCTGTTTTTAACAAGAATCGCGGCGTTGTATCCACACAAAGCATACCCCTTCATATCCTCGGGATATTGAATGTTCACGATTACGTTTTTAAAGACGAATCCACGATTAAACAAGCCACAGTAATACAGTGTTCCTGCTTTGTCCTTACTGTAATCCTTTTCAGTATTCTCTTCGTACTTCGCCTGCACGTACAGGTTGGAAACCGAACCGCCTTCGTACATTTGTTTACCAAGCACGGTACTTTCTTTGCCGTAAACGATTGCATTGATAAGCGCAAAGTTCTTCAGCTCACCCTTCAACAACCCAAATAATCCATTTACGCCGGAAATCTTCGTGCCACGCGCATCAATCGTGTGTCCCTGCCCATCAAAGACACCACAAAACGACTCGCTCGATGCCTGAAATTGACCAACCGAGAAGGAAATATCGTTTGCCAAAATGACGTATAAAATCGCATTCGATTTCTTGTCTTTCAGCAGACATTGTTTCAGTTGACTACCGCTCGTAATAACGTGCGTAACGAACTTGACTTCATGCTGGTAGTTGTATTTTGTCGTTTGAATTTCCACCAGGCTATCGCCCAAGAAGTTTTCGTAGATTTCGCTCAGATCCAGCGCAGAACCATCGTCGACGATATAATCACTGTAGTTTAAGCCATTGACAAAAACAGAAAGAATCTCTCCTTCAAACACATCTAATGCGTAGGCAGGATTTTCTTTTACGTTATACAGTGTACGTTCATTGCTTACCCGCACAACAGGCGCCACCACCTCAATCACCAGTGGCATGGACGAAATTTCTATCCCGTCCACCGTGCATTTTGCAACGATATCTGCCGTACCTACCTTGATTGCCGTTACTACGTTTCCTTCAAGTGATATAACGCCGTTGGGGCTAACCTCGTAAGTAACCTGCGTGTTGTACGTTGCTCCATCTAAAAGCACGTTAGCCTGCAGCGTCGTTTGATTTTGATACAACCTTCCGTCTACTTCGGTCTGCACCGTGCCCAGCGTCGTTTGCTCCGCCGTCAGTTGAATATCCGCATTTGGAACAACTGAAACGTTGAGGGTTTTATTCAATACGTCGGCACCAAAGCCGTCGCGCCAAGTTCCCTGCACGGTAATCACCGTATTGCCATAACCCGTTGCCGTGACGATGCCTTTCTCGTCTACAGTCGCCACGCTAGGATTGCCGGATTGGAACGTGAATGCACCATCGTCAAATAAATTTCCATCAAAACTAATCTGCGGATGAAGATCAAAAGTGCCACCAACTTGGTTAGTCTTCGACCAAAGCAATACAATATGTTCTTGCGCAACCTGAATGGTAGGAATGATACTTTCCCCGACAACCGTGATTTTACATTCAGCCGTCAAGTCGCCTCTTCTTGCTGTAATGATTGCCTCACCAAAAGCTCTTGCATAGACCACACCGTTTTCATCTACGGTTGCGACGGCCATATTGTTGCTTTCAAACAAAACACCATCCGTAAGGTTGAGCTTCAACTCGAAGGTAGAATAAATGGAAATCTCTTTACTATCGACAGAAAATTTCAACGTTTCCGACGGCGTGCTGCTTATAAGATTATCCTGCTGAGGAGGATTCTTGCACGCCACAAAGCATGCCGAAACCAAAGTCGCCGAAGCCAGGCATATCAATAAGGATAACAATTTCTTTTTGCTACGCACTATTTTCTCCTCCCGTTCAAATGGTTCTTCATTTCCTCCACAAACGCTGCCGTCGTTACACGAGGTCCTTCTTTTGTATAAGTGATACCACAATATTCAATATCATATATGAGGTCGTTTACAAGCTTTTCTAAGGTTTCATATAAGATTTCATCTTTGTTTGTTTGCCAGTAGAAGTAATTGATCGAAACTCTTTCACAGGCAATCATTTTATGGATTTTGTTATATAAATCCTCGTTGTTATATTTCAAATACTCGATTTTATCAATCGCCGTTTGAATATCCCCAAGCCATTTATTAAACAACGTTGCCTCATAATAGGTCGAACTGACAAACGATCGATTATAGCAGGAATACGCCATACAGAACACCTTAGAATCTTTTTCCTTCAAGCGTTGCTCGTTCGCTCTGTACTCGTTGAAGATATTGTACATAATATCCCCAGCATCCAGGTACACGTTTTGGAAGTATTTTTGAATCAATTCCTCTACGTTCGCATTGACGTTTACCCCAAGCTTGCTTGCTAAATAAATCTTTAACCCATCAAAGCCAGTAGCGCATTCTTTGTTCGTCAATAAATAAACGGTAGTTCCTTTCCAGTACTTATACTGGTTTGACAAAACGCCAAACATATTGTACGGAATCAAATAATAATTGTAATTTTGCGCATAGACATACATCTTTGCGGTGGAAGAAATACATCTCCAAGCGTCGCATTGTGCCTTATACGGCTTATTTTGCGATGCCTCAATCGGGTCGGTATAGTCCGCAGTTACGTAAGCAACTACGGGAATCAACCGCTTGTTGCAACGAACACTTTCATCAATCGGCTGATAGGCACCGTCTACCAACTCCGCAGGTGCGTTTTGGTAGTTGTTGTACGCATAGAACTCCATAGTCCATTCCCTTGCATACGGTTTACCTTCCTCGGTTGCCATCCACGCGTCAACCGTATCAACCACTTTATTCAGCAATTTAACGACCGAACCCGCAGGCGTACCATATTGCTTCGTTTCTTTTTCACAAGCATCGCATTTACAATTGCTATGGTTGTCAGAAACCGAACAGTTAAAGTGCACGGCATCTTGGTTTACCTTAAACACGTCGATGATGTTTTGCGCCATACGCTTGTAAAGGTTTTCATAATCCGCTTCGTCACCATGCGCCGTATAACAAATCTGTGTGCTGGCAAAAACGGTCGTTTCGTTCACCGCCGCATCCTCTTCACTAACAGCCGTTTGATAGAACCAGTTCGGATGATTTTTGATGGCGTCTTCTAACGTCGCATCCGCCTCATCGTCCAGCGTATAGTTCAGCGAACCATGCCCCGTCTTACCGCGAATCGCCGTTGTGGGAACCGCGTACATCGAATAATTTTTAAGCTTTGCCGCCGTCAAGAAGGTATGGGTGATCGTATTATACTCGCAATCAGGCACGACAGTCACGTCGTAATTGAAGAACGACAGCTCGCTAACCCCTTTATCCAAAGAGTAGATTTCTTCCGCAAAGTAATCGTAATTCAAAATTCGACCCAAGAAGTTATATACCCCAAACAGCGTACCTACACTTTTTCCGCCTGCGATATAAATAGACTTATCTACGGTCTTAATGGTATAACCCGTAGTTTTAACACTTGCGGCGGCGGGTACCATACCCTTTTCCACAGCAAAGTCGTTATCCCCGAGGAGAATATATCGGTCGTCGCTATCAGGTGCCGAAATTGCATTATCAGTTATAATGGGCAACGTGAAACCAGTTGCTTCTTTAAACAAGCTTTGCAACTTATCCCCTGCAAGCGCCTCGTCTGCATCCGCGTCATCAGGAATGACAATCTTATAGTTAGAAACACCGTCCTTTAATAAGAAATCGCCCTCCATCAGGATTTGATCTGGCAAAGAAGAACTGCTACTGCTGCTGTCGCCAGTACCGTCTGTATCGTTTTTGCAACCCGATAAGAGAAAGGAGGAAGCAAGGGTAGTTATAAGAAGCAATTTCCACGCTTTTTTTATAAATTTCATCATAACACTCCTTTATTCCACACAAATAGTATAGTAAGCAAAACCACTATTACCAGACTCATCGCGGACAATATACTGAATTCTATACTCTCCTGCTTGTTCAACCGTAAACGAGGTATCAGACAGATATTTAACCGATCCATCAGGAGAAATCAAATAATAAGTAACCTCTAACGCCTCTACTGTCGAAGTCTCGTCCGACGCGTCGCAGGCAGCAATTGTTACGGTTTCCCCTACCTTGTAGAGATTTTTGACAACTTGCAATTGAATCATGGGTGCAATCACGTCCTTGACGATCAAATTCATGGTAATGGACGTGGACTTTTTACCACCAAAATCGCTTGCGATGATTTTGAACGTCATTGTCTCAGCCGTTTCCACCTTGACGATATACGCACGATCCAGACGGTTTTCTTCACCGTTAAGCTTAACCCCATCGGTAGACGTTAAGAACGTATTCCCTTTCTGTAAGGTAAGCGTACAGGTTGGATTCGGGTCGATGAAATCGTAGACGTTGACGTTGTTTACGACCACTTCATCGCCTACAACGTAGTATCCGTTAAAGCTACCAAATAAAATCTTAGGCGTAACGCCGTCAGTGGGGTTGCTGGTGATCTTCTGATTCACCACCCTCGTGACGCCGATGCTTGCGGGGCCTTCTATTCCGTAAAGCTCGAAAGAGATATAGAACTGGTCGTCAAAGCCCTCCCATACCTTGTTTGCATCCACGGAAAATCCGCCTATCATAAACGATTGAACGACGGGATCGTACGTGATATTAAATTTTTCATCCTGAACAGCAGGAGTTCTGAATTTACTGGAAATACTTCCCTCTGCCGTAAAATTATTTGCAACGACACGCACTTTTGCAGCAATACTTGTCTCGGACTCTCTTTCAAACTGGAAGAGAATCGTTTTGTTTTCGTCGTATGCACTAGTGAATACAACGTTTATCCCGGTAAAGTTCGTCTTTCCGCTTTCTAGCTCGAACATAACGTCAAATTCGCTGATTAAGCGGGCCGGATTGATAACTTCCAACTTAGCAACGCCGTTTACGGCATTGTTTGCAGTAAACTCAATTTTCTTATTGTCGCCAGTCGAAGAAAAGCCACCAACAGTGGGATAGAAATATTTCGAAAGGTCAACCTTATTACCCGACTGTACTGCATCGACCACGGGTATAAGATAGGACTTTTCGACACCATTTATCTTATAGATAAGCTGCACAGTATCCACGTTGCCTTGGACGGAGTAGGTATCGTCGTTGATAAGGCGTTCCTGCCCTTCCCCTTCCTTTACGTACAACTGCGCCAGCAGCTTTTGCGTGCCGTTTGTAAATGTGTAGCCGTACATGGGAAGAACGGGATAATTCAAACCCTTAATAATATATTTCGGTAACAGAATATTGTCCTCAAATGCGACAATGTCGCTCTGTTTGACGGTGATAGTATCCGAAATAATTTCTTCAGTACAATAGTCGGTATACGTATAGACAATCTCGTACGTACCTGCGTACAAAGGAAGAAACGTTAACGTATCCGTATCAATCGTGTATTCTACATTTTGTTCTGCACACTTGGCAACAATCTGCAAATCGTACAAATTGGCAGGATTATGCAAGGATATTCCCTTTACCTTAACCACTTCACCCGCAAGGAATTCCGTTTTCCCTGAAGAGAGTTCATATTGCAAAGACGGCCTATCAAAAGCGTATACCTTAAACTTCTTTACAGATTGATTCCCAAAGCCATCCTTCGCGCTATATTCAATGGTATATGTGCCAGGAACTGTGGGGATAAAGCAGTTGTCTACGACAGAGAAGGTTGCGCCGATAGAGTTATACACTTTGACGGAAACGTTCACTTCACCGTCCACGTCGTCTATCGCCAACACATCAAACAACGGATACGTTTTACCAACGATTGCGTTAGGCAAATTATTTTCCTCGTAACCGTTCGTATCCACCTCTAAACGAGGCGCAACTTTGTTTTGCGTGGTCATTTCATCGACTTTCTGCCCGTAAATGTCGGTGATGAAGAAGTTGAAATTTGAAGCCGTATAGTCCTTGGCATATATGGAAAGCACCGCTTCACCCGTCGTAAAGCCCGCCCAAGGTTCTTTGTCACCCAAGGCCCTCTCGTCGTCAAAATCGGCAACGATTGAACGCGAAATGGCGTATACACCGTCGGGCTGAGAATACAATCTCTTTTCAGCGTAATCCATTCTTACTTCAAGGGCGTTGTGGTAGAACAGCTCCTCTTCGGTATACGACGCATTGTTAGGGAAATATCTTTCCAAGATTTTGGCTTGGTTGTTGGCATCCATCGTACCCGTCAAGGAGGCCCTCGTTACGTGTCCCTTTTTAGTGGTATCGTTACGGTATAACATATAGTAATAGCCGTCGTAATCCAAGTATTTTACGGTTTCCGTATCTGCGCTGGGGGTACTGGTCTGTCTTAACCCGGTAGTTGCCTGTCCGTTTGCGTTGCCGTAAACGTACTGGAAGGTACCAACGGGTTGATACATCCATTCCACGTATACGTCGGGATTATGTACGTCGGTAAGGCGCACGTACAACCAACCCGCTTCCGCCGACCCCTTTATGTCAGGGGTTGCGTAGAATTTAATAATACTATCTTCATTTGTTAAATTAGAAACGTTAATCGGGGTATTGATGGTGAACGTCGAATTACGCCCAAGCTTTACGTTCAAGCCCTCGACGTCTTCCCCCAAATAACGGTTTTTGCCATATTCATAGGACCCTTCACCGCTGAAAGAGTAGGCATTTGCCAACACGGTAAAGGACCTTGTTTCTTTCAACAAGGTATTATCGTCAGCGACAGCAGAATATTCAATGGTATACTCCCCTGCATCGCTTAATAAAAATTGACTATATCTATACGAATTTCCATTAGGAAAGCGTACGACAACGTTCGCCGGATATTTTTTCCCTTGATAATCAAAATCAGCCGGCTGAACTACGACGGTTTCCCCTATCGAATATATTTCCTTATATTCCACGGAAATAGATGCTTTTGCGGAATTGATTTTGCTTGCATCAAAGCCCATCCATGCAAGAAGTCCTACGGACATCGCAAAGACACAGCTCATAATAGAAATCGCAAGCTTTTTCATCTTTCTCATACAATTCTCCTGTATATTTGCCCAGAAAAGAGCATTTTTTACCCTTTTCTTGTTTGATTAAGCTGACAACGGCGCACACAAAGCGTACGCGTTGTTTGTTAAAAGCGGAAACCTGCCGCCCCCGCCCATGCAAGGGCGGCGTGTTTCCTATGAGGTGTTTTTACCTGTATACTTATTTTACAACCTGAAGATTGCCTACGTAGAAGCAGTAAGACGACGTTGTCGTTTTACCCTCTTCTCGCTTTGCATCAGGAATTGCCGTACCGCCAGAATAACGAATGATCATATTCGAAGTCTTGCCATACTTTTCATATTGCTCATACGTTATGGTAAGCGTATAAATATAGTAAGTCTTTTCTCCCACCGTCATGCTACCCGTCGATGCTGCATTCGCTAAGGTATCAGCACCAGAAGAAGATGATTTGTATATTTTCATCGTTTTAGCATCAATTTCAATAATTACGTCAAAAGAAATTTTTACCGATTCGTCAACGAAAATCTCATTCATATATTCGGAAGAAAGCGTAATCCACATAGTTGCCGAATTGTTGGAAGTATTCATTTCGCTAACACCGCACAAATCCGTCTTGTCGCCTAAAGTAAGCCCCTTAGCAAGCGCATACTGATATCCGTCGCTGTACTTATTTGAGAAACCTGCAATCAAGTCACTTGCGTTGTACTTAGTTTCAGGCTCAGGCTCGGGCTCAACTACACCCTCTACGGCTGTAACGTTTGCAATGTAGAAGAAGGTGGAAGCGTTGCCGCTACCTTCTACCGTTGTACCATTAGCATCTTTACTAAACGTATAGCGCAACGTCATATCCGAAGCCATCTCCACACAATAAGTTTCGTAATATTCTCTCGTAATAGCAAGGGTATAGGTATAATACGTAACGCCGTTCACTTCTGCGCTCGAAGTAGATTCTTGGGTCAATACAACCTTTTCCGAGGAATCACGCGTAATCGCAAATTTCTTCGCATCTACCGAAATGATTGCGTCAAACTTAATTTCTACAATCTTTTCATCTGCAAACAACGTGCCCATGTATTCGGACGAAAGGGTCATATACATAGTACCAACGTTTTTGGATTTATCGCCTAAATCTGCGATACCGTATGCCAACTTATCCTCGCCAACAATTCCCTCTGCATGCACGAGATCATTGTGGTAAACATAATCATTTGTGCCTTTTCTATAATAGAAAGTTTCAAGCAGCGCACTTTCAGGGGATTCCGTAACGGTTACTTCATACGTATCCGTTGCAGTACCAAGTCTTGCCGTAATCGTTGCCTCGCCTGCCTTTAACGTCGTCACAACACCGTCTTTATCTACGGTTGCAACGGTAGGGTCAGAACTTCTCCATGCGATGCCGTAACCTTTGGTTACAGTTGCGGTAAGTTTCGTTTGCGTACCTACAAGCAGCTCACCACTTTCTTCCGCAATCTCAACCTCTGCATTCTCGATCGCATTCGTATAGGTATACAAATCATCTTCATTCGAATATTTGCCGCTGTTCAACGCCAAAGATGCCGTCTGAGCGATGCTACGCGTCTGCGGATTTGCTACGGTAAATTGATCAGCAAACTCATTGTTTGCCTTATAATAAACCTTTACGTACGATTGCGCCGTAATTTCCGTCAAATAATCGCTTTCGGGGATACCTACCAACGCGGTATACCACTGGGTTTCGTTTGCCGTCCATTGTTTGGTGGGCGCATCTATCGTGTGAGTTTCCAATTGATAATCAAACGTCAACGTCGTGCCCCAAACGTAGGTATACTTTTCTTCAGGATACTGAGTGTAAAGCTGATCCTTGTATGCGTCGTTCACTTTCGTAACAAAACGAATACCGGAAGGAGCCGTCGTTCTAACCTGAGCGCCTCCTACCATCGCAAATACGGGGGTTTCTTCTTCTGCCGCCTTTGCTACGTTTGCCTGGTTGTAAGCAACTGCGCCAAAACCAAGTGTAGCCACGAAGGCAACTGCTGCAAGAGCTAAAATCTTCTTTCTCATTGTTCGAATACCCCCTCCGGCTTACCCTGCGTCCCCGGCCAAAAGACCACGTTATCTTCTTCCATTACTATGACCGAAGCGGTGATAACGTCTTCCATATCGAAAAGACAAATCTTTACGATAGGACTGCCATAATCCTTTTTCATTCAAAAATCCTCCTTGATTTTTTTATTTTTTTTTCGTTCTATTAAAATCGCTTTTTACAGCAATCTTTTTCCTGTTAGATTGTCGTACACCTTCGTCGTGTACTTTTCGTTCTCAATCGTCACGTCGCCGCACCGTAAATGCAACGTCGTTACGGGCGTTTCCTTACAATGGTACATCACCAAATCGTTTGCCACGCAGACAACCTCGCCGCCTTCCGCGTACACGTGCGCACCCGATTCCTTAAATAACGTTCGATAGAATGCCGCCTCGTATTGATATTCCGAAACCGTCACCAGTCGGTAGTCCTCACGCTCGATTTCCAAATACCCGTCCTGCGGCGCAACGCCGTACAGCTTGGTCATATTCTCAACCGACGTTTTGTTATCCAGAATGTAGCCGTTGTTGCACATAAACGCCACCGTTCTGCCACCGCCCATTACCGTTTTGCGAATATAGTCGTATTCCTTTTTCCGCATCGCATCACAACTGACGAACAGCACGCATTTGTATTGCGAAAGGTCGCATTTTTTTAGGTCGTACAGCCAAATCATATCGTACGCAACGCCCGATTTCGACAACGCATCCGCAAAATCAAAATGATTGTACGTGTTGTTCTTGTCCTGCGCTCCACCGCCGATGCCGTAGTAGTATACCGACTCGGTATCGAATACCAACAAAACGTCGGCGCTCGATTTGTATACGGGACGTATTTTGGACAATTCTTCCGTGAACTGCTGAATCTCTTTCAACGCAACCAACCGTTCGGGGTCGTCCCAGTAGCCGATTTTTTCGGGCTTGTAGAAGTCCTCAGGGTGGTTATGGTCGAAGTACCACGCACCCATGCCACGCAAAACGTTTTCCATGACGTTTCGTTTCACCAAGGCGTTGTATTCTTCGTTGTTTTCACAAAGATAGACGTTGCCCTTTCCACGATAGTTGTAAAACGCCTTGTAACCTTGGTCCATTTCGTTCCAGAACAGCTTTCCATTCAACCGCACAGATTCCGCACAGTAGCGAAGGAACGCCGCGTTGCCGCTGAATTTATTTGCCGTATACGCGTTGGGTGCGGCAAAGAAATCAATGTTTTTATCCTGCAACAGCAGGTGCGGTTCTAACATCCTCGAAAAGACGTCGCCACAGCCGAAATAATACCCGTAGAACGCCCCAACAAGCAAGCCGCCTTCCCACGATTTTTTCAGCTGTTTTGCCAGCTTTGAAATCGCATACGGCGCAGAAAGCTGAAAGCATTTCAGCGAATCAATCGCCCTCATCGAACCTTCGGGATAGCGATAACTGTCGTTGCCCTGCAAGGCGTGACGCATTTCAGGGGTTGCAAGCTCTGCCGTAGCCAAGGAAACCTGTTTCCCCCAAGCCTTTTGCAAAGTCTCGTCCGTTTTATACTTCTTTTTTAAGTATCTACGGAAGAAGTCCGTCATCGGTCGGCTGTAATCGCCCTCGTACGCGTCCTTTCCGTAATACACGCCGTACATATGCCATTCGCCGTACGCACCGTACGCAAGCTGTACGGAAAATACTTCCTCAGCAAGCCCGCTTTTCTGCAACGCATCGCAGAACTGCTTTAAGACCTTTTTTACGTCGCGAAGCCAACGTTCCGATACGAAACTGACACGAATTTCCTTTGTTTTGTCCTTTTCCGTGCTATTTCTGCCCGGACCTGTGTCCACGCTGTCTACCCCGTAATAACGGATAAGCTCTTCGGGGTATTTCCGCATCCACCAGTACGGCGGCGTTAAGTTCAAACGGAAATGAATTTTCGCGTTCGGATGCAATTCCTTGACTGCTTTAATACAGTCGATAGGATGCGCCGCATCATAGCTGCCGTCTTCCTTCCAGTCGCGGTCGATGCTCGTACAAACACTGACGAGATTGACCCCTATCTTATGAAAATGTGGCAGGTTCTTTTTCGCAAATTCACTTCTAGGGACGCCCAACGGATGATCGTGTAAAGTGTACATCAGGGGCGCTGTACGCTGACCGTCAACGTACAGTGCAGGATATCCGTTTTCGTGTTTAATTTCAGAAAAACTCATATGCCGCCACCCCTTGATGCTGTTTGTTGCTTATAATTTAACTGCTTTGCCCGTCGAAATGCTTTCGTAGACGGCGTTCATCGCCTTAATCGTGTTCTTGTGCCAACCGATGTTGATTTTCGGCAGACGGTTGATTTCGATGTTTTCTACGAATTCGTCAATCAAGCCTACCCATTCGTCAAAGTACGTGTACTGTACCGTGTACTTGTTGTCGGGGGCACCGTTGTGATAGGTGTTCGGGCCGAAGCAATCGGTGTATACACTACCTTCGTTGCCGTGGATAACAAGGTTTACTTCCATACGCTTAGGGAAGATTTCCCAACCGGGTCCGGGTACTTTCAAGTGCGCCTCTGCACGCGACCAGCTGGGGTCAAGCGAGAAGATAACGCCGTTTTTCATTCTACCAACGACCGCAAGCATATCCTCTTCTTCAATTTCGTGACGCATATTCGGCGCAACCTTTGCAAAGATTACGTCAAATTCGCTGTTCGTCACTTCACGAATCATATCAAAGATATGAGGGTGGTCGCAAAGCGCACCGCCGCGGAACTTTTCGTGACCTTCCTTGATGGGAACGCGCTTGCCGTAGCTCTTTTCAGGAACGCCCTGCCAAGGGAACGCCCAAACAGGGGAAAGGGTAATGTTCGTTGCGTTGAACGCATCCATTTCACCCATCGCCTTATTCTTGATAAGCTCCTTCATTCTCAAAACAACGGGGTTGTAATGGAGCTCGAGCTCGATTTGGAAGGTGATACCGCTTTCTTTAACAAGTCTTTCCATCTCCGCATATTCGTCCATATCGAAGGTGGGAATCTTCATGGAAAGGATATTGATTTTTCTCTCTGCGCAAAGGCGAACTTGGCGCAGGTGTTCGCTGTTTTCACTTGCCAAAACCACCGCTTCGATTTCGGGGTGCGCCTCCAGCATCGCCTCGTCGCTATCGTAGCAAGGAATCCCCTGCACGCTGTTCAAGAAGATTTCCTTTACCTCTTCATTCGCCGTGGAAACTGCAATCCATTCAAGCTTGGGATTGTTCTTCAATACGTCGTAGTATTTTCTCGTATGCCCGTGCGTCATACTCATCATAGCAATCTTCAATCTTTTCATGGTCTTACGCCTCCACCTTTACGTTTTCAAGCGTAGCCAAGGAAGCCTTTGCCGCCGCTACTACCTTCTGAATATGAGCCCATTTTGCAACGTTTGCGTTTTGAAGGTCTACGCTCTTCGCTGCCGCAAACGCGTTGCGAATCGTGTTGATTTCAATTTCCGTATAACCAAAAAGTTCTGCGTCCGTGTCCATAAACGCCTGCTTATTCTTGCCGTATACGTAAATAGATTCTTGTGGCATCTGCGTATCCACCACTCTGTCACAGCCTACGCCGTTGTCCGTGATGATTTCGTGCTTGTCAATCGCTCTCTGACCTTCTTCGAGCGTTGCGCCAAGCTCAATCGTACATACGCAGCCGTTTTCCGTTTCCACGATGCAGTTCATCGTGTTTACGCCTGCAATTGCAAAGATTTCCTTCGCCGTAGAGTTGACGGTAAATTCCAAAATCCCCACTTCTCTTGCAAGTAATTCAAACAAATCCGTACCCTTGGTTGCATTGTGGCCGATACGATACGTACACATATTGCCAAGTCTGCCCGTTACGACGAGGTTGCGAAGCTCGATAATTCTTCTTTCGCTCTCCCAAGGCAATACGGGAACTTCCTTTCCGTCAATCACAACCGTTTTCGCATCCGCCGACAAAACGGCTTTTGCGGGAACGGAATACTTTTCTACCAAAAAATCTAATCCTTTCTGCATTTTTCTATCTCCTTAAAGCATTTTAATTCTAGGGCTGTATTTCGCAAGGTACGCCGCGTTCTTTTCATCGCCGCCGGGGGTGTTTGCACTCGACCAGCAAGGAGCGGTAATACCACGGCGTTGACATTCCTTTACGCACTCGATTTCAAGCATATGAGCGATGTAGAAGTCCACGATGTTCGATACGGGAGCAATCGGCGTTGCAAACCCTTCCACGTTGATAACTGCGTCGCCTACGGGATTGAAGTCGTCAATGCACACGTCTGCATAATCAAACAAGTTCGTCTTGTTCGGGTGACGAATGAAGTGATCTTCAGGCATTTCGTTCTGCCAGTAGCTGGAAGATACCGCTACGATTTTCGCGCCTGCTTTCTTCGCTTCCATTACCGCGTCAATCGTCGCGGGATTGATACCGATGTTGTGGAAGACGATCAGCAAATCGCCAGGTTGTAATTTGTAGTATTTCATAATCGCGCTGCCGTAGTTGACAGTTCTTTCAAGCTCCAAGTATTTAAGCGCTTGGTTGAATACCGTCAAGCCGTTTTCTGCAATCGGATTAATATTCGCAAGCCCGCCTGCACGGAAGAACATTTCACCCATGCAAAGGGTCGTGTGTCCGCCCCCGCCGTAGACGTTAATCAATCGATCTTGTTCAATCGCGTCCGCCATAAGGCACGCCGCTTTTTTGATGTTTTCGCTCTGCGTTTCGTTGATTTTTTCTAAGTTTTCAACGATTTTCAAAAAATACGTTTTATCCATTTTTTCGCTCCATGTAACTTTCTATTTCATCCCTCGTCGGGATACTGTTCAAAATATATTTTCTGCCGACCTTCATCGCGGCGGCGACGTTTGCCTTTTCACAAGCCCTTGACAACCCCTCGCTTTCCGCAAGGCAAGCCGCCAACACTCCGTTAAAGGTATCGCCTGCGCCCGTCGTGTCCACCACGCTTTCTATCGTAGCGGCAGGCAATCTCTCGTCGGCGCTCTTTATCCAGCAACCTTCTTCGCCAAGCGTGACGATTACGTTGCGACGGTTTTCAAGCCCGTCCATCTCGTGTTCGTTGGGCGTAAACAAGTCGATTTTGTCCAAAAACGCTTTCGTGTGAGCGCGCGTTGGAGCAGGGTTGAGTATCACTTTTACACCGTTGGTCTTTGCGATTTCCACCGCCCTTTCATTGACCTCAATCGGCGTTTCGTTATTGATCAAGAGAACGTCCGACGTCTTAATTTCCTCGGCAAAGCCCTCTACGTCGTCCACCGACAACTCCGCGCCGCGATATACGCAAACCTTGTTGTCGCCCCGACCGTCCGTCGTGATAACCGCGTACGGACTGCGTTCTTGCTTCCCCGCAAAATACGGCTGTATTCCGCAACCCTTTGCAATCGCAGAGAAGGTTTTCACATCACCTTGATAGCAAGCCCCAAGAAAGGAAACCACCGCCCCGTATCTTACGGCCGCAATCGCCTGATTAAAACCCTTGCCACCCAGTTCGTTGTAAAAGCTGTGGGCTACCGTCGTTTCTCCCGTCACGCCGAAGCTGTCGACGGATAAGAATACCGACTCGCCTGCAATTCCGAGTACGGCAATCTTGCTCATAAGTGTTTCACCCTGCCCATATACAAGTCTTCCAACGTGACGTTATGCTCTCTGCCACCCTCTACGTTGCCGCTGATATACACGGGAGGTTTTACCCCTTCCTGCAAAGCGATCTTTGCACCGTTTATCAAGCAGGTGTTGAGAATGAAGCACGCCGCATAAGTGGAAAGCCCACCCATCTTCACGTCGCCGACGTCCATACAAGCATCGCCGTACGGCACTTTGCAGTCAATCGCGATATCGACGTTTTCATGCAACCTTCCGCCTTTGTCCGCATAGGCAAGGGAGGAAACGCCAACGCTCTTTACGCCCGCCGTTTTCGCCGCTTGCGCCATTTCAACGGGAACTTGGTTCTTACCCGACGCCGAGAAGATGAAGATCATATCCTTGTCGCCAGGGGTATATCTTCTAAACACCTCGCAAGCAATCCCGCCCATCTTCTCCATTCGGCTGGACTTCGCCGCGCCGTTGTGGAGCATCAAGTCGGTATCCAACATAGGCGATACATTCGCAAGCCCGCCCGCACGATAAAAAGCATCGAGTCCAGGCAAATGAGAATGCCCACACCCGAAAGTGAAGATTAAGCCACCTTTTTTAATCGTGTCAGCAACGAGCCGGGAAACGGCGCCAAGCCGTTCCCCTTCCTCGTTTTCTATCTGCGTCAAACAGGCAGTAATTTTATGTAAGTAATCACTCATCCTTCTTCAAAACGCGTTTGTAGTTTTCGCCGATTGCATCCCAAAGTTTGATAGGATCGGGTGCAGCAACGCTCGTACCCAAACCGCCACGGTATGTCCAAGTAGCCAAACGATCAACGCCCATGCTTTCATAAAGGTCAACAACCTTGTCAATTTGCTTGAAGTCCTCGGGTTGTGCATTGTAGCCCATCAACCAACGTTCGGACTGCTTGCCGTACTTCTTCGCGATTCTAACCGTTCTTTCGGTGATTTCCTTGAAGAAGGATTCAGGCAACGTCCAGTTAATAATCGTCGTCGAGAATACGTCGAAATAAGGACAAGCCGCAACCATTTCCCAGTTATCATAACCACGAAGCTCGGTCACGTAATAGGTGTTTTTCGTAGCGTGTACACAGCAGGTGATTTCAAGGTTGGGGTTGACTTCTTTGAGCGCCTTGGAACAATCTGCAAGGGTCTTCAAAGCCTCTCTCCAACGGAACTGCTTAACGTCGTCGTTCATGAATTTCGGCATTTCATAACCGTAGTACGCCTCGAATTTACGCATACATTCGGGACAACGGCAAGCCCAGTCGTCGCCTGCGCCACCCGTAATTGACGCGTAAGACTTCGGATACGCGTAATGGGGTTCATCCCAGAAGAAACCGTCTACCTCCGTTTCTCTTGCAAGCTTTAAGCAAATGTTGGTGAAATAATCCCTAAAAGAGTTGGTGTTGAAGCAAGCCGCATTCAACACTTCACCCGTGTATGCAGACACCTGTCTGTGATGAATATTGTTCTGTAAGAACAAAGAAACCTGCTCACCGCCGAAATATTTACCGATACCCCACGTATCTGCAATACAACGCAAACCAACTTTGTGCGCCGTCTTTACGATTTCGTTGATATTCGGAAACCAGAAGTCCATGTCGAATTCGGTAATCGCAAGAATAACGGTATCACAACCGTGTTCCTTCATTTCAAGAAAGTCCTTCTCCGCATGTTCAACATAGTTGAATCCATAATAACTAACTGCTGTATGTTTAATAGACATAACAATCCTCCACAATATTTTTCTGGTTTTATTATATCATACACCACAACCCCTTACAAGAAAAAAAAGAAACAAAAAAGGAGAAAAATCGAAACCGCCCTGTAAATGTTTGACAACGTTAGAAATATATGGTATATTGTCATTATGATAGATTTAACCGCACGTAATATTAAAATTGAATCGGCATTTTCCTTAAGCTGGGACAAGCAAACGGCCTACGCGCGTCCGCGAAATTACGACGCTTTATCCTTCCGCATCAACGGCAATGCAGACTACCAACACGGCAACCAAAAGTACCACGCCAAAAAGAACGACGTTCTTTTTGTTCCCGCACACTACGACTATACGCTGACCGCCAACACAAAGGAAACCGTTTTAGTTATCCACTTCTTTATCGAGAATTCCAACTTTGATAAAATCCAAGTTTTCTCCCCCAGCAACCCCGACGTTTTCGAGCGTTTATTCACGGAATTATGCAACGTATGGCGCTCTAAATCCATCGGCTACGAGGCGAGAATGTTGTCCTTATTCTATAAAATTATCGAGCAAATGACCGTGCAGGACTACAACAAACGCTTATTGTTAGCGCCACCGAAGCTACAGTCCGCGCTGTCGTATTTTCACGAGAATTTTACCACCCCCGAAACCAACGTCGAGGCATGCGCCAAGCATATCAATACCAGCACGGTCTACCTGCGGAAAATTTTCAATTCCAGCCTGAATATCACCCCTTTAAAATACTTAAACGACCTTCGCATGAACCACGCAATCGAACTGCTGAAAACAGGCTATTACAGCATTGAAGAAATCGCAAATCTTTCCGGTTTTTACGACCCGAAATACTTTTCTTCCCTGTATAAACAAAAGGTCGGCGTTCTACCTTCCACCAAACGAAAGAAGGCTTTTTCATCCGACCATAAAACAAAAACAAACCATAAAAAATAGTTCTTAATCAAATAATAGGTTTTAAAGCGAAAAAAGCACGCCATTTTCGGCGTGCTTTACTGTTTTGATAAATACCCACCAGGTCTCGCAAGAACGCTGTTTTGCCTGAATATCTATCCTCAACAGAATAAAAAACAAAACCGCACCCCGTTTAGGGATGCGGTTTGTTTGGAGCTACTAGGCGGATTTGAACCGCCGACCTCGTCCTTACCAAGGACGCGCTCTACCAACTGAGCCATAGCAGCAGATTGATTACTATGCTATTATAGTGAAATTCTATCAGAAAGTCAAGCCGAATATAGGCATTTTTTTAAATTTTTTTAAGAAAAATCCCGAAATCTTCATTTTTCAAGATTTCGGGATATGTTTTCTTATTTTGCGTATTCTACGCTTCTGAATTCGCGGATAACGTTGACCTTGATCTGACCAGGGTATTCAAGTTCCGTTTCAATCTTCTTCGCGATATCCTTCGCCAAGAACAACGCCTGCGCATCGTCCACTTGGTCGGGCTTAACCATAACGCGAATTTCCCTACCAGCTTGAATTGCATAGCTCTTTTCTACGCCGTGGAATCCAGATGCAATCGCCTCTAATCTTTCCAAACGCTTCACGTAGTTCGAACCCGTTTCTCTTCTTGCGCCAGGTCTTGCGCCAGAAATTGCGTCTGCCGCCTGAATGAGCACCGCCTCAATCGTCTTAGGCTCTACGTCGCCGTGGTGAGCCATAATTGCGTTGACGATGTTTGCATTTTCCTTATACTTTTTCGCAAGGTCTGCACCGATCTGAATGTGCGTACCCTCTTGTTCTTGGTCTACCGCCTTGCCGATGTCGTGCAACAAGCCTGCGCGCTTTGCAAAGGTTACGTCCAAGCCAAGCTCCGCCGCCATCTGTCCTGCCAGCATAGCCACTTCCATCGAATGTTTGTATACGTTCTGACCATAGCTGGTTCTGAACTTCAAACGACCGATCAGCTTGATAAGTTCGGGATGCAACCCGAAGATGCCTGCCTCAAAGACAGCCGCTTCGCCTGCCTCTTTAATCTGCTGTTCGATTTCCCTCGTTACCTTGTCCACCGTTTCTTCGATTCTTGCAGGGTGAATACGACCGTCTGCAATCAACTTTTCAAGGGACAAACGCGCAATTTCACGTCTTACGGGGTCAAAACCGGACAAAATAACCACTTCGGGGGTGTCGTCGATAATCAACTCGATACCCGTCGCATTTTCCAGCGCACGGATATTTCTACCCTCTCTACCGATGATACGAGCCTTCATATCGTCGTTGGGAAGGGGCACAACGGAAACGGTAAGTTCCGATGCCTGATCTGCGGCGCATTTCTGAATCGCCAAAGAAATGATTTTCTTTGCGTTCATATCCGCTTCGTCCTTCGCCTGCTGTTCGAGATTTCGTACCTGAATGGCAACCTCGTGACGGGTATCATCGAGGATTTCGTCCATCAAAATCTTCTTAGCTTCTTCCTGCGTCAGTTGAGCAACCTTTTCAAGCTCCTCCACCATCAGCTGGTGCTGGGAGTTGAGTTTTGCCTGCAACAGCTTGACTTCCTCTTCCTGCTGAGCAAGGTTCTGTTTTTGAACCTCTATGCCCTCCAGCTTTTTGTCCAAAGAATCCTCTTTCTGGGTAAGACGCTGTTCCAGCTTTTGCAATTCTGCACGCTTTTCCTTCGTTTCTCTATCCAGATTGTTTCTTAATTCTAATTCCTGTTCCTTTGCTCTTAAACCCGCCTCTTTATAAGCGCGCTTGCTTTCCTCTTCGCCTTGAGAAACAATCTTTTTTGCTTCCTTTTGCGCTTCGGAAATCAGCTTTTCCGATTGTTCCTTCGCAGAACCGACTTGTTTTTCCGTGCTCTTTTTATAACCGCTTACCCAGAAAATTGCGCCGAATACTGCAACGAGTAAACATACGACGCCGATGATACTGCCTATCAAAATCGGCGTTGCATCTGCCAGAAACAGGACGCCCGAATTAACATAGTTCATAAGTAGCCTCCTGTATAAAATTAAGATTGATAAACTTATAATTAAAGAATTTTGTATAAAATTCGCCTATTATCATTTTATCTAATACTATTTTACAATAAATTATCACAAAAGTCAATGGTTTGAAAGGAAATTGTTTCCTGAAAAAAGCAAAAACCGTCGCAAGTGTTTATCTTGCAACGGTTATATTCGTTTTTAAAGGTTTTTCGCCAAAGCATCCACTTCCGCCAGCCAAATCGCCGCAGAGGCATCCGACGGCATGCGCCAGTCCGTCCTAGGAGATAAGGACAATACCCCCACCTTGACTCCGTCAGGCGAGCAGGAACGCTTAAACTGTTGACTGAAAAAGCGACGGTAGAAATTACGCAACCACTTCAATAAGGTCGCATCGTCGTACCTGCCCGCGAACGCCCTCTTTGCTAAACCGAACACCTCAGACGGCGTACAGCCACGATGAATGATATGATAGAGGTAAAAATCGTGCAGTTCATACGGGCCCACCAAGTCCTCCGTCTTTTGCGCAATCTTTCCCTGCGCGTCAGGAGGCAGTAACTCAGGGGAAATATCCGTGCCCGCAATCGAAAGCAAGACTTTCTTCAAGTCTTCCTCCGACTTTTCTGCAACGTACGCCACCAAGTGCTTGACGAGGGTCTTAGGAATCGAACAGTTCAGCGAATACATCGAGATATGGTCGCCGCTGTACGTACACCAGCCGAGGGCAAGCTCGCTTAAATCCCCCGTGCCGATGACCAAACCACCCGTTTGGTTGGCTACATTCATTAATATAAGTGTACGCATGCGCGCCTGCGCGTTCTCGTACGTGACGTCCGCGATAGCAGGGTCATGCCCGATGTCCTTAAAATGCTGTAAAACACTGTCCTTGATAGAGATTTCACGCAGGGTTGCGCCCGTCAGCTCGATGAGCTTTAAGGCGTTTTGATAGGTTTTCCCCGTCGTGCCAAATCCGGGCATCGTGATGGCAACGATGTCCTTTCTATCCTTTTTCATAAGGTCGAATGCTCTCACCACCGCAAGCAACGCAAGGGTGGAATCCAAGCCACCCGATATACCGATGACCGCCGTCTTTGCGCCGATATGCGTCATACGGGTAGCCAAAGCATTCGCCTGAATGGAGAGTATCGTTTCTGAGGTTTCTTCGTTTTCGTCCTTCGTGGGAATAAACGGCGTGGTAGAAATGACCAAATCGTCCGATTTAGCCAAATCGCAACCGTTTTGTACGCTTTGCGTACATTCGTAAAGCGTGTCTATCTCCGCGATTGCTACGCCCGTACCAAACGGCTGTGCCTCAGCTAAAATTTCGCCGCTTTGCGCAACGATATTATGCCCTGAATACACCTCGTCCGTCGTGGATTCGGTTGCGCAAGGATTTGCGTATACAAGAGCGCAACCGTATTGCTCCGTGTACGCCTTGATTTTCGCTCGACGTTTCTTCGCCCTACCCACGATTTCACTGGTAGCAGAAAGTCTGGCAACAATCGTCACATCGGTCGCACTGTCGTCCTCGCCGACCGCAACGCCGACTTTGACGGTTTGCTCACACGCAAGCGTAAAGCATTGATTTACACCGAAAACAGCGGCTTTTCCGTCCCAAAGGGACAACGAACCGTCCGTATCCGCACCAGAAGAAAAGTAGCGCGTTTCGTAAGTTTCGCCGCGCAAGGTTTTCTTAGGTACAATCCCCAACACTTTGCCGTTGCAGATTGCCGCCGCGCAGTCGTACAGCTTGCCTTTATAGGCAACAGGCAAGCCCACGAATATGAGCACCGAACACCCTTTCGTGCTCTCCGCAAGCGTACGCAAGCCATCCAAACACTTCTTCCACAAGAAGGGTTGAAAAAACAAATCTCCGCAAGTATAGCCACAGAGGCAGAGTTCCGGGAACACCAGTACCTCCACCTGCTGATTTGCCATCTTGACGATTTCTTCTTGCATGGCTATTACGTTGTATTCCACGTCTGCGACCTTCAGCCTCGGGCTGACCGCCGCAACCTTCACAAGTCCGTGTTTCATACCGTCACCGTTCCCCTTATGGGGCTGCAAATTATTCTTCGTCCGATACCATTTCGTCCGTTGCACCCTTTGCAGCCGCACGGATTTTTTCTTCCATTTCCTTCATGAGCTCAGGGTTATCCTTTAAGAATAAGCGCATTTTTTCCTTACCCTGAGCAACCTTTTCGCCGTTGTAGGAGAACCAAGCGCCGCTCTTGCCTATGATACCGAACTGAACGCCAAGGTCGATGACGCACCCTTCCTGCGAAATGCCTTCGCCGAAGACGATGTCAAATTCTGCCTGCTTGAACGGAGGCGCAAGCTTGTTTTTAACAATCTTTGCCTTCGTGCGGTTGCCCACAGCGCCGTCTGCATCCTTGAGAGTATCCGTTCTACGGATATCCAAACGCATACTTGCGTAGAATTTCAGCGCCTTACCGCCCGTGGTCGTTTCGGGGTTGCCGAACATAACGCCCACTTTTTCACGCAACTGGTTGATGAAGATAACACAAGTATTCGACTTGTTGACGATACCCGTCAGCTTTCTGAGCGCCTGCGACATCAATCTTGCCTGCAAGCCTACGTGCGAATCACCCATATCCCCTTCGATTTCCGCCTTCGGCGTGAGCGCCGCTACGGAGTCGATAACGATGATGTCCACCGCAGAGCTTCTAACGAGCGCGTCGCAGATATCGAGAGCCTGTTCGCCCGTGTCCGGCTGGGAAACGTACAAATCATCAAGTTTTACCCCTAATTTCTTCGCATAGATGGGGTCAAGAGCGTGCTCTGCGTCGATGAATGCCGCTACGCCGCCCATTTTCTGCGCTTCTGCAATCGCGTGCAACGCAACCGTTGTCTTACCAGAGGATTCCGGCCCGTAGATTTCGATGATTCTGCCACGGGGCAAACCGCCGACACCCAAAGCAATATCCAGCGAAAGACAACCGGTAGGAATTACGTCGATTTCCGTGCTGCCTGCTTCGTCGCCAAGGCGCATAATCGAGCCCTTGCCGTACTGTTTTTCAATCTGCAACAGCACCGCATCCAAGACTTTCATTTTGTCGTTGTTCTTTTCAATAGCCATATTTATATCTCCTATTTATTTTTTACAAGTTTTTTAAATGCTTACACGCCAAGAACAGCGCGTAGCGAATTGCCGTCTTCGTAATTGCATCTCTATCCCCTTCTAACTGGTAGTGATACACGTAGACGTTTTGTTCCACACCCACGGCGATATAGCAAGTCCCGATAGGCAAGCCCGAACCGTCGTCCTTTGGCCCTGCCAAGCCCGTCGTCGCAATCGAAACGTCTGCGTTTCCCTGCTCTAACAGCCCTGCCGCCATTTCGTACGCTGTCTGCTCACTGACCGCACCCTGCGAACGCAGAGTGAATTCTGCCACACCTAAGCGTTGCATCTTCGCAAAATCCGCATAGGTATTCAAGCCTTCAACATACACCTCGCTAGCACCTGGAACGGAAACGATTTTCGAGGCAATACCGCCTCCCGTAAACGATTCCGCAACAGACAGCCGTTTGCGACGCAATTTCAAGAGGTCTACCAGCTGTTTTTCCAAGGTCGTTTCTTCCAAAGCGTATAAGTTGTCCGCAAGCTGTTCGGCAAAATACCGCACCAAATCGTCAGTCAGCATCCTCGGCGTGCTTTCATCGTAAAACACACGAATGACGTCCTCGCCAAAGGCGTGCTCTCTGCGGATATTTGCCCTGCCGTCTGCATATTGCTCTGCCTTTTTGATAAGCTGTAAAACCTTTTGCTTGTCTGCGCCTACCGCGCGAAACACGAGGCTGCCAACCCTGCGACCATGCTTTTTTGCAAGATACGGCAAGCACACCTCTTTGAGGTACTCTTCGTCCTCATTAGGTAGTAAAAACAACGTTTTTTCGCCTATTTCCAACATTCCTGCGCCGCCAACCGCGCCGCGCATAAAACTGCCGCCAAGCGCCCTTTGCAAGCCGTCCGCAACGCTATCTGCCACAAAGCCAGACAGCACAACGAATGCATTGTCCGCCCATTCCAAGCAAGATTTTACGCCAAGGTAAAACACCTCGTCATCCCTGCGGAATACACGGGTTTCCGTACATTCGTAGCCAGCCGCCTCTATTCGATTGACTATCGGAAGAGCGGCCCCTTGAAACAGTTCTGCGCTGTCCGATAGTATCAAGCAAACGTTCTTCATCTTAGTCTGCGTCTTTTAAGACCTGCGAGTTGTTGACGACGTAAGCAATCCCCGACCATACCGTAAGTACGGTGGCAAGCGCAAACGCCCCAACCGCAATCCAAAGGATAACCACACCTGCCGTCCAAGCGGTAAACGCACCGCCAACAAGGAAGGCAACGATGCTCAAATCCTGAAAAATCGTCTTGATTTTTCCAAGCTTGTCCGCCGCCATGACCACGCCCGAGGTCGCCGCAATCTGACGGAAGGCAGAGATAATCAGCTCCCGCGCCATGATTACGCAGATGCACACCGCCGTAGCGATATAAATCCCTTCCGTAAGGCCACCGAATACGCCGAACAAATCCTCTTTTGCCGCCAACAGCAACATCATCGCCGTGGATACGAGCACTTTGTCCGCAATCGGGTCTAAGAATTTGCCGAGGTTGGTCACCAAGCCACGAGAACGGGCAATGTGCCCATCCAGCGCATCCGTTGCTGCCGCTAAGGCAAACACCGCCGCCGCAATCAAAAACCTCCACGCCCCAAGCGGCGCGATGAAAAACACCGCCACGAAAATAGGAATCATAAAAATTCGAACAAGCGTGATTTTATTTGGTAAGTTCCATTTCATTTGCATAATCCTCCGTATAACCGTATAAATCGTATTCGTCCGCGCTGTCGATATACACCTCATAGCGCTTCCCCTGCATCGCATCCATCGAACGGAAGTACACTTTTCCGTCAATGTCAGGCGCATTGAAATACGCCCTGCCAACGAAACAGCTCTTTTCGTAGTCAATGCCGTCGCAGAGCACCTCAATCTTCTGCCCTATGAACTCGGCAAGCAGTTCGCGCGAAATTGCACGCTGGGTTTCATACAACGCCTTTACTCTGCGTTGCTTGGTGGCGTGATGTACCTGCGGTTTTAAGCGGTACGCGCCTGTATCAGGCTCCCTCGAATACGCGAAGAAGCCACAATTGAGCAGTTTCGCTTGCTTCAAAAAGTCCTGCATCGCCAAAAATTCCTCTTCCGTTTCCGTAGGGAAACCAGAGATAAAGGTGGAGCGAATGGCAATCCCCGGAATACACTGTCTTAGCCGTGCAAACAGCGCCAAATATTCCTCGCGCTTGCCCTTGCGGTTCATCAGTTTTAACACTCGGTTTTCCGAATGCTGCAAAGGGATGTCCATATATTTCAAAATCTTATCGTTCGTACGAATTTCCTCGATGAGTTCTTCCGTAATGACGTCGGGATAACAGTACAGCAGGCGGATTTTTTCAATATTTTCAAGCGCAGAAAGCTGTTGTAACAATTCCACAAAACAGTTCTTGCCGTACAAATCCTCGCCGTAGCGCGTGGTGTCCTGCGCAACGACAATCAGCTCGGAAAGTTCCCCCAGCTCCTTTGCCTCTTCCACCAACTTTTCCATCGGATACGAACGGTATTTTCCACGAATTTTCGGGATTAAACAGTAGGTACAATGGTTGTAACACCCGTCTGCAATCTTTAAGTAGGCAAAATGCGGCTCGGTGGTCTGCACACGCTCCGCGCGGAAGACCTCTTTGCCCGTACCGACGAAATTCTGCCGCTGTCCGCTTGCGTACGAAAGCTCCAACGCCTCGAACAGCTTTTCGTAGTCGGTGATACCCAAAAACACGTCTGCCTCCGTGAGAGGAGCGAACAGCTCCCCTACGAATTTCTGCGGCAGACAGCCGGTAATTACGATTTTTTCCAAGTTCTGGCGCTTGTATTCGGCAAATTCCAAAACCGTTTCGATTGCCTCTTCCCTGGCAGATTGCAAAAAACCGCAGGTATTGACGATTAAAACTTGCGCCTTAGTCGGATCGTCCGTCAAACGGCAACCACGCCCCCGCAACATCGCCAATAGCTTTTCCGTATCCACACGGTTTTTATCGCATCCAAGCGAAATTACGCCAAAAATTTTTTCCGTAAGCATATCTTTCCTTCTTTACAAGGGCGACCGTTGCGCCCTCGTCTTACCACTCCCCGTACAGCTCGATAAACTTTTCACGGGTGATGAGCACTCGTCTTGCCTTCGCGCCCTCGTAGGGAGAAATGTATTCCATGTTTTCCATCCATTCGATGATTTTGCCTGCTTTGTTGAAGCCGATTGAGCATTTTCTCTGCAACATCGAAATGGACGCCGTCTGCGTTTGAATAACCAGCTTTAACGCCTCTAAGTATACCGGCTCGACTTCGTCGTAGGACATTTCGCCTCCCTCACCGCCACCGCTACTGCGCGCGTTGTTGATGAAGCTGGTTGCCGCATCGTCGAAGAAGGCTTCGTTGTTCTCCTTGATGAAGTTGACAATTCTCTGCGAATCGGTCGAGGAGATGAACGGGCTCTGCACACGCACGGGCGTGTTGATTCCCGAAGCGGTATACACCATATCGCCCTTGCCGAGCAACTTTTGCGCGCCCGACTGGTCGAGGATAACACGGGAGTCAACGTCCGTCGCTACCGTAAAGGCAATACGGGTGGGCAGATTGCTCTTGATAACGCCCGTGATGACGTCAATCGAAGGTCGCTGAGTTGCCAAAATCAAATGGATACCCGCCGCGCGCGCTTTCTGCGTAAGGCTCTGGATTTTGTCTTCCATGTCCTTTTTTGCGTTCAGCATAAGGTCGGCAAGCTCGTCCACGATGATGACGATCTTGGGCAGTTTTTCTTCGCCCGGCTCAAGGTTAGCGTTGTATTCGTCAATGTTGACGACGTACGTACCCGACAAACTCTTCTTTTGAATGAGGGTGTATCTGCGTTCCATTTCGCCGATCGCCCACGAGAGAGTCTGCACCGCTTTTTTGCAGTCGCTGATGATTTCATTCACCATCAAGTGAGGCAGACCGTTATAGAGGACGAATTCCGTCTTTTTCGGGTCAATCAAGATGAGGCGCATCTCATCGGGGGAATATTTCGTAATCAAGCTGATAATCAAGCAACCCAAGAACACTGATTTACCCGAACCCGAAGAACCTGCAACCAGCAAATGCGTCATCTTACACACGTCGCCGTATACCTTGCGGTTGGCAATATCTTTACCCATAGCAAACACCAGCGAAGTCGGTTTCGCCTTCGTATAAGCGTCATCAATGAACATACAGCCAAGCTCCACCGTCTGTCTGTTGCGGTTGGGCACTTCGATACTCACTGCGCCGTCTTCGACATTGGGATAGATATTGACGCCCTCTCGGCAAAGCCCCATTGCAATCTCTTGCTCCAAGGAGACGACCTTTCTTGGCGATACGCCACGAGGCAGAACGACGTTGTATCTCGTGACCGTAGGCCCAAAGGTAACAGAAGCAATCGTACCGCCGGCAACGTTATAATCTTCCAGAGTTTCGATAATCCTTCTCTTAATATCTTCGACCTCTACCGCATCCGAATCGGGAAGGTTGTCGTTACAGTTAAAATAATGCAGAGGCACGCGAACGTACGGTTTGCGAATTCTCGGTTTTACGGGAGCAGTCTCTTGCGGCTGCGCCACGGGCTCTACTACGGGTTCGGTTGAACCTCGCGAAGCTAATCCTACACGCTGCGTAGGTACGTGCGGAAGTGTGGGTTCTTCCTTTTTCTCTATCGACACCTCTTCCAAAGGCGTAGATTCCGCCGCAAGAACTTGGGCAGGCGTGTCGAAACGCGATACGCGCGAAGGCGCAGGAGTATCGTCGTATCCACGCAGAGCGTACGGGTCGTCCACCCTTGCCGTGCGGCTATCCGTTGCAGGCTGTATCGGCTCTTCCTCAAAAATCGAAGAACGGTCAGCCGCCACCTCGTCCTCAGTCGTACCATAGGGACGATTGCCGCTTTGCCCGAAAATACGGGGGTTCTGCGGCGAGAAAAGGTCCATATATTCGTGCCGTCTACCGCCACTGCCACCGTCCAAAGTCGGCTGTTGCGCCGGCTCAGAAGGTTGGAAGAAAGAAGGCTCTGCCTCTTGCGTGCGAGGGGATTCTACAGCCCCTCTGCGCGTTTCCTCCGTAGAGGGGTACACGTCCGAATAGCTTCGTCTGCCCGTATCATATTCGGGCAACGAATCATCATAAGTAGATTTTCCTTCGTCCACTCTCCAGTCAGAGGTGCTCTCCTGCGGGTATGCGTTAGAGCGAGCGCGCGCCTCGCCCCCCCACGTCGGCGTGGACTCGGAGGGAACGTTCAACTCGTAGGGATTTCCGCCCCTGCCCCCAAGACGGTCGGAGACTTGCTCTCCCACCACCTTTTGCGGACGGACGGAAGAAGTATTTTGCACCGACTGCTGATATTGTTCGGTATAAGATGAAGAAACGGGTGGCACGTCCATAGCAGAACTACGGCGATGCACGCTGGCATTCCCGTCAAAGATCAGGTTGTCTTGATAATTTTGTCTGGGCGAGCCACTGAACAGAATCCTGCGGCTTTCCTCAGGAGAAATCGACTGACCAGGGCGCTGCATGGACGTCGCCGCGCCAAAGGGAGAATATCCCGTCGCATGAGGCGCCTGTTGCGCCGGCTGTTGCGTGGTCGGTTGCGGTTGCTCGGTTGCCGCAGGGTTCGTCTGCGCAGGCTGTACCTGCTGAGCCTGCGGAGCTTGTCCGTTTTGGTTGGGAAGCGTAAAGCCCGGGCGCTGACGCACCGTGTACGGCATAAACGGCGTGTAGCCGCCCATGCTCTGCGGCGCAACCCCACCCTGCGAATATCCGGGCATCGGCTGGATTGTAGGCTGACCCGAAGACGGTTCATTCGGGGCGTATTGCTGACCATTCGGAGCGTACTGCTGACCGTTGGGCGCATACTGCTGACCATTCGGGTCGTATTGCTGAGGGTTGGGAACGTAAGATTGACCGTTCGGGGCGTACTGCTGAACGTTCGGATCGTATTGCTGAGGGTTTCCATTCGGTTGAGGCGAAGGCTGCTGACAAGCAGGCTCTTCCTCTTCGCTTGGCGCACCATTCGAAGACTTCTTAAAGCTTTTAGTAACCGACTTCACCGAAACGTACAAGCTTAAAAGCGCCAGAGTAGATAAAATCACCAGAGCGCCAACGTCCGTCGCAACGCTCACCAACAGATAGACAATCAATGCACCAAACCAACCAGCAATCGTCGTCGCAGGGAATTTTTCACCCGATTGAAAACAAGCAGACAGGTATCCTTCCTGCGGCAATTGCCAAAAGTAATAGGTTTGTATCGTATGTATTGCCAGCGCCGTCAATATCGAAGTGATGATAAAAAAGATGAGAACCTTACGTCTTTTAAACAGCCTTTTCCCTATAAAGCCCATCACGCAATTGTAGACGGCAAGCCCCGTCAAGGGATATGCCATATACCCAAATGCGCCCAGCAAAAGAGCATGAATATATCCACCGGGCTCCATGAACACGGCAGTATCCGTCAGTAGTATGACAAAAGCAAGGATGGAAAACATCGCAAAAACAGCGCAAACGCTCTCTCTCGTCATGACAGAATTCGTACGCTCCGGTTTTTTTCCTTTCAAATTATTATTTGCATCATTTGGTGAATCCTGCAACGTTTGCCGCTTGGATTCCTGTGCAGGCCGAGTGCCCGAAAGTTTTCTCTCGTTCTTCTTCGCCAAAATCGCACCTCCTGAAATGTCCTTTAACTTATACTTAAGTTATTATACCATTTTTTTTTACAATTATCAATAGTATAACGCAAAAAAAACGGCAGAAATCGCGAATTTTTTTGATTTTTTCGCCCTCTGCCGTCTATTCAATTGTGTTTTTCTCCAGCACTGCCGATTATCTCGGCTGACTGATTAAATATTTCGCAAGGTAATAGATGTCCCCTGCGCCCAAAAATAAAATTATATCCCCCTCGACTGCCGTTCGATTCAGCCACGTGCGTAACGCCGACAAATTATCGGCGTACAAGCAAGTCCCCACCCTTTCAGCAAGCGTTCTTCCGTCGCCTTCCTCGTCGTATTCTTCCCGTGCCGGGAAGGTCTTGTAGATGAGCAGATCGTCCAACCCACGTAAAACCTCTACGAATTCGTCAAGCAGGCTCTTCGTCCGAGAATAGGTATGCGGCTGAAAGACGACGTACAATTTCCCCTTTTTCATGCGCAATGCCGTCTGCACCGCCGAAACAATCTCCTTGGGGTGATGGGCGTAGTCGCAGACCACTTCCGCGCCCTTATAATTGCCCATGCGTTCAAAGCGGCGCTTTACGCCCGAAAAGCTCTCCAGCCCACGCTTGATTTCCTCCACGGAAAAGCCATAGCACCTCGCGGCGGCAAAAGCAGCCAAAGCGTTGTAGACGTTGTGTCTGCCTGCCACCCGCAATCGGATTTTACATACGTCCACGCCATATTCTCGCACGGTGAAGGAGTACCGCTCCTTTTCGCGTCGCAAGTTAACCGCACGGTAATTAGCTCCTTTTTCGTAAATGGAAAAGCTGACGGCGTTTTGCACCTCTGACGCCGCCTCGTCGTCCAAACAAACCACCGACGTCTTTGCGCCGTGGCAATATTGCAAAAAGGTTTCTTTCAGCTCCTCTATCCCGTTGTAGCATTCCAAATGATCCTTGTCAACGTTTAGTAAAATCGCCGTTTCCGCGGGGATCTTTAATAAATTCTTCTTATATTCACACGCCTCGGTGATAAAATAGTCGTTTCCCGTATAGTGAAAGTTTTGAAAACGCAAATCCTCGCCGCCGATATGGGCACAAAACGCCAGACCTGCTGCAGAAAAGACGTGAGCGCACATCGCCGTGCAAGTCGTCTTTCCGTGACTGCCTGCAACGGACAACACGTGGGAAAAGCCGCCACAAATTTCACGCAATAATTCTGCGCGAGAATATACCGTCTTCCCCATTTCCTTCGCGGCAAGTAGTTCTCTGTTTCTTTTAGAAACAGCGTCCGTATAGACAACGACGTCGGCAGTCATTAGTTGATCACCCACGACGTCTTCCCCGACGATGATTTTCACCCCCATTTCCCTAAGAAAACAAACCTGCTCGCCACAGACAAGATCACTGCCTGCGACAAAATTACCTCTGAGGAGTAGATACCGCGCCAGAGCCGACATAGAGATACCGCCTATGCCTATAAAGTAATATTTCATACCACTATTTTCGCCCGTTCTTTCCATACAATATGTATATGAGCCATAAGCTATAATTATAACAAAACCCCGTTGCCTTTTTTGCAACGGGGTGTAAAATATTTCGAGAATTATTTGTCTTCTTTCTTCGTTTGACGAATGAACAAGTCCAAGAATTTGCGAGGACGTTTTTTCTCTTTCTTTTCCACTACTTCCTTTTCGGAAATCGGATCGCCCGGTTCGAAGGAAGTAGCCTCTTGCGGTTTTTCCTCCGTCGCCGCTACCTCTGCCGATACAGCAGGGTCCACTGCTTCACCGTAGGGTGCGCCGTAAGGCTGACCGTAAGGAGCTTGCGCCCCAGCCGCAGGTGCATACCCCTGACCGTATCCGTAGGGTGCGCCGTAAGGCTGACCGTACGCAGGTTGCGCGCCGTACTCGCCACGAGCATACGCTTCCGCCGCCATTTTCTCACCGTAGGTGCGGTCAATCTTGTCCGATAACGTGAACGCTCGACGGGCCGCAGAAATAGGATCTTCATTTGTCGCCGCAGGCTGACCGCCTGAAAATCCGGTGGCGATGATAACAACCTCGACCTCATCAGACATCTTCTCGTCAATGCACGCGCCGAAGATAACGTTCGCCGAATAGTCGATGACTCCCTTAACCAAGTCCGCCGCAAGGCAAACCTCGTCCAAAGACAGGTCTTTGCCACCGACAACATTCAAAATAACCGAATTTGCACCCTCGATGGTCGTATTAAGCAAGGGACTGCAAACCGCGCAACGAACGGCGTCCGAAATACGCTTTTCGCCCTTTGCTACGCCAATACCCATGTGCGCCACACCACGTCCTTTCAAGGTCGTGCGTACGTCCGCAAAGTCCAAGTTGATAAGCGCAGGGTTGACAATCAACTCCGCAATACCACGGATACCCTGACGAAGTACCTCGTCTGCAACCTTTAACGCCTCCTCAAAGGAAGTACCCTTAGGAACGACCTCACGGATTTTGTCGTTGGGAATGGTGATGATGGAGTCAACGCATTTTCTCAGCTCCTCAATCCCCGCCAAAGCGTTGTCCATTCTACGCTTTGCCTCGAACGCAAACGGCAAAGTGACCACCGCTACCGTCAAAATCTTCATCTCTTTTGCGATGCGCGCAATCACGGGCGCTGCGCCCGTACCCGTACCACCGCCCATACCCGCGGTAATGAATAAGAGGTCGGTGTCCTTCAAAGCGTTTTGGATTTCCGCTTTGTTCTCTTCCGCCGCATCTTTACCGACGTTGGGGTCTGCGCCTGCGCCCAAGCCCTTCGTCAGCTGTACGCCGATTTGAATACGCTTGCTCGCCTTAGAGCGCGCCAACGCTTGGTTATCCGTGTTCACTACGATATATTCCGCGCTACGAAGCCCCGATTCAATCAGACGGTCTACCGCGTTATTGCCTGCGCCGCCGACACCGATTACCTTAATCTTTGCAACGCCAGAGAGGTTGTTGGCTACCTGCGCCGCAAACGGAGAAGAGTTGTACTGCGTTTCAAGCTGTTCTTCACCATAGTAGCCGTAAGCTTCGTTTTCGTTATAGTTCATCATCTTCTTTTTCCTCCAAAAAGTCTATAAGGGGATTTCTTTTGTTGGTTCGTTATCGCCATCGACAAGAGCGCCAAACGCGAGGATTGCGACGGGCGATCGTTATACGCAAGGTCGGGAGAGAGAATTTTTACGGAGCGTTCTAACCGCCTGGACATATGGTCAGCAATACCCATGATTGCGCCCACGCCCTCACCCGTGATCCACAGAGTGTTGTTGGGCATCACGACGTCTTTGTCCTTGTAGCGTTCGTCCAAGAAACGGTTTACGTGGTCGCACAGCTGGTCAACCCCATATTCGATTACGTCGTTGATCTGCGCAACAGGAATGGAAACGCCCTCATCGTTCGTCCAAGGCTGATCCTTGTGATCATCCCCCACCGCAATGTTTGCACAGGCGAGAATGCTCTCCGCGACGTCCGGTTCAACCCCAAAGCGTTTCGTCAGATAATAGATAATTTCCGCCACGCCGCCCGTGAACGATTTTTCGTGCACCGTACCGTTGCCGTAAACAACCGAAACGGTAGCGGTCAGGTAGCCTACGTCCAAGAGGACTGCGTAGCCCGCGCGCTCCTTCTTCGGCAACAGATATACCGCTTCCGCAAGCATCGTAGGCAGAAAGACGATTTCCGTAAAGCCAAAGGCTTTCAACGCCCTTTCGACCGCAGCGCAATAGTTTTCATCCGCGAAATAATAGCACAGTCCACCGCGCAAGGAGGTAGACGGCGTACCGTATAACTCCTCTTCAGAATAGTATTTGTTGGTGTTGCCGATGGCAAAGTACATCGCAGAGTGGTGAATATGTCTGCCCTCTTCCGACAGCACGTTCAAGCCGCAATCGTACAACGTTTCGATGTCCGTAGCAGATACCTTATGCCGCTTGGAGAAGGGCAAGTTCTGACCCACCGTCCGCAACCGAAGGAAGGGCGACGGCGTACCCACGTAAATTTTTTGCAGCTTGCCTTTGTAGGTTTTCAGCACCGGGGCAACCGCCGCGCGTACCGCTTCTTCAAAAGCCGCTTCGTCCAAAAAGCCCTGCGCCGAATACCCCTCGTATTCCTCCGTATGTTCTCCGCATACAACCAAAGAAGAATTGAAGCCCCTTGTACCGATTAGAAAAGTCAGTTCAAACGAGCGCACGTCCAGCAAAGCTACTCTTTCGTTTCTCATCCTTTGTTCTTCCGCCTTTCCCCACGCCTACCGCGTAGAAAGTATTATTAATGTTATTATATAACATTTTCCTATTTTTGTCAATAGCACAAGTATAATTTTTTTTGTAATTTATAAGAAAAAAAACACGCCGAAGCGTGTTTTTAATCAATCCAAAAGGTTCGGTTGATATTTAATGAGAACTTCCGTACCTTCCAAGGATTCTGTGACGTGCAAAAATCCCGTCAAACGCTGCTCATCCTCCATCGAAAGGTAGGCTTCCGTCAGCGCCACCCCTTTCTCTTCCGTCAAAAGGTGTGCGTTCACCAGACAAATCTTTACCCCCTCTCGCATACAGAGGAAAATCCTACCCTCACCCTCTACGTCATCGAATTCAATCTGCTTGATATTGCTACGCACGCCATTCAAACGTTCTGCCATCAGCGCACAGATTTTCATGGTTTCCTCAAAGCCTGCGCCCTCGACTGTATCTCCGACACTGCCGGAAGGGAGCGCGCCCGTGATAATGACGTTGGGCTTTCCATCGATTCGGTTATTGGAGTCCGCGCGAACGTCCAGTATCGTACCAGCCTCAGAAAGAATGTAGTACTCTTCCCCCGACTGCACGGCGAATACCTCCATATCCTCCGTCGCCTCAACCACCAAGAGGTTTGGATAGCGTTTTTCAAACTTCGTCAAGCGGAAGTACGGATATTTTTCAATCACTTCTTTCGCCAAAGTATCCTCTGCAAAAATCGAACTTTCTCCCGTGTACGCCGCCTGCAATTCTACCTGCATTGCAGAGGCTTCTGCCTTCGCCGCCTCTGAAAACATCTTTGCATCCAGCACTACGCCGTCCACGCGATAGACGTTCGCCACGCCGATAAACGCCGCAGAGAGAAAGGCTATCACCGTGAGTATAATCACCAAAATCTTTTTCATTCGTAATCAAATCCTTTTTTGTCTTTATCGGTAAAGAACTATACTTTCACCCGTCGAACGTTTGCGCCCAGCAAGCGAAGTTTTCTCTCCAACTCGTCGTAGCCTCTGTCAATATGAGAGAGGTCCAAAACTTCGGTCGTACCCTGCGCCGCCAAGCCTGCAATCGCCAGCGCCGCGCCACCGCGAAGATCCCCTGCCGTCACTGATGCGCCGCGCAGGGAGGCTACGCCTCGTATCACAGCCGTTCTGCCACGCACGGTGACGTCTGCACCCATGCGCCGAAGCTCGCCCGCGTACTTAAAACGGGTTTCAAACAAGTTCTCCACCACCAGCGTCGTACCCTTCGATAAAGCCGACAAGGTGGCGTACTGCGCCTGCAGATCCGTAGGAAAGCCCGGGAACGGGGAAGTGTCCACCACGTCCACGCTTTTCAACCTACCGTTACTCTGTAAGATTATTGTATCATTTTTCGTATGTATTTTGCAACCGTTTTCACGCAATTTATGCAAAAGCGCCGCAAGATTTTCCGCAAACACCCCGTGCGTTTCGATTTCGCCGCCGCAAACCGCCGCCGCAATCAGAAAAGTGCCCGCCTCAATCCTATCTCCGATAGGTATATAATCGACGCCGCGCAAAACCTCTACCCCGTCAATGACAACGTCCGCCGTACCAGCCCCCTGCACCCTTGCGCCCATTCGGTTGAGAAAGTTTTGCAAATCGACGATTTCAGGCTCTTTGGCGGCGTTGCGGACAATCGTCCTACCCTCTGCCTTCACCGCCGCAAGCATAATATTCTCCGTCGCCCCTACACTTGGGAAGTCCAGCACAATCTCTGCACCCGTCAGCTTATCTGCTCGGCAATCGATGTAGCCATTTTCCTCAACAATCTCCACCCCAAGCTTTTTTAAGCCCAACAAATGCAGGTCAATCGGTCGAAGACCGATATCACAACCGCCTGGATAGGAAATTTTTGCGCGATGAAAACGCGTCAGCACCGACCCAAGCATAAAGATTGACGAACGAATCTCCTTCGTCATCACCGCAGGAATCTCGTGCGAAGCCGCATTCGAGCTGTCTATCACCGCATCACTTCCTTCCCTTACTATCTCACAGCCCAGCTCGCGAAGGATATGCAACATATTTTCTACATCGGAAATTTTGGGAAGATTCCGCAGCCGCACCCTTTCATCCGTCATGACGGAAGCGGCAAGAAGAGGCAATACGGCGTTTTTCGCCCGCTGAATCTCCAAAGAGCCATACAGCCGTCTGCCGCCGTTGATTACTAATTTTTCCATACAACAACGCTCCTTATGCTTTATTGTATGATTTTTTCCTTTACGTTGTGCCCTGCGGCGTTTCTTCCGACCGCTCGTTTCGCACCGAAATTGCGTACAGCACTCCCATAAACGTCATCGTGATAATCAGCGAAGTGTTTCCCGAACTGATAAGAGGCAACGGCAAACCCGTCGGCGGAATTGCGCCGCTGACGACCAAGGCGTTTAACGCCGTCTGCACGGCGTAGATTGCCGTGATACCGCTCGCAAGCAGAAAGGAGAAAAAGTCCTTCGCCCTCGTCGCCACCCGTACCCCTCGCCAAATTAAAAACACCGCCGCCGCAAACAGCAGTAAAATCCCGATAAATCCCAGTTCCTCCCCGATAATCGAAAGGATAAAATCGCTCTCGGAAAAAGGAAGAAAGCGGTACTTTTGTCGCGAACGGAACAGCCCCGCGCCAAACCAACCGCCGTTGCCTAAGGCGTATAGCGACTGTATGAGTTGGTACCCCTCCTCTCTAGGAGAAGCCCAAGGATCTAAGAACGCCGACAGTCGCAAAAGGCGATAGGGCTCGGTGATAATCATGACGGGCACGGCAATAAGCACGGGAAAGAATATCAGCAGAAAATACCGCATCTTCATTCCGCCCAGAAAGAGCATGCACAGCATAATCAGCCCCACGCACATCGTAATCGACATATTTGGCTCTAAGAGAATGAGGGCGCAGATGACACCGCCTGCAAGCAATACGGGCAGACAGCCTTTCAGCGTGCGCACCTTCTCCATATTCTCCGACATATACGCGGCAGCAAAGAGAACAAAACCGTACTTCGCAAGCTCGGACGGCTGAATGGTGATAGGCCCTATCCCGATCCACCTCGTCGCGCCGTAATTGCTCTTGCCCACCCCCGGCACAAACACCAACGCAAGCAACACAATCGGCAATAACAAAAACACCCATCTGAGCCGTTTTCCACGCAATTTGTCGATATTCAGCCGACCTGCAAACAGCATTAGAGGCAGACCGATTGCAAGCCCCAACAGTTGTTTTTTTACAAAGTAAAACTCATCTCCGTATTGCACTTTAGCGTTGTAGGAGCTTGCAGAATACACCGCAACCACCCCAAACGAGGCAAGCGCAACACAGACGATTAAAATGGAGATATCTCCTCTATTCCGTTTCCGTAAAGGCAGCCGCCTCGCAGACGGTTTCTCTTGCCCGCGCCTCATTTGCGAACTCTTGAACGATTGCACAGAATTTTTCTCCCCTCTCCTCATAGCCTGAAAATTCGTCAAAGCTTGCGCTGGCAGGACTGAGTAAGACCGTCTGTCCCGATTTTGCTATCATCCGCGCAAGGCGTACTCCCTCCGCAAAGGTCGGACAAAGATAGACCGCAGAAAAGCCGATTTTTCTCGCCACCGCAAGAAGTGAATATCGATTTTCGCCGTACAGCACCGCCGCGACCACTTTGCTACCCTTGATAGTCGAGAACAGCTTGCCGTAATCATACCCTTTATCCTTGCCGCCAAGCAGTAATACCGTCTCCGTTTTCATATTTGCAACCGCCTTGACGGTAGCGTCTACGTTCGTACCCTTGGAATCGTCCACGTAGACAACGCCGTCCACTTCGTCCACCCTTTCGATGCGGTGCTTGATACCCCTAAATTCCTTTAAGGACGACGCCACCTGATCCGTCCCCACCCCCAAAAGCTTGGCGCAAGCCACCGCCGCCAAAGCATTTTGCACGTTGTGCAACCCTGAAACGAGCAGGTCTTCTACGGATAGAATTTTTTCTTCGGCGTAATAGAGGTCACCCTCGAAAAGGTACGCCCCGTTGACCCGTTCACGCAGGGAAAACCACACGATCTTCGCCTTTACCCCCTCCGCAAAAGCGCGCACGATCGGGTCGTCGTAGTTGAGAACTGCGTACTCCGTTTCCGTGAGGTTTTTTAAGAGTTTTCGCTTTAAAAATATGTAGTTTTCCATATTGTAATGGCGGTTTAAATGGTCTTCCGTAATATTCAAAACGACGGCAATGTGAGGACAAAAGGAGTTAAGTGTTTCCAGCTGAAAGCTGGAAATCTCCGCAACCGCTACCGTATCGTCGGGCTCGGACAATATCTCCAGCATCGGCGCGCCGATGTTACCGCACGCCTTGGCAGGAACTCCGCAATCGCTTAAAATCTTCTCCACCATCGAAACGGTGGTCGTCTTACCGTTCGTGCCCGTAATTCCCAGCGACAAGCCCTTGAAATACCTTACGGCAAGCTCCGTTTCCCCGAGGACCGCTTTGCCTGCGCGCTTGAACGCCACCGCAATCAGATGGTCGATAGGAATACCAGGACTTAAAACGAGAGCATCGTACTTGCTCACCGTTTCGTTTATGCCGTCCTTTGCAATCGCTACCGCACCAGCGCGCACAAGCCGAGATTTTACCTCGGAAATTCTCTCGCTGTCCATATCGTCGTAAACGCCTACTTGAGCGCCGTTTGCAAGCAAAAAGGTCGCCGCCGCCTCGCCAGATTTTGACAGCCCCATTACCAAAAACTTTTGCCTTTTAATATCCATAGATTTATACTCCTATTAGCAAGCAAGTTGCCCCTGCGATTGCCGTAATTACCGCATACGCGTAGGCAATTTTACTCTCTGAAAATCCCACTTGCTGAAAGTGATGATGCACGGGAGACATACGAAAAATGCGCTTTCCTCCCGTCGCCTTATAGTATATTACCTGCACAATCACCGATATAACCGAAACAACGAACATTATCCCCAAAATCGGAATATACAGCGCTTTACCCGACAAAAGAGCGATGGACGAGGCGAAACCGCCAAGGCCTAAAGAGCCCGTGTCGCCCATGAAAATACTAGCGCGAGAGGTGTTAAACAGCAAGTACGCGCACAGCGCGCCCACTAAGGCAAAGTCCACAAAATGCATACCGCCCGTGCCTTTCGACATGGTCATAAGCCCCAAAAACAAGAAAAAGGGGACGGATACCCCTGCCGCTAAGCCGTCTAGCCCGTCCGTCAGATTGACGGCGTTGACTGTCGCCAAATATACGAATACGGAAAGGGGCAACATCCACCAACCGAGCTCGATTGCACCCACCCCAAAGGGAAGGTCTAGGCGGCTCTGCCCCGATTGAACGCAATAATATCCTGCAAACACCGCCACCACCGTCTGGAACGCCATCTTTTGCCATGCAGACAAGCCCTTGTTCTCGTGGTGGATTTTCTTTAAGAGGTCGTCCAAAAAACCTACCCCCATATACGCCATACCGATGACGCAAACCACCGCAAAATTTCGATTTTGACCGGCACCAAAGGGCAAGCACGCCAGTACCGCCGCAGGCAAAAACGCCAACCCACCAAAGGTTGGCGTACCGCTCTTTTCTTTATGCTCCTTGACGTAGGAGAGGACGTTTTGTCCTGCTTTTATCCTACGCAACAGCGGAATGAGCAAAAGGCAAAAGATTAGAGAAAGGGCAAATGCCAGCAGCGCAACCCCTATACATTCCTTCATTCCCGTCTACCACCTACGTACGTCTTGATTATATCCTCGTCAGAAAGTAGATATTTTATACCCATTATCTCCTGATAATGCTCGCCGCCCTTGCCTGCCACAAGCAGAATATCGCCCTGCGAAAGGTGATCTATCGCATATTCTATCCCCTTCTCCCTGTCGGGAATGATTGCATAGGCGGTAGAATGCAGCCGATACCCCTTTTCAATGGCGGCGATAATATCCATCGGGTCTTCGTAGCGAGGATTGTCTGAAGTCAGTATCGCAAAGTCCGCCGCCTGTGCCACGCGCTCGCCCATTATCGGTCGTTTGCTCTTGTCACGATTGCCGCCGCATCCAAATAGACAGATGAGCCGACCTTTCGTATGCTTCCGCAGGGCGGACAGCGACTTTTCCAGCCCGTCGGGCGTGTGCGCAAAGTCGACGAAAATCTGCGCCCCACGGTATTCAGCCACCCATTCCAGCCTGCCCTTTACCCATTGTACCTCCTGCAAGCCTTGCCGCACGCTCTCCATGGAAACCCCCAGCATACGGGCGCAGGTCGCCGCCGCTAAGGCGTTGTAGACGTTATGCCGACCGGTCATTTTCATACGAACTCTGCCGATGTCGTCCAAGATATTCAGCACGATAGTATAGCCGCGCAAGTCCTCTTTTTCGATAATTGCAAAAGCGTCGCTAGGCGTGTCTAAACCGTAGAAAAACACCCCTTTTTCACGCTTTTCGCCGATTTTTCTCCCTAAAGCGTCATCGCCGTTTAGAATACAAGTCTCGCATTTTTTAGGCGTAAACAGCCCCTCTTTTGCCTCTGCATACTGCTCCATAGAGGCAAAGAAATCAAGGTGGTCCTGCGAAAGGTTGGTGAAGATACACGACGCATAGCGTATGGACGCATCTTTTTTATAGTACAAGGCGTGCGCGGAAACCTCCATAACGACGTACTGCACCCCCTCCTGCACCATATCCGCCAGCGTTTTTTGCAGAAAGATAGGGTCAGGGGTCGTGAGCTCGGGGGCGATGCTCTTTCTGCCATAAAAAATCCCCAAAGTGCCGATAATACCCACGTTTTTCCCTGCTGAACGCAAAATCGAGGCAAGCAGGTACGAGGTCGTCGTCTTTCCGTTCGTGCCCGTAATCCCGATAACGCGCAGACGAGAGGAAGGATTGCCGTAAAACACCGATGCTATCAGCGCCATCGCCTCGCGACAATCGTCCACCAAAATCTGCGGCAGAGCGACAGGCACTTCCCGTTCGCAAACGAGCGCCACCGCCCCGCGGCGTTTTGCTTCCTCTGCAAAGCTGTGGGTGTCGTAGTTTGCCCCCACTCGGCAAAAGAACAAGTCCCCTGCGCGGACGAATCGGCTATCGTCCGACAAGCCCTCTACCCATACCGTTTCCCAACCGTCCGCGCAATCGCCTGCAAGTCTTGCGCTGTTGACCCCGTCTATCAATCCCTTTAAATACATAGCCCCTACCTACTTTTTTCAATCTCTACGATACCTTGGAAGATTTCCCCTGCGCACGGCGCGGCAACCACACTGCCGTAATACGCCCCCTGCGGCTCGTCAATGATGACCAGCGCTAAGTATTTAGGCGCTTCCACAGGAAAAAAGCCCACGAACGAGGAAACGTATTTCCCTGCCGCAATCCGTCCGTTTTCGTACTTTTGCGCCGTGCCCGTTTTGCCACCGACGCGCACGCCTTCCACCGCCGCCTTTTTGCCACTACCTTCAGATACGACACCCTCTAACATTTCCGCTACGATACGGGAAGCCTTCTCGCTGATAACCGTTCGCCCTAGACATGCCCCCACTTCTTTCTCAATATACCCATCCTCTGCGTACACCTTTTTGACGAGGTGAGGGGTATAGTATTTACCGCCGTTGATTGCCGCCGCCGTCGCGCAGGCAAGCTGCAGACCGCTGACCGCTATCGTCTGTCCAAACCCTATACGAGCAAGGTCGCAACCACGAACGGCACTCTGCGGTAATAATAGACCCAACGCTTCGCCGCTGAAGTCCAAGCCCGTGCTTTGCCCAAATCCGAATGCCGAAAGGTACTGATAGAAGGTTTCCTTCCCCAGCGACATCGCAATATCCGTAAAGCAGGGGTTACAGCTGTTGTTGAGCGCCTCGGACAGCGTTTGATTGCTGTGTTTGCCGTTTTCGTGGTTGTTCCAGCACTTTACCGTCGTGCCGTCCACCGACCTCGTGCGCGAGGAAGAAAAAATACGGGTCTGCGAATACGCCGCAGTGTTCCCTCGAAGGTACTCCTCTACGTTTGCCGCCGCCGTGATGATTTTAAAAGTAGAGCCCGGCTCGTAAATATCGCTGACGATACGGTTTCTAGTGAGGGCGTTCAGCTTTTGCGGGTCGTTTCTTGGCACTTCGTTTAGGTCGTACGAAGGATAATTCGCCATCGCCAGCACCTCGAAATTGTTGGGGTCTAAGACAATACACTCTGCGCTGACGGGGGAATATTCGTCCACCGTCCGTTTTAAAGCCTCTTCCACCACCTTTTGTATCTCTAAATCAATCGTCAGCTCCAAGGACATTCCCGGTTCTGCCGAACGGTACGCCGCCACGGCGTCCTTTAATTGTATGCCTACGAGGTCGGTTTCATACAACAATTCGCCGTTTTTACCCGCAAGATATTTGTCGTAATACTTTTCCAGACCCGTCGTCCCCACGTTGTCCGACGAGGTAAAGCCCAGCACTTGGCAAAGCACCTCCCCCTGCGGGTAGTAGCGAAGATTGTCGCGCGCATAGTACACCCCGTCCAAACCCTGCGCCGTCAAGTCGGCTATTTTCGACTTCTCCACCCGTCGTGCCACGGTGATTTCCGATGCTTTGACAGTGGTTAGCTTTGTCAGCAGCTTTTCTCCGTCCAAATGCAAAGCATTTGCCAGCCGTTCCGCCGTCCCCGTTTTATCCTTGACAGCGTTCGAGCGCGCGTATACGGTGTACGCCGTGTCGTTGACCACCAAAGGCACGCCGTTTCTGTCCGTAATCAAGCCGCGCTCGGCAACAAGTGGAATCTCTCTCATCCATTGATCAAGCGCCCGATAGGCAAGTTCCTCCTGCCAAACGACCTGCACGTAGAAGAATCTGCCGCATAAAACGCAAAAAATAAAGGTTATCGCTATGCAAATAGCCGATAACCTCTTTCGTAAAACCGATATGGAATAATCGTTATTCAATTTTTGTATGCTCCTTAAGTTGAACAAGCCATAAAATGTTATTTTTCGATTAAGCCTTCTGCAAGCGCCCATTCGCGAATGGATTCTTCGCTGCTCTCGATAGCAATCTGCTCTTCAAGCTGTGCGATTGTCGCGCGTGCGTTTGCGTTGCTGAGTTCCAACGCATTGATTTCCGCTCTGCGCTGATTGATGATATGAGTGTTCACGCAGATTAAAGTCATCATTACAGCCGCCGCAGACGCAAAGATAGCAATCGCTTTCTTCGCCATGGAGGTCAAGCTGAAAGTATACTCCTCTTGCTCTGCCTCTACCGCTACTTGCGTAGGCGCAGGCTGATATGCAGGATAGAGAGGAGCGCTGCGTTCAATCGTTCTATCCAGCGTTGCAGGGGTGAAAAGGTCGGATTCAACGGGCGTATGCTCGTAAACGGGCGCTTCCACGGGCTTTTCGGGCGCAAGAACGCTAGCCTGCGGTGCATTTTTCGCCTCTTCCCAAAGGCGTTCCAGCTGTTCGCTTTCCGCATTCTGCAAAATGGTATACATATTATTGATACGCGAATTATGTAATTCAGCCTCTTTATCGATAACCATCGTCTTTCTTCCGTCGTAGTAAGCCATAGCCATCCTTCTCCTTATCGCATTTTTTGTAGGCTCTGCAACAAAGCCTTTATAATTTTTCAGCGATACGCAGTTTTGCGCATTTGCTGCGGGAATTGTCGCACAATTCTTCTTCGCTTGCCGTAATCGGCTTGCGGTTGACCGTCTTTACCTCTGCTTTTTTACCGCAGACGCAGACGGGGAAGCTCGGCGGGCAGGTGCAGGGAGTCTGCATATACCGAAACGCCTCTTTCACGATTCTGTCCTCTAAGGACTGGAAGGTGAGAATAACGATTCTGCCACCCTTTTTCAATCTTCTTGTCAGCCCTACGACTAAGTCGTAAAGACCGTCCAGCTCTTTGTTGACCTCGATGCGAATCGCTTGGTAGCTCTTGCGTTCGCAAGGCGCGCCGTAGCGAAACTTCGCAGGGATACTGCCTCGAATAATCTCGGAAAATTGCCCCGAAGTCGTAATCGGTTGGGTTTCCCGATATTTTACGATGTTTCTCGCAATCTGCCGCGCGAAGGTTTCTTCGCCGTATTCTTTTAAAATTCTTGCAAGCTCTGCTTCTGAATAGGTGTTCAGGACGATTTCCGCCGTCAAAGGCGCAGTCGTGTCCATGCGCATATCCAAAGGCGCAGAGGCTATCTTATAGGAAAATCCCCTATCCTCATCGTCAATCTGGTGGGAACTGATACCAAAGTCCAGCAACGCGCCGTCGATTTTATCAATCCCTGCCTCGTCAAAGACCTTTTCAAAATCCTTGTAGTTGGATTTATAGATACTAAATCTTCCTGCGAACGGGGACAACTTCTTCGTTGCCGCCTCAATAGCCTCGTCGTCTAAGTCGGTGGCAATCAATCTGCCACTCGGCCCGCTACGCCGCAGGATCTCGTAGGAATGGTTTCCGCCACCTACCGTGCCGTCGAAGTAAATTCCGCCGTCCTTTAAGGCAAGCCCTTCCATACATTCTTCCAGCATGACCGGTTTGTGCGAAAATTCTAACATCGTTAAATCCCCAGCTTTTTAAATTCTGCCCTGTAATTCGCATCCGCGCAGATTTTTTCATAGACGTCTGCCGCCCAGATTTCAATGCGCTTGCCACGGCCTACTGTCACGATATCCTTTTCGATACCAGCCGCCGCCTTCAGCTTTGCAGGAAGCACTACTCTGCCCTGAGGATCTTCCTCCGCTTCGTATACGCTACCGTAAAAGAGCATCGTCGCCAAGGACGCCTCGCCCATCTTTTCTTCAGACAGCTTTTCCATTATCGCCTGCAATTCTTCCTCGGGCAGTACGTAAACGCACCCGTCTAGCATACCACGAGCAAAGCTGTACGATTTGTCGCCGTCCTCACCGATGAGCGCCTTCCGGAATTTCGCAGGAATCCGCAAACGGTTTTTATCGTCTATTTGATGTTCGTAAGTACCGCAAAAGAACGTTGCCATTCGCGACCCCTCCTTTTTCCGAAACTTGTGTAAAAGAGAGAATCTCCCCCTCTCCAACACTAATTGACTCCATTATAGACCACAGCCAACCATTTGTCAACAGTTTTTTGTAAAAAAATTGAAAAAATTTTTAAATTTTGGGAAAATTGACCACTTTTATTTTTACTGTTGCTCAAATGCGAACATTCGTTCGTAAAATCGACGGTTTATAATACGCCCACTGCCAAGAAAATAAAGGACTTGAGCGTTTTTGACTTTCCAAAAACAAGCCCCTTTTTTTAGCGAAAATCCCCCTCCTTTTTTTCTTCTTTTTTCGACAAAAAATAGTAAGGCTCTTAACGATTTTTCAGACGCGTAAAACCTGTCTATTTTAGGCGGATTTTTACCTAATTTTTCCCCGCTTTTTTCCTCCTCGTCGACGATCCGCCGCAGGCGATTTGCCACCGCTTCATTTCCGTCAAAGACCTCTGCGCCGTAAAATTTTTCAATCCGTTTTTTAATCAGCGAATAATGGGTACACCCCAGCACTACCCCATCCACCTCCGCCCTAGGTAGAGAAAATACAGAGGGTATGCCTTCCGATTGACACGCCTTCTCTATCTCCTCCGCCAGATGCGCGCAGGGGACGACCTGTATCTGCAACCCTGAAAAGCGACGCTCTGCCACCGAAATCAATCTTCGCAATCGCGCACTCTCTGCGGTGACCTTCGTCGCAAGCACCAGCACTCCTCCCCCCTTTCTTGCCGCAGGAAGGACGGCAGGCTCGATGCCGATAATCGGGAAGGGATAGGTTGCGCGAAGCTCGTCAATCATCACTGCCGTCACCGTATTGCACGCAACCACCGCCACCCTTGCCCCAAGGCTTTGAAAGAGGGAAAACGCTTCGTGCACATACGCGCGCATATCTTCTATATTACGGTTACCGTACGGCGCGCGCGCATTGTCGCCGTAATAATACAGCGGCAAGCCACACACACTCTTCACGCAAACCGATAGCACCGACAATCCGCCCACTCCGCTGTCAAAAAAGGCAATTCCACCCCTCTGCATTCCTTTCCCTCTCCTTTTGATGAAAAAAATTCGACTTTTTTGCTTTTTTTCGTGTTTTTCTATTGAAAAATAGTTTACAATCGTAAAATTTTATGTTAGAATAAACCTTGCATTGAGAAATATTAAAAAAAATAGCTAACCTAAGCTTAAGGAGAACATTATGCCTAATATTAAGTCCGCAAAGAAAAGAGTACTGGTTATCGAAAAGAAGACCATGCAGAACAAAGCGATCAAATCTGCACTGAAAACCCAAGTTAAGAAGTTCCTCGAAGCAGTGAACTCCGGTGACAAGGAAGCTGCAGAAAAGCTTTTCCCCGCTACCGTATCCGCTATCGACAGCGCAGTAACGAAGGGTGTTATCCACAAGAATAACGCTAACAACAGAAAAGCAAAGCTCGCAAAGAAGCTCGCTGCATTGGCGTAAAACCGTACGACACTTTTATAAATATGAGGGTCTGCCTTTTGGTAGACCCCTTTTTGCGTATAACGAATAAAAACTTTTTTGCCCCCTCGTCCCTCCCCATTACGTCAGCAGTTATATCCCCTACTACAATCTAATTTCCCAGATTTCCATGCCCAAGAAAAGCGTGGAAATTTTTTTACATTTTTCGTAAAATTTTGTCTTCATATGATTGACAAAGCATACGTTTTATTTTATAATAAAACCAGCTTTGGTTTATTTTAACTAAACTTTTGGTTTATTTTTAACAAACTTTACCAAAAATAGTTAAAATGTTTACTTACAGTAAACTTGTAGAGGTGTATGCATGGATATCGGCGCAAAAATTAAACAGATGCGAAACCAAAAAAGCTTGACGCAAGAGGAGCTTGCCGACCGTTGCGAGCTGACGAAAGGCTTTATTTCGCAACTCGAAAACAACCTAAACAGCCCCTCGATTGCCACGCTGACGGATATCCTTTCCGCACTCGGCAGCAACCTTTCCGAATTTTTCAGGGAAGAGCCAGAAGAAAAGGTCGTTTTCTCCAAGGAAGAATTCATCGAAAAGGACACGGACGGGGTACTTTTGAACTGGCTGATCCCCAACGCGCAAAAGAATATGATGGAACCCATTTTAGTCGAATTGTCCGAGGGAGCGGAAACCACCGGCGATATCCCCCACGAGGGCGAAGAATTCGGCTACGTCTTAGAAGGAAAAATCACTATTTTGTTAGGCAACAATCATTACGTATGTAAAAAAGGCGAAGCCTTTTACTATTCGGCAAGCAAGCCCCACTCAATCTTGAACAAGGGCAAGCACAGGGCGAAATTCCTTTGGATTTCCACTCCCCCCAACTTTTAACTTAGGAGAAAACCGCTATGGAAACTGTAAAGCAAGATTCACAACGCATCATCGAGCTGATTGACGTCTGCAAAGAATTTGACGGCGTTTCCGTCATTGAAAATATCAACCTTTATATCCGCAAGGGGGAATTCGTTACCTTCCTCGGCCCGTCGGGCTGTGGTAAGACCACTACTCTGAGAATGATTGCGGGCTTTGACCTGCCTACTTCGGGGCAGATTTTATTGAACGGCAAGGACATCAGCGTTCTGCCTCCCAACAAGCGCCCCGTTAACACCGTCTTTCAAAAATATGCGCTGTTCCCCCATCTTAACATCTTCGACAACGTTGCCTTTGGGTTGAAATTAAAGCGTATTGAGAAAAAATACGTCGATAAAAACGGCAAAGAAAAGGTAAAATACGAAAAATTGTCCAAAGCCGTCATCACCGAAAAGGTAAAAAAAGCCTTGGAAATCGTTGACCTTGCAGGCTTTGAAAAACGTAGCATCTCCACCCTTTCCGGTGGTCAGCAACAGCGTATCGCTATCGCGCGCGCGATTGTTAATGAACCTGAAATTTTGCTTCTTGACGAGCCCTTGGGCGCGCTCGACCTCAAAATGCGCAAGGAAATGCAACTCGAATTGAAGGCGATGCACAAACGCCTTGGCATTACCTTTATCTACGTCACCCACGACCAAGAGGAAGCACTGACCATGTCCGACACCATCGTCGTTATGGCAGACGGCGCTATCCAGCAGATCGGTACACCCGAAACGATTTATAACGAGCCGAAAAATACCTTCGTTGCCGACTTCATCGGGGAGAGCAATATCTTCTCCGGCGTAATGACGAAGGATTATAGCGTACGCTTCTGCGGAAAGTCCTTCCGTTGCCTTGATACCGGCTTTGAAAAGGACGAGCCCGTTGATATCGTCGTTCGCCCCGAGGACGTAAAAATTACCGCCCCTGAGGACGGTATGTTAAAAGGTAAGGTGACTTCTGTTATCTTCAAGGGAATTCACTACCAGATTTTGGTACAATGCGGTAGGTACGAAATCGAAATTCAGAGCACCACTACCCCGAAGGTTGGCGAGCAGGTCGGCCTCTGCGTTGATCCCGACGGTATCCACGTCATGAAAAAGAAGTTCCGTGTCAACAAGTTCAGCGGTATCATCACCAAACGCAACACCGTCGAATTTGGTGACGGCGAATTTGAATGTGACGTTTGCCAGCTGTATCCTGGAAGCCACCTCGACGAAGAGGGCTACCTCATCACCGCTAAGGGCGAAAAACTCGACCTCACCGACGTAGAAGTCAACGTAGAGGTCGGCCTCCACGATATCACGATGAGCGACAACCTCGACGACGGCGGCGCACAGGGGCATATTATTTCCTTGATTTATAAGAGCGAATACTATCGCTATATCGTCCGTACGGAGAACGAGGAAGATTACGTACTTGCCTGCGAGGACCTTTGGAACGAAAACGACCTCGTCAGCTTGATTATCCCCAAGGATAAAATTCGCTTGAGTCTGAAGAATCCGGAGGAGAGCAAGAAATGACGACTACGAAACCGAAATTACGGTTTTCAAGAAAGCTGCTCGCGATTCCCTACGCGCTGTTCTTGCTCGTGTTCGTGGTCGCGCCCCTGTTCATTATTATCTATTACGCGTTCACGAACGGGGATACGGGCAGACCTTCCTTCGAAAACTTCCAAAACTTTTTCAGCGGTACAGCTGGACAGAGCTTTTTTGAATCCAGCCGTTTTAAGACGATTGTGCAAAGCTTTGGCATCTCGATTGCCAGCACCCTGCTTTGCCTACTCATCGCCTATCCCGTCGCTTACATCATCGCGCATAGCGGACTGAAAAACCAAACGGGCTTATTATTGCTGTTTATCGTGCCGATGTGGGTAAACTTCGTCCTGCGTATCAACGCCTTGAAGGAGCTGTTAAGCTGGATCGGCATTTACAACAAGTCGGATGCGTGGAATATCTTTAACACCATTCTGGGTATGGTTTACGATTTCCTACCCTTTATGATTTTACCCATCTACACCACCATTTCTAAGATTGACAAGAGCTATTTAGAGGCGGCAAGGGACTTGGGCGCAGGCGGCGCAGGCGCTTTTATCAAAGTCACCCTTCCCCTCTCTAAGGCAGGGATTATGAGTGGGATCTCCATGGTCTTCCTGCCGTCTATGACCAACTACGTCGTATCCAACTATATGACCTTTAACCACACCAAAATCATCGGCGCGTTCATCGACGAATGTTTCCGAAACGACCTTTGGAACTTGGGGTCAGTCACGGCGTTGTTACTGCTGACCTTGATGTTTATTATCACTTGGCTGACGGGCGGATTTAACACCGAATCGGATACGCAATCGAGAGGTGCTTCGTTATGGTAATCTTCAGAAAAATTTTAAAATGGAGCTTTATCGGGCTGGTGCTTGCCTTTATCTACGCCCCCATTCTCCTTTTGAGCGTATACAGCTTTAACGAAACGGAAACAATCACAGACTGGGGAAAATTCAGTTGGACGCACTACGAGTATTTCTTTAACCCTGAAAACCAACCCTTGCCTATCGTCTTTCAGACAATTTGCTTGGCTTTGGTGGTGGCAAGCCTCTCTACTTTGCTTGCGACCGTGGGCTCAATCGGGATTTTTTACAGCAAGCGCCGCGTTGGTACGATGCTTTCAGGCGCGAACCAAGTCCCCGTCATCAACGCCGAAGTGGTTACCGCAATTTCCCTTGCTTTCCTTTTCGTGGCGTTTCAGATGCCGAAATCCTCGTTCATCCCTTTGATCGTTGGTCAAATGGTCCTTTGCACACCCTTCGTCGTGCTGTCGATTATCCCTAAGCTCAAGCAGATGGATAACAACCTCTACGAAGCGGCGCTCGACCTCGGCGCGTCCCCTACTCGCGCGCTGTTTAGCGTGGTAATCCCTCAAATTTCCCCCGGTATTGTGTCAGGTTTCATGCTGGCAATCACCCTTTCCTTGGACGATTATATCATCGCTGCTTACACGAAACCGAACACTTTTCAGACGATTTCCACCCATATCTACAGCCTTGCAAAGGGTAGCAAAGTAGACATGATTAAGTCCTCTTACTGGGCACTGACTGCAATCATCTTCGTTGCAATCGTCATCGCGGTAATCGTTATGAACGTTTTAGCAAGCAAAAAGGCAGGTAAAAAACAATGAAAAAAGTAATTGCTATTGCCGCCGCTGGGGTCATCGGCTTAATCGGACTCACCTTTACAAACTTTGGCGTAGACAATCGCCCCGTCTTAAAAATAGCAAACTGGGCGGAATATATCGATGAGGGCGACGAAGAAGAAGGAACCCGTTCCCTTATCGAGGATTTTGAAGATTGGTACGAAGAAAAAACCGGCAAAAAAATCCGAGTAGAATATTGTATCGCAGACGACAACGAAACCTTGTATAATATGATTAAAATGGGCGACCATTTTGACCTGATATGCCCCTCTGAATACATGCTGATGAAGCTGGTTGCGGAGGAAAGAGTGCAAAAACTCCCCTCTTCCTTCTTCGATACGACAAACGAGCTAAACTATTACGTAAACAACGTTTCCCCTTTCATCGCGCAGACCTTCGAAAGCAATACAATGCAAAACGGAGCTGCTTGGAAGGAATACGCCGCAGGCTACATGTGGGGTACGACGGGATTTGTGTATAATCCTGAATTTGTGAACGAGGCAGACGTACAAAACTGGAGCGTCTTTACCAACCCCACACATAAAGGCAAAATTACAGCTAAAAACAATATCCGCGACACCTATTTCACGGGACTTGCGATGCACTACGATGACGCGCTTCGCGACCTAAAAGCAGCATATAACGCAAAATCTCTGACGTTCGCAGAATATCAAGCAGAGCTTAAACGCTTAATGAATGATACAAATCCCGATACTATGGACGCTGTAAAGGCAAAATTAATGTCCATGACTGACAACCTCTACGGCTTTGAAACGGACGAAGGTAAGGCAAAAATCATTGCAGGCGATATTACCATCAACTTCCAGTGGAGCGGCGATGCCGTATACGTAATGAACGTTGCAGACGGCACCGATGAAGACGAAGATACCGTAGTAGAAAACCCTGTATATTTGAATTATGCTATCCCTGAAACCGTTTCAAACCTTTGGTTTGACGCATGGACACTAACAAAAGACTGCAAAAACGTCGATGCTGCCACTATGTTCATCAATTTCCTCTCCATGCCCGAAAACGCCGTGAGAAATATGAATTATATCGGCTACACAAGCTGTATCGGTAGCGATTACGTATACGAAAACTTCGCCTTGGATTATTACGAGGCAGAGGAAGGCGAGACGGACGTCGTTCTCTACGACCTCAACTACTATTTCAACCCGAACTACGTCATGGGCGATCCTACCACCGCCAGCGACGATTACGTGTTCTATACCTATTCCGACCAAGTAAAACGCCAGCTGTTTGCGCAATATCCCGACGAAGCAACCCTTAGCCGTTGCGTGGCAATGGATTACTTCTCCTACGACGCCAACGCTCGCGCCAACAGCATGTGGAGCGATATTACCTTCTTCTAATGGTAAACCGCTCACTATGCGCTAAAAAACACAAAAAAAGCGGCAGTTTTGCCGCTTTTTGTTATGTATTATGCGTGACGTATGTATTATGACACGCATACTATGCCGTTATTAGTATGTCAAACATAGGTATTATACCTGACATACTACATGTTTTTAGTCTTTTTCTGCTGTTTTTACCCCTAAACGGGCGTATAACTCCTCTCGCTCGTCATTATCGTATTTCCATACGCTTATTAGCACGAATATGCCGCAAATGACGGCAATTACCGCCATCATTATGGCCGTAGGCAGGTCTATGACCGATCCAAGTCCTAATCCGACGCCCTTTGTATACAACAGCCCGCAGAAATTGTATATGGCGTGTGTCAGCGCAGGAAATAGAATGTTTTTCGTCTTTATCCATACAAATGCGAACAATCCGCCCGTTAGAATGGAATATCCAGCCTGCAGGACGGCTGCGCCACCACTCTGAAAGACGTTCAGTAGGTGTATCACGCCAAAAACAACCGAAGAAAGGACATATGTCCAAAGCAAGCCTTTTTTCGTCTTTTCGAAGACGGATAGTATTAAGGCAAAGATAACGCCTCGGAATAAAACCTCTTCAAAGAACCCTATCAGTAAGCAATACGCCCCAAACAGCACAAAATGCAAGGGTTGGGTATGTATCAGCTCCATTTTTCCTGCAGACCATGCAAGCCAAGGGAAATTGTTGAGGGAAATTGCCAACGCAGGCAACAAACACCATAGATTCTGCGGCTTTTTAAACAGCTGTACGGACGATTCCGTAGCGATTAGATAAACGGCTAAACAACCCGCAATTAAGGGGAAAATACAACAAATAAGACGATTATAGGCAGCGTCTGCTGTAATAGGTAAAGCCTTTAAGGCAGGGATTAGCTCAAATACTAGCATTACTGCGCAAAGAGCCGCTATACATAGATATTTCCATTGAATTACGCCCTTTTTCACGCAAAAAATCCCCTTTTTTAGCCGTATTTCAGCCGTATTTATATTCTTACTCGTATTGTACCATAAAGCCGTAAAAATAGCAATTTTTTGCGGCTATTTCTCGTGATTTTATTCGTTTTTTATCGTATTTCTTGACCTAAAAACTGCATATATACCCAACGGCAAAATAAAAAGCGGCTTGTCCGAATGGACAAGCCGTTTCTATTTTAGTTTGTCAATACAAACCCAAGATTACTTAATGATCTTGGAGATCGTACCGGAACCAACCGTTCTACCACCTTCACGGATAGCGAAACGAAGACCTTCTTCCAAAGCAACGGGCTTGATAAGCTCAACGGTCATCGTGGTGTGGTCACCAGGCATAACCATTTCTACGCCTTCGGGAAGGTTGATCTTACCGGTAACGTCGGTCGTACGAACGAAGAACTGAGGACGATAGTTGTTGAAGAATGCGGTATGACGGCCACCTTCTTCCTTCGTCAATACGTATACCTGAGCTTCGAAAGCCGTACCAGTCTTAACCGTACCGGGCTTAGCAATAACCTGACCCTTCTGGATGTCGGTTCTGTTGATACCACGGAGCAACGCACCTACGTTGTCACCTGCCTGAGCTTCGTCAAGGAGCTTGTGGAACATTTCGAGACCGGTGATGGTCGTCGTCATGGGCTTTTCGATCAAACCAACGATTTCTGCGGGTTCGCCAACGTGAGCAACACCACGTTCGATACGACCGGTAGCAACCGTACCACGACCAGAGATGGTGAATACGTCTTCTACAGGAAGCAAGAAGGGCTTAGCATCTTCACGTGCAGGGGTAGGAATGTAGCTGTCAACTGCGTCCATAAGCTCAAGAACGGGCTTAACTGCAGGGTTAGCCATGATCTGATCAGCAGGAGCATCAGCAGAAGCTGCTTCCAAAGCCTTCAAAGCGGAACCACGGATAACGGGGATGTCGTCGCCGGGGAATTCGTACTGGGAAAGCAAGTCACGGATATCCATTTCAACGAGTTCGAGCAATTCTTCGTCGTCTACGAGGTCCGTCTTGTTCATGAATACAACGATGTAGGGAACGCCTACCTGACGAGCGAGCAGGATGTGCTCACGGGTCTGGGGCATGGGACCGTCCGTTGCAGCAACTACGAGGATTGCGCCGTCCATCTGAGCAGCGCCGGTGATCATGTTCTTAACGTAGTCTGCGTGGCCCGGGCAGTCAACGTGTGCATAGTGACGAGCGTCCGTCTGATATTCAACGTGTGCGGTGTTGATTGTGATACCACGTGCTCTTTCTTCGGGAGCCTTGTCGATCTGGTCGTATCTCATCTTTTCTGCGCCACCACGTGCAGCCATAACCATGGTGATTGCAGCGGTGAGGGTCGTCTTACCGTGGTCAACGTGGCCTACGGTACCGATGTTAACGTGGGGTTTGCTTCTGTCAAATTTAGCCTTTGCCATTTTAAAATCCTCCGATTTTCTTTAATTATTTTTTTTCTTTTTTTGGGTTTGATATAACTTGCCCCCTTATAAGGCAATTCTATTATATCTTAAATTTTTAAAAATATCAATCGTTTGAAAGCTTTTTTTATAAAAACTTTACGATTTTTTACCGTTCTTGCCCTTTTATTTCGGGCAAGAACGATTTTTTTGTGTTTACAAGGACTTAGTCCTTCTTACCGCGCTTTTCTACGATTTCCTTAGAAATGCTGCCGGGTACTTCGTTGTAATGGTCGAACTGCATCGTGAACTGACCACGGCCCTGCGTACGGGAACGAAGTTCCGTAGCATAACCGAACATTTCGGACAGAGGAATCTCTGCGTCGATGATCTTCGCGCCGTTTCTGTCGTCCGTACCAAGAATCGTACCACGACGGCCGGAAACGTTACCCATCAAGTCGCCGAAGTAATCTTCAGGGGTGATGATCTGTACCTTCATGATCGGTTCAAGCAGAACAGGCTGTGCCTTTTCCAAACCGTTCTTGAAGCCCATCGAACCAGCAATCTTGAACGCCATTTCGGACGAGTCAACTTCGTGGTACGAACCATCGTATACAACAACCTTGAAGTCTACGATTTCGTAGCCTGCCAAGAAACCGTTCTTTGCTGCTTCCTGAATACCCTTGTCGATTGCAGGGATATATTCCTTAGGAATCGAACCACCTACGGTTTCGTCTTCGAACGAATAGCCGGTACCAGGTTCCTGAGGAATCAAGCGAAGCTTACAGTGGCCGTACTGACCTTTACCACCCGACTGACGCTTGTACATACCTTCACATTCCACCTGTTTGCGGAAGGTTTCACGGTATGCAACCTGAGGAGCACCAACGTTTGCCTCTACCTTGAATTCACGAAGCAGACGGTCTACGATAATGTCGAGGTGCAACTCGCCCATACCTGCGATAATCGTCTGACCCGTTTCTTGGTCGGTATACGTCTTGAACGTAGGGTCTTCTTCAGCCAGCTTAATGAGTGCCATCGTCATCTTTTCCTGACCTGCCTTCGTCTTGGGTTCAAGGGAAAGCTGGATAACAGGTTCGGGGAACGTCATCTGTTCCAAGATGATGGGATGCTTGTCGTCGCAAAGGGTGTCGCCCGTCGTCGTGAACTTCAAACCAACGATTGCGCAGATGTCACCCGAACAAATTTCGGGGATATCCTTTCTTTCGTTGGAGTGCATCTGCACCAAACGACCAACACGTTCCTTCTTTTCCTTCGTGGAGTTGTAAACGTAAGAACCAGCGGACAATACACCAGAGTATGCACGGAAGTATGCAAGCGAACCTACGAACGGGTCGGTTGCAATCTTGAATGCAAGACCGGAGAAGTATTCGTCATCTGCCGTTCTTCTCTCTTCTTCTGCGCCGGTGTCGGGGTTGATACCCTTAACTGCCGCAACGTCCAAGGGAGAAGGAAGGAAGTTGATAACGGCGTCAAGCAAGAACTGAACGCCCTTGTTCTTATACGAAGAACCGCAGAGCATAGGGATTGCTTCCATTCTCAAGGTACGCTCACGCAGACCCTTGATGATGTCTTCTGCGTCCAAATCGCCGTTTTCGAAGAATTTTTCCATAAGTTCGTCGCTTGCGGATGCCGCTTCTTCAACAAGCTTTGCTCTGTATTCTTCAACAACGTCCATCATGTCTGCAGGAATTTCTTCCTTACGGAAATCCTTACCAAGGTCGTCGTAGTAAACCTCTGCTTCCATGTGGATAAGGTCTACGATACCACGGAAGGTTTCTTCCTTACCGATGGGCAATTCGATGGGAACGGGGTTTGCGCCCAAACGTTCACGGATCATCGTTTCAACACGGAAATAGTCCGCACCGTTGATGTCCATCTTGTTAACGTACGCAATACGGGGAACACCATACTGGTCAGCCTGACGCCAAACGGTTTCCGACTGAGGTTCTACACCGCCCTTTGCGCAGAACGTCGCAACTGCGCCGTCCAAAACGCGGAGCGAACGTTCAACTTCTACGGTGAAGTCAACGTGACCCGGCGTATCGATGATGTTGAAACGGTGGCCCTTCCATACGCAAGTCGTAGCCGCAGACGTAATCGTAATACCACGTTCACGTTCCTGTTCCATCCAGTCCATCGTTGCCGTACCTTCGTGCGTATCACCGATTTTGTGCGTCTTACCCGTATAGAACAGGATACGTTCGGTGGTCGTCGTCTTACCAGCGTCGATGTGCGCCATAATACCAAAGTTTCTGGTATGGAGTAAATCGAATTCTCTTGCCATAATTTGCTCCTCTTACGATTAGAATCTGAAGTGTGCAAACGCCTTGTTTGCTTCAGCCATTCTATGCGTATCTTCTTTCTTCTTTACAGAGCCGCCGGTGTTGTTATAAGCGTCCATAAGCTCCGCTGCAAGTCTTGCAGACATTTCTCTTTCGCTACGCTTTCTGGTGTTGATAACAAGCCAACGGATCGCAAGCGTCTGACGTCTTTCAGGACGAATTTCGATGGGAACTTGATAGTTCGCACCACCTACACGGCGAGCCTTAACCTCAACAACAGGCATAACGTTTTCCATCGCCTGCTTGAAAATTTCAACGGGGTCCATGTTCAACTTTTCCCCCATGATTTTGAATGCATCGTAAACGATCTTTTGTGCCGTTCCTTTCTTACCGTCCAACATGATTTGGTTGATCAGCTTAGATACAACTTTGTTGTTGTACATAGGATCGGGCAATACGTCTCTTTTAGGGACATTACCTCTTCTGGGCATTTTTGTATCCTCCTTTAAATATTGATTGATAAGGGTTTAACCCTTCAGTACAGCTATCGCGCGCTCACGCTTCCTTTAAATTGCGTAAGGTGCGAATCTTCTGCAACTCTCGTTGCATACTGCCTACTTTTATTCGGGGCTTTTGAGCTATATTCCGATTAACAAGTAGGGTTTTACGCGTCTTGGCTTTTAGTCTTAAAACGCAACCGACTTTGTGAGTTTCCTCACCTGCTCGTGAAAAGCAACTGCTTTTCGGGGTTGTTCTTTACTGCGTGCGTTCGCCTAATTATTTAGGGCGCTTTGCACCGTACTTCGAACGGGACTGCTTACG
>JAZOMO010000014.1:0-3154 GCA_045654025.1 Candidatus Scatosoma sp.
GTCGCTTACAGTTTATATCTAACCCACAAATTTATTCTCTAAACAACTAAAATGGAAAATTTTTTAGAAAATATAAAATATTTTCGCAAAACGATAACACGCAAGACAAGGCGCGCGGTGTTTTTATCGAAGGGAGTGTACATAGACGTACACGACCAAGAAAAAACGCCGTGCTACGAAGTATTGCACAGCGTATCACCCCAGCGCAAAAACAAAGCAAGATACAAGCAAGTCAAGGCGCGGCGGATTTTTATGCAGGGAGTGTACATAGACGTACACGACCAAATAAAAATACGGCGCAACGATGAATTGCGCCGTATATTCTTTGTTTTTCTTACGGACGGAGACCGCTACCGCCTTGGAGCGTTATAGTCTCACCCGTGATATAGCTTGCGAGGTCGGAACAGAGGAACACGCAAAGACCGCCGACGTCCTGTTCGGGATCAGCGAAACGGCCCATAGGCACGCCCTTGATCGTCTGTTCGTAGCGTGCGGGATATTCTTCCTTGAACTTCTGCAAACCTTCGGTCATTGCCAAAGGACAGATGACGTTTACACGCACTCCGTCGGGAGCCCACTCGGTTGCCGCAACTCTCGAAAGGCCACGGATACCCTCTTTTGCCGCCGCATAGGAGGATTGCGCTATTCTGCCAAACAAGCCTGCGCCCGAGGCAAAGTTAACCACAGCACCCTTCGTTTCCTTTAAGTACGGATATGCCTTTTGCATATAGAAGAAGGTCGCGTAGATACCCGAATAAATCGCAAGGTCGATGTCTTCCTTCGTGTGCTGTACCAGCATTTTACCGCTTGCCGATGCCTGCGCGTTGTTCACAACCGCATCAATTCTGCCAAAGCGTTCTACCGTCTTGTCGATAACGTTTTGGATAGCCGCTTCGTCCGCGCCGTCTGCCGCCACGCAAAGCACTTCACAGCCGTGCGCCGCCTCTAACTTTTCCTTCGCAGAAAGCAGGGTCGATTCCGTTCTGCCCGTGATGACGAGCTTTGCGCCAGCCTTTGCGAACGCCGTCGAAAGCCCAAAGCCAATACCTCTACCGCCACCGGTGATAATTACCACCTTATCCTTCAAAGAAATCATACTATTTACCCCTTTAGGTTATTTTTTTAGCCGTGTCAAATATCAACGGCAAAATTTCGTTATTGCGTGACGACCACCTTCGCGTAGCGAAGCACCTTGTCGCCCTTTTTGTACCCTTTTTCGTGTACCATCTTGACGATACCGCTTTCCTCGCCCTCAGCGGCAGGCATCGCCATAATCGCCTCTGCTACCGTTGCGTCAAAGGGTTGACCCACAGGGTCAATTTCCTCTACGCCCTCCGCCTCCAGCACTTTATAGAAGCTTGCAAGCACCATCTCCAAGCCCTTCTTCGTGTTCTCATCCGAGCATACGGACACAGCGCGGGAAAGGTTGTCCCCGATAGGGAAGATGGATGCCACTACGTCGTTTCTGCCGTCCGCGTATCTCTGCGCCGACTGCGCCGTCGTGCGACGACGGTAGTTTTCGTATTCCGCCGCAACGGAGTACCATTTACGCTTGTTTTCTTCCGCCTCAGCTTGCGCCGTAGCAAGCTCTGCTTTCAGTTTTTCTAATTCTTCGTTTTTTACGGATTTCGTCCTTTTCGTTTTCTTTTCTTCCACGGTTTCACCCGTCATTACTTCTTTTTCTGCCATCATTACACCTTTCGATTTTAGCTTTATACACTATATATAAAGCCTTTTTACACTTTTTAAACCTCAATATGCGCAAAATTTTCTTTGGAAGAGCGACGGTACAAAATCACCTTTCTGCCGATTACCGCTACTGGAACGGCATCTAAGAGGTCAGCAAGGTTTTCCACAAAATCCCAAGGGGTCTCCTCTGCGTTTTGCAGAACGTTGATTTTGATCAGCTCTCTCGCCTCTAAAGCATCGTTTAAGGATTTTACCATATTTTCAGTGACGCCGCCTTTGCCGATCTGCGCAATCGCAGGCAAGGTGGAGGCAATCCCCTTTAATTTACTTCTCTGTTTACTAGTAATCGTATCTCTCGTAATCATTCTTTTCTCCTATTTTTCGTCGCCAAAACGCGCGGCGCGCATTATAATACAAATTCAAATTCCACGTCGCCGATAGAAACGGTATCGCCCTCTTGGCAACCCATCTTCGACAGCGCCTTGATAACGCCACGAAGGCGCAAAACCTTCTGGAAATACTGCATAGAGTCGGGGTTGTTTAGAGCGACGTTTCTGCAGAGCATTTCCACCAAGCCGCCCTCTACGACGTACACGCCGTCCTCGTCACGGTAAATCTCAAAGTTCAAGTTGTCGTTTGCCGCATATTCGAATACTTCGTCCGGTTCGATAGGCTCAACGGGAGGCAAGGTTTCGAGAACGGAGAAGATGCCTTCGATGAGCTCTCTCGTGCCGTCGCCCGTCAACGCCGTGATGGGGAAAATCTTATATTTTCTGCCGTACTTTTTCTTGAACGCTTTGAGGTTTTCCTCTGCGCCGTAAATGTCGCACTTGTTGCAGACGACAATCTGCGGCAACTCCGCAAGCACCTCGCTGTATTCCTTCAGCTCGACATTGATCTTCTTGAAATCTTCGATGGGATCACGCTCCTCACAGCCAGAAATATCGACGACATGGCAAAGCATACGGGTTCTTTCAATGTGACGAAGGAACTCGTGCCCTAAGCCTGCCCCCTGCGCCGCGCCCTCAATGAGCCCGGGAATGTCTGCCGCCACAAACGATTTTTCGTAGTAGCGCACAACCCCCAAATTCGGGGAAAGAGTGGTGAAATGGTAGTTTGCAATCTTCGGTCTTGCCGCAGAAATCTTGGAGAGTAGCGTACTCTTACCCACGTTCGGGAAACCTACGAAACCGACGTCTGCAATCACTTTCATTTCCAAAATCACGACGTGCGGTTTTACCTTTTCTCCCTTCTGCGCAAAATTGGGGGCGTGTCTTCTTGCGGTGGTGAATTTTACGTTCCCTTTGCCACCGTTGCCGCCGCGCGCCACCAGCACTTCTTGACCGTCAAAGAAGACGTCGCAGATGAGTCTGCCCGTTTCCATGTCGCGGACGAGAGTCCCCAAAGGCACTTTGATATACACGTTGTCGCCGCCCTTGCCGTAGCACTTATTCGAGCCGCCCAT
>JAZOMO010000015.1:0-51411 GCA_045654025.1 Candidatus Scatosoma sp.
CTTGTAACCATTTTTACTCGTGCAGGCTTGCTCGCGCGAACCGCTGAGAATACAACGTTTCGAGCGTTACTTATCTGCACCCCCAAACGAAAAAAGGAAGGCGCATTGCCTTCCTTTCGTTGGTGGTGGAGATAAGCGAAAATTTGCGCGCAAGGCGCAAGGTGTCGCAATCCTGCGTGGGTAAAGACTTGTAACCATTTTTACTCGTGCAGGCTTGCTCGCGCGAACCGCTGAGAATACAACGTTTCGAGCGTTACTTATCTGCACCCCCAAACGAAAAAAGGAAGGCGCATTGCCTTCCTTTCGTTGGTGGTGGAGATAAGCGGATTCGAACCGCTGGCCTCCTCGTTGCGAACGAGGCGCTCTACCAACTGAGCCATATCCCCGTGGACAAAATTTATTATATATTCCTTTTCATACTTTGTCAAGAATTTTTTTGTAGGTACTTGAAAAAAATTTTTGTCTGTTGTATAATAAGCGTACTATGAAAAACTGGTTAAAAGAAAAATGGATTGTCTTAAGTGGCGCATCCTCTGGAATCGGTCGCTGTCTGACAAAAATCTTGATACAAAAGTACGGCGCAAAAGTCTACGGTATCGGCAGAAGTGAAGATAAAATGCTCTCCTTGAAAGCCGAGCTTGGCGACAAAGCCGACAGCTTTGCCTACTCCCTCTTTGACGTGGGGGAAAAGGAAGGCTGGCGCGCCTTTTTAGAAACCCTGCAATCAGAGGAGATTACGCCCGTTTTGGTCATCAATAACGCAGGGGCGTTTCCGACCTTTGGGCTGCTTTCCGACCTTGGCTCTGACACGGTGGAAAGGACGATGCAGACCAACTTTTTCTCTGCAGTCTATTCTGCGGAAATTTTACTGCCCTATATGCAGGGTGGTGGGATGGTGAATATCTGCTCTTCGTCTGCGCTTTGTCCCGTCGTGGGTACGGCGGCGTATTCCGCCTCTAAAAGTGCAGTAAAAGGCTTTACCGAGGCGTTGGCTTTGGAATACCGTGGTCGGGCGTATATCGGGGTGTTTTTCCCCGGCGCAACGAATACGGAGCTGTTTCGCAACGACGAACAGACCAAGGACAGCGTCCTGCAAAAGTTTGCAATCTCCCCCGAAAAAATGGCGAAGAAGATTGCCAGGTGCGTGTACAAAAAACGCCGCCGCGCGGTACTTGGCGCAGATGCGAAGGCGATGAGCTTTCTCACTTGGCTGATGCCCGTCAAAGGGCCTGCGCTCATTTCTTGGGTGATGAAGAAGTCGGGCTCGAAGGTCTTTGCCAACGTTTTTCCAAAAAAGCCTTAAAAAACCAAAAAAATTTCTCATTTGAGGCTATAAAAGGCAAAGGATATGCTATACTTATAGTTGAAAGATAAGGTAAAGGAGATTTTTACGAAAAATGCAAATGACCTTTCGTTGGTACGGTGAAGGCAACGACCGTATCAAGTTATCGGATATCAAACAAATTCCTGGTGTAGAAGGCATCGTTTGGGCTTTGCACGACAAGATGCCCGGCGAAGTATGGAGCGAAGAAGAAATCGCCAAAGTAAAGGCGCAGTGCGACGAGTACGGCTTTAATATCGACGTCGTAGAATCGGTCAACGTGCACGACGATATTAAAATCGGCTTGCCTACGCGCGACAAGTATATCGAAAACTACAAACAGACCATTCGCAATTTGTCGAAATTCGGCGTTAAGGTGATCTGTTATAACTTTATGCCGATTTTCGACTGGACGAGAAGTAACCTGTTCCACGAAGTAGGTGACGGCTCGACGGCTCTTTTCTATGAAAAGGGCATGATTCAGGACGACTACAACGCGATGGCAAAGTATATCCTCGATTTCACGGAGAAGTACAATATGTCCTTCCCTGGTTGGGAGCCCGAGCGTATGGCAAAGCTGGACGAGCTGTTCAAGGCATACGCAGGCGTAGACAAGGAAAAGCTTTGGGCGAACCTTAAATATTTCTTGGAGGCGATTATGCCTACTTGTCGGGAATGCGACATCAAAATGGCAATCCACATGGACGATCCCCCTTGGGATATTTTCGGCTTGCCCAGACTGCTGGTAGACGAGCCGAGTATCGACCGTTTCTTGAAGATGGTGGACGATGAATACAATTGTCTTACTCTCTGTTCGGGCAGTTTGAACGCCAACCCTAACAATGATGTGGCGGCAATCGTTAGAAAGCATTGCGACCGTATTGCCTTTGCGCATATCCGCAACGTAAAGCATTTTGAAAACGGGGACTTCAGCGAGGCGAGCCACCGTGATTGCGATGGCGACACCCGTATTCTCGACATTTTGAAGGCGTACCACGATTGCTGCTTTGACGGCTATATCCGTCCCGACCACGGGCGGCATTTATGGGACGAAAAACCTGGTGCGGTACGCCCTGGTTACGGCTTGTATGATAGAGCGCTTGGCATTATGTATATGCTTGGCGTATGGGATATGCTGGATAAATTAGCAGGCGAGGAAAAGTGATATGAAAACGAACGTATTAAATACCGATTTGACGGGAAAAGTGGTGGTTGTCACGGGCGCAGGCGGCGTGCTTTGCAGTTATTTTGCAAAGGTGATGGCGCGCGCAGGCGCAAAGGTTGCGTTGCTTGACTTAAACGAAGAGGCGGCGCAAAAATATGCAGACGAAATCGTCCAAGAGGGCGGCGTTGCAAAAGCGTACAAATGCAATGTTTTGGAAAAGGAAACCTGCTATGCGGTGGCAGACCAAGTGGAAAAGGACCTTGGCAAATGCGACGTTTTGGTCAACGGCGCAGGCGGCAATAATCCCAGAGCCACCACGGATAAGGAATATTTTGAACTTGGGGATATTGATGCCGACACTAAATCCTTCTTTGACTTGGATGCAGGCGGCGTTGGTTTTGTGTTCAACCTCAACTTCTTGGGTACGCTGATTCCCACGCAGGCGTTCGTTCGTCAAATGGTGGGAAGGGAGGGCTGCAACGTCCTCAATATTTCCTCGATGAACGCCTACACGCCCCTTACGAAAATCCCTGCTTACAGCGGCGCAAAGGCGGCAATTTCCAACTTTACTCAATGGCTTGCGGTGCATTTCAGCAAAGTGGGTATCCGCGTAAACGCGATTGCGCCTGGGTTCTTCTCCACGCAACAGAACGCAAAGCTTTTGTGGAACGACGACGGCACGCCGACGGCAAGAACGGGCAAGATTTTGGAGGCAACCCCGATGGGCAGATTTGGCGAAACGGAAGAGCTTGAGGGCGGTTTGTTGTTCCTCGTTAACAACGAAGCGGCGGGCTTTATCACGGGCGTAGTCCTTCCCATTGACGGCGGCTTCTCCTCGTACAGCGGCGTATAACAACAGCGTAAAAAAAAGAGCGAACCTCGCGTTCGCTCTTTTTTTACTTTGTCTTAATGCTTTCTTTGTATTCGCCGGGGGTCATGCCCGTTGACTTTTTAAAGATATAGTTAAAATGGGATACCGAATCGAAGTACAACTTTCCTGCGATGCTTGCAAACGATTGATTGCGGCGTATCAGCTTTTTCGCCTCGTCGATTTTCAGCTTGAGATAGGTCTGGTAAATGCTCTTTCCCGTCTTTGCTTTGAAGAAGGAGCAAAGGTAGGTTTTGCCGTAGTGTAGCTCGGCGCAAATTTCATCAAGGGAGAGCTTGTCATACACCTTCGAAGAAAGGAAATAGACGATTTCGTCCTGTAAGGACGAGGAGGCGGAAATTTTCGAGATAAAAAATTCGGGCGCTGCCTCGCTGTGCGGGTATTCGTTGCGGAGCAGATAAATCAACAACAGCTCCAACGAGTTTTTAATCACCTGTTCGCCGCCGAGGTTGGGGTTTTCCTGCAGCTCCAGCTTGTTCAAGGCAGGGTCAAAATCGGGGATAACGAAGGTTTCGGTTGCCTCCGTCATAATGTTTTGCAGTAGATATCGGTACTGTTCGGGGACGGGGTAAACCTTATTCGTAAAAAAGTTCATTCCCTCCGAACGGCAGTCAAAGGAGATGATAAAAAGGTTTGCTTCCGTGCCGCTACATTCCACGAAGTGGGGCTGGTTGGGCTTGATGAATATCATTTCCCCTTGCTTTAAGTTGTGCTTTTCCCCATCGATATAGACGGAAATATCCTTTTTATCGGCGTAATTGATTTCCCAAAAATTATGTGTTTCTTCCTCTGATACGTAATCCTTTTCAGGCTCTTGATAATGAATCGTGACGATTTTTTGCACGTTCAAGAAGTTGGAAATCTTGTGCTTATAAAATTGTTTGGTCGTTTTTTTGCTTTTCATATTATACAGTATAGCACGATTGTTAGGCTTTGTAAAATCTTTCACGCAATTTTTTGAGAAATAATTTGTAAAAAGTGAATAATAATTTATATTGCAATTTTTTGGAAAAGTTTTATAATGGATACTAGAATAGTATGGAGGAAATTATTTTTATGAAAATGCCTGTTTTGGATAAGAACTTTTATCCGATGATTAAAGCGCTTAACGACTTCGACGCGGCTGTAAAGGCAAGCGGCAAGTCGGTGAAAATCACCCTCGTTGCAGAACGCAGTGGTGGCTATAACTACGTATACGAATATGAAGGATTTGCAGACGGTGTCAACGATGCGTTCAACTTCCGCATTGCAGAACGTTTGGCAAAGACGATTCTTTGGGTAGTGGGCGGCTATAAAATCTACGTTGCTGGTAGCAAGTCCGTATACGAATACTTAAAAAAGGCGTACACCTTGGACGGGCTTCGCGCGTTTGACGTCGATTTTATGAGTGGCGTTTACGAAAAACCCTTCGAAGTGCTGTGGCTTGAGGCAGACGAAATCCCTCAGCAGAAAAACTGCTCGATGAAGGTTGGCGGAAACCTGGACGGTTGCCGTATCGGCTTTGACGCAGGCGGTTCGGACAGAAAGGTCAGCGCGGTGATCAACGGCGAAGTCGTATACAGCGAAGAGGTCGTTTGGAATCCGAAGATTACGGAGGACCCCACCTATCATTACAACGAAATTTTGACGGCGATGAAGACGGCGGCATCCAAGATGCCCACGGTAGACACCATCGGCGTATCTTCCGCAGGCGTATACATCGACAACAAAATCATGGTCGCATCGCTCTTTATCAAGGTTGACAAATCGAAATACGGCGATTACGTAAAGAACATGTACATCAACGTTGCAAACGAGATGAGCAAGGAATACGGCAAGGAAATCCCCTTGGAAGTAGCCAACGACGGCGACGTAACGGCGCTTGCAGGCGCGATTGACCTCGAGGACAACTGCGTTTTAGGTATCGCTATGGGTACGAGTGAGGCTGTCGGCTACATCAACGCTCAGGGCGGTATCAACGGCTGGCTTTCGGAGCTTGCGTTTGCGCCCGTAGACTTCAACGAAGGCGCTATGCAGGACGAATGGTCGGGCGACTTTGGCGTAGGCTGTAAGTATTTCTCTCAGGATGCTGTCATCAAGCTTGCTGAGGCTGGCGGCTACAAGTTCGAGGACGGCTTGACTCCTGCGCAGAAATTGAAGGTTGTGCAGAAGATGATGGACGAGGGCTCTCCCTTGGCGGCGCAGATTTACGAGGACATCGGCGTTTACCTTGCGCATACCATTCCCTTCTATGCGAAGTTCTACGATATTAAGCATATGCTGTTGCTTGGCCGTGTAATGGGCGGCAAAGGCGGCGACATCGTTCTTGATACCTGCAAGAAGGTCATCGCGGAAGAATACCCCGAATTTGCAGGCGTAGACATCGGTTTGCCCGATGAAAACAACCGTCGCGTAGGACAGAGTATCGCGGCGGCATCCCTTCCCGCATCTAACAAGTAACCATTCTAACATTTATGGCTGGTTCAACTTGGCTTGAAACAGCTAAGCAAGGAGAATTACAAATGAAGTGCTTTAAGAATGCACTCGTCTACGTGGCAGGCGAGGGTGTGAAAAAATGTACGGTAGAATTTGATGAAACCATTCGCGCAATCGGCGACGATTCCTGCGCGGAAGAACTGGTATTGCCTGAAGGCGCAATCGTATTGCCCGGCTTTATCGACCAACACATTCACGGTGCTGGCGGTGCGGACGGTATGGATGCAACGATTGCTGACTACGAAACGATTGCAAAGACGGTGGCGGCAGAGGGTACGACTTCGTTCGTAATTACGACGATGACCCAAAGCGTAGAAAATATCACAAAAGCCATGCAGGCGGTAAAGGAATACCGTGAGGGCGAACACGACGGCGCAAGAGTGGTGGGTATCCACTTGGAAGGCCCGTTTATTGCGCCTGCATTTAAGGGTGCGCAGCCCTTGGACTACGTGGCTCAGCCGTCCGTTGAGGTCTTTAAGGCTTACAACGAGGCGAGCGGCAACGCCATCAAAATCGTCACGCTTGCTCCCGAAGTAGAGGGTGCGGCGGAATTGATTGCGTACTTGACGGCAAACGGTATCGTATCGTCCATCGGACATACGGGCGCAAAGTGCGCGGACATCGAAAAAGCGATTGCGCAAGGCGCATCCAACGTCACGCATACCTACAACGCGCAGACGGCTCTGCACCACAGAGAAATCGGTACGGTAGGCAGCGCGATGCTCTACGACGAATTGAACTGCGAATTGATTGCGGATACCATTCACGTTTCCGTACCTGCGATGCGCTTGTTGATTAAAAACAAGCCTGCGGACAAGGTGTCCTTGATTACGGATGCGATGCGTGCAAAGGGGATTCCCGATGGCGTTTCCGAACTTGGCGGACAGGTCGTTTACGTCAAAGACGGCGAGGCTCGCCTTGCGGACGGTACTTTGGCAGGTAGCGTACTGCGTATGAACCGAGCGGTACAAAACACCGTAGAAAAAGTGGGCGTTCCGTTCACGAAAGCGGTGGATTTTGCTACCATCAACCCTGCAAGAATGTTGGGGATTGACAAAGAAACGGGCTCGATTGCCGTAGGCAAGCGCGCGGACTTCACCGTCATCAACGAAAATTACGACGTTTTGTACACCGTGTCCGGCGGTAAAGTCATCTACAAAGCGTAAAAAAAATTGCTTATACTTATTTCCTCTCATAAAGGCGTGTCGATATTTCGGCCCGCCTTTTGCGTTTCTCTTATGTCGTGGCGGAAAAACACTCTAAAGGTATTGACATTTTCTTAAAATTGAGTATAATGAAATGTGGACAGCGCTTACGAAAAAGCAGAAGAGATTATATCTTATTTTTTAGTGATTTAAAAAGTGAAAGTAAAAAATGAATGAATTAGAGTTAAAACAATTTTGGGGGAAGCGAATAAAAGTTTACTGCACGGATGGTGGCGTTGTAGAAGGGGATGCAAGTTATTTTACGTCTACTGCTGATAACGAACCTGACGATGCAAGTATCACACTTGAAACAGAACAAGGATTAGTTTGTATTTTTTTGTGCGAAATAGAAAAAATCGAAGAAGCTAAATAAACCTAAAAGCGTATTGCTACGGCGATGCGCTTTTTTTGTACCTTCTTGTCGGAATAGAGAGGCGAAAAATGTCATATGATAAAAAGTGAAAGTATTTGCTTTTTTTCGCGCAGGCGACAGATTTTTGAAAAAATCTGCGGAAAACCTCTTGAAATACTTTCAAAATTGAAAAAAGTATGGTATAATAGGGGACGATAGAGTGGAAGAATTTGCGCTTTTTTTGCAATCCAAGCAAATGCAGTTGGTAAAATACGACTTTGCAAAGGGGAGTACCATCGGGGTTGGCGGAATGGGCTACGCCGTGTTTCCGCGAAGCTTTACCGAGCTCATCGACGTCGTGGACGGCTGTGGCGCGCGAAAGATTCCCTATCGAATCTTGGGAAACTTAAGCAACGTTCTGCCCCCTGAAAACGACGAAAAGACCGTCTATATCCTGACGAAACGATTAACGGGGCTTACGATGGGGGAACATCCCTTGGCGTACGCAGGGGTATCGGCAGGCGAGCTACTGCGTGCGTGCAAACAGCACGGCAAGCTCGGCGCAGAATTCTTGGCAGGGATTCCCTGCAGTATCGGCGGCGCGGCGTATATGAACGCAGGGGTTGGCGGCAGATATTTTTCGGATATCGTCCGTTCGGTCATCGTCTACGAGAACGGGTGCTTGCGTACTTACCCCAAAGAAGAGTGCGGCTATGCCTACAAGCGCAGTCGCTTTATGTCGGGCGGCGTGATTTTAGGGGTTGTTTTAGACCTCAAAGACAGCTCTCCGCAAGTTGTGCAAGAGGAGATAACAAGGCAGTTGCAACGGCGCGCGCATCTCCCTAAGGGTCGCAGTATGGGCTGTGTCTTCAAAAACCCTGACGGGATGGTGGCAGGCAAGCTCATCGAAGGCGCAGGGCTGAAAGGCTTGCGTATCGGCGGCGCGGTGGTGTCAAATCAGCACGGAAACTTTATCATCAACGACCAAAACGCTACAGCAAAGGACGTTCGCGCATTGATTGCGACGGTCAAAGAGGCGGTGCAAGAAAAATACGCAATCCGCTTGATAGAAGAGATAGAATATTTATAGGTGAAACAATGATTTTAACGGCAGATTATCATACGCATACCCCGTATTCGCACGGCAAAAACACCGTTGCGGAGAACGTGGCGCAAGCGGTAAAAATCGGATTAAAGCAAGTGGCGATTTCCGACCACGGCTTTACCCATCTTGCGTATGGTATCCGCAGAAAAGAGGTTGCCGCGCTCATAGCAGACTGCCGCGCGGCAGAGCAAGAATACGGCATTCCCGTCCTTCGCGGTATCGAGGCGAATATCGGCGGTGTCCGTGGGGATTGCGACCTGACGGAAAAGGACTATGAAAACTTTGACGTCTACCTTTGCGGGTATCACTTGACGACGATATACAGACGATTTGGCGACTTTTTCTTTAACGGGTTGGGGAATATCATCACCCAACGCTTAAAGCTTCCGACCTCGAAAACTCTGTATAAGCGTAATACCGAGGCGTATATCGCAACCATTCAAAAGCATCCGATTGATATTTTGACCCACCTTGCCTTTCGTTGCGATTGCGACACTTTAGAGGTGGCAAAATGCGCCGCTGACCACGGCACGTATTTGGAGCTCAACAGCAAGAAAAGGCATTTGACGGACGAACAGTTGATGGAGATTGTGGACAAGACGTCTGCTCGTTTCGTCATTGATTCGGATGCCCATTCCGCAGAGCGCGTAGGGGATACGGCAATCGTAGAGGAACAGCTTACAAGGCTGAATTTCCCGATGGATAGAATTGACAATATCGACGGAAGATTTCCTACCTTCCGTTTCGCAGAATTCAAAAAGAGAATGTGATATGAACTTTACCTTAGAAGTCAAAAAAGAGATTATCAACCGTTCGCTTGCCAAAAAACGAACGCTGGAAGAGGCAATTGCCGCCAAAAAAGCGGCTCTTTCCGCCTTTATTCGTACCAGCGGTCAGCTTGGTTTCTACGAGGGGTTGCCGAACTTTTTCATCACGACGGAAACGGAACGGGTTGCGGAATTTTTCACCTCTCTTTTTTACGACGTCTTTGGGTTCGAGCTGACTATCAGCGCCCATCACAATAAGCTCAGCGGTAGGGACAAGCTGCTGCTGACCTGCCCTGCGGCGGAATGTAAAAGGGTGCTCAAAGACTTGGGCTTGCTCCGTGATAAAGGTGACGGGTTTAAGGCTTGGATACCCTCTGCGCTCGTTCGCAGTGACGAAAGTAAGGCGGCGTATATCCGAGGCGCGTTCTTAGGGAGTGGTAGTTGCATTTTACCCGGCGAAGAAAACAGCACGGGCTATCACCTGGAAATCGTCTTTGGCGAGGAGGGGATTGCGGACGAATTCTGCGGTTTGTTGGAGGACTTTGAACTGTTTGGCAAGCGTGCGGAACGCAAAGATACCTATATCGTCTATATCAAGAGCAAGGAGATGATTTCCGATTTCCTGTCGGTCATCGGGGTAGAAAAAGCGTTGGAAAGCTTTACGGAACTGCTGGAAATTCGCGACGAGGCGAACCAACACAACCGCGCGACGAACTGTTATATGGGCAATCTGGAAAAGACCTTGCAGGCATCGTCAAAGCAGGTGCGCGCCTTGAAAATATTAAAGGAAAAGGACGAGTTTTTGGAGCTTTCTGCTGAGTTGCAGACACTTGCGAACGCGCGTTTGCGTGCGCCGATGATGACCTTGCAGGAGCTTGCAAACGAATTAAAAATATCAAAGAGCTGTTTAAGCCACAGAATGCGAAAGCTGATGTCGGTGGCGGAGAAATACATTGAGGAAAAGTAAAATGACGGATTTTGTGCATTTACATTTGCATACGGAATACAGTCTTTTGGACGGTGCGGCAAAGGTTGCGGATTTAGTCGACTATTTGGTTGAAAACGGCATTGACGCTTGCGCGATAACCGACCACGGGAATATGTACGCCTCCCTCTATTTCGCCCAGGAGTGCGTAAAGAAGGGGATTAAGTACATCATCGGTTGTGAGTTGTATGCTACGGACGACCACTTTGACAAGCGCGTTGGCACGAAGACGGAGCATATCGTCCTGCTTGCGAAAAACAAGACGGGCTATAAAAATATCGTCAAGTTAGATTCTCTTTCCTACATTGACGGTTTCTACGGCAAGCCTCGTATCAGCTACGATTATATTAAAAAGCACAGCGAGGGCGTTATCTGTCTTTCCGCGTGCTTAGCAGGTAGAATACCGCAGTACCTTATGGCTGGCGAATACGACAAGGCAAAGGCGTTTGCAAAGGAAATGCAGGACGTCTTTGGCGAGGATTTTTATATCGAGTTGCAGGACCATGGTATCGCTGAGGAACGCCAAATTATCCCCGAGCTTATCAAGCTTGCAAGAGAGTTGAATATTCAGCTGGTTGCTACCAACGACGTGCATTACATTCGCAAAGAGGACTGGGAGGCGCACGATGTACTCCTTTGTATCCAAACGAAGAAGACCTTGGCTACCCCCAAGCGTATGAAGTTCGACACGCAGGAATTCTACATGAAGTCGGGCGACGAGATGTTGGAGCTGTTTAAATACGTCCCCGAGGCGATTTCCAACACCCGTGTGATTGCGGACAAAATCGAAGAACCCGTCTTTGATCTTAAGCCTAACGGCGACCCGATTCGTGATACTTCGCTCATTCCCAAGTACAAGCCTGACGACGGCTCTACTTCGGCGGATTATCTGACGAGATTGACGTGGGAAGGGCTTTCTAAGCGCTATTCAGACATTACTGAGGCGATTAAAGAGCGTGTAAACTACGAACTTAGTATCATCATCAAGATGGGCTTTGCGGACTATTTCTTGATTGTATGGGACTATATCAACTGGTCGAGAAACCACGGCATTCCCGTAGGGCCTGGGCGTGGTTCGGGTGTAGGCAGTATCGTTGCGTATTCTATCGGGATTACCGACGTAGACCCCTTGAAATACGACCTGATTTTCGAACGCTTCTTGAACCCTGATCGTGTATCGATGCCCGACTTCGACGTCGACTTCTGTACGAAAAGACGACACGAAACGATTGAATACGTGCGTAAAAAATATCACCCTGAAAACGTAGCGCAAATCGTCACCTTTGGTACGCTGGCTTCGCGCGCAGTTATCAAGGATGTAGGCCGTGTTATGGGCGTGCCGTATTCGGAGACGGACAAGGTGGCAAAGCTCATGGACGGCAAGTCCACAATCCGCGAATTGCTTGGTCTGAATATTCCTGCATTAGAGGCGAAGGTCGAGAAAGAGGAAGACCCTGAAAAGAAGGCGGAATTAGACAAGAAATTAAAGGAATTAAAGAAGAAAAAGAACGTAGAATTTGTAGAGGTGTATGAAACGAACGAGGAGCTTCGCCGTGTTATCGACATGGGCTTAAAGCTTGAGGGTATGCCTAAGAATACGTCCGAACACGCTGCAGGTGTCGTTATCTGTAACAAGGTGCTTGCGGACAACGTGCCTCTTGCAAGAAATGGTGAGGACATCGTCACGCAATTCGACATGAAGGAAGCCGAGGCGGTCGGTATGCTGAAGATGGACTTCCTTGCCTTGACGACCTTGACGGACATTGAAAATACGCTCAGCTATATTCGTGAAGGGTTGGGGATTGAAATTGATTTTGATAAAATCGGCGTGGACGTTCCCGAGGCATATCAGCTGATTTCGTCGGGGGATACCGACGCTGTCTTCCAGCTTGAACAAGGTGGGATGAAGAAGTTCATGAAAGAACTGCAACCGAGCTGTTTGGAAGACTTGATTGCAGGTATTTCCCTCTATCGTCCCGGCCCTATGGATTTCATTCCAAAGTATATCGAAAACAAGCATCACCCTGAAAAAATCGTCTACGATACCCCGTATTTAGAGCCGATTTTGAAAAACTCCTACGGTGTTATCATCTACCAAGAGCAGGTAATGCAGATTTTCCAACAGCTTGCAGGCTATTCGCTTGGACAAGCCGACCTTGTTCGTCGCGCGATGTCTAAGAAGCAAAAGAAGGAGCTGATGGAACAGAAGGACAAGTTTGTCTACGGTTCGCCCAAGGATAATATTACGGGCTGCGCGGCGCTTGGGATTCCTGCAGAGGTTGCGGCGAAGATTTTTGCGGATATGGAAAGCTTTGCTTCGTATGCGTTCAACAAATCGCATGCGGCGGCATATGCCGTGGTGGCGTACCGCACGGCGTATTTGAAACATTTCTACCCTAAGGAATTCTTGGCGGGCGTACTCAATGACCGTATTGATAAAATTGAGGAAATTTCCAAGTACGTCATGTATATGAAGGAGAAGAATATTGACGTTCTTCCTCCCGACATCAACCGTTCGAGGGAGATTTTCTGGGTTGAGGGCAACGGGATTCGTATCGGGCTTGGCGCGTTGCGTGGCGTAGGCCAAGAGGCGATTGCCGCCGTCATCAAGGAGAGAGAAGAGAACGGTCTGTTCAAGGATTTCTCCGACTTCGTACATCGCTGTACCAAGTTCGTCAACAAGCGCATCGTAGAAAGCTTGATTTATGCCGGCGCGTTCGATTGCTTTGGTTATAATCGGGCGCAGGTAGCGCACGTCTACGAGGACGTTATGGCGCGCGTCAGCGGCATGGAAAAGCAGAAAGCAGGGGCGCAGATGTCCTTCTTCGGCTCGATGATTGAAGAACAGAGGGTAGAGGTTGCTTTCCCGAATATTCCTGAATTTGAAATGATGGAGAAACTTTCTAAGGAGAAATCGGTGCTTGGCGTTTACGTCAGCGGACACCCCTTTGAAAAGTTCCTGCCGTACTTTAAGGAATGTTCGTTCAACTGCTCTATGTTGAATGAATACACGGAGGACGAGGAAACAGGCGAAAGAACGTACGCAGACATTCGCGACGAACAGCCTGTCACGATGGGAGGTATGATTTCTGCCTTCAAGAAACTGCAGACCCGTTCTGGACAGTTTATGGCGTTCATCACTGTTGAGGATTTGTACGGTTCGGTGGAATGCGTATGCTTCCCGAAGGTCTACGATAAGATTAAGGACTTTATGGAGGCGGACCGCGTGGTTTCGCTGTCGGGAAAAATCAGCATCAACGACGACAAGGCGCCGTCGATTATCGTGGATAAAATGACGGAATTTACCTTGGATAACCCCGTCGTCTATACGGCAGAGAGTTCTTCGTATGCTCCGAGAAGTTTTGAAGGCGGTGGTCGGGCAAAAGAGTCTGTGTCACAAAGACGTGCGGAGCCTACCCCTGCGGAGGAAAAGCCGCAAAAACCCACGAGACTTTGGCTGAATATTTCTGGGCTTGAGGATGCGGACGTAGAGGAACTGATGGATACCTTTGCGTATTACCCTGGGGATATGGAGGTTGTGTTTGTGAACAACGGAAAGAAGATGCTTTGTTCCGAACGAGTGAACCCTGGCAAAGCGTTGATGGCGGAGCTTGCGTCGTTTTTGCCCGCAAATTGCATAAAGTTGGCGTAAAAATCCAAAAATACAAGTACAAAAGAGTTGCGTTTTTTGTAGAATCCGTATATAATACTTTAGGACTTGCAAAAGAACGAATGAAAAATACAGATAGAAGTTAGAGGTTAGAGATTATTATGAAACGTATCGGTTTGTTGACGAGTGGGGGCGATGCTCCTGGTATGAACGCGGCGATTCGCGCAGTGGTTCGTACGGCAATCTATTACGGTATGGAAGTATACGGCATCGAGCGTGGTTATGCAGGCTTGATGAACGAGGAATTGTATAAGATGGAAATGCGTAGCGTTTCCAACATCGTACAGTGCGGCGGTACGAAGCTCCGTACGGCAAGATGCTTGGAAATGATGACGAAAGAAGGTCAGCAGCGTGCGGCGGCTACCATTAAGAAGTACGGCATCGAAGGCTTGGTTGTTATCGGTGGCGACGGGTCTTTCCGTGGCGCAAAGGTTTTATCCGAAGAATACGGCATTCCTACCATCGGTATTCCTGGCACGATTGACAACGACCTTGAATATACCGATTACACGCTTGGTTTTGACACGGCTGTAAATACCTGCTTGGATATCATCAACAAGCTCCGTGATACGATGACCTCGCACGAACGTATTTGCGTTGTAGAGGTTATGGGTAGACATTGCGGTGATATCGCTCTGTACAGCGGTATTGCATCCGGCGCGGAAATTATCGTCGTGCCTGAAATTCGCTTTGACCTCGATGAAATCGTGGCGAAAATCAACAAGTCGCGCGCTAATGGTAAGCATTCCAACATTATCGTAGTGGCAGAAGGCGTTACGAGTGCGGATCAGTTTGCGAAGAACTTACAAGCGGTTACGACATACGACGTTCGTCCTACTTGTATCGGACACGTGCAGCGTGGTGGCTCGCCTTCCATGGCGGACAGAATGCTGGCCGCGCAGTTTGGCAACAAGGCGGTGAGTCTCTTGAAAGATGGAATCGGCAACCGAGTTGTTGGTATCCGTGATAACAAGATTATCGATATGGATATCATCGAAGCCGTATCTATGAAAAAGACCTTCAATCACGAGTTGTATGAAACTCTGCAAATGATTTCTATGTAAGTGCCTTAAGATAAACCGCCGTTTGGCGGTTTTTTTTCTGTCAATTTTTCCCTTAAGTTTGCATATAATACAATATCGTAGCGATATGCTTTCGGCGGAAAAGCTATGCTTATCGCGCAAAATTGCCGACTAGGCACAAACGAATACGAAAGAAAATCGGTCGGGCGCTTTGCAACGTGCGTTGCGAAAGCGCTGCTCTGACTGCGGCGGTTGCATAATGTCCTAAACGCATGGCGAAAAAGTAGGTAGAGTGTGAAAAAAACAGAAAAATTGATTGCCTCCATCGTGGCGATTGCCTTGGGGATTTTATTGATAATATTAAAGGGAACGACCGTGCAGGTAATAACCTCTATCTTTGCGGTTTTACTGCTAGTGCTAGGGATCATGGATTTTGTGGCAGGGGAAGGTCAAATTGCCACGCTGAAATGTGTTGCGGGGATTTTTATTCTTGCGTTTAGCTGTTTGGTTTTATCTACCGTTCTATACGTGATTGCAGGGATGCTGTTGGTGGCGTCCGTTTGGTGGGTTTACGAGCTATGGAAAACCTGTTGCGTTCGCTCGTTTGGCTATCATTTCTTGTTGATGTACGCCCGACCGATTTTCTTGGCGCTGATAGGCGTCTTTCTTTTGTTTCATCAAGGAGAAAAACGGGAGTGGGTGTTTATGGTCTCAGGAATTCTTACCATATTCGAAGGAGCGCTGTTGTTTGCCGCCACAATCAGGACAATTGAATAACTTGCGCCCTTCATGGGCGCTTTTTTATTAAACTCTGTCGAATAATCTTGGTATATTTTGGTGTTTTATCGAATAATGATAAAAATTTATCGATTTATAAATCAAAAAGTTTGCTATCGGGTTATCATGTCCTTGTGATTTTATAAAAAGTATGATATAATACTACTGTATTATTGGAGCAGTATGCTGATTTTTGGCAAAAAGCGACTCTAATCAATAAAAGCGATAATAAAATAGTGGAGATGGATTATGAATAACAAGGTAACAATTATTGGTGCAGGTTCGGTAGGCGCGACGATCGCGTACACCTTGGTGGCGCAGGGCTCTGTTTCGGAACTCGTTTTGATCGACGTAAACGAAGCGAAGGCGCAGGGCGAAGCAATGGATATTGTGCAGGCTACCCCGTACCTTCATCCTGTAAAAGTTTACGCAGGCACGTATGCGGATGCGGCAGGGTCTGACATCGTCATCGTTACTTCCGGCGTTGGTAGAAAACCTGGCCAGTCCCGTATCGATCTTACGCAGACCAACGTAAATATTTTGAAATCGATTGCGTCGCAGGTTGTAAAGGCTGCGCCTGACGCGCTGTATTTATTCGTTGCAAATCCGGTAGATATTCTCACCTACGTATTCTGCAAGCTTACGGGCGTACCTCGTAACCGTGTTATTGGTTCTGGCTGTACGCTGGACAGTATTCGTTTGAGAACGAAGCTCTCCGAACTCTATTCGGTCAATCAACAGCAGGTACACGCATACGTTTTGGGTGAACACGGCGACAGCTCGTTCGTGGCTTGGTCCAGCGCGTCGATTGCAGGGGTTCCTCTTAACGAATACCAGGCTTCTATCAATGATGCTTCCTGTGTAAACATATCTGAATACAGCCGTGAGGAAGTAGAAACCTACGTGAAAAAATCTGGCGGTCAGATTATCGCAGGCAAAGGCGCTACCTTCTACGGTATCGCGGCAAGTGTTGCGCAAATCGTAAAAGCTATCTATGCGGACGCGAACACTGTATTGCCCGTATCTACCGTAATGGAAGGTGAATACGGTCTTACCGACGTTGCGCTTTCCACTCCTTGTATGGTAGGCAGAAAGGGGATTATTTCGACGATGAACGCAAAGCTTTCTGAAGAAGAACTTGCAAAGATGCGTCATAGCGCAGACGTTTTGAAAGGCGTTATTGCAGAAATTGAAATCTAAGGCTCTATCGCATCATCATTTAAAAGAAAGAGGAATTAATTATGGAATATCGTATTGAAAAAGACACGATGGGGGAGATGAAAGTCCCTGCAGATAGATACTGGGCGGCGCAGACGCAGAGAAGCCGTGAAAACTTCCCGATCGGCGACGAAATTATGCCCCGCGAAATTACGCACGCATTTGGTATTTTGAAGAAAGCGGCGGCGCTTGCAAACCACAAGCTTGGCAAAATTTCCGATGAAAAGCTTTCGGCAATCTGCGCGGCTTGCGACGAGGTGATTTCGGGTGAATTGAACTCCCATTTCCCGTTGGTCGTATGGCAGACGGGCAGCGGCACGCAGTCGAATATGAACGCCAACGAAGTTATCGCAAATCGTGGTAACGAAATCGCGGGCGCTAAATTATTGCACCCCAACGACGACATTAACAAGAGCCAGAGCTCCAACGACACCTTCCCTACGGCGATGCACATCGCGGCGGTCATTGCAATCGAAGACAAGCTGTTCCCTTCGATGGACACCTTGATTGCAACCTTGAAACGCTTAGAGGCGGAGAACGAAGGGATTGTAAAGAGCGGTAGAACGCACTTGCAGGACGCAGTTCCCATCGCATTCTCGCAGGAAATCAGCGGCTGGACGAATATGATTGAAAAGACGAAGGCGCAGCTGCAGCTTGCGCTTGGCGGCTTGGAGGAGCTTGCGCTCGGCGGCACGGCGGTTGGTACTGGCCTGAACGCGCCCAAGGGTTTTGCAGAAGAAGTGGCGGCGCAGGTAAGCGTATTGACGGGCAAAACCTTCATCACGGCGGAGAACAAGTATCACGCTTTGACGGCGAAGGACGAGCTCGTGTTCGCGCACGGCGCATTGAAGGCGCTTGCTTGCAACCTGATGAAGATTGCTAACGACGTTCGTTGGCTTGCCAGCGGTCCTCGTGACGGCCTTGGGGAAATCTTTATTCCCGAAAACGAACCCGGTTCTTCGATTATGCCTGGTAAGGTAAACCCCACGCAGTGCGAATCCATGACGATGGTTGCCGTACAGGTTATGGCAAACGACGTTGCGGTAGGCCTTGGCGCATCGCAGGGCAACTTCGAACTCAACGTATTTATGCCCGTGATCATCTACAACTTCTTGCAGTCGGTACGCCTGCTGGCAGACGGCATCGCATCCTTTGAAAAGAACTGTGTGACGGGTATCAAGGCGAACAAGGAAAAGATGCATCACAACCTCTACAACTCCTTGATGCTTGTAACGGCGCTCAACCCGTACATCGGTTACGAGAATGCGGCGAAGACGGCAAAGAAGGCGTACAAGGAAAACATTTCCTTGAAAGAGGCGTGCGTTGCGCTCGGTTTCTTGACGGCGGAAAAATTCGACGAAGTCTTCCGTCCCGAAGAAATGGCTTATCCTCAGAAATAAGCAAATCAAAAGAAAAGGTACATTGGTATGAAAATCAGTTATTATCCCGGATGTACGCTTAGAACGAAAGCCAAGGAGTTGGATATTACCGCTCGCAAATGCGCTGAGGCTCTGGGCGTAGAGATGGAGGAAATTGAAAATTGGCAATGCTGCGGCGCAGTATATCCCATGGGCACGGACGAGATTGCTACCAAGCTTTCGGCGGTGCGCGCCTTGGATTATGCGAAGCATAACGGCGGCAAATTGCTTACCCTTTGTTCGGCTTGCCACAACGTTATCAAGCGCACGAACGAGGACATGAAGGCGAAAGGGGATATTTGCTTTAGAGCAAACAACTATTTAAAGTTGGACGAACCCTATCAAGGAGAAACGGAGGTTTTGCATTATTTAGAAATGCTGAAAACCGTCGTGGGCTTTGACAATATCCGCAAAGCGGTGGTCAATCCCATCAAGCGCAAAATCGGCGCGTATTACGGGTGTCTGTTGCTTCGTCCTAGTGGCGTTATGGCGTTTGATAATCCCGAAAACCCGACGATTATCGAGGATTTCATCAAGGCAATCGGCGGTACGCCCGTCGTCTATCCTTTCCGCAACGAATGCTGTGGCGCGTACGTTGCGCTGAAGAACAGCGAATTGCCTAAACAAAAGAGCCAAAAGGTTCTTTCCAGCGCAAAGGAAAAGGGCGCGGAAGAGGTGATTACGGCTTGTCCGCTTTGCTTGTATAACCTGCAGCAAAACGGCGGCGATATTCTTCCCGTCAAGTACTTTACGGAATTGTTGGCAGAGGCCTTGGGGGTATCGTTATGACCAGAGAAGAACGCGTAGAGAATATGCAAAGACTTTCTGGCACGGACGTCAGAAAATGCATGAAATGTGGTAAGTGCTCGGGCAGATGTCCCGCCTTCCACGAGATGGATATTAAGCCCCATCAGTTCGTTTCCCTGCTTGCGGACGGCAAAATCGAAAAGCTGCTCGAGAGCAACGCGATTTGGAATTGCCTTTCCTGTATGGCTTGCGTAGAGCGTTGCCCTCGTGGCGTTGCGCCCGCGGCGGTCGTAGAGGCGGTGCGTGACACGGTGGTACGCGCTCAGGGCAAGAACGGCATCAAGGCGGAGGAAATTCCCCCGATCGTGGACGAATTTATCCCTCAACAGCTTCTTGTTAGTGCGTACAGAAAGTACAATAAGTAATTGTCAAACGTAAATCGAAATCAAGAGAAAGAGAGTAAAGATTATGCAAAGAATAGGTGTATTTATTTGTTGGTGCGGCAGCAATATCGCGGCAACGGTAGACGTAGAAAAGGTGGCGGAAGTCATCGGGAAAGAGCCCGGTGTCGTTTTCTCTACGAATTATCAGTACATGTGCTCGGAGAACGGGCAACAGCTCATTAAAAATGCAATCAAAGAACATAACCTCACGGGTATCGTCGTAGGCGCATGCTCGCCCAGAATGCACGAGGCTACCTTCCGTAAGGCGGCAGAGTCGGCTGGCATGAACCCCTACATGGTCGAAATCGCAAACATTCGCGAACATTGTTCTTGGATTCACAAGGATATGGAAGAGGCGACTGAAAAGGCGGTGGTGCTCGTTCGTACGGCGATTGCAAAGGTAAAGCTGAACGCTCCCTTGCAGGCAGGCGAAAGCCCCGTTATCAAGCGCGCTCTGGTTATCGGTGGCGGGATTGCAGGTATTCAGGCGGCTTTGGACATTGCTGAGGCTGGCTTTGAAGTCGATATCGTAGAAAAGAACGCAACCATCGGCGGTAGAATGGCGCAGATTGATAAGACGTTCCCTACGCTCGACTGCTCCGCATGTATTTTGACGCCGAAAATGGTGGACTGCGCTCAGCATGAAAAGATTGATATTTTGTCCTACTCCGAAGTCGAAAACGTTTCGGGGTTCGTTGGTAATTTCAACGTAAAAATTCGCCGTAAGGCAAGATACGTAGACGAAACCAAGTGTACGGGCTGTAAGGTATGTATGGAGAAGTGTCCTTCCAAGAAGGGCTTAAACGAGTTCAATATGAATTTGAACACCCGTACGGCTATCTATATTCCCTTCGCGCAGGCAATTCCCAACGTTGCGGTTATCGACCCTGCACAGTGCTTGAAATTCAAGACGGGCAAGTGCGGTATCTGTCAGAAATTCTGCGGTGTGGGCGCAATCGACTACGAACAGAAGGACAGCTTTATCGAACGTCAATACGGCGCAATCGTCGTTGCGACCGGCTTTAAGCCCATCGACCTTGACAATTTCAACGAATTTGGCTATTCCGACAACAAGGACGTCATCACTTCGCTCGAACTCGAAAGATTGATGAATGCGGCTGGTCCTACGAATGGCGTTCTTCTTCGTCCTTCCGACGGCGAACACCCGAAGGTAATCACCTTTATTCAATGCGTAGGCTCGCGTGACGTTAGCGGCTGTGGGAAACCGTACTGCTCTAAGATTTGCTGTATGTATACGGCAAAGCACGCGATGCTCATTCGTGAAAAATATCCCGATACGCAGGTCAACGTATTCTATATTGACGTGCGTACGCCCGGTAAGAACTACGACGAATTCTTCCGCAGAGCGGTGGAACAGTACGGCGTAAACTATATCAAGGGCATGGTAGGTAAGGTCTATAACGAAAACGGCACGTTGATGGTGCAGGGCTCGAACCTCATTGACAACGAGCAGGTTGTCATTCCTTCCGACCTCGTTGTTCTTGCGGCGGCAATAGAACCCGAGCCTTCGGTTCGTAAGGTTGCAACCCTCTTGACGGCAAGTATCGACACCAACAACTTCCTGACGGAATCGCACGCAAAATTGCGTCCCGTGGAAAGCCCCACGGCAGGCGTATACCTTGCAGGCGTATGCCAAGGCCCTAAGGACATTCCCGAAACGGTTTCGCAGGCATCGGCTTGCGCGGCGAAGGTTATCGGCTTGCTTGTGAAAGATAAGCTGAAGACCAACCCTTGCGTAGCAACGCCCAACGAAACGATGTGTAACGGTTGCAGTCAATGCGCTAACGTCTGCGCGTACGGCGCAATCACCTACGTGGACAAGGAATTCCGTCTTGGTGGCGGCAAGGTTGAGGTGCGCCGCGTTGCGTCCGTGAACCCTGCAGTATGTCAAGGCTGTGGCGCTTGTACGGTTACCTGTCCTTCGGGAGCGATGGACTTGAAAGGATTTAGCTCCAGCCAGCTTATGTCGGAGGTAGAAGCAATATGCAAGAAGTAAAGAATGAATATACGCCGAATATCGTGGCATTTTGCTGTAACTGGTGTTCGTATGCAGGCGCGGACCTTGCTGGCTCTAGCCGTTTGACCTACCCTGCAAACGTAAAGATTATCCGTGTGCCTTGTTCCTGCCGTGTCAACCCCATGTTCGTGTTGAAGGCGTTTCAGCAGGGCGCAGACGGTGTCATCCTTTGCGGTTGCCACCCTGGCGACTGCCATTACGTAACGGGCAACTATTATACCAGAAGAAGAATGGCGCTCCTGTATAGCTTCTTGAACTATATGGGCATTGAGAAAGAACGCACCCGTATCGAGTGGGTTTCTGCGGCAGAGGGCGCAAAATTCTCAGCTGTTATGAACGATTTTGTGAAACAAATTACCGAGCTTGGCGAAAACAAACGCCTTACCGACCTTCGTGTAAAGGAGGGCGAATAAGATGAGAGAAGTGGAATTGAAAATGCTGGAACGCGCAAAGCAGCTCTTAGAAAGCGGCGAAGTAGCGCGTGTTATCGGTTGGAAGAAAGGTGATTTTTGCTACGACCCTTCCCCTGCAAGCTTTGAGAGCGTAGAGGAATTGAAGGATTTTGTCTACGACTGGTTCTGCGGTGCAAATCTTTCCAAATATTTAATCCAAATCGCAAAGAAAGAGGGTAAGACGGCTGTCTTCTTAAAGCCCTGCGATACTTATAGCTTCAATCAGCTTGTAAAAGAACACCGTATTAACCGTGAAAACGTCTACGTTATTGCGGTAGAATGCCGTGGAAAGCTGGACATTGAAAAGATGAAGGCGCAAGGCGCGTCCTTTGTGTCGGGGGTTGAAGTTGTAGACAAGGAAGTAAAGGCGCTTTCTCCTGCAGGAGAAACGACGTTTGCAAAGGCGGACGTTGTGCTTTCTAAGTGCGCGGTATGCAACAAGACGCATCAGGTAAAAGACGAGGAAATCGTTTTGACCGAACGCCCGGCAAGAGAGGTTGACCGCTTTGCAGAGGTTGCTGCATTAGAGGCGATGACGGAAGACGAACGCTTTGCGTTCTGGAAATCGCAGTTGTCGAAATGTATCCGTTGTAATGCTTGCAGAAACGTATGTCCTGCTTGTTCTTGCATCAAGTGCGTATTCGACAACCCTGCATCGGGTATTTCCGCAAAGGCAAACGACAGTGAATTTGAGGAACAGATGTTCCACATTATCCGTGCGTTCCACGTGGCGGGTCGCTGTACCGACTGCGGCGAATGTAGCCGCGTATGCCCTCAAAACATTCCTTTGCACCTTTTGAACAGAAAGTTCATCAAGGACATCGACACCTTCTACGGTGAATATCAGGCAGGGGAAACGGCAGAAGGCAAAACGCCCTTGACTTCTTATACCGAAGGGGATTTAGAGGCTAGCGACGTATTCAAAGGGGAGGCAAAATAATGTTGAAGATTGCAAAAGAAAATTTGAACGCATTGTATGCGGCAATTTCGGCAAAGATGCCTTTGATACTGCCCATCAAACGCGCAGGGCAGGTAAACTACGGCCCTTGGTCGGAGGCGGAAGAGGTTTCTTTAGAAATCTTGAAGACGGTAAAATCCCCCAAGGACGCGTTCTTCCCTCAGAGCGAGAATATGATGAAATTCAAGACGGACGGCAAGGTGCTGGAAGTCGTTGACATTCGCAAGGCTCAGCAGCCCTTCGTATTGTTTGGCGTAAAGGCGTGCGATTATAAGGCGATAGAGGTTTTGGATAAGGTCTTCCTTGCTGACCCCGTAGACACCTACTACAAGGCAAAGCGTGACGCAGGCGTCGTTGTGACTTTGGCTTGCTCCAAGCCCGAGGAAAGCTGTTTCTGCGGCGTATTCGGGATTGATGCGACTGCGCCTTGTGGCGACGTGACCACGTGGCTTGACGGAGAGAATCTTTACTGGCAGGCAAACACGCAAAAGGGTGAGGAGCTCACCGCAAAGCTGTCTGCATTGTTTGCAGAGGGCGGCGAAGAAGCTGTTGCTACGCAACAGGCGGCAACGAAAGCGGTGCTTTCTGCGTTGCCTTACGCGGCGCTTGACCTTTCGAGATTCAAGCCTGAAAACCTGAACGATTTGTTTGGTGACGGCGCTTGGACGGAGCTTTCCGAGGCTTGCCTTGGTTGCGGTACGTGTACGTTTGTATGCCCGACTTGTCAATGCTTTGACATTCGCGATTTCAAGACGAGCGAAGGCGTACTTCGTTATCGTTGCTGGGATTCGTGTATGTATTCGGATTTCACGCTGATGGCGCACGGTAACAGCCGCAACACGCAGATGCAGCGTTTCCGTCAAAGATTTATGCATAAGCTTGTATACTTCCCGTCCCAAAACGACGGTATGTATTCCTGCGTAGGCTGTGGCAGATGTGTCAATAAGTGTCCGCAGAACTTGAACATTGTCAAGGTTATCAAAACGTTAGGGGGTAAAAAGAATGATTAACGAAACTTTAATTCCTAAAGTGGGTGTCATCACCGACATTCGTAAAGATACGCCCGACGTTAAGACCTTCCGCGTGGTTGGCACGGACGGCAAAAAGCTGTTCCAGCATATGCCCGGTCAATGCGCGATGGTATCCGTACCCGGCGTTGGCGAATGTATGTTCTCCATTACCTCGTCGCCTACGAACCAAGAATATATGGAATTCTCCATTAAAAAATGCGGTTGCGTTACCACGGTATTGCACGCTTTAGAGGTTGGCGCGATGGTCACCGTTCGTGGCCCGTACGGCAAGAACTTCCCCGTGGAAGGGGATTTCAAGGGCAAGGATTTGCTCTTTATCGCAGGTGGTATCGGTCTTGCGCCTTTGCGTAGCGTTATCAACTACGTACGCCATTACCGTGAAAACTACGGCAAAGTGGTTATCGTCTACGGCGCAAGAAGCGCAGACGACCTCGTGGATTTCGAAGAAATCCAAACCGAATGGAAGAACGAGCCGAACTTTGAAGTTTATCTGACGATTGACCGCCCTCAAGAGGGTTGGGATGACCACGTTGGTTTCGTACCTTCGTACGTCAAAGAGCTTGGTTTAGATAAGAACATGACGGCGGTGCTTTGCGGTCCTCCCATCATGATTAAGTTCACGTTGCAGGGACTTTTGGAACTTGGCTTTGAAAAATCCCGTGTCTACACGACGTTGGAGCTTCGCATGAAGTGCGGCGTTGGCAAATGCGGCAGATGCAACGTAGGCGACAAATTCGTATGCAAGCACGGCCCCGTTTTCCGCATGGACGAACTGGACGAACTTCCCGACGAGTATTAAGGAGTAAAAACACTATGGAAAAAATGGTAAACGTATTTCTTTTCGGCAAACGCTATCAGGTGCCGGAAAGCTTGACGATTATGAAGGCAATGGAATACGCTGGGTACCAGTTGGTACGCGGCTGTGGTTGCCGTAACGGTTTTTGTGGCGCTTGCGCGACCATTTACCGTATCAAGGGCGAGCAGGAACTCAAGACCTGCCTTGCTTGCCAAACGAAGGTTGAGGAGGGTATGTACGTTGCAACTCTGCCTTTCTTCCCCTTGCTAAAGCAGGTATACGACATTGAAAAGATTAAGCCCACTCAGCAGATTATGATGCAGCTGTATCCTGAAATTTATTCTTGTATCGGCTGTAATGCTTGCACCAAGAGCTGTACGCAGGAATTGAACGTTATGCAATATATTGCATACGCTCAGCGTGGCGAATACGAAAAGTGCGCTGAGGAGAGCTTTGACTGCGTAATGTGCGGCGTATGCTCTTCCCGTTGTCCTGCAGGGATTTCCCATCCTCAGGTAGCGGTGCTTGCTCGTCGTCTGACGGGTAAATACCTTGCGCCGGACAGCCAGCACCTCATCAACCGCGTTGCAGAAATTGATGCAGGGGATTGCAAGGCGGCGTTGGAGGCAATTATGAACACGCCTTTGGAAGAACAGAAACACCTCTATAATACGAGAGAAATTGAAAAATAATAGGGGAACGCGACATGTATCAATATACCGATGAACAACTTGAATCGATGAAAAAAGTAGAAGCAAGCCGCGCTTCCCGTATTGAAAAACTGCATGAAAGACTGACCGCTGAGGAAAAGGAGGCTGTGCTTGCTAAGTTTCACCCCGACTATATCACTTCTGCGTACGAAGAATTGAAGGTCGGTCAAAACAAAGGCGGCAAGGTCTCGCACGAGCTTGCAGTATTGTTGCAGGGCCATTCCCGTGTTAAGGATATGGAAATCGACCTTTCTAAGATTGATTACGACGTGGACGTATTAGTTATCGGCGGTGGCGGCGCTGGCTCTTCTGCGGCGATTGAGGCGCATCAGAGAGGCGCAAACGTTATGATCGTCACCAAGCTTCGCTTGGGCGATGCGAACACGGCGATGGCAGAGGGCGGTATTCAGGCGGCTGACAAGCCCAACGACAGCCCTGCAACCCATTATTTGGACGCGCTTGGCGGCGGCCACTTCAAGAACAAGCCCGAACTTCTCTACAAGCTTGTAAACGAAGCTCCCGAGGCGATTTTGTGGCTGAACAACCTCGGCGTTATGTTCGACAAGGAAGAGGACGGCACGATGGTTACCACGCACGGCGGCGGTACGTCCAGAAAGCGTATGCACGCTTGCCGTGACTATTCCGGTTCGGAAATTATGCGTACCCTTCGCGACGAAGTATTCAACCGTGGCATCACCGTTGTGGACTTTACCTCGGCAATCGAACTCATTAAGGACACCGACGGCAAGGTTGCAGGTGCGGTGCTGATGAATATGGAAACGCAGGAAATTATGGTGGCAAGAGCCAAGACCGTTGTTATCGCAACGGGCGGCGCAGGCAGATTGCATTATCAAGGCTTCCCTACGTCCAACCATTACGGCGCAACGGCAGACGGCTTGGTGCTTGGCTATCGCGCAGGCGCAAAGCTGCTCTATCCCGAAACCCTGCAATATCATCCCACGGGCGCGGCAGAACCCACGCAGATTTACGGCGCGCTCGTTACGGAAAAGGTGCGTTCCTTGGGCGCACAGCTCGTCAACAAGAACGGCGAGGCGTTCGTGTATTCCTTGGAAACCCGTGACGTAACGGCATCCTCGATTATCAAGGAATGTAAAGAAAACGGCAACGGTATCAAGACGACGGACGGCGAAGGCGTATGGTTGGATACTCCGCTTATCGACATTTTGAACGGCGAGGGTACGATTGAAAAGCGTATTCCTGCAATGCTTCGTATGTTCGGTAAGTACGGTATCGACATTCGTAAAGAACCGATTTTGATTTACCCGACCTTGCATTATCAGAACGGCGGTTTGGACATCGGCGCAAACGGTATGACGTGCATCGAAAACTTGTACGTTGCGGGCGAGGCAGTAGGCGGTATCCACGGCACGAACCGTTTGATGGGTAACTCTTTGCTCGACATCATCGTATTCGGCAGAAACGCAGGTCAGCAGGCTGGCGAAAAGTACAAGACCGTAGAGTTGAAAGAATTGACGCTGTCGCACGTTGATGCGTTTGAGAAAGAGTTGGAAGAGGCAGGCATTTCCACGGAAGTACGCTCTCCTAAGCTCTTGCCTGATTACAGACGTCAAGCAAACTAATAGGAAAAAGATGAAATAATCAATCCGACAAAACGCACGAAGGTACGCTTTGTGCGTTTTTGTGCGGAATATGGAGAAATAAAAATGGGAAATGTAAAAAACAAAAAAAGCCTGAAATGGCTTTGGATTGTCCTTGCGGCAGTGGTCGTTGCGGCTTTGGCGACGTGGTGTATCATCTCTGCAATCAACAATCCTAAAATGGTCCCCGATAAGAACAATCCAGATGTTGAAATCGGTAAGGAAACGGTAAGCAATATCTTGAACTTTGGTACAACCTTCGTGCTGTTTGTAATTGCATTCTTAGTAATCGGCGTTGGGTATTTGTTGGGTGGTATCAATATTAAAGGTGTCACGCTTGGTACGGCAGGTGTATTCTTGGTGGCGATTTTGGTTGGCTACCTTTGTACGCTCGTGCCTGCAAACGCAGGTGTTTTCTCGGGTTTCCACCTGACGGAAGATTCTACGGTTGTTAAATACTTGAAAGGTCCTGTACAGAACATCGGCTTGATTTTGTTCGTTGGCAGCGTTGGTTTCATCGCTGGCCCGAACTTCTTCAAAAATCTTGCGAAAAACTTCAAAACGTATATCGTTTTAGGGATTGTCATCATTTTGACGGGTACGCTGGTTGCGGTACTTTGTACGTTGTTTACCGATTACGGCCCTGAATACTGGGCTGGCGTACTTTCGGGCGCATTGACTTCTACGCCCGGTTTCTCTGCAGCGAAGGATGCGGCAGATGCAAGCTTTGAATCCTTGATTACACTCGGCCATGCAATCGCTTATCCCATGGGCGTCGTCGGTGTCGTATTGTTCGTTCAGCTTTTGCCTAAATTCTTGAAAGCGGATATGAATAAGGAACGCGAACTTTTGAAGATCGGCGGCGCAGAAGAAGTTAGAGATTATTCTAAGTTCTTCAAGGTAGAGGATTTTGGTTTTATGCCTTTTGCGCTTGCGATTGTTTCCGGCTTGTTGCTTGGTTCCATCACGATTCCCTTGACGGGTGAAGGGTACAACGGACCTTGCTTCTCGCTTGGCACGACGGGCGGCGTCTTGATTATGTGCCTCGTATTTGGGCATTTTGGTCACATCGGCAAGCTGTCTTTAGAGGTGAAAGAAGGCACTCTCAAGGTTATGCGTGAGCTCGGCTTGGCGCTCTTCCTTTTGGGCGCAGGTGTTCACGGCGGTGTATCCTTGGTAGAGCAAATTTCCGCAAACGGCGGTGCAGCTATCGTTATTTGGGGCTTTGTCGGCGGTTTAGTGATGACGATTGCGCCTCTTGTAGTTGGTTATTTCTTGGGTAGATACGTCTTGAAATTACCTCTGCTTAATAACCTTGGTTCGATTACGGGCGGTATGACCTCGACGCCTGCGCTGGGCACGCTGATTTCTACGGCGAAGACGGACGACGTTGCATCTGCGTATGCGTCTACCTATCCGATTGCGCTCGTGTTGGTCGTTTTGGCTTCTCAGCTGATGATCACGCTGATGTAAAGAAAGAGAATATCCGCTGTATGTCAAAAGTACGGCGGATATTTTTTTGAAAAGTAGTTAAAAACAGTTGATTTTTCAAGGAAAATCATATATAATAAGTAGGCTGTTTGCAGAGATGGCGGAGCGGCTGAACGCGCACGATTCGAAATCGTGTTAGGCAGGAATGTCTACGAGGGTTCAAATCCCTCTCTCTGCGCCACAAAATGGAGAGGGGAAAGATCCCATCTCCATTTTGTTATGTAATTTTGAGAGGGATTTGAGGGAATTGTAAAAAACCGTTGAAATTATTTTTATTTTATGCTATGATAAATATACTGATAACAAGAAAATGAAGGGCATATATGAATAGTGTAAACAAGACTTTATATATTCCGTTATACGGCAAATCCTACGTCAGCAAGAAGGGCTTGTTCCTCGACGACAAAAAAGCCGAGGAAATTTGGGAACAAGAAGGCTTTTCCTTAAAAGGGAAAGCAAAATCCAAATGGCTTGCTTATTATATGGGTGTGCGTTCGGCGGTCTTTGACGAATGGTTAAAACAGCAAACGTCGGATATGCCCAACGCCGTTATCTTGCATATCGGTTGCGGACTGGACAGCCGTATTTTAAGAGTGGGCGCAAATAATCATAAATGGTACGACCTCGATTTTCCGCAGGTCATTGAAGAGCGAAAACGCTACTACACGGAAACGGATACCTATAAAATGCTTGCAGGTGATGCAAGGGAAAGCGGTTGGCTGTCAGCAATTCCTGAAACGGATGCCGCCATCGTCGTAATGGAAGGCGTCAGCATGTACTTGACCATTGAGGAAATGCAAAGCCTCGCGGGACGTTTATCTGAACACTTTGAAAAAGTGGTGCTTTTGGTGGACGCCTATACTATCTTTGCGGCGAAGATGTCTAAGCGCAGAAACCCGATCAACGAGGTGGGCGTAAGCGAGGTCTACGGCATTGACGACCCGAGGGCGTATGAAAACGAAACCCTCCTCTTTACCAAAGAGCACGTTATGACACCGCAAAAATACATCGACGAGTTAAAAGGCTGCGAAAAGTTCGTCTTTGCCAAGCTGTACGCAGGCGGTTTCTCCAAAAAGCTGTACCGTTTATATGAATACAAAAAAACAATAATCAAGGTGAACAAGGTGTACTATGGAAAAGGTGTTTGATTTACACGTACATTACAAATTCGACATTCCTTTGCCTGAAATGGTGGAGATTTTTCGCGAAGAATTTGCCGCCACGGGTACGGAAAAGAAATGCTTCTTAAGCTTACCCTATGACGAGAAGGCGGGCTTTCGGGAAATGCAAAATATCAAGGGTCTGTATCTAAAATGGGCGTTCTCCCCTGATGCATACGCTTTTGCGGCATTGGAACATCCCTCGGATCACAGCGACGTCGAGGCGGTTGCAGAGTTCTTCCTTTCGCAAGCAAAGCGCTACCTTTCCGTCGGCTATGACGGGATAAAGATGCTGGATGGCTATCCCTCGCTAGTAAAAATTTGGGGCTTGCCCGTCGACAGCCCCGTTTACGATCGCTTTTACGCCTTTATGCAGGAAAACGGCTACCCCGTTTTGATGCATATTGCCAACCCTTCGAGGAATTGGGATATCGCGAAGGCAACTGAGTACGATATTCAAACGGGGCGTGTTTACGACGATTCTTATCCTTCGAAGGAGGAGCTGACGGCGCAGGCATTTCGCGTAATGGAGAAATTCCCTAAACTGCGGCTGATTCTTGCGCATTTTGGCTTTATGTCTGAGGACCTCGCCGCGGCGGAGCGCTTTTTCTCCTATCCGAACACCCTCGTGGATATCACGCCGGGCGGCGAACAGCTCATCTATATGCAAAAAGAGTGGGATAAGTGGTTGCCGTTCTGGATTAAGCATCAGGATCGTATTTTTTACGGAACGGACTACTACGCCTTCCCGAAGGACGAAAACTGGGAGGTTTCCTTTCAGCGCCGTCCTACCTTTTTACGGCAGTTTTTGGAAACGAGTAGCCAGCATATCTATGCTGATGAGCCCTTCTGCGGCATAAATCTCGCTAAGCCTCTGCGTGATAAAATCTATCGCGAGAATTTTATGCGTTTGCTGGGCACGCCCAAGCCTATCGACTGTTCCTACCTTCGCAACGAGGCGGTGCGCTTACAATCCGTGGACGGGAAATCCTCGCCGATTGCCGACGAGGACTTGGCGTATATTCTTTCTCAAATTCCATAAAAGTATTGGGGCGTTTATCGTTCCCACCAAGGCGCGTTCGCAATCGGCGGCGCGCCTTTTTTTGGCGTAAAAACGGTGGGGAGAGTGATAATTGTGCCAAAATTCTGCTGGTAATATGCCTGCACGGCGTATTGATAAGCGGTGTTTGCCTCTAACGCATCGTCCACAAATTCCGTAAAACTTTCGCCGTCGTAAATCATTTCCTCTTTCCCGTTGGCTTTTTTATAGATTCGATAACGATAATAATTCGGGGGCGTAGCCTCAAAGGTGATATAAACTTTCTTGTCTAAAAATGCAATCTTAGGGGTAGCAATTTTCGGGATAGAGAAACGGTCGGATTGTTCCTTTGGCGCATACCTGCCGTCGAATAATTCGTATTTAATTTCTGTGATAGGGGCGATTGAATCTGCTATCATCATTCGATGCTCTTGCTCTAAGGCGTGTCTATCGAGGGGGACGTCTTTAACGCCTATGGGTCGGTCAAAATTGTCTGGTAAAACGTCTTTATAAATTCCCTCTAAAATCGTGCAAGCGGCCTCGCAAGGTAAGCCGCCGCCCGTCGTGGCAACGGGGGAATTGTCGGCGTTCCCCAGCCATACGCCGACGGTATGACCGCTCGTATAGGCAACCGTATACGCATCGGTATTTTTGTCGCCAACGCCTACTGTACCTGTCTTTGCAGCAACCTCAAAGGGCATGGGGCGCAACCGCTTTGCCGTTCCTTCTTTGACCGCAGAGCGCAGGGTATCCGTAATCAAGTAGGCGGTTTCAGGGGAAAAAACGGTGCGTTCCTTCTCCTCACGGCGGTAGATTGTCTGCCCGTTTTGGCGTATTTCACGGATAAAATGGCTTGGTGCATATCTTCCGTCGTTTGCAAATACCGTAAATCCGTCCATGAGCGAGAAAAAAGAATATCCGTATTCCATTCCGCCCAAAGCAACGGCAAGCGTCTGGTCGTTTTGCGGGATTTCTAATCCCATTTTTTGCGCGTATTCGTTGGCTTTTCCTACGGTTAAGCTGTTTAAGGTTTTGACGGCAGGGATATTCAAGCTCTTGGCAATAGCGGTGCGCGCGCTGACGTAGCCGTGGTATTCGTTTCCGTAATTTTTCGGACAATAACCGCCAAAGTCTGTGCGTTCGTCCAAAATCTGGCTGGCAGGGGAGAGTAATCCTTCCTCAAAGGCAGGCGCGTAAACGATTAACGGCTTGATTAACGAGCCGGGGGAGCGTTTTATCATCGGCACGGTGGAAAAGTACCCTTCTACGCCACGCGTTTCGTTGTTTACAACGATGCTGGTTTTATCGCTGTCAAGGCCCTTCGACGCTTCCTCTAATGCGGCTTGCGTTTTCGTATTCAAACAGGTGAACAGTTCAATCTTTCCGTTTGCTGTTGCGCCCAAATTTTCAAGGATTTGGTCCATTTCCTCAATCGCAAAATGGTTGTAGGTTCTTGCGTTTATTGTGGAATTAAGGGTGGGCAGGGGTGCGTTTAAGGCGCTTTTATACTCTTTTTCTGTCAGCGCGTTTTGCTCGAACATCAACCGCAAAACGACGTTGCGCCTCGCGAGTGATTTTTCAGGGTTTTTGAAAGGCGAATAATGGTTGGGCGCTTTGACTAAGGCGGCAAGCAGAGCGCTTTCCGAGGCGGTCAACTGCCCAGCCTCTTTGTTAAAATAAAACTCTGCGGCATCGGAAATGCCGTATCGGTTGTGCCCAAAATAAATGGTATTTAGATAGATTTCTAAGATTTCGTCCTTAGAGTATCGGCGCTCTAATTGCCGTGTCAGCTTAAATTCTTTCAGCTTTCTTCCGATGGTTTTCTCCAGGGTCAGGTGTGTGTTTTTAATCAGCTGCTGCGAGATGGTGGACGCGCCTTGCGAAAACCCGCCGCTTGTGATGTTTTTGAGGCTTGCGCGCCCGATGCCGATGAGGTCAAAGCCGTGGTGGGAATAAAACCGCTTGTCTTCCGTGCAGACGAATGCGGACGGCAAATGGGAGGGTAAGTCCTCTAATGCAACAACGCTCCGTTTTGAAAAGGAGAAAGAGGAGGGGACTTTTTCATTGTTTTGGTCGTAGATAACCACCTGCGTGTCGGGCAGTAATAGCTTGGTTTCATCCAGATTTACCTGTTTTGTCGCTATAAAAAAATACCCGCAAAAAGCAAGCGCAAAAGCCAAACCTGCGCATATCACCACGAGAAATATCTTTTTAACTACTTTCATCAGTAGGCAGTATTTGTTTTTTTTACTTTTTTATGAAGAAAAAGGCTGTTTTTTTTCTCAAAGACTTGATAAAGTCTTTAAAAAAGAGTATAATAGAAACAATACTGGAAGAGTGCGCCCATTTCTTTCGTGGCGCTGGATAAGGAAACAATGGACAAGAAATACAAGATTATCACCTATGGTTGCCAAATGAACCTGCACGAATCGGAAAAGATGGCAGGGATGTTGCAAGAACTTGGTTATACCCCGACGGAAACGATTGAAGATGCAGATTTGATTTTGTTCAACACCTGCTGTATTCGAGAAAATGCGGAAAACCATGCGTTTGGGAACATAGGCGCATTAAAGCAAATGAAAAAGAAAAACCCTAACCTCATCATCGCCGTGGGCGGTTGTATGATGCAGGAGAAGGGCAAAGCGGAAACCTTGAAGGAAAAGTTCCCGTTTATCGACGTCATGTTCGGTACGCTGAATTTAGAGGAGCTTGGCGCGCTTATCAAAGAAAAGCTTGCAGGCAAAAAGCGTGTCGTTTGCATCCGTGAAAAGGAAGGGGAAATCGTCGAATACGACGGCGCGTACCGTACCAGCTATCCCAACGCTTGGGTGAACATTATGTACGGTTGTAACAACTTTTGCTCCTACTGCATCGTTCCCTACGTGCGTGGCAGGGAGCGTTCGAGAAAGCCTGAAAATATCGTTGCTGAGGTAAAGCGTTTGGTTGCCGAGGGGTACAAGGAAATTACCCTGCTTGGGCAGAACGTCAACTCCTACGGCACGGACGGTCTGGGGGTGAGCTTTGCGGAGCTTTTGGATATGGTTGCCTCTATCGAGGGCAAATTCCGTCTCAGATTTATGACCAGCCACCCCAAGGATTTCAACGAAGAGGTCGTAAAAGTGATGCAAAAGCATCGCAAAATCATGCGCCTCGTGCATTTGCCTGTGCAGAGCGGCTCGAACGATATTCTAAAAGCAATGAACCGTCGTTATACCCGTGAAAAATACCTTGCGGAGGTGGAAATGCTCCGCAGTTATTTCCCGGAGGCGGAGCTGACGACGGACATTATCGTCGGTTTCCCTGGGGAAACGGAAGAGGATTATCTGCTGACGGAGGACTTGGTGAAAAAGGCGGACTTTGCTTCGGCGTTCACCTTCGTCTATTCCAAACGCCAAGGCACGAAGGCTGCGGAGATGGAAAATCAAATTCCTGAAGACGTCCAAAAGGATAGAATTATGCGCCTTGTGGAGTTGGTGAACTCCCTCACCCGCGCAAAGTCGGAAAAATATATCGGCAGAGAAGTGGAAATTCTTTGCGAGGGCTACGACGAAAAGAAGGGTCTGTACCTTGGCCGTGACGAATACGGTCGTATGGGCTACTTTGCAAGCGAAAAGGACGAGGTAGGCAATTTCGTCCGCTTGAAGATTACGAGGGCAAACGGCATTTCTCTGTACGGCGATTTACTTTCGTCGGAAAACGAATAAGGTAGGTGCGAATATGGCGCTTTCACAAATGATGCAACATTATCTTTCCGTCAAGGAAAAATACCCTGATGCGGTGCTCTTTTACCGCCTTGGGGATTTTTACGAGATGTTTTTTGACGATGCAGTAAAGGTATCAAAGCTTTTAGATTTAACGCTTACGGGTCGTGATTGCGGCCTTGCAGAGCGCGCGCCGATGTGCGGCGTACCTTTCCACGCGGCGGATGCCTATATTGCAAAGCTGGTGGCGGCAGGCGAAAAGGTCGCTATCTGCGAACAGCTGACCGAGCCCAAGGCGGGAAAGGGGCTTGTCGAACGCGACGTTATCCGTGTCGTATCGGCAGGTACGCTGATTGACGAGGGAATGCTTGACGAGAAAGTAAACAACTACATCGCTTGCGTGTACAAAGAGGACGACTATTGCTCCGTTGCCTGGACGGACATCACGACGGGTGAATTTTGCGCGCAGGAATTTACGGGCGCAAAATCGGCAGAGGAGCTCATCGGACATTTATTAAAAATCGGTGCGGTGGAAATCATCTGCAACGAAGAGGCTTTGCTTGCAACCAAAGGTTTTAAGGAAGTGCGCCACAACCTCTTGCCGCCGTTCTCCTGCTATTTGCCGTGGGCGTTTAACGTCAAGCATGCAGAAAAGAACCTTTTGACGCAGTTTGGGGCGGTCTCCCTGGCGGCGTACGGAATTGCCGCAAAGGAAGGGGTTATTTCTGCGGCGGGCGCTCTTGTGGAGTATTTGCGCGAAACGCAAAAGCACGCCCTGACCAACTTGAACACAATCAAGCTCATCAATCGCGAACAGTTCATGGTTTTAGACAGCGTTGCCGTTCGCAATTTAGAGCTTGTCCGCAACAATGCGGAGAACAAGAAATACGGCTCGCTGCTTTGGGTGCTGGACAAGACGAAGACGGCGATGGGCGCAAGACTCTTGTATAATATGCTGCTCTCGCCCTTAAAGAGCGTAGACCAAATCGTCTACCGTCAGCAGGGCGTTGCCGAGCTTGTTAACGCCTCGGTCGCGCGCATGACGATTGCGGATACCTTGCGCGAAGTCAAGGACGTGGAACGTCTTTCTGGTAAAATCTCTAACGGCAATTTCCTGCCGAGGGATTGCGTTGCGCTGGCATCGTCCTTGAATGCTTTGCCCACCTTAAAATTCCAACTCATCGGGTTCAATTCTGAGATTGTAAAGGACGTTTACGATGGGCTTTTGGACTTATCCGACCTTGCGGATCTGTTGTCTGCGGCGATCACACCCGAGCCGCCTGCCCTGATGAAGGACGGTGGATATATCCGCGCCGGGTATTGTAAGGAGCTGGACGAGCTTCGCGCTCTCACCCGCGATAGTCACCAGGTCATCTTGGATATGGAGGCTTCCGAACGGGAACGCACGGGCATCAAGACCTTAAAAATCGGCTATAACCGAGTGTTTGGCTATTACATTGAAATCAGCAATTCCCTGAAGGACAAAGCGCCCGCGGAATATATCCGTAAGCAGACTTTGACGACGGGCGAACGGTATATCACCGAGGAATTGAAAGTTTTAGAGGAGAAGATTTTAACGGGTAAGGAGCGTGCTTTGCGCTTAGAGGCAAAGCTATATGACGAACTACTGCGTGCCTTGTTTAACCGCATTGACGAATTGAAGCGTGTTTCCTCGTCGATTGCGTTGCTTGACTGTTTGGTTTCGTTTGCAACAGTTGCAAAGGAACGAAAATACGTCTGCCCCGTGATGAAAGAAGCAGGGTCGCAAATGTCTATTGTAGACGGCAGACATCCCGTCGTAGAGGCGGTATCGAAGGAACGCTTCGTGCCCAACGATACTCTGCTTGACAACCACGAAAACCGTTGCGCGATTATCACCGGCCCGAATATGGCGGGTAAGAGTACCTACATGAGACAGGTTGCCTTGATTGCCGTCATGGCACACATTGGCTGTTTTGTGCCTGCAAAGTCGGCGGAAATCCACGTGATTGACCGTATCTTTACCCGTGTAGGCGCAAGCGATAACCTCATTTTTGACCAAAGTACCTTTATGGTCGAGATGACGGAAGTGGCTACAATCCTTTTGAACGCCACCTCTGACAGCCTTTTGATTTTGGACGAGGTGGGCAGGGGTACCAGTACCTTTGACGGCTTGTCGATTGCTTGGGCGGTCATCGAATTCTTGGCAGAAAAGGTGCGCGCTAAAACATTGTTTGCCACCCATTATCACGAGCTGACACAGCTTGAAAACAGCATGGACGGCATCAAAAATTATAAAATCACCGTCCGTGAATTGAACGGCGCTGTTGTATTCTTGAGAAAGATTGCCAAGGGCGGCGCAAACAGAAGCTTTGGTATTGAAGTAGCCTCGCTTGCAGGCGTTCCCAAGGAAATCACGACGAGGGCGAAATCCATTTTGAAGGCGCTTGAAAAGAAGGACATTACGAAGGGTGGTGTCTTGGAAGTTGTCGAGGATGAGCCTGCCGTGCGTGAGCTTTGCGAGGTGGAAAAAATCTTGCAGGATACGGACGTCAACACTCTTTCGCCGATGCAGGCATTGCTACTGCTCAGCGACCTAAAGGAAAAAGTAAATTCGGAGAATTGATATGGCAAAAATCAATATATTGCCTGCTAAGGTATACAATCGAATTGCCGCTGGCGAAGTGGTGGACAGACCGTATTCCGTCGTGAAGGAACTGGTGGAAAACGCCATCGACGCAGGCTCCACGGAGATAGAAATCAGTATCGAAAAGGGCGGCAAACAGTTAATTCGTGTCGTGGACAACGGCTGTGGGATTGCTCGTGACGACTTACAGTCTGCCTTTTTGCCGCACGCTACCAGTAAGATTGCTAAGGCGGAGGATTTGGAAAATATCCTGACCTTAGGTTTTAGAGGTGAGGCGGTCGCTTCGATTGCATCGGTGTCCCGTATGACGATCACTTCAAAAACGGTAGACGGGGAATGTTATTCCCTGACCTCAAATGGGGGCGAGCTGGGGCAAATCATGCCGTCGTCTGGCGAGAATGGTACGGACGTTTCGGTGGAAACGCTCTTTTATAACACACCCGTTCGATATACCTTCTTGAAATCAGATAAGGGGGAGGAAACGGACATCACCAACGTCGTTTCAAGATTCATCTTGAACCGTCCACACATTGCGTTTACCTACTATGTAGACGGCAAGAAGGTCTTGCAATCGTTTGGTGGTGGGGACGAAGAGGCAATCGTTGGCGTGTACGGTCCGTCCATTTTGCAAAACTGCTATGAAATTAACGCAGAACGGCACGGTATAAAATTGCGTGGTTATATCGGCAATCAGAACTTTTCAAAGCCGAATAAATCCTATCAAAGCGTCTTTTTAAACGGCAGATACGTTGTCAACGCTACCGTTTCCGCGGCGATTTCCGGGGCGTATCAAAGCTATCTTATGAAACGTCAATATCCGTTCTACGTTCTGCATATTACCGTGCCTACGCAGATTGTGGACGTTAACGTACATCCCAACAAAATTGACGTTCGTTTTGCGGACAATCAGATGATTTACGGGTGTATTTACTCGGTTATTTCTGCGGTCTTGGACGGGCAATCGAGGGCGATGGAGTATATCGTTCCGTCCAAGTACACCATGCAGGTGGAAGAAAAACCTGTCAGTGAGGCGCTGTTGCCTACCCTTACGCCGGAAGAAGAAACGAGCGTCGAGGAAAAGACGGAGAGCGTTCTTCGTTGTCCTGAGGTAAGCTATAAGTCTACCTTGCTTGACGAAGAAAAGAAAACGTCTCCCGTCTTGTATCAGCTGGAAAAGAGTGAGGGCAAACAGCTGGATAGGGAAGCCTTGAAGAAAATCCCCGGGGTAGAATTGCCCTTTAGTGACGTCGATCCAGACGACGGGTACGTTCCTACCTACAAAAAGGAGGACATTCCCGAATACACGGGCGACCTGGTTACTGAAGAGGAGCAACGCGCCAAAGGCTTGTTCCGTAAATGTGACAGGATTAAAGCGGCGCAGCAACTGCATAAGAAATTCCCCGACCTGTTCTTTGAACCGAACATTCTTCGGGTAGAGAGTCCCAACAAAACGGCGGAAGAAGCAAAGAAGGCAGAGGAAGCGGATATTTTCGAGGAGAATAAACGCTACTTAGAACAGCTGGAAAAAGAGCATCAAACCTATCGAATTGACGTTGATTCCTGCCGCTACGTAGGCAAGCTGTTCAATACCTATTTGATGTATGAAAGAAATGACGAGGTGTTGCTCATCGACCAGCACGCCGCGCACGAGCGCTTGATTTTTGACAAGTTGCGCGCCCAGATGGAGAATAAGGCAACCTCTTCTCAGCCGATGTTGTTGCCGCACGAATTGCGCCTGAATGCATTTGAAGCGACTTTCATTGAGGAACGCATCGAGGATATTCGCGCGATGGGCTTTACCATTGAAAGAAAAGAAAACAACACCTTTGCGATTTCTGCAATTCCTCTTTTGTTGCAGGGGATGAAGGTAGATACGTTCTTCAATGAGATTTTGGGCGACGTCAGCGGTTTCCGTTCGATTAAGTTGACCGAACTACTCCGTGATAAGCTGGCAATGGCGGCGTGCAAAGCGGCGGTAAAAGGCGGTATGGATATCACGCAGGCAGAAATTGACAAGTTGTTTGAGATGATGGACGGCAATATGGGCTTAAAATGCCCTCACGGCAGACCGGTAGTGACGAAAATCACTAAGACGGAGTTGGAAAAAATGTTTAAAAGGAAGCTGTAATGGCAAAGGTTTTGGTGATTTGCGGCTGTACGGCATCGGGGAAATCCTCCCTTGCCATCGAGTGCGCAAAACAACTGAATACAGAGATTGTTTCGGCGGATTCCATGCAGATTTATCGTGGTATGGACGTCGGCACGGCAAAGCCTACCCTTGCAGAAATGGAAGGGGTAAAGCATCATATGCTAGACGTTGCCGACCCCAAGCAGGCTTTTACCGTCAGTGACTATGAAAAGCTGGCTTTGCCTATTGTAGAGAGGTTGCTTTCCGAAGGGAAAGTACCTATCATCTGCGGTGGTACGGGGTTTTATATCAATGCGCTATTGTATAAAAGCCAGTTTGGCAACGCAGGGGCTGACCTGAAAATCCGCGCGGAGTTAGAGGCGTATTGCGAGGAACACGGCAAATCCGCATTGCATGCGTTATTGCAGGAAAAAGACCCAGAAAGTGCCCGTGTTTTGCACGAAAACGACGTAAAACGAGTGGTGCGAGCCTTAGAAATTTTCTTTGCGACGGGCAAGAAAAAATCTGAACAAAACGACGTGCCGACGCCTCGTTTTGATTTCGTGTGCGTGTCCATTGAGCACCCTCGTGAACGACTGTATCAGCGTATCAACCAAAGGGTGGATATTATGAAACAGCAAGGCTTGTTGGACGAAGTGCAGGGCTTGCTTGCGCAGGGCTTAACGCTTGAAAACCAAAGCATGCAAGGCATCGGCTATAAGGAAGTTTTGCAGGGCATTGAAGAGGGCTGGTCTGAAACGGAGATTATGGAGCTTATCAAAAAGAACACTCGTAATTACGCAAAACGACAAATTACCTTTTTCAAGCGTATGCAAAACCACGTCGTTGTGCCTGCGGAAGAAGCAACGGCAGAGAATATTATAGAAAGATTTTTTAAGGAAACAATATGACGGCAGAAGAATTGATTTACCAAAGTGAGCAGGCATTGAAGGCGAATTTTGCGCTTGCTGACGAAATTAGTGAATATAACCAAGAAAAAGTCTTAAAGGCGTTTGCAAAACATTCGATTGCGATTCGCCATTTTAACGGCTCGACGGGCTACGGCTACGGCGACGAAGGGCGTTTCACGCTCGGTGAAGTGTTTGCCGATTCGATGGGCGCGGAGAGCGGTATCGTTTCTCCTGCCATTTTGTCGGGCACACATGCCTTGGCGGTTGGTCTGTTTGGCGTGCTTCGCACGGGCGATAGCGTGCTTTGTGTGTCAGGGTTGCCTTACGACACGATTCGTGGCGTAATTTACGGCGAGGGCAACGGCTCGTTGAAGGATTACGGTATTTCCTTTACCTGCACCGACCTTACCGACGACGGTAAATTTGACAAGGCTAAAATTGCCGAAGATATGCAAAAAATCGGCAAGTCCTTGAAGATGATTTACATTCAGCGTTCCCGTGGGTACGAACTCCGTGATGCGTTCACGGTGTCAGAAATCGGTGAAATTTGCGACTTCGTTCGCGCGCAAGGTTTTGAGGGCTGCATCTTTGTCGATAACTGCTACGGTGAGTTCGTTGAAAAGCAAGAGCCCTGCGACGTCGGCGCAGACGTAGCGGTGGGTTCGCTCATCAAAAACCCGGGCGGCGGTCTTGCCCCCACGGGTGGCTATATCGTGGGCAAGGAACACTATATCGACCTCATCGGCCGCAGATTGACCGCGCCTTCTATCGGCAACGAAGTAGGCTCTTATGCATACGGCTGGCGTCTGTTCTATCAAGGCTTATTCCTTGCGCCGCACACCGTCAATCAGGCGATTAAGGGCAGCCTTGTTATCGGCAAATGTATGGAAACGCTGGGGTATGAAAACTTCCCGAAGCTGGACAAAACCCCTGCGGACATCACGCGTGCCATTCGCTTTGATACGGCGAAGCAACTTTGCGATTTTATCCAGTCGGTACAAGAGGCGTCGCCCGTCGATAGCTTCGTGACCTTAGAGCCTTGGGATATGCCCGGGTATGATAGCAAGGTCATTATGGCGGCAGGGTGCTTTGTTGAGGGTGCGTCCATAGAATTGTCCGCCGATGCCCCTGTCAAAGAGCCGTATACCGCTTATTTTCAAGGCGGTTTGACCTACGAGCATTGTAAATACGCGCTCAAAAAGATACTTGCGAAGCTCCTTTAAGGCGATTCTACGGGGGGTAGAGTAAAAATCAAATAAACTCTACGCTTTAGGGGTGCAAATTCCTTTGGTTTTGGTATAAGATAGAAGTACGGTGAAGGCAAATGGATCAAGTTAAAATCGGAAAATTTATCGCCGAAATGCGAAAAGAGCAGGGCTTAACGCAACGAGAGCTTGCGGAAAAACTGCTAATCAGCGACAAAACGGTATCGAAATGGGAATGTGGCAACGGTTTGCCCGAGGTTTCCTTGATGATGCCGCTTTGCGAAATTTTGCAGGTTAGCGTCAACGAACTGCTTTCAGGAAAGCGTTTGCATTCTTCCGAATATCAGCAAAATGCGGAGGAAAACTTAATGAAATTGATTAACGAGAGAGAGCACGCAAAGCGTAGCTTATGGCTGGGGATTATTGCATTTATACCTGCTTTTTTAGCGGGAATTACGCTGATTATGATTGCTGGTTATTTCGACCTTGAGGTTTGGCAAAGAATCGTGCTGATTGTGATTGCCGTGCTCACGATAGTGGCTGGGATTACGGTTGCGGTTGTTTTGGAAGTGCACAGCGGAGCGTTTGAATGCGCAAAGTGCGGCAAACGGTTTATGCCGACTACCGCCGCGTATCTTGCAGGCATGCACACGGCTACGCGCAGATATTTGAAATGCCCCTATTGCGGACAGAGCAGTATGTGCTACCGCCGTTTCTCCTTGGATGAAAACGAGGGAAAAGGCGAAGAAAAATCCGAATAATCTTAAAATAAAAACGGCTACCTAAAATAGGTAGCCGTTTTGCTTTTTGTTTCGTGAAATTATTTCGTTAAATCCCAGTCGATAGGAGTAATACCTTGCTTTGCAAGGTAGTCGTTGGTTTTCGTGAAAGGCTTACTCCCGAAAAATCCGTTGTAAGCGGATAAAGGGGAAGGGTGTACGCTTTCGATGATACAATGTTTTTTGCCGTCGATTAGCGGCTTTTTACTGCGCGCGTTTCCGCCCCAAAGAATGAAGACGACGTTCTCTTTTTGGTCGGAGATGAGCTTAATGACGCTGTCTGTAAACCACGCCCAACCGCATTTGGAGTGGGAATTTGCTTGATGCGCCCGAACGGAGAGGGAGGTGTTTAACAGCAACACGCCTTCCTTTGCCCATTTGGTCAAGTTCCCATTCGTTGGCTTTTTGCAACCGATATCCGATTGCAGTTCCTTGAAGATATTTTCCAGCGATGGCGGGTTGGGGATACCGTCCTGCACGGAAAAACAGAGCCCGTGAGCCTGCCCTTCGCCGTGATAGGGGTCTTGTCCTAACAGCACGACCTTGACCTTTTCAAAGGGGGTATAACGAAAGCAGTTATACAAATCGTACATATCGGGATAGACGGTATGCGTGCGGTATTCCTCGATGAGGAATTGCCGTATTTTTTGATAACGCTCGTCTGCGAACAAGGGCGCGAGGCGTTCGTTCCAAGTTCCTAAATCAATCATAAAAACCTGCCGTGTTATAATTCTGCAAAGAAAGTGGGAAGGGCTGCCTTCAAGTTCTGCAGGGCGCGCGACTTGTTCGCAAAATATTGCTCTGCGGTGCTGCCGCTACCAGCGACGTCGGAAATCGCTTTGACGAGATAGACGGGCAATTCTGCGCAGTAAGCGGCTTGTACGACCGCCGCGCCTTCCATATCACGAATATCTGCCTCTAATTCCTTTGTCAGCAACGCATAATCCGCCTTGCTGTCGTTAAAGCGGTCTGCCGTGCCCAAACGCTTTTTGGGGAAATCCGCTCTAAAATGGTTGGTCGAAAGATAGTTTTCGGTGTATTCGTCCAAAGTCCCCATCTTCGTGCCGTTCAATTCGGTCAGGTCGAAGTCGAACTGTACGGCGGCGGCAATCTGGTAGACCGCGCAAAGCTCTGTCCCTTCGTTTAATCCACCTGCCACGCCGAAATTCAGCAGTTTTTCAACGCCAAACTTGCTGACAAGCAGTTGCGTACCGAGTGCGGCGTTTACCTTGCCGATACCGCAAATGCAAAGGGCAATATCCCTGCCATACGCCTTGCCGACGTAGACGGTTTTACCGCTGACGGTCAGCGACCGTTGTACCTGCATTTCCTCTAATAAAATATCTGCTTCGCTCTGCATTGCAATGACTGCACCAATCATAATCGTCGACTCCTATTCAATGGTTCTATGCACATTTTACCAAATATTTCACTTTTTTGCAATTGCTTAAACGGAAAAATGAAAAAATCTTCTTGCGTTTTATAAAAAACTGTGATAAAATTAGGGAAAACCGCATAGGAGATAGTAAGATGACGAGGGCGGAACAAGCAAGAGAATATTTTAAGCAAGGGTACGCTTGCTCGCAAGCGGTGGTTTTGGCGTTTGCCGACGTAGCAGGGGTAGATGCGGATACGGTATCGAAAATGACCCTGCCCTTGGGCGGTGGTCTTGGCAGACTCCGTCTGACCTGCGGCGCAGTCAGCGGTATGGCGGTTGCTTACGGTATGATTGAGGCGTTGCCTACCCCCGACGTGCAGAATAAGAAAGAGGTGTACGCTACGGTACAAAAGCTGTGCGGACAGTTTTCCGCAGAAAACGGCAGTTTAATCTGCGCCGACCTTTTGTCGGGCAACAATCTTTCCGTGACGGTCGGTGGAGAGGCTGAGGCGAGAACGAACGAATACTACAAAAAACGCCCGTGCGCGGAGCTTGTCTATCACGCCGCGCAAATTTTAGAAAATTATTTGAAAGAAATCGGTCGCATATAATGAAAAACCGCAGGTTGTGAAAACACCTGCGGTTTGTCTTTTACTTATTGCTCTTGGAAACGTTGAAATAGTATTCAACCACGTCGCCGTCCTGCATGATATATTCCTTACCTTCCGAACGGACCTTGCCCTTTTCCTTTGCCGCCGCAATCGAGCCAAGCTCTACGAGGATTTCCCAGTTGACAACGTCTGCGCGGATAAAGCCCTTTTCGAAGTCGGTATGGATTTTACCAGCCGCCTGCGGCGCTTTCGTGCCACGGGTAATCGTCCAGGCTCTCGTTTCCTTTTCGCCTGCGGTGAGGTAGGAAATCAAGCCGAGCAGGGCGTAGGACTTTTTAATCAATCTATCAAGACCGCTTTCGCCCAAGCCGAACTCTTCCATGAACACAGCCTTGTCTTCGGGGTCCATCTGCGAAAGCTCTTCTTCCGTCTTTGCGCAGATGACAAGCACTTCGCTGCCTTCCGTTGCGGCAAATTCCTTTACCTTGCAAACAAGCTCCAGCTCGTCTTCTGCCTTGCCCATGTCGTCCTCTTGGATATTTGCGGCATAGATGGTGGGCTTCGTGGTCAAAAGGAAACAGTTTTTCATAAACTCCGTTTCCTCTGCGGTAAACGGGAAGTTTCTTGCGGGCTTTTCGCTCTCTAAGAACGCATAGAGGCGTTCTAAGAATGCGTATTCCTCAACCGCTTTTTTGTCCTGACCGCCGCGCGCTTGTACCTTGACACGGTTCATACGGTTTTGTACCGCTTCCATATCCGACATAATCAATTCGAGGTTGATGGTTTCAATGTCGTTTACAGGGTCGATGCGGTTTTCTACGTGCGTGATGTTGGAATTTTCAAAGCATCTTACCACGTGTACGATAGCATCTACCTCACGAATGTGAGAAAGGAACTTATTGCCAAGCCCTTCACCCTTGGATGCGCCTTTAACAAGCCCTGCGATATCGACGAATTCAATCACGGCAGGGGTGACTTTTTTGGAGTTATACAGAGAGGCAAGCTTATCCAAGCGTTCATCGGGTACTGCAACGACGCCGACGTTCGGCTCGATTGTGCAGAAGGGATAATTCGCGCATTCCGCGCCTGCGTGAGTAATTGCGTTAAACAGAGTGGATTTGCCTACGTTGGGCAATCCTACAACACCAAGTTTCATCTTTTCAATACGTCCTTTTCAAAAAATTCGCACAATTTTTCTTGTATATTATAATATAAAATCAAAAAATAATCAAATTAAACTTGCCTAAAAATGAAAAATATGTTAATATTATTTGGAAAAAAATGAAATTTTCGCGAAAAATATAGGTGAGAGTATGGATTACAAGAAATATATTGCCGAAAAATTAGTGGTAGAGGGCGTAAGCGTAGAGGAAATTTACGAAAGTATCGCTCTGCCCCCGAATACGGAGATGGGGGATTATGCGCTTCCTTGCTTTAAGTTTGCAAAGGTGCTTCGCAAAAGCCCCGTAATGATTGCAGAGGCGCTGAAGACAAGCTTTGAAACGGACGACGTCGTGTCCGAGGTTTCTGCCGTCAACGGGTATTTGAATTTCAAAATTAACAAGAGCGGTTTGGTGTCGCAGACATTGGAAAAGATTTTTGCCGAGGGTGATCGCTACGGCGCATCGGGTGAGGGGGCAGGAAAGTCTATCTGTATCGACTATTCGTCCATCAACATTGCAAAGCCTTTCCATATCGGGCATCTTTCGACGACTGTTTTGGGTGGTGCCCTGTACCGCATCATGAACTTCCTTGGCTACAAGGCGATCGGTATCAACCACTTGGGCGACTACGGTACGCAGTTTGGTAAGCTGATTTCTGCCTATAAACGTTGGGGCGTTCGCGATGAAATTGAAAAGGGCGGTATTCGCGCTTTGAACGAGCTGTACGTTCGTTTCCACCGTGAGGCGGAAGAACACCCCGAATACGAAGACGAAGCGCGTGCTTATTTCAAACGTATCGAAGAAAAGGACGAGGAGTGTTTGGAGCTTTTCCATTGGTTTAAGGAACTCACCTTAAAAGACGTACAAAAGATCTACGAACTTCTTGACATTCACTTCGATTCCTACAACGGCGAGAGCTTTTTCTCCGACAAAATGGGCCCGATTGTTTCCGAATTAAAAGAAAAGGGACTGCTCATCGAGAGCCGCGGAGCGCAGGTCGTTGACCTTGAAGAATACGGCATGACCCCTTGCATGATTTTGAAATCGGACGGCACTTCGCTGTACGCTACCCGTGATATGGCGGCGGCGCAGTACAGAAAGGACAACTATGACTTTGAAAAATGCTTGTACGTCGTTGCTTATCAGCAGAACTTGCACTTTAAGCAATTCTTCAAGGTGCTTGAATTGATGGGCAAGGAATGGGCGAAGGACCTCGTGCACGTTGCCTACGGTATGGTTTCGTTGGAAGAGGGTACGATGTCCACCCGTAAGGGCAACGTCGTGTTTTTGGAAGACGTTATTGCAAAATGTATCGAAAAGGCGTATGCTATCATCGACCAAAAGAATCCCAACCTCGAAAACAAAGAGGATGCGGCAAAGAAAGTGGGCGTTGGCGCGGTCATCTTCGGCGCATTGTACAACAGCAAAATTAAGGATATCGTGTTCTCCTATGATAAGGTGCTGAACTTCGAGGGTGAAACCAGCGTATACGTGCAATATACTTGCGCCAGAGCAAATTCCGTCCTGCAAAAGGGCGGCGTGCCGACTAGTTACGAAATCCCCGAACTTTCCATGGCGGAAATCGACCTTGTAAAGGCGCTTGCGGACTTCCCTCAGACGGTGAAGGATGCGGCGGAGAAATACGAACCCTCGTATATTGCTCGCTTTGCGGTAGACGTCGCGCAGAAGTTCAACAAGTTCTACTTCGACTGTAAGATCTTGTCCGCTGAGGAAGAAAAGACCAGAACCTTCCGTCTTGCATTGACGGCGGCAACTTTGCAGACCTTGAAGAACGCCTTTGCGCTTTTAGGTATCGGTATTCCCGACAAAATGTAAGAAAACAATCTATGCTCTCCGAGAAATCGGGGAGCATTTTTTGTCGAAAAAACTTTTAGGAAAAATTTTCAAAAAACTATTCCATTTTGCGTTTGAATATGTTATGATTATATGGTATACCAAATGAGGTGCGACAAATGCGCGAAAAATACACGTATACGGATTTGCAAAAAATCCTAAATTCTCATAAAGACGTGGATAAGGAATGGTTTTTGGCTTTGCTCAACGACGAAGCGCAAAACGCTTTAGAAACGGAACGGGTAGAGGCGGTCATGCAAATGATGCGCCTTGTTCGCATACGTCCGCATAAGAAAAAAATCATCGAGGCGCAGGAAAGAATCGCGCAGATAGAAAAAAATAGAAACCCGTCTGCGGCAGACGTCGTTGCGGTGCGCGCGCTGTCTGCGGAGATTTCCTCGGAAACGGCGAAGATGGAAGAATACCGTTCGTATTTTGAAGAGCCGTATTTTGCACGTATGGACCTCGTTGACGACAAAGAGGGATATAACAGCTACTATATCGGCAAAAAGGGGGATAGCAAGCTAGAAATTATTGACTGGCGCGCCCCCGTAGCTAAACGTTATTATCAAAAAAGCTGTGCTGCTTTTTCGTTTGGGGAATATGCATATCAGGCGATTTTGCGCCGCGCCCTCCGTGTAAAAAACGGCAAGTTTTTGGAATATAAAAACGAATACCTTTCCTTGAAAGATTATCTGACGGAAGAGGAAATCGGTGGCAGGGACGAGGACAACGTGTTAGACCCCTTCCTTCGTGAGATTATCCGCAACCGTAAAGAGGAAACGGCGGTTCAAGACATTATCCGTACAATTCAGGAAAAGCAGTACGAGATTATCACCTTGCCGGAAGATAACAGCTTTATCCTGCAGGGTTGCGCCGGTAGTGGCAAGACCATGGTAATGCTCCATAGGCTCAGCTACCTCATGTACAACCACGACGGCATCCGCGCGCACGACGTGCTCATTATTACGCCCAGCAAATCCTTTACGGCTTTCATCAACGAGTTGGCTACCGTGTTGGAACTCAATGGCGTTCGCACGATGACCGTTCAGCAATACTTCATGCAGGTCTTAAAAAACGAGAAGATTGATTTAAGCGACAAGATTGATTTTTCGCAAAAGGAAGACGAGGACTATCTTTCCTACGTATATTCTTCGCGGTTCCCTAAGGACTTGAAGAAGAAAATGGACAAAGTCTACGACGGACTGTACGGCTTGTTCACGGGGGAGGAGTGCGAGGCGTTTATCGCGCAGATTATTGCCGATTGTAAACAACAGATTGCGACTTACGATAAAATCAAAAACGCATCTCTGCGTATCCGCAGGACAGTTTTAGGGGAAATTAAGGAGAAGAAAGAGGGCGGTCTGTACTATACGAAACGGTATCGCAATTTGATGAACGCCGTTTTGGACGTGGCGGACTTCTTTGACGGAACTTTAAAGAGCGAAAAGGCGAAGTCGCCTGAATACTTTTATCGGCAATTACTTTCCTTTTTTAAGAGTGCAAGCTACGTATCAAAGCGCGTGGACGAGATTACGAGTGAGGCTTTGGACGGTTTAGAAAAGCTTGCAACTGAAATTGAAAAGGAAATCGTTGATTTACGGCGGTTTAAGCAAAAGGTTGACGGCAAGGAAACCTATCTTTATGCAGACCGTATCGAGCGCAGAGAGGCGCTGCTAAAGGAAACCGAGCGCATTCAAAAAGAGGTGCAGGAAATCGAAGACTGCACGACGGCTTTCTGCGAATTTTATCAATACCTCTTTGGCGAAAAGTCTTTTTCTGCGCTTGGCGGTGGCGAGAATTTTGTGGACATCGTTCGCTATTTCTATCGCGAAACGGTGAAAAAATATAAGAATAAATACGGGATGAATACAAAGGCGATGTATCCGTCCGATGCTTACGCAGTGTGCTTAATCTGCAGTTATTTGGGCAGAAGATTGACGCCTGCTCATTCCTACGTGTTCGTGGACGAGGCGCAGGATATTTCCGAGGGGGAATATCGGCTGCTGCAAAGCATCAACAATGCGGCGGCGTTCAATCTCTTTGGAGACGTGGAGCAAAATATCACGGGCTATCGAGGGATTAAGGACTGGTCACAGGTGTTTGAGGGCTACCGTCTATTCCTGCTCAATCAAAACTACCGAAACACGAACCAAATCGTTGACTTTGTTTCATCTCAGTTGCCTGTTGATATGCAATCAATTGGCTACGACGGCCCTCCCGTAGAACGAATTAAGCCTCGGTCTATCAGTGCGTTTTTTAAGGAGAAGAAGGGCTTAAAGGCGATCATCTGTGCGGAGAAGTGCAAGGAAAAATATATGCGAAAGTCGTACAACGACTTAAGCCAGAGAGGGGTACTTTCCAAGATAAAAATCAACTTGATGACGGTGTACGAGAGTAAGGGATTAGAGTTTTCCTCCGTAGTAGTTGCGACGGAAGGTATGACGGAAAACGAACGCTACGTTGCGTACACGCGTGCGCTACAATATTTAGCAATCATAGATGAGGAATAATATGAAATACGATATTTTTTTGTTGGACGTTGACGATACGGTTTTGGATTTTCACGGTGCGGCGCTTGCGGCGGTGCAGTCGGCGTTTGAGGCTTGCTCTTTGGAATGGAAGGAAGCCTATGCTGAGGAATATACCCGCTTTAACGCTTCCCTTTGGGCGCAATTAGAGCGTAAAGAAATCACGAGGGAACACCTGCATGCAACCCGTTTCCCTCAGTTTTTGCGCTTGCTCGGTATAGCGAACGCGGACGGAGACAAAATCAACGAACTGTACGAAGAATTTATTATGACTCGTCCCAAGTATTTTGACGGCGCGAAGGAGTTTTTGGAAATATTAAACGAGAAAGGTCGGGTGTACTTTCTCACTAACGGTACGCAGCGCATACAGCGCGCGCGTTTCGATGCGGCTGATTTATGGAAATACGCAAAGGCGACCTTCATTTCCGGCGAAGCAGGCGCAGATAAGCCCGCCAAGCAATACACCGATTACGTGTTAGCTCGTATTCCCGATTTTGAAAGGGAACGCGCAATCTGGATCGGCGACAGCCTGACGGCAGACATTCGCGCGGCGCTGGATGCGAAGATTGATTGCGTGTGGTTTAACCCTCAAGGCAAAGCAGGCAAGGCGGAGCTAATCCCCACGTACGAGGCGAAGGATTACCAAAAAATTCTGCAAATTCTGGGGGAATAACCTCTTTAAGATGAAATTTTTTCATTCAAACGTTTGAAAAAAGCCTCAAAAGGTGTTATAATAAAAATTAGAATGTATATTGTGGGGGAGCATTTGCTTTATGCGCTCTCTCAAAAAATGAGGATAGAATGGCGACGGAAAAGAAGAAAACAGAAAGCGGAACGGAAAATTACAGCGCGAAAAACATTGACGTTTTAGAGGGCTTGGATGCCGTTCGTATGCGTCCTGGTATGTATATCGGCTCTACCGGTATCAAAGGTCTGCACCACATCTTGTGGGAAATTGTAGACAATGCGATTGACGAAGCGGCTAACGGACATGCCACCAAAGTATGCGTTACCTTGCACGCAGACGGTAGTGCTTCCGTAGAAGACAACGGTCGAGGGATTCCCACCGATATTCACCCGAAAGAACTAGTTTCGGGTGTTCAGCTTGTCTTCACGAAATTGCATGCTGGTGGTAAATTCGGGCAAGGCAACTACGAATATTCGGGTGGTTTGCACGGCGTAGGCGCGTCGGTCACCAACGCGCTGTCCGAATGGCTTACGGTCGAGGTATATAGAAAGCACGTCTACAAGATGAGCTTCCATGCTCATTACAACAAGCGTAAAGCGAAGTGGGAATCGGGTGTGCCCGACGGCCCTTTGGAAGATACTGGCGTATCGACCCGTCGCACGGGTACGCTCGTGCGCTTTAAGCCGGATGCAAACGTATTCAGCGAGGTGGACTTCGACTTGGATACCGTTGAAGAACGTTTGAACGAGCTTGCGTTCTTAAACCGTGGCATTGAAATCACGCTGATTGACGAGCGTATCACGATGGCGGAGGCAAAGCGCCGCAAGGGCAACCTTCTTTCTGACGAGGAAGGGGATGAGGACGGCGAAGAGTCGGTAGAAACGGCGGACGTTGCTGCCGATGCTGGGGATGAAATGCCCAGTCTGTTTGATTTTGGTGGCGGTCAGGGCAATCTTTTTGCGCAGGTGGACGAGCTTGCGCTC
>JAZOMO010000016.1:0-16845 GCA_045654025.1 Candidatus Scatosoma sp.
ATTCGTCGGAAACAGACTTCCCACCCGTGATAAAGTCCGCAGACTTGCCCAGATACAAGCTGCCACGCCTGCTAAAGCCCTTCTGCTGTTTTTCCAAGGCATCTTCCGCCTTGTTCACAGCCTCCGTTACGCCGCCGTTAGCTTCTTTCTTCGCTGCCTCCAACGCCTTTTCCACCGCTTCGTGGTCGTTCTTATACTGCGCCTCGGAGATTACGCCTTCCGGATAGTAATAAGCGTAATACCCGCCTTCGTAATCGGAACCGAAATCGATAAATTCCGTCGAAACTGCATTCCAACCCTTCAACCCATCGTTCCAGGGAGTCCAGAACTTGGGACAAACGGTGAACAACGTCAAGACGACCAGTACAACGGTAATCAGGACCGTCAATACTACTGATTTCTTTTTGCCCATTTGTTGCCTCCTAAGTTTTGCCAAGGCTATGCCTTAGCCTACAATAATACTTTTTAATTATACCCTATTTTTTGCTTGTCCGTCAAGTTTTTCTACGCTTTAGCGTAATTTTTTTGACGGTTTTCGCAAAAATTACTCGCTTTTTTGGCGTTTTTTCTCCGCTAAGATGTGCATAGCACATTCAATGCGCTTTTTCATCATCGCGCAGGTCATCTCGTAAGGGGTGTCAACGTCGCCACAGAAATGGTAATTGTTGGCGTTGCAACCGCCCGAACAGATGAACTTTGCAAAGCAATCTTCGCATTTTTTTCTTGTGAACAGGCAGGAATTTTTGAACTTCTCGCGAATCTGGGGCTGCGTAATTCCGTCCCAAACGTTGCCCATATAGAACTCCTTGTCCGCCGCAAACTGGTGGCAGGGATAGAGGTCGCCGTTCGGCAATACGGAGAAATACTCATTGCCTGCGCCGCACGCGGAAACACGCTTCGAAAGGCAAGGCCCGCCCTCCAAGTCGATGTTGAAATGGAAGAAGTTGAACCCTTCCCCAGCCTCGTGCATCGCCAAGTATTTTTCACAGAGCCTCTCGTATTCCGCCTCGATAGCAGGCAAATGCTCTTCGGTCAGTTTTAAGTCCTCTAGGTCGGTTACGACGGGCTCCATCGAAATGCTGTCAAAGCCTTCCTTCGCCAAGAAGACTACGTCTTCTGCAAAATCCAAATTCTTCGCCGTGAATGTGCCACGAACGTAGTAGCTCTTATCGCCGCGCAGTTGCACAAACTTTTTGATTTTGTCGATAATCAAGGCGTACGTACCCTTGCCGTTTACCGTCTTACGAATCGCGTCGTGCACCTCGGGACGACCGTCCAAGGAAAGGACGACGTTTTCCATCTCGGCGTTGAAGAACGCAATCGTTTCATCATTCAAAAGCAAAGCGTTGGTCGTCGTCGTGAACAGGAATTTCTTGCCAGCCTTCGCGCCCTGTTCCTTTGCATAAGCAACCGTCGCCTTTAAGACGTCCAAATTCATCAGCGGTTCGCCGCCGAAGAAGTCCATTTCGAGGACCTTTCTCTTGCCGCTGTTTTGGATGAGGAAATCGACCGCCGCCTTCGCCGTTTCAAGGTTCATTGATTCTCTTTTTGAATGGTACGCGCCCTCGTCCGCAAAGCAGTAACGGCAACGGAAATTACAGTCGTGGCAGATGTGAATGCACAGTGCCTTCACCTCGTCCGATTTCATCGGATACGCTTTTACTTCCTCTTCGCCCAGCAAGCCCGCGGTCTTCAACCCCTCAACGTCAGAGAGAATTTCTGCAATCTGCTCGTCTGTGATATAGGTGATATCGACGTCCTGACCAAGCTCCTTCGCCTTCAAAAAGTCCGCGGTCGGGGTGTCGCATTCGTGCAACGAAGCGCTGCCTACGTCAAAGATGTAATTTTTATCTCGATAACTAAATACGTGTATCATTTCTTTTCTTCCTTTTAGCCTAACCTAACGAGTTGGACCAGTGTTAGGCTATACGCAAAATAAGGGAAAGCATTGCTTTCCCCGCATAATCCTTTTACGGCAAAAAAGGACGCGTAGCCAGACGCGCCTTTTTAAGCCCTTTGTATCGATCGATTATTTGCGTTCGATTTTCTGTTCTCTGCTTACTCTTTCGCAGGACTGGTTGCCTACCGTGCAGCTGGTTTTGCAAGCCGACTGGCAGGTGCTTCTGCATTCGCCACAACCCGTTACTTTCTTTTCCTGAGGTTTTGCAATCGTTTTAATCATAGTAATTTATCTCCTATGTATTTTTTCTAAGACAATTATAATATACTTTTTACAAAATTGCAAGTGATTTATAAAACTTTTTGCTCTTTTTTGCCTTCTATCAGGCTTTTTTCAGGTTTACGGCGGCGATTCCCGACAAAACACCCACCCCAAGTCCTAAAGCAAGATCCACAAGCATCTTCCAAGACCAAGCAAAACTGCCTCCGATCGCCGAAAAGGAAAGGTGCGTAAGCAAGGTGAATATCACCCCTGCTAAAAGCCCCTTTTTCCAGCCCCCCTCTGCGCGGAAGAATAAGAAACAGCCCACCGCCAACGACAATCCTTTCAACGTCTGCGCAATCACCATTCGCGCCGTTTCCCCCAAGGGAATAAGCTTAGCAACCAGCGCCAGCAATAGCGCAAATAGTATCGAAATCAACACCCCTGCGATTGCCGCCTTTACACTCTCTAATACATTTTTCATAAAAAAACACCTCCGACATATCCTATGCCGAAGGCGTTGTTTTTAGAAGATTATTCGTTTTCCTCAACGGAAGCTTCTACCGTTTCTTCAACGGGAGCTTCTTCGAAAGGAGCCTCTTCAACTGCTTCCTCTACAGGAGCTTCCACAACTTCCTTTTTTGCATCCGTCTGGTAGACGGCAATCATATCGAACTTCATATAGCTCTTGCCAGCGGTTTCGCTGCCCGTTTCCAAAACGAAGGTGTTTTCTTCATGATTTACCTCAACCACTACGCCACAAATACCGCCGATGGTCTTCACCTTGTTACCCGGCTTTAACGCCGCCAAGGTTTCCTGCATTTCCTGCTGTCTCTTCTTTTGGGAACGACCACTGAGGAAGAACATACCGATAATCACTAAAACAATAGCGCCCGTAAACACCCAAGTTACCCAGCTATCCTTTTCACCGTCAGGGGTAGAGGACAACAAATTCCATAAAAACATATTATTTACTCCTTTTTTGTTTGATTTTTATTGATTATTTAAAAACTTACGCACAACAACGATACCACCTAAGAGTAACACTATTGCTACGCCGATCAATACGTATTTCCACATAATACAGTCTCCCGTAATATATCCACGGTATTATCATATCGCTTTTTTGATTGTTTGGCAAGCATTTCCATATACTTTTTGAAAAAAGGCAAGTTTTTTCGTCTGCTTTTCACACACGCCGCATTTTTATAGGCGTTTCGCGGCGAAGATGCGAAAAAGACAAGGCGCGCGAGCACCACCGACGGGAGTGTACATAATCGTACACGAGCAAGGTGGCGCGGAGCGCAACGCAGTATTGCGCCACGAATAAGGCGAAATGAAAGCGCGGTTTTTTGTCTTAGATGCAAGCAAGACAAGGAGAATTGAGCACCCTGATAGGAGTGTACATAGACGTACACGACTGAGGGGCGCGCAAATTCGACGAAGTATTGCGCCGCATATAAGGCAAAAAATTACCACTTGCCAGAGCCGCCGTACTTTTTGTAAAACTCTTGAGTATACTCTCTAAGGTAGCCACCCAAAATAGCGTTTCGCATCCCCTTCATCAGCTTGTGAAGGAAGGTGATATTGTGCAGGGACAACAGCATCGCCCCGTACATTTCCCCCGTGTTGATGAGGTGGCGCAAGTACGCCTTCGTGTAGTTCTTACAGCAATAGCAATCGCACTCCTCGTCCAAGGGCGTAAAATCCTCTTTGTATCTGCCGTTGCGAACGACCACTCTGCCACGGGAAGTCATCGCCGTGCCGTTGCGGGCAATACGGGTCGCCAAAACACAGTCAAACATATCCACGCCGCGAAGCGTGCCCTCGATCAAACAGTCAGGCGAGCCCACCCCCATCAAGTATCTAGGTACATCGGTAGGCAATTTGGGTTGCAAGTCATCCAGCAGTTCATACATCAAAGGCTTAGGTTCACCTACCGACAGACCGCCGATGGCAATACCGTGTTTTACGAAGGGCAGGGTGCGTTCCAAGCTCTCCGCGCGCAGGTCTTTGTACATATTCCCCTGCACGATGGGAAAGAGCGCTTGGTCGGGCTTATCGTGGAATTTATAGCAGCGTTCCAGCCAAGCCGCCGTACGCAGCATCGCTTTTTTGGATTGTTCGTGGGTGTAGCCGTATTCGCTGCATTCGTCAAACGCCATAATGATGTCCGCGCCGAGGTTTTGTTCCACTTGCATCGCCTTTTCGGGCGTGAAGAAATGCTTACTGCCGTCTACCGCCGAAGAAAATTCTACCCCTTCGTCGGTGATTTTATTCAATTTGCCCAAGGAAAAGACTTGGAAACCGCCGCTGTCCGTCAGAATGGGCTTGTCCCAGTTCATAAACTTATGCAAACCGCCCGCCTTCTTGACGATTTCGTCGCCCGGGCGCATATATAAGTGGTAGGTATTCGACAGAATAATCTGCGAGCCTGCCTCTTTTAAGTCGCGAGGGAATACCCCCTTGACCGTCGCCTGCGTGCCCACGGGCATATACACGGGCGTTTCAATATCTCCGTGCGGAGTGTGCAATACGCCTGCGCGCGCACCCGTTTCAGGGTCGGTTTTTATTACTTCAAAAGAAAAAAATTCGTTGTTCATATTTTACTTCCCTTTTATTTCCCCTATTGTAGCATATATTTTTCAAAAAAGCAAGGGGCCGCCAAGAAAAAGAACGGCAACCAGAGCCGTTCTTATCTCTTTCAACGCTATTTATTCCAGCTCAAACGCACCCGTATACAGCTGATAATACGTGCCCCTTTCGGCAATCAACTGTTCGTGCGTACCGCGTTCGATAATTCTTCCGTGATCGAGCACCATAATCGCATCCGAGTTCATAACCGTCGACAATCTATGCGCGATGACGAACACCGTTCTGCCCTTCATCAGCTGGTCCATACCTCCTTGTACGAGCGCCTCGGTACGGGTGTCGATGGAAGAGGTTGCCTCGTCCAAAATCATGACGGGCGCATCCGCAACTTCCGCACGCGCGATAGACAGAAGCTGTCTTTGCCCCTGCGAAAGATTTGCGCCGTTGTTGGTCAGCATCGTATCATATCCCTCAGGCAAACGGGTGATAAAGTCGTGCGCGTTGGCAAGCTTTGCCGCCTCGATACACTCCTCGTCGGTAGCATCCAGTCTGCCGTAGCGAATGTTCTCCATTACCGTACCCGTAAACAGGTTGGTATCCTGCAAAACAATCCCGAGCGAACGGCGAAGGTCCGCCTTTTTAATCTTGTTGATATTGATACCGTCGTAACGGATTTTTCCGTCCGCAATATCGTAGAAACGGTTGATGAGGTTGGTGATGGTCGTCTTCCCTGCGCCCGTTGCGCCAACGAAGGCAATCTTCTGCCCAGGACGCGCGTACAGCGTGACGTCCGTGAGTACCTGCTTTTCAGGCACGTAGCCAAAGTCCACCTCTTCCATGACGATATCCCCTTTGAGCTCCGTATAGGTCGTGGTTCCCTCAGCTTTGTGGTAGTGTTTCCAAGCCCAAACGCCCGTTCTTTGCTTGCTTTCGGTAAGCTCGCCGTTTTCGTCCTGCTTTGCGTACACCAGCTCTACGTAGCCGTCGTCCACCTCAGGCTCTTCGTCCATCAGGGTAAAGATACGGCTTGCGCCGGCAAGCCCCATCGCCACCATCGACACCTGCTGGGACATCTGGTTGACGATTTGCGCAAAGTTACGAGATACGCCCAAGAACGCTATGATAACGCCAAGCCCCAACGCTTCGCCGCCCGTAAACAGACTGGCAAAGCCGTAATTTTGCACGTTCAGCGAATAGAGCAAAGCGCCCACAATCGCAAGCAGAACGTAGTTAAAGTTGCCGATATTACCCAAAATAGGACCAAGGATATTCGCGTAACGATGCGCGCGCTCACCGTCCCTAAACAGGTTTTTATTCAGCACGTCAAAATCCTTCTTCGCCTGTTCTTCATGCGTAAAGACTTTTACGACCTTCTGCCCCTTCATCATCTCTTCAACAAAGCCTTCCAGCGATGCCAACGACGATTGTTGCGCCACCATATACTTTGCGCTGCCGCCGCCGATTTTCTTGACGACAAAACTCATAACGACGGTACTACACAGCACCACCAAGGAAAGCCAAAAGCTGTACGTCAGCATGAGTCCCACCGACAGCACAAGGGTCAGCGTGTTGCTACAAAGGTTGGGCAAGCTCTGTCCGATAATCTGTCGCACCGCATCCGTGTCGTTGGTATAGTTACTCATGATATCGCCATGAGCGTGCGTGTCGAAGTACTTGATCGGCAAGGTCTGCATCTTGGCAAACATTTCTTCACGGATATGATAGAGCGTGCCTTGCGTAATCACCGCCATAATCCGCTGATAGAAGAAGGAGGAGATAACGACCAGCGAATAGACTGTCGCCATCATCACAATCAGCCCTATTAGCCTCTGCGAAATCTCGTCGGTTATACCGCCTGCATCTAATGCCGGCGTGATAACTTTGTCCACGACTTGTTGCATATAGAAGGAGGATACGAGGCTCCCTGCCGCGGAAAATACAAGACAGAACGCCACCAAAAGCAACCGCCATTTGTAGTATTTGAGCAACAGTTTCATCAACCGCCCAAAAGTGCCTTTTTTAATCGCGCCCTTAGGAGGCCTCATCGCCCGACCACGCATCGGGCCCTTGGGCATCGCTCCGCCAGGTTTCATCGCCATTGTAGGTTTCGTTGCCGTTGCCATTACGCCTCACCCCCTTCCGTTTCTTCGGGGGCATCCGTTTTACCCTTCGTCTGCGCATCGTATATTTCCTTATATACGCCGCCCTGCGCCATCAACTGCGCGTGCGTGCCCATTTCCAAAATCTTACCGCCATCCAGCACCACAATCTTATCCGCATGCTCCACGGATGCCACGCGCTGAGCGATGATAATCTTCGTCGTATCGGGGATTTCCTCCGCGAACGCCATACGAATGAGTGCATCCGTCTTGGTGTCCACCGCAGAGGTACTATCGTCCAAGATAAGGATTTTCGGCTTACGCAAAATCGCCCTTGCGATACAAAGTCTCTGCTTTTGACCGCCGGAAACGTTCGTACCGCCCTGCTCGATATAGGTATCGTAGCCGTCGGGGAAGGCGGAGATAAAGTCGTGCGCCTGCGCCAGCTTGCAGACACGGACAAGCTCTTCGTCGCTTGCCTCAGGGTTACCCCAACGCAAGTTTTCCTTAATCGTACCCGAGAAGAGAACGTTCTTTTGTAAGACGACAGAAACCTCTTTCCTCAAAACGTCGAGGTCGTAATCCTTGACGTTGACACCGCCGACGTAGACTGTACCTTCCGTCGCATCGTATAGACGGGGAATCAGCTGGATTAGGGTTGTCTTCGACGAGCCCGTACCCCCTAAAACACCCACCGTTTCGCCCGATTCTATCGTCAAGTCAATGTCGTCCAAAGCGTACTTGCTTGCCGTAGAAGAATACTTAAAGCGCACGTCTTCAAAGCGGATAGAGCCGTCCTTCACCTCGGTCGTCGCATTTTCAGGGCTGACGATATCCGATTCGCAATTCAAAACTTCCGCAATACGTCTGCCGCCCTCAATGGACATGGAGAGCATGACGAAAATCATCGAGAACATCATGAGGCACGACAGCATTTGAACCCCGTAGGAAATGAGTGCCGACAGCTGTCCTTTGCCAAATCCAGGGTATGCCGCCCAGAAATTCGGGTTAATGATTGCATACGCCGCAAATGCTGAAATCATAATCGAGGCAAAATTGATAAACAAGGTCATGATCGGGCCGTTGAGCGCAATCACCTTTTCCGCACGCGTAAAGTTATCGCGCACTTCCCCTGCCGCCTTTTTGAATTTCTCCGTTTCATGGTCTTCACGGACGAAGGCCTTTACCACGCGGATACCGCCGACGTTTTCCTGTACCGATTCGTTCAAAGCGTCGTACTTTTTGAAAATCTTTTTAAAGTACGGCATTACAAACCGCATCAAGCTGATGATAATCGCCGCCAAGAACGGAACGATTACCACGAAAATCCACGCCAGCTTGGGGTTGATCGTAAAGCTCATAATAATGGCGAAGATGAACTGCAAAGGCACGCGCACCACGATACGCAGACACATCTGAAAGGCCATCTGCACGTTGGCAACGTCCGTCGTCATTCTCGTCACCAGCGACGAGGAAGAAAACTTATCCACGTTCGAGAAGGAAAAACGCTGCACTTTGTAAAAGAGGTCATGGCGAAGATTTGTCGCGAAGCCGCAACCAGCGGACGCCGCAAAGCGCCCCGCCAAAACACCGCTGGTCAGCGATACCGCCGCCAGCCCCAGCAGAATTAACCCGTACTTTAATACCACCTGCAAGGCCGCATCAGCCGTAAGCGGGGGCAGGTCGGACGGAACGTCAATCGCCGTAATCAGTTTCGCCATAAAAAAGGGAATCAAACATTCGCAAAGCGCCTCCAACACCATAAATATGGGGGTGATGATGGCAGGCTTTTTGTATTCGCGAACGCTTTTTAATAAGGTCTTGACCATATTTACTCCTATTTCGTCTTATTTTCACCGAGTATTATAAAACTTGCCTACGGCAAATGTCAAGCAATCTCCCCCTTTGCTCTCCAACTTTTCACAAAACTTTTATTTTTTGCCTATTTTCGACAATTAGAGCAACGGCTCAAAAATCCGCAGAATCGTGTCTATCACCTTTCCGAAAAAGCTTCGTTTCGTATCCGCAAGTCCGCATTCTTTGGACACTAAAAACATCTGCTCGAAATCCTCTCTTATCTCGCGAACGCACTCGTCACCTTGAAAATATACCATATTTTCAAAGTGCAGGTATAGACTTCGATAATCGTAGTTGGTCGTCCCTACGACCGCCGCACCGTCGGAAAGAGTCATCTTCGCATGCAGAAACCCGGGGGTGTATTCGTAAATCTTCACCCCTGCGCGAAGTAGCCTTTCATAGTTGGCTCTTGTCAAACGGTACACCATTTTTTTGTCGGGAATCCCCGGCGTCAAAATACGCACGTCCACCCCTCGCATCGCCGCCAAACAAAGCGCCGTCCGCAACGCCTCGTCCAACACCAAATAGGGGGTAGTGATATAGAGGTACTCCTTCGCCCTACAAATCATCTCCAAATACACCGCCTCGGAAGTGCGCACCTCGTCCAAGGGAGTGTCCGCGCAGGGAATGATAAAAGCCCCCGTATTCCCAAACGCAGGCGACTGCAGGTAGTCCTCCACTTTCAGCGTAGGCTCTTTCAGCGCCACCCAAGTCTCCAAAAAGGCTTTCGTCATCGAACGCACCGCCTCTCCCTTCACGCAAACGCCCGCGTCCTTCCAGTAGCCAAACCGTTTTTTCTCGTCAATATACTCGTCTGCGATATTGATACCGCCCGTAAATCCGACCTTTCCGTCCACAATAAAAATTTTTCTATGGTCGCGGTGGTTATAACGAGCGCTAAAAATGGGATATACTTTATTAAAAGCAAGACAGCGTATGTTTTCGTGCAGGCTCTCCAAGTACCGCGCATACCGAGGCGGCAGGGAAAACATCGACCCAAAATCATCGTAAATGATTTTTATTTGCACGCCTTCCTCCGCTTTTTCTAAGAGGAGCTTTAACAGCTCTCTCCACATCGTACCGCCGGCAAGGATAAAGTATTCCATCAGGACAAACTTCTCCGCTTTTTGCAGGCTATCCAGCATAGCGGCAAACATCTCTTTCCCCGTCGGGTAATAGACGACCTCGCCGTCCGTGTACGTCGGATAGCCCAATTTCCCCAGCAGCGTAGACATTTCATCCGCATCGCTTTGCTCCGCCCCACAAGCCCCCTGCCAGCCCGACAAAGCAACCTCTGCGGCGGCGTACCTTCTGCGAAGAAGGATGGTAGGCTTTCCGTTCCCGTACAATAGATACATGGGCACGCCCACGACGGGCGCAAGCAACAGTAAAATAATCCACAGCGTACGCGTAGGATGACGTTGCTCTCTACCCGCCAAGTAGACGACGTACAGCATGGAAAGCACGCCCACCGCAAGTTGCCACAGCCACCCGAATTCGGTGTTCAATAGTAATGCGATAGAAACGCCCAACTGCAACAGCGACAAGAGAATACACGCGATGGCGCGATTGTAGACGATTGCCTTATATCTTCGGTTGTTGTCCAAGGTCTTCTCAACCCATTTCCGTTTGCGTTGATCTAGCTTTTTGCCCATAAAATCCCCCGAAACAGTCTATATTTATATTCATATTATATCGCAAAAAGGCAAAAAGCAACCCTTTTCCACTTTCTGGAAAAAATTTTCAACTTTTTTTCACAAAACTATTGACAAAGCTTTTTGGATATGCTAATATATAAACAGTTAATGAAACTTAGTCCTAATAAGAATGAGTTTTAATAAGAAAATTGTAAAGAGGTAAAAAATTATGAAGTATGTATGTAAAGTATGCGGTTACGTTCACGAAGGCGAAGGTGCAATCGACACCTGCCCCAAATGCAAGCAGACCAACGTATTTGAAAAGGTAAACCCCTTGAAGGGCACGAAGACGGAAGCGAACTTGAAGGAAGCTTTCGCAGGCGAATCGCAGGCAAGAAACAAGTACACCTACTTTGCTTCCAAGGCAAAGAAGGAAGGTTTCGTGCAGATCGCAGCTCTGTTTGAAGAAACCGCGAAGAACGAACAGGAACACGCAAAGATTTGGTACAAGCTGTTGAACGGCGGCGCTATCTCCTCCACCGCAGAAAACCTGTTGGATGCGGCTTTGGGTGAAAACTACGAATGGACGGATATGTACGCAGGCTTTGCTAAGACGGCAAGAGAAGAAGGCTTTGAAGACATCGCCGTATTGTTCGAAGGCGTTGCGGCAATCGAAAAGGAACACGAAGAAAGATACAGAAAGCTTCTTTCCAACGTACAGAACAAGCTTGTCTTCTCTAAGGACGGCGACGCTGTATGGCAGTGTTCGAACTGCGGCCACATCGTGGTTGGCAAAGCAGCACCCGACGTATGCCCTATCTGTGCACACCCTCAAGCATACTTCCAGGTAAGAGCGGAAAACTATTAATTACAAATCCCAACCTCCAGAATATAAAAAACCCGACGGAATACCGTCGGGTTTTGCTTTTGGTTATGGGAATATTATAATTTATAGAAATTGTAGTAGGAATACACTTCGTAGAAAAGCCATGCGTTTCTTTCCGAATCAGCAAAATTTACTTCTTCGCCACCCGTCTTGTTTTCCCATTTCGCCGTATCATACGTCCTATACCAAGTCGTAGTATCGTTAAAGGTAACGTTCTCCAAGCTATCACATCCTTCGAACGCATACGCCCCGATGCTTGTCACGCTTTCCCCAACGACCACGCCAAATAAGTCATCACAATTATAAAACGCATACGGATTGATTTTTGTAACATACGAAGGCAAAACCACGTTCCGCGCCGTGCCCATATACGCCACCAAAACCCCTTCCGAGCCCTCCATATAGACGATGCATCCGCTATCGTTGATCAGCTGGCTTTCCGTTATACCACTATCACTATTGTATACCGCCAACGCGTAATAGCCTACTCTACCGTGAGCTTCATCGCCCTTTTGCACCGTGATATAGGCGGATTTATTGATTACCTCTACAAGCTTACAACATTCAGCGAAGGCATCCGTACCGATACTCCTCACGCCGCCGCCAAGCGCCACGCTTATTAAACTGCTGCAACAATAGAACGCCTCGTCACCGATATAAGTCACGCTGTCGGGAATTTCCACGCTGGTCAAATGGTCGCGTCCAGAGAATGCCGAAGCCGCAATTTCTGTCACGGATACGCCGTTATAGGTTTTGGCGATACGCACGTGTGTTGCCGTACCATCATAGCCTACCACCAACGCCTTTCCATCCACCACTTCATAGACAATCCCTTCTGTCGCGCCAATCGAAAAATTGCAAATCAAGCAATTTCCATCGCCATCGTCGATGTGTTCTTCCTTACCCTTTACAGCGTCGCAAGCCGCGCAATCATACCAATGATAGGAATTGTCGGTGCTGTATTCTTCCACCCAAGAATGGGGAATGGCAGGCGTATAATTACATTCTTCCACATCGCCGCAAAGACCACAGGTCATTGTATCATAGCCTTCTCCTCTGCAGGTAGGCGCAGTGGTGACGATGGTAAAATCATGCGCAAACGGGATTTCTTCATAAGTAGAATAATCACAGCCCTCTCTTTTGCAGGTTACGTATTCTTCCCAGCCGATTTCCGTGCAAGTAGCTTCCTGCGCCTCGTGTGTTATTTCATCATGCCCAAGCGCAGGGATTTCCTCATACGTGGAATAATCGCACCCCTCTCTTTTGCAGGCTGCGTATTCCTCCCAGCCGATTTCCGTGCAAGTAGCTTCCTGCGCCTCGTGCGTTATTTCGTCATGACCAAGCGCAGGGATTTCCTCATACGTGGAATAATCGCACCCCTCTCTTTTGCAGGCTACGTATTCTTCCCAGCCGATTTCCGTGCAGGTAGCCTCTTGTGCCTCGTGCGTTATTTCGTCATGCCCAAGCGCAGGGATTTCTTCTTCGTAGGTATCACCGCAATCGCAGGCATAGGTCGTTTTGCCCTTTTCCGTGCAAGTTGCTTCCTTCGTGATTTTAGAGGTATAGGTATGCGTATGCCCTTCTCCGCGGCAAGCGGAAAGACCGAACGCACACACTGCCGTCGCCGCGATTGATAATAGTAAGGACACAATTTTCTTTTTCATATTTCTCTACGCCTATAAAGAAGTTTTATCTTTGCCACTATTATATCATTTCCCCCAGTTTTCGTCAATAGAATTTTTGATAAAACCTTTTTTTATACAAAAAAGCGGCTTGTTTTTCGCAAGCCGCTTTTACGATTAAGTTATATCACAGAGCCTATAATTACAATACGCTTTTGATAAATTCTTCGGTCTGTTCCGCAGGTACGAAGCCAAGCTGGTTTGCCACCGCTTTGCCGCCCTTGAACGCAATCACGTTGGGGATATTCGTAATCCCGTGCTCGATTGCCGCTTCACGGCTGTCGTCTACGTCCACCTTGACAAACACCGCTTTGCCTGCGTAAGCTTCAGAAAGCTCCTCTAAAATGGGCGCAAGCATTCTGCAAGGGCCACACCAAGTCGCGGAAAAATCCACGAATACGGGGACTTCCGATACCGCAATCAAATCCTTCAATTCTTGACTATTTACCACTTTCATTTTCCTTTCCTCCGTCGTTAGTATTGATTATTTCTGCGAAAAATATTCCACGGCATCCGCAAAAGCCACTTTCTCGCTCTCGCCCGTCGCCATATTTTTCACGTTCATCGCGCCTTCAGCCAGCTCGCTGCCGCCGATAACCGCAACGTATTTCACACCCAGCTTGTCCGCATACTTGAACTGCGCCTTAATCGAACGCTCCATTTGGTCAAGTTCGACCAACACGCCTGCACCTCGAAGCTGAGCGCAAAGACGGAAGCATTGTTTACGGCTCTCCCCGTCCATGCCTGCAAAGTATACGGTAGGCGTTTTCGGCGCAGGAATTTCCACGCCGCATTGTTCCATCACGATGAGCAATCTTTCCATGCCCGCCGCAAAACCTACGGCAGGTACGCTCTTGCCGCCGAGCTCTTCAATCAAGCCGTCGTATCTACCGCCTGCGCAAACCGTGCCCTGCGCACCGATGCCGCTTGCCACGAACTCGAACACGGTACGGGTATAGTAGTCCAAACCACGCACGATGCGTTCGTCAATTTCATATTCCACGCCTGCAATCGTGAGGTATTCCTTAACCTGCGTAAAGTGCTCAGCGCAGTCCTCGCAGAGATAGTCCAAAATCGACGGCGCGGACGCATTGATTTTCTTGCACGCCTCTTCCTTGCAATCAAGCAATCTAAGAGGGTTCTTTTCAAATCTCGTCTTACAATCGTAGCAAAGCTCCTCCAAATGCGGAGCAAAGAACGCCTTCAACGCCTCGTTATAACGCTTTCTACATTCGGGACAGCCGATGGAATTCAGCTTCAAGCGCACGGAAATGCCCAGCTTTTTCAAGAGGGCGTCGGCAATCATAATCGCTTCTGCATCCATCTCCGCGCCCTTTGCGCCAAACAGCTCTACGCCGAACTGATGGAACTCACGCAGTCTGCCCGCCTGAGGTCTTTCATAGCGGAACGCAGGGGTGATGTAGAACATCTTCAGGGGCAATACGCCCCCCTGCAAGCCGTTTTCGATAAACGCGCGCCCTACGCCTGCCGTCCCTTCGGGTTTCAAGGTCATCGAACGGTTGCCCTTGTCCAAGAAGGTGTACATTTCCTTGTTGACAATGTCCGTCGTGTTGCCTACGCCGCGTTGAAACAGCTCGGTCGCCTCAAAGGTCGGGGTGCGGATTTCCTTTACGTTAAAGGATGCCGCTACCTCGCGGGCTACACTCTCCACAAATTGCCATTTATACGATTCTGCGGGCAGAACGTCCTTCGTGCCCTTAGGGATATTGATCATAACTTTTCTCCTTTCTTCACAAGTAGAAACTCGGCTTGACTTAGAACCGAGAAAGACAAGGCGCGCGAGGAAAACCTGAGGGAATTTACTACCCCGTAAATGACCAAAGGTTGCCACAGCGCAACGATGTATTTCGAAGGTTATAAGGCAAGCCTTATAAAACGTATTTTTTGAGGTTGCGGTCGCCTGTCAGTTTCGCCAAATGCTCGTCCACGTACGCCTTGTCGATGTTCAACTCGACTACGGGGTGGTCACCGCTGGCGTTGAAGGAAATTTCCTCTAAGAGGTATTCCATGACCGTGTGCAGACGGCGCGCGCCGATGTCTTCGCTGCCTGCGTTCAGGTCGACGGAAATTTCCGCGATGCGCTCGATAGCGCTCTGGTCGAATTGCAGCTGCACGTTGTCTACGCTTAAGAGCTTCGTGTACTGGAACACCAAGGAGTTTTCCGTCTCCGTCAAGATACGCACGAAGTCGTTTTTCGTCAAGCTCTTTAATTCCACCGACACGGGGAAACGACCCTGCAATTCGGGAATCAAGTCCTCTACTGCCGCCACGTGGAACGCGCCTGCCGCAATAAAGAGGATAAAGTCCGTCTTCATCGGACCGTACTTCGTCACAACCGTGCTACCTTCGACGATGGGAAGAATGTCTCTCTGTACCCCTTCACGGGATACGTCTACGCCGCCACGGTTGCCCTTTCCTGCAATCTTATCGATTTCATCGATAAAGATGATACCGTCGTTTTCCGCGCGGCGAATCGCCTCTTCCTTCACCGCATCGTCGTCCACCAGCTTTTCCGCCTCTTCGGCAAGGAACAACTGCATCGCCTCTTTGACGCTGACTTTGCGTTTTTTTGTTTTCTGCGGGAACATATCCCCAAAGATATTGCCGATGGCAATCGTTGCGCCACCCGTGGGCAATTCCATTTCCTTGGGTACATCCGCAACCTCGACCTCTACCGTCGTATTGTCAAAGTAGCCTTTGCGCAAGCTGTCGAGCAGCTCTGCCTCAAACTCCTCTTGCTTTCTGTCGCCACGGTCGGACTTGCGAAGGTCTGCCAAGATTTTGACCAGCTTTTTCTCCACGGAAGCGGTTGCTTTTGCCTTAACCTCTTCCTGTTTTTCCGCTTTTACAAGACGGTAAGCGCATTCCGCCAGGTCGCGCACCATGCCCTCTACATCCTTGCCGACGTAGCCGACTTCGGTGTATTTCGTCGCCTCAACCTTGACGAAGGGAGCTTTCACAAGCTTTGCCAAACGTCTAGCAATCTCCGTCTTACCAACCCCCGTAGGCCCTTTCATGATGATGTTCTTCGGGGTGATTTCCTCACGCACCTCATCGGGGAGCTGACTTCTTCTATAACGGTTTCTCAGGGCAATCGACACCGCTTTTTTGGCGTCGTCCTGCCCGATGATGTATTTGTCTAATTGTCGTACAATCTGTTTAGGCGAATAATCCATCTTATTTGCCCCCCTTGCCAGCCTCGTCCGCATCGCCACCTACCGTTTCCAAGCGAATATTATCGTTGGTAAACACGCAGATTTCCGAGGCAATCTTTAATGCTTTTTTTGCAATCGTCGGCGCATCGTAGTCCGTTTCCTGGTACAGAGCGCGCGCCGCCGCCAACGCGTAATTTCCACCGCTACCGATCGCGCAAACCCCTTCGTCCGGCTCGATAACCTCGCCCGTACCCGAAAGGATCAGCAGAGTATTCTCGTCTGCCGTAATCATCATCGCATCCAGCTTTCTGCCGATTTTATCACTGCGCCACAGCTCTGCAAGCTCGACCGCAGAGCGCATGAGGTTGCCCGAAAACTTATTCAGCATCTCCCCAAAGCGTTCGGTCAGCGCAAAGGCATCCGTCACCGACCCTGCAAAACCCAAAATGACCTTTCCACCGTAGATACGGCGCACCTTGACTGCCGTGTTTTTAAAAATCACCGATTCGCCCATCGTCACCTGACCGTCGCCAGCGATTGCCGTGATACCGTCCTTCTTGACTGCGCAAATCGTCGTTCCACTAAATTCCATGTTCGTTCTCCTTCTCTTTTTTCGTCCGTACAATTTCCAAGGCACGCTCGGACAAAGCCCGATAGCGTTCTTTCTTGTCCCGAATCCGCGTGGACAACGGAGTGAGTATTCCGTAGTTCGCGTTCATCGGCTGAAAGTTCTTCACGGGGGTAGAAATATGCGT
>JAZOMO010000017.1:0-9101 GCA_045654025.1 Candidatus Scatosoma sp.
CTCGTGTTTCCCCGAAAACGCTTGAAAAAAATCTGGCGTTAATTAACGCCAGACCGAAAAAGGTATTAAATTTCCAAAAACCAATAGATTTATTTGAACTTTTTCTTAAAAAGTGTTGCACTTAGTTTGACAAATCACCTACATGGCTGTGTCACAGCCTTTTACTTACTTCTCGTATACGCTACGCTTTAACACGCCGACGTAGGGAAGATTACGGTACTCCTCTGCATAATCAAGTCCATAGCCGATAACAAACTCGTCCTCGATAACGAACCCCGTGTAATCGGGCTGAATGGGGACCTCTCTGCGCTGGGGCTTATTAAGCAACGTAATGATATTCAGGCTTGCGGGCTGTCGTTCGTGCAGAATCTTTTTCAGCTTATACAGCGTATTCCCCGAATCAATAATATCCTCTATCAGCATTACGTCCCTACCTGCGATATCAATACTCAAGTCCTTTTTTATCGTCAATTCACCGGAGGACACCGTGCCGCTTCCGTAGGAAGATACAACCATAAAATCCATTTCCATCGTCGTATTCATTTTGCGCAGAAGGTCAGCAAAGAACATAACACTGCCTTTTAAGATACAGACAGCGACAGGCTTACGCCCCTCGTAATGGCGGTCAAGCTCCTTTGCCATTTCAGCAATACGTTCTGCAAGTTGCTGCTCAGTAATCATAATTTTCTCTACGTTTTCGTGCATATTTATTCTCCTATAGCAAGATAGAGTATTTTTTTACTTTCGTTCGTCAATTTTACCCGTTCAGAAATTTCCACGCCAAACACGGCAAGGATTTCCTCTCCGTCCGCAAGCAGTGGCAACTCATCCCGAATCGGTTGCGGCACTTTTTTGTCAATCAGGTACTTTTTCAGGCTCTTTCGACCACCGCCGAATTTCAAAAAAGTATCCCCTTCCTCTCGGCATCTAATACGCGCCGTCGGAGGGATTTTCTCTCCGTCTAAGCGTAGCACCCCCGCCCCTTCCAAGGGCGTTTCCGACACCGTAATCTCATACCTACCCCAAGCAAATCGTCCGCAGGCAAAGGGAATCGGCTGTGGCTTTTCCTCATGTACCTCTTTACGGAACTGTACGCTTTGGTAACTACGCACAGCGGTAATCCCCTGCGGCAGGCTCACTCTCGCCCCCGTCTGCAAATCGCAGAGGGATTGCAACGCAAGCAGGTGCTTTTGCGTATAATCCTTTTCGATACCGAGCGCCTTCAAGACAGTCAGGCAGGCCCTACGAAAGAGTGGCGGCGGCGCATCTACGCCTACGCTAAACCCTAAGTCGCCTTCAAAGGCAGGCGCAGTCTTCACCACCCATTCCTTTGCAAGAGTATACAGATATTCATCGTCCTCTTTTGCCCGAACGCCGAACGCAATCAGGTTCTCCTTTGCGCCAGGCACGGCATCTTCCAAGGCAGGCAACACGTCCAACCGAATACGGTTGCGGGTCGCATCCTTTTCAAAATTTGTACTATCTACACGGTAGGTTAGACCGCGATTTGCAATATATTGCAAAATGTCTTGCTTACTCTCATCAAGCAGGGGTCGCAAGTACCTACCGCTCACGGTAGACATGCCCAGCACGCCCCCTAAAGAAGTGCCTCTACTCAAGCGAAACAAAGCCGTCTCCGCCGCATCGTCCTTGTGGTGAGCCAAAGCGATATATTCCGCCCTGCCGTCCTTTAGAAGCTCCTCAAAACAGCGGTAGCGAAACTCCCTCGCCGCAACCTCAAGGCTGACCCCCAGCCGCTTTGCTAAGGCAGGACAATCCTCGGAGAAGAGGCGACATTCCAGCCCGTAACTTTCCGCCAGCTTCTGCACAAAATCCGCATCGGCAAAACTTTCCTGCCCTCGAATTTGGTGCTCACAATGGACGACGGACAGCGACAAGCCCTTTTCCGCCGCAACGCAAACCAGCCTATCCAGCAGCGCAACGGAATCTGCGCCCCCGGATACGGCAACGGCAATTTTAACGTTGTTCGGCAAGTCCTTCGTCCACATAGTCCGCCCCTTTTTAGTCAGCCAGCTTTACGGCAAATCCTAAACCGCCATTACGGCAAGTCTATTTCGTATAAATCCTTCGGCGGCAGAGCCTTCGACGACCCTTCCACCAGCTTTTTCACCGCCTGAGCGGCCTTTTCCACGGACACGTTCGTGCCTGCGCCTGCGATACAGCCACCAGGACAGCCCATGCCCTCGATGAGGCAGCCGTTTTTCTTGCCAGCCTTGGCAAGCAACAGCACTTTTTTACACTCTGCCAAGCCCTCTGCGTGTTCGATTTTCACCTCTACGCCGGGGTAGTATTCCTGTACGCATTTTTCAATTGCCGCCGCAACGCCGCCAGCCACCGCATAGCCGCGCCCTGCGCCCGTCGCCTCGTGAATGTTGCGCTCGCCCTGATATTTGCTAAAGTCTACTTCCTTTGCGGCAAAGATAGCGGCAAGCTCCTCAAAGGTAATGACGAAATCCACGTCGCTGCGCACCGTTCTTCTGGACGCCTCCAGCTTTTTCGCCGCGCAAGGCCCGATGAACACCACGCGCGCCTGAGGGGATTTCTGCTTGATACGACGCGCCGTCGCCACCATCGGGGTCAGCGCCTGCGATACTTGTCCTATCATCTGCGGGAACTGCTTCTTCGCAAGCATCGCCCACGCAGGACAGCAGGAAGTCAAAAGGAAAGGCAACTTTCCAGACACCACTTCTTCCACGTAAGCGTGCGCTTCGGTCGCCGCGCCAAGGTCAGCGCCACTTGCAACCTCGTGCACCTCTTTAAAGCCGATATCGAGCAGCGCACCCTTAATGATGGCAGGGGTAATCCCCTCGCCAAATTGTCCGGCTACGGACGGCGCAAGCTCTGCCACGACGTAATCCCCTTTACGGATCGCGCGCACCAGCTGGAAAATCTGCGATTTATCGGCAATCGCCGCAAACGGGCAAGCGACCATACACTGTCCACAGCCCACGCACTTGTCGTTGTCAATCTTCGCCCGACCGAGCGCATCAGTCGTAATCGCTTTAATCCCGCACGCCGCAGAACAAGGACGCACCTTATGGGCAATCGCATCGTAGGGGCAAGCCTGCTTGCACTTCCCACAATGGATACATTTTTCTTGGTCGATGACCGTCTGTCCGTCCACGACGGAGATGGCGTCCTTAGGACAAGCGGCAACGCAAGCCTTCGCCACGCACCCACGGCATTGATTCGACACTTCGTACACGTTGTCGGGGCATTTATCGCACGCCGAAGGGAGCACCTGCATCAGAGGGGGTTCGTAATATTTATCAGAGATGTTAGAAAGCTCCATTCCTGCCGTGATATGCACGGGCTTATCGGACGGAGTCAAAGACATACCCATCGCCATACGCACTCTGTCGCCGGCAATCGCGCGTTCTCTATACACGCTGTCGCTAAAGCGAGGTACGTCCGTCGGCGTAATTTTAAAGGGAATAGCCTCAATGCCGTCGTTGACCTTTTCAGGTTCGGCCTCAAAAGCAACCTTTGCCACTTCCTTAAATATTTCGTGTCTTAATTTTCTTACCGAGGTATCGAGCCCTCTCATTTTCGATTCCATGTTCCTATTCCTCCGTACGTTTGAAGCGGTAGCCGTTTCAAATCAATTTGAAGCAGCCTTAAAATGTTATTTTTCGCGTATTAGGGCGTTTGCGCCCTTGCAGTATGTCGATACGGCGGCGGTCGCCACCGCCCAAATCCATCATAAAATCCCTATTTTAAGGTGCTACGCAGTTTTCACGAGCGTAAAAGACCTTAAATGAAAGGATTTTTGTGAAGGAATACCGTCCGTATTGCAAGCGGAAATCCTGAACAGTTTAGGGATTTTTCGCCGTCAAAACCTGGTTCAAATTGATTTGAAACGGCTAGCCGCCATAATCGAGAGCGAAGCCGCTAAATCCTCTGTTTTCAATATCACGTCTTTGGGAGCAACCAAAGACGCAGGGGCAAAGTTCCACACCGCTTTCACGCCAGCCGCCACCATTTCGTCCAAGACCTCTTGCGCCGCCGCTTTGGGCACGGCAATAATCCCGACGCGAATTTTATGCTCCTCTACGAACTGCCGAAAATCATCCATCGGCAGAATCGGCTTCCCTGCCACCGTATCCCCCACCAAAGCAGGATTTTTATCAAAGGCGGCAACGATATTCATTCCGTTGTTCTTAAACCCTTCGTAGCCTAAAAACGCTTTTCCAAGCCCCCCTGCGCCGACGATAACGACGTCGGAGAGGTTGTCATAGCCCAAGAACTTTTCAATATCGGCAATCAAGGTCGCCACGCCAAAGCCCTTTCTCGGCACACCTGCGTTCGAGGAAACGACGGAAAGATCCTTTCGTACCAAGACGGAAGAAACGGAAATGCTCTGCGCGATGACGGACGAAGAGATGAACTTTTGCCCGCCAGCGCTCGCTTCCTGCAAAAAGCGCAGGTACAGCGGCAGTCTGCCGATCGTTGCCTTGGAAATTTCCTTACCCGACTTCACCGTTTCGCCTCCTTGTCGATATTTTTTTATCGAAATGATTACATTAAGTATAACAACTTACGACAAAAATAGCAAGAAAAATAGAACGGATTTTTCAAATCCGTCCCATATCTTTCGTATTTTTCATCACTTCAAGTAACTGTTTTCGTTCTTCTGAGTATTTTCCGTACTCTCTCAGCCCGTTTGCCTTAGGCAAACGCATCGAAAAGACGATTTTTCCCTCATCCAAAACCGCCACCGTATCGGCAATCGAAATCGCCTCGTCCAGGTCGTGGGTGACGAACACCGCCGCCACACCGCGTTCTTTCAACATCTGATAAGTCAGCCCCATCATCTGCGCCTTGGACACAGTGTCAAGAGCGGAAAACGGCTCGTCTAACAGCACCAGCTCCGCATCGACACAGAACGCGCGAAGCAGCGCCGCCCTGCGTTTTTCGCCCCCTGAAAGTCTGCCTGCCTTTCTGCCAGAAAGCGCCGTCAGCCCAGCCGACTCCAACAGCTCGTCAATCCGTCCTTCATCGCCCCCTGCATACAGCAGATTTTCCCGCAAAGTTAAGTACGGCAACAGCCGACTTTCCTGAAAGACGTAGCCCACTTTTTTCGGCGTAGGCGCAATCTCTCCCTCATAGGGAAGCAGCCCTGCCAAAATATTCAAAAGGGTGGTTTTCCCTGCGCCGCTTCTACCTAAAACGCAGGTAATTTCACCGTCCAAAAGCTCCATCGACAGCCCGTCCAAAACGACCTTTTCGCCGTATGTTTTTCGTATCCTCGTCAAACGCATCGTTTCGCCTCCCAAGCCTTCGTAAGCCACACGCCCAGCACCTCAATCAGTACGCCAAGCAGGCACACGATGACGGTGAGCGCCGTCATTTCAGCTATTTTATAGCTGAGATTCGCGGTCTGCATCCAGCCACCGATACTGCGGTAAGTAAACGCCAACACCTCCGCGGACACAATCAGCTTTAAGGAAAAGGACAGCGCCGCTACCCCTTCCTTGCAAAGGACGGGCAACGCCGTAGGCAGGTACAATTTTTTGACCTGCACCGCGGTCGGCACACGGTAGACCCTGCTCATTTCCAACAGGTCCTTGTCCACGCCGCTGAGGGCGCTATACGCCGCCGTATACAGCAAGGGAAAGAGGGTCAACCCGCCGATGATTACGGGCGCAAAGCTAGGGGAAATCCCCACCAAAATTAACAGCAAAATCGCCATCGTCGGCAACGCGCGCAAAACGGCGATAATTCCACGCAGAAATTTCTCAAACGAGGGGTACAGGTACGCAACCACGGCGAGTCCTACCCCAAAAACGAACGCCGTCACAAACGCCAACGCCGCCCTGCCGAGGGTGGAAAACAACGCCGCATAAAAGCCGCCTTGCCCCAGCAAGCCAACCGCCGCCGTTGCGGTCGCCCAAGGCGAGGGAAGGGCGTACTCGTTTTGTACGATTAGGCAGGCAATCACCCACGCCGCCACCACCGTCAGCAGTCCGCAAACGGAAAGAAAGATTGTATTTTTAAAAACCTTTTTCATTCGTCACCCAACCAGAAAAAACCGTCGCTTGGCATGGCGGCAAAGCTCCCGTCCACCGCTAACAGCTCTTGCAAAAACGCCTTGACCTCAGCCACCGCGCCGCCGTCCATTCGTTGCATACGAATACCGCTGTGCAATATCGCGCCGTCCGTCAAGTTTTCAGCAGTAAATTTCGGGGTCAAACCACTGGTCAAATACGCCTGCACAGCGCCTGCAATCACGGACTTTTCCGCCGACTGCAACCAAGCCTCCCCCGCTTCGATTTTCGAAAGGAAAGAACGCACCCATTCGCCCCGCGTTTCAAGCACCTCTTTTTTGACGACAATGACCGCCTGCGGATAACCCGCACCGTCACCGTAGAGCGCCTGCAAATCGCCGACGAACTTCCATTCGCCGCTATCCACGCGCCAGTCCGCCTCAGGCGAGGGAAGCAGGTACAGTTCCGCGCCCGTCATGGTCATAGGTTGTGTAGGCACGGCGCGCAGATTGACCGCCTCGCCCGAATATTCATCCCCTGCCGTCAAGTCGGTATACGGGATATCTAGCCCATTCAAGCAGGACTTCAGGGTCAACCCGGGCACGTTATTCAGCTGTAAAACGCCGATGGTTTTGCCAACGAGATCGGAGATATTTTCACGGGTATAGGCGGCATCCTCTTTCGCTAAAAAGTAGAGATTGCCGTGGGTCAATACCCCTGCCATTTGGTAGACGGAAGCATCGCCCAACAGCTTTGCCGCGGCATTGACGGGCATCACGCACACTTCGGCATCAGGCTCTTTCCCCGTCACGAAGCTATGCAAAGTCGTTGCCGAAACGACGTGATATTCTACGCCGTCGTCTGCAGTGTCTTCATACATGGGCAGCGCAAGCCCCAGCGCAGGCGCGCCGTCAGGCAAATACACGTCGATTGTATCGGCTTTTGGCTGACAGCCGAAGGAGGCGAACGCCCCTGCTACAAAGCAGATAGCCAGCCCCAGAGCCCATTTTTTCATCTCACTACCGTCCTTTTTCTTCTTCCCGACAATTATACCGCATTTCCGCCAAAAAAGCAAGTATTCGAAAAACAAAAAACCGCCCTTTTCAGGACGGTTTTTGTGTTGTATGACGCTTTATCCTTGATACCCCCAAACGACAGGGCGATTCGAGCAATTCCAATAAGAAGCCCATCCGCTGGGCTGACTTTCAGCCTCGCAATAAATAGTCAGGCTATAGCAATATTCGAACGCATAATAACCGATACTCGTCACGCCGTCTGGAATGACCACGCTCGTCAAGCTACTGCATCCAGCGAACGCAGCCCCACCGATACTCGTCACGCTGTCGGGGATGACCACGTTCGTCAAGCTACTGCAAAACCAGAACGCACCATCACCGATACTCGTCACGCTGTCGGGAATGACCACGCTTGTCAAGCTATCGCAATAATCGAACGCATCATCACCGATAAATTTACAATTATTATCTATGGTTGCTGTCGTTATTGTCTTATCTTCAACACCTGCCAAGTACAGATAAGGGTTATTGCTATTCCCTAAATATTTTAACCCATTTTTTTCGTTATATTGCAAGCTACTGCAATTATCGAACGCAGAAGAACCGATACTCGTCACGCTGTCAGGGATGACCACGCTCGTCAAGCTACTGCAATACTGGAACGCAGCCTCACCGATACTCGTCACGCTGTCGGGGATGACCACGCTCGTCAAGCTACTGCAATATTCGAACGCCTTATAACCGATACTCGTCACACCGTCGGGGATAACCAATTCCCTTACAAGCTCGTTATTTAAATACAAACTCTTACTACTTGAACCGTAGTCCGTTAGATTGTATAAGCCCGAAATATTGCACCACGCCGCTATATCTGTAATATATACACCAGTCAAGCTACTGCAATTATCGAACGCACACCAACCGATACTCGTCACACCGTCGGGGATGACCACGCTCGTCAAGCTACTGCATCCAGCGAACGCACGCTCACCGATACTCGTCACGCTGTCGCCAAACACCACACTCGTTAAACTACTGCATCCAGCGAACGCAGCCTCACCGATACTCGTCACGCTGTCGGGGATGACCACGTTCGTCAAGCTACTGCAAAACCAGAACGCATCATCACCGATACTCATAATTGTATCAGGAAGGGTAATTTTTTCCAAGTTTGTACAACTTGCAAACCCACCGCCGATAGATTGTCCATTAACAGTGGCTACCGTATACCCCTTATATTTTGAAGGAATTACGATTTCTTTTAAGAGTTGCGCTTTGCCCACCGAAACGGCGCATTCCGTATCGTTGATGGGGTAGAATTCTAATCCCTCCGTGCCGTCATGGTCCACCGCCGATTCGCCCTGGTCGCCCTTTTCACCTTTATCGCCTTGGGGCCCTTGTTCGCCAGTTGCGCCAATGCCAGTATCGATATCGCCTATCCACCAGTTGCCATTTTCACCGATGAAAGGAATTAAACCGTCTTCACCCTTTTCACCTTGGTCGCCTTTCAGCCACGCCAAAAAATCTTCTTCCGTCCCCGTGTTGCCGAGGTCCAACCAAATTTGATAAGCAGATTTACCGTCTTTGCCGTCCACCCCTTCGCAACCTGCAACGCCAAGCGCGGCAGTCAACATAAAGATAGACAATAAGCCAACCAGAAGTTTTCTCTTTTTCATAATAAGCCTCCTTAACCAAAAAAGTAAAAAACACAAATTCAACGTTGTAACAGCACAGGCCCCACCAAACCGCCAAAAAAAGAAGCAAGATGCAAGCAAGACAAGGAAACCCGAGCACCTCGACGGGAGTGTACTACCCGTACACGAGCAAGGAAAAACGCAAGTTCGACGCAGTATTGCGCCGCACACGCCCCACCAAACCGCCAAAAAAGAAGCAAGATGCAAGCAAGACAAGGAAAACCGAGCACCTCGACGGGAGTGTACTACCCGTACACGAGCGAGAGGCGCGCAGGTTTGACGCAGTATCAGCGCCGCGCACGCCCCACCAAACCGCCAAAAAAGAAGCAAGATGCAAGCAAGACAAGGAAACCCGAGCACCTCGACGGGAGTGTACTATCCGT
>JAZOMO010000018.1:0-15893 GCA_045654025.1 Candidatus Scatosoma sp.
AACGCTTTGCGCTGGCGCTGCTCTGGAAGGGCAGAAATTTACTTACTGGGCAGACAGCAACGGCAACGTTGTGGGCACGAAGGAAACCTTAGAAGTGACCGTGAGCGGCGCGGAAACTTATTCTGCTGTTTATGGTTGCGATCATACGGAAGTTGTTGACGAAGCAGTTGAGGCTACTTGTACGGCAACCGGTTTGACGGCAGGCAAGCACTGCTCGGCATGCGGTGAAGTTCTCGTTGCACAGCAAGTAGTACCTGCCCTCGGCCACGACAAAGTACAGCATGGCGCTCAGGCGGCAACCTGTACGGAAAAGGGCTGGAATGCATATGAGACTTGCTCTCGTTGCGATTATACGACCTATGCAGAAATCCCTGCAAAGGGTCACACGGAAGTTGTTGACGAAGCGGTAGAAGCTACTTGTACGGCAACCGGTTTGACGGCAGGCAAGCACTGCTCGGCATGCGGTGAAGTTCTCGTTGCGCAGGAAGAAGTTCCCGCGCTTGGCCACGATAAAGTACAGCACGAGGCTAAAGCGGCAACCTGTACAGAAAAGGGCTGGAACGCATACGAGACTTGTTCTCGTTGCGATTACACGACCTATGCAGAAATCCCTGCAAAGGGTCACACGGAAGTTGTTGACGAAGCGGTAGAAGCTACTTGTACGGCAACCGGTTTGACGGCAGGCAAGCACTGCTCGGTATGTAACGAAGTTCTCGTTGCGCAGACCGTAGTTCCCGCAAAGGGTCATACGGAAGTTGCTGACAAAGCAGTAGAAGCTACCTGCACCGCAACTGGTTTGACGGCAGGCAAGCACTGTTCGGTATGTAACGAAGTTCTCGTTGCGCAGACCGTAGTACCTGCAAAGGGACATACGGAAGTAATTGATGCAGCGGTTGCTCCTACTTATACGCAGACGGGCTTGACGGAAGGTAAACACTGCTCGGTATGTAACGAAGTTCTTGTTGCACAGCAAGTAATTCCCGCTTTGGGCATTATCGAATTCAACACCCTCACCGTAAACGGCTTGAACGTAAACGGTACGGTAAGCAACGCGACGACGACGTTCTCCTTTGCGGACGAAATCACCGTGGTTGGCAATGCAACGTACGTGGTTCAAAATGCAGATAAAACGGCAACGACAAACGTTGTTTCGTTGGAAGAAGGCGACAACGTATTCTACGTATTGCAAAAGAATGGCGAAGAAACGGTCGACACGTATATGGTCACCATTCGCCGTCGCCCGATGTACACGGTAACCTTCAACACGAACGGCGGTTCGGCGGTGGAAACGCAAATGGTAGAAGAAGACTCCCTTGCGACGTTGCCTGATGAAGAGCCTACGAAGACGGGTTATACCTTCAACGGCTGGGACTATGACTTCTCGATGCCTATCACGGAAAACACCGTAATCACGGCAAGCTGGACGGAAGCTACGGCCGAGTACGTGGTAAGATACTACTTGGCGAAACTTGGCAACAGCGCGGCTTACGATAATAAAACGGAAAGGCTTACGGGTGCGGTGGGCTCGAAGGTAACGATGACGATTAAGGAGTTTGAACACTTCACGTACGATGAAACCAAGAGTGCCAAGACCATCACCGGTACGATTAAAGCCGACGGTTCGACCGTATTAAAAGCATATTATATCCGTAACAGCTATACCGTTGAAACTGTTTGTGGCAACGAAAAAGCAGGTACGGTAACGGCTAGCGGTACGTATGAGTATGAAACGCAGCTCACGCTGACGGCAACGACGAATGCTGGTTATACTTTCAATGGCTGGTATAACGGTAAAACGCTTGTTTCCGAGGCGGAAGAATTTACAATCAAAGTAGACAAAAACGTAACTTATACGGCAGTTTGGTCGGCAAACATGGATACGACGTACACGGTTGAGTACTACGTGAAGGAAAATGGCGCATCGGACTACGCGTTATACGAAACGGTACAACAACAAGGTGAAACGGATACGAATGTGACCGCGGAAATCAAAGAGTATTCGTCCTACACGTATGACGAAGCTAAGAGTGCGGGCACGATCAGCGGCGTAATCGCTGGTGACGGCAGCCTTGTATTAAAGGTATATTACGCGTACGACGTTAGCCAAGTTCCCACCTTAGCGTTTGAGGCGATAGAAGGCGGCGCTGAATACAAAGTCGCTGGTATCGGTGATTACGAGTCTGGTATCGTGGAAATCCCTTCAACCTACAAAGGAAAACCCGTTACCACCATCGGCACGGAGGCATTCTATCTGGTTAGAGGCGTTGGTAAGGTTGTGATTCCCAGCAGTGTTACCACGATTGAGGATTACGCGTTTGCAAGCTGTCTTGACCTGACGGAAGTTAGCATGGGCAACGGTGTTACCTACATCGGTAAATACGCGTTTGCGTACTGCAACCAGATGGATACGATTACTCTGTCGAATAAGATTCAGGAAATTGACGAAAATGCCTTCTACGGCTGTCTTAGAGTTAAGGCGTTTGCTTTCCCTGACACCCTTACGACGATTAGAAAAGAGGCGTTTAAGGATTGTAAGAAGGCGGAAACGATTACCTTTGGTAAGGGTATTACAATCATCGAAGATAGCGCATTCTATCGTTGCGAATCGCTGAAAGAGTTGACCATTCCCAACGGCGCGGCTACCACGATCGGCGATAGAGCGTTTATCAACTGTATCAGCTTGCGAAAGGTTACCCTTGGCAACAATGTTACATCGATTGGCGCAGAGGCGTTTAGTGTTGACGAAAGCGCTGGTTCGGGCGGCTTGAAGCTGCGTGAGCTTGTCATTGGCGACAGTGTAACGACGATTGGCGACTATGCATTTAAAGGTTCGCGTAAGCTGTGTACGATTACCGTTGGAACCAAAGTGAAAACAATTGGTACGGAGGCATTCTTAAACTGTCATGTGTTGCGTGAGATTTGCGACAAATCTACTGCATTGTCCTTTACGAAGGGCGCGTCGACGTATGGTGGCATAGCCAAATACGCTTTCTATATTCGATCGGCAAGCGCTGCAAGCAGAATTTCTTCGGATGAAAACGGACTCGTTTATTACACGGACGGCACGTCAAAGCAATTGATTTGCGTCATTCTTGACGATACTCAAGACCTTGTAATTCCTGATGACGTTACTGAGGTTGCTAAGTTTGCATGCTATAACGAACAATACATCACTGGTGTTACCGTCGGCGACAGCTGTACGACAATCGGGGAAAAAGCCTTCGGAAACTGCTACAATATCCGCAAGCTGGACCTTAGTGGTAGCAAGCTTACCACTCTTAAATCGCACGCTTTCTATAACAATCAGTCGGTTTCCCAGCTTATTATCGGCACCAGTTTGAAGACGGTCGAAGAGGCCGCGTTCTTAAAGAAGGGCGATACGAGCTCGGCGGATGGATGGAAGAACTATATGGTGTTCTACATGGGTACGTCGGCGTCGGCGTGGAATTCGTTTACGACATCTTCTTCTTTCGACACAACGAAGAACTATCACTTGACGGGTACAGACGTACCTGACGATGCGAAAGACGTTGCTCCTACGATTGCCTACTACAGGGCAACGAAGCCCAGCAGTACTACCACAAAGTACTGGAGATACGTTGACGGTGAACCTAAGTACTGGACATACAAAGACGGTCAGTGGTCATAGTTAAACAAAATAAAACGCACCCCCTTAGCGTGATACTCTTAACGGAGTATCACGCTAAACTATGATTGCCCCTGCGGGCAAGTTATCAGTTTAGAAATGCTACGCATTGTTATGATTGGCTTCGCCAAGCTTAAGATTTGATGGGCAATCATATCATAACGTTTGCATAGCAAACTCATAACGGCGAGCAAAGCGAGCCTCATATCTCTAAACTAAAACCAACAGAAAAAGAGCAGACACATAAGGTTTTTACGCCTTGCGTGTTTGCTCTTTCTGTTTGTATAGGGGTTTGGGCTTAGCCCATAAGCGCTTGACCTGTCAAATGCGATGCTCGCACTTAGCGGTGTTTTCAAATTCTCCGCTAAGAGCATCACACATTAAAGGGTGCGTTTTTATTTTAGGTTGAGATAAACCTTATTTTTGATTTATGCTTTTAAAAGCCGCATTCTTCTTGGAAGTCGCGCAAGGCGCCCACATAGCCTGCTTTGTCCTTTGGGAAGGCTAAACCGTGGCCTGCGCCGCGGATGGGTACTAATTTCTTTTGGCTGGGGCAGACGGCGAAAACGTCCGCGCTCATGGCGTAAGGCACGAAATCGTCTTCGTCCCCGTGTATTAGAATGAGGGGCTTTGTACACCGCTTTATCGCCTCGATAGGGGTGGTTTCATCAAGGTTGAACTTTCCAAAGAGTTTTGCCCCTAAACGGATAAACGGGTATACCATGTCTGCGGGCAAGCGCATTTCGCGTACCACTTTTTTGATGATTTCCTTTTGGGATGAATATCCGCAGTCCGCCATGATGCACACGACGTTATCGGGTAATGTTTCCCCTGCCGCCATCATCACCGTCGCCGCGCCCATGGAGATACCGCCGATAATCAGCTTTTTCTCCTTGCCGAATTTTTCGGTGGCGAAGTCTATCCAAGCAAGGCAATCCTTGCGCTCTAAAACCCCGAAAGTAATCACGTTACCGTCCGAACGACCACTGCCTCGTTGGTCGATAAGTAAGGCGCTTCTGCCCAGCGCGGCGCAACGCTCTACCGCCCCTGAAAGGTCGCGTTCTGCGTACCCCTGATATCCGTGAAAGAGTAGTTCCACGGGTGCGTCGGGCGCGTATTCATAATATTTTCCGCGAAGTGTCAGCCCGTCAAAGGAGGTAATCGACACGTCCTCGTGTGGACGGGAGCGCAAATCCTTCATCCAAGCAAGCATCTCCTCGTAATACGGCTCGTAAACCTTTCCCGGAGGGAATTCGTATTCGTCCGCTTTTAGAACTTTGCGTTTAGGGGAGTAAAATACTTTCATAAAACAAATGAAGGAGAGCAGCAGCCCAAGCAGGGCAACGCCTGCCGCAATCCCCGATATTAACAAAACAATCTCATACCATTCCATACAGACACCTCGTATGCAGGCTATTATACCACTTATTTCCTAATTTTGCAAGTGCGAAAAGAAGAAAAGTGTTGCAAATATCCAAAAATCGTGGTATACTGAATGTAACCAAAGCAATATAATTCAAACCAGCCCAAAAGTCATCTTTTGAACGCTTTATGGCTTGTCGTCATCATAATACGTTGGTATAATTTCTTCCTTCGCGCCAAAAATCATTTCAAAATCCGAACTTTTGGGTGCAAAGCAATTTTATAGCGAGAAAATTTTCGTCCTTCTACAAGGCAAAAGCCGCAGGTAAACCTGCACGGTTTATCAAGGGTTTGGGCGAAGTAGAAGGCAAAATTTACCGCTAAAAATCTTGGTTCGGATTATATTGCTTTGGTTAAACACAAGGAGGAGAAACGGCTATGCGCGGCTGGTTGATTGTCAACGGATTTTTACAATCGAATAAGTTTTCCGAGTTGTACGACTTTTTGCAAAATGCGGCGGAAAGCGAAGGGATAGAGCTGTCCGTCAAAACCTCTACCGAGTTGTTCTCTGCCTTGGACCAGGGGATTTGCGGCGACGAAAAGCCCGATTTTGCCCTCTTTTGGGATAAGGATTACGTCTTGGCAAAGCGTTTGGAACAAGAGGGCGTTGCCCTGTTTAACAGCGCTGAAGCGATGCGGATTTGCGACGATAAGGCGCTGACGGCGGTGGCTCTGCGTGGCAAGGCGCGTATGCCAAAAACGCTGATTGCCCCCAAGACGTTCGAGGGGGTGGGCTACGGCGACGCCAAATGGTTGCATGGGGCGATAGAAACCCTGGGTTTTCCGATGGTCGTCAAAGAGGCGTGCGGCTCGTTTGGCAAGCAGGTGTACCTTGTAGAGTATGAAGACGAACTCAAACGGCTGGTGGGGAATATGGGCTACAAGCCCTTCCTTTTGCAGGAATTTATCGAAAATAGCAGGGGTCGCGACGTGCGTATCAACGTGGTGGGCGGCCGAGTTTTCTGCGCGATTTTGCGTGAAAATACCGAGGATTTCCGTTCAAATATTACGGGCGGCGGTGTCGGACGGGCGTACGTGCCGAGTGAGGCGCAAGCAGAGCTTGCGTTGACCGCTTGCAGGGAGCTTGGTCTTGATTTTGCAGGGGTGGACGTGCTGTTTGGCGAGGACGATCAGCCCATTTTGTGCGAGGTGAATAGCAACCCTCATTTTAAGAGTACCTTCGATTGCACGGGCATGGATATGAGCGTGGCAATTCTTCGTTATATCAAGGAGAAACTGTCGTGAAAAAGGGCTGGTTAATCTACGACAATGAGGGCGCGAAGCGCAATGAATGGTTCATCGCCGAGTGTCAAAAGAAGGCGGAAGAGCAGGGATTGCGGTTGTCGTTGCAAATTTATGACGGCGTTTTACCGTCTGGTCCGTACCCCGATTTTGCGCTGGTGCGGACGATTTCTCCCAGTCTAAGCGCACATTTGGTGGGGGCAGGTACGAGAATATTCAACAATTTCTCCGTTTCAGCGGTGGCGAACGACAAGTGGCTGACCTATCAGGCCGTCAGCGGAATGGGCTTGCCGACCATGCCGACGGCGTATGCGGCGGAAGCGGGGAAGGCTTCCCCTTACGGCTATCCTGTGGTGGCAAAAAGCCGCGCGGGGCACGGCGGCGCAGAGGTGTTTAAAATTGAAACCGAAAAGGCGTATCGGGCGTTTTTTAAAACGCACGCGATAGAGGACTATATCGTGCAAAAGCTGTGCTCTGAAGTCGGCGTGGATATGCGTGTGTACGTGCTGGGCGGCGAGATTTTGGCGGCGGTGTTGCGCCGTTCGGAAACCGACTTCCGCAGCAACTTTTCCTTAGGCGGCGAGGTAAGTTTGGTAGACCCACCTGCGGAGATTTGCGAAATGGTGGAAACCTTGCAAACAAAGTTTGCCTTTGACTTTGTCGGGGTGGATTTTATCCGTGACGAGGGCAAATGGATTTTGAACGAAATCGAGGACGTCGTGGGCAGTCGAATGCTGTACAAGACGGCAAATATCGACGTCGCAGGGCTGTATTTACAGCATATAGCAAAACAAATGGAACAAACACGGTAAACCGTGTTTTTTCTTTTTTAAAAATTTTTTGCTTAAAGTCTTTACATTTACAATGTAAAATGGTATACTATTGTATATTTCAAACGAATGTTCGCAAACTGTAACCAAAGAAATATGATCCAAATCAAGATTTTTAGCGGTACATTTTGCCTGCTACTTCGTTGAAACCCTTGATAAACCGTGCAGGTTTATCTGCGGCTTTCGCCTTGTAGAAGAACAAAATTTCCTCGCTATAAAATTGCTGCGCACCCAAAAAATGGCTTTTGGGCTGGTTTGGATTATATTACTTTGGTTAATATGGCAAGACTCTTTTTGGGCTGGTTTGGATTATATTACTTTGGTTAAGGAGGAAGCAGCGATGGCATTTTCGTTAAAAGCGCCCTTCGCCCCGACGGGCGACCAACCGCAAGCGATTGAAAAGCTGACGGAAGGGGTGTTGGACGGGCTGCGCACGCAGGTTTTGGTCGGCGTGACGGGCAGCGGTAAAACGTTCACGATGGCGAACGTCATTCAAAACGTCGGCAGACCGACGTTGGTCATCGCGCATAATAAGACGCTTGCCGCACAGCTTTGCAACGAGTTCCGTGAATTCTTCCCTGACAACCGTGTGGAATACTTCGTTTCCTACTACGATTACTACCAACCCGAAAGCTATATTCCGTCCACCGACACCTACATCGAAAAGGACATGAGCCTCAACGACGAGATTGACAAGCTCCGCAACAGCGCAACCTGCTCTTTGATGGAGCGTGACGACGTCATCGTGGTGGCGTCCGTGTCGTGTATCTACGGCTTGGGCGCGCCTGAGGAATATTTCAGGCTCTCCCTCTCCCTGCGCCCTGGCGACGAATGGGAGCGTGGCGCGTTGCTTAGAAAGCTCATCGAACTGCAGTACGCCCGCAATGATATGGACTTCAAGCGTTCGACCTTCCGTGTCCGTGGGGATGCGGTGGAGATTTTCCCTGCCTCAAATTCCGAGGTGGCAATCCGCGTGGAGTTTTTCGGCGACGAGATTGACAAGCTGTACGAGGTCGAGGCGTTGACGGGCAAAAAAATCAACGAGCTGTCGCACGTGTGCATCTTCCCTGCCAGCCAGTACGCGGTGGGCACGGAGAAACTGCAGACGGCGCTGTCGATGATTGAAACGGACTTGCAGGGCGAAGTGCGCGCCTTTGAGGACGAGGGCAAGCTGTTGGAGGCGCAACGCCTGCGCCAGCGTACCGAACACGATATCGAGATGTTGCGTGAAATCGGCTACTGCACGGGGATTGAAAATTACAGCCGTTATTTCGACGGCAGAAACCCTGGCGAGCCGTCCTTTACCCTGCTCGATTACTTCCCAAAGGGAAACTTTCTCGTCTTCATTGACGAGAGCCATATGACGATACCGCAAATTCGCGCGATGTATCACGGCGACTTATCCCGAAAGACCAACCTCGTGGACTACGGTTTCCGTATGCAGGCGGCGTACGACAACCGCCCTTTGACCTTTGACGAGTTCGATGCGCGTGTTCCGCAGATGATTTGCGTGTCCGCGACCCCTGCTCCTTACGAGTTGTCGCAGGCAGGGCAAGCGGTGGAACAGCTGATCCGTCCGACGGGCTTGTTAGACCCGATCATTGACGTGCGCCCCACAAAAGGGCAGATAGACGACCTCTTATCCGAGATCCATAAAACGGTAAACGGTGGGGGCAGGGTCTTGATTACCACTCTGACCAAGCGTATGGCAGAGGAGTTGACCGACTACCTCAAAGAACATTCTATCAAGGTAAAATATATGCACAGCGACATCGACACCTTAGAGAGGGTGGAGATTGTCAATGGCTTAAGATCCGGCGCGTTTGACGTGCTTTGCGGTATCAATCTACTGCGCGAGGGCTTGGATATGCCCGAAGTCAAGCTGGTCTGCATTCTCGATGCGGACAAAGAGGGCTTTTTGCGCAGCGACACCGCGCTCATTCAGACCATCGGCAGAGCCGCCCGTAACAGCGAAGGCAGGGTCATCATGTACGCCGACGTCATCACCGACAGCATGAAACGAGCCATCGGGGAAACCGAACGCCGTAGACGTGTGCAGGACGAATACAACAAGGCGCACGGCATCACGCCGAAGACAATCGTCAAGCCCATTCAGTCCACCCTCAACATCACCAAGAAAAAGAAGGTGGGGGACGAGGTGGAACTTCGCGATATCCCCGACGAGATTGAAAAGCTGAAGGCACTGATGAAGATTGCAAGCAGTCAGCTTGACTTTGAAAAGGCGATAGAAATCCGTGAGACGATTGCAGAGCTGAAAACCCGTCTTAGAAAGGCGCAAAGAGGATAATATGGACCACATCATCATTAAGGGTGCGAAAGAAAACAACTTAAAAAATATCGACGTCAGTATTCCAAGGAACACGCTGACGGTATTGACGGGGCTTTCGGGTAGCGGCAAGAGTACGCTTGCCTTCGACACCATCTACGCCGAGGGGCAAAGACGGTACGTAGAGAGTCTTTCTTCCTACGCCCGTCAGTTCTTGGGACAGATGGAAAAGCCGAACGTGGAGAGTATAGAAGGGCTTTCTCCTGCCATTTCCATTGACCAAAAAAGGACCTCGCATAACCCCCGTTCCACCGTGGGTACGGTGACGGAGATTTACGACTACCTGCGTTTGCTGTTTGCGCGTATCGGGATTCCACATTGTCCGAAGTGCGGCAGAGAAATCCGCCGTCAGACGGTGGACGAAATCACCGACCAAGTGCTTTCAATGCCCGAGGGGAGCAAGATTATGGTGCTTGCGCCCGTCGTTCGCGGCAGAAAGGGGGAGTACGTCAAGGAATTGAACGGCTACCGCAAAAGCGGCTACGGCAGGGTGAAAATCGACGGCAGCGTGTACGACCTGCAGGAAGAAATCAAACTGGAAAAGAATATCAAGCACAACATTTCCGTCGTGGTGGATAGGCTGGTGGTCAAATCGACCATTCGTAAGCGTTTGACGGACAGCCTTGAGGCGGCGTTAAAGCTTGCCGATGGCTTGGTCGTGATTGACGAGGGGGATAACGAAACGCTGTATTCCTCGAACTACGCCTGCCCTGATTGTGGCATTTCGATAGAGGAAATCGAGCCCAGAATGTTCTCGTTTAACACCCCCTACGGGGCGTGTCCTGCCTGCCTTGGGTTGGGCGTAAAGCAGGTGGTTGACCCCGACCTCATCTGCCCCGACAAGACGAAGACTTTGCGAGAGGGCGCGATGAAGATTACGGGCTGGAATTTGGGCTCGCAGTCGATGGCGCTGATGGAAGTTTCTGCGATTGCAAAAGCCTACGGCTTTTCGTTGGACGTTCCCGTCGAACAGCTTTCGCCTGAAATCTATCATCTCTTAATGTACGGCAACGGCGGCGAACGCATTGATATGCAGTACACTTCTCGTACCTTCCAAGGCAACTTTAAGAAGAGCTGGGAAGGCTACGTCAACAACTTAGAGCGCAGATATTCGCAGACGAGCTCGATGGGTGTCAAGAACGACATTGAAAAGCTGATGCGCATTTCCCATTGTGAGGCGTGCAACGGCAAGAGGCTGAAAAAAGAGGCTCTGTCCGTCCGTATCGCAGGGAAGAATATTTGGGAAGTCTGTGAACTGTCCGTCAGCGAGATGTGCCGTTTCGTGGACGAGTTAAAGGAGCGTTTGACCCCGACCGAACACCTGATTGCAGACGCAATCTTAAAGGAAATTAACAGCCGTTTGGGCTTTCTTGCGAACGTGGGTTTGGAGTATTTGACCCTGAGCCGTACGGCAAACACCCTCTCGGGCGGCGAGAGCCAGCGTATCCGCTTGGCGACCCAAATCGGCAGCGCGCTGACGGGGGTCTTATATATCTTGGACGAGCCGTCCATCGGCCTGCACCAACGTGACAATGAAAAGCTACTGCATTCGTTAAAGGGGCTGCGTGATTTGGGCAATACCTTAATCGTCGTCGAACACGACGAGGACACCATACGCGAGGCGGATTTCGTGCTGGATATCGGCCCGAAAGCAGGGGTGCACGGCGGCGAAGTAGTGGCAAAAGGTACACCCATGGACGTGATGAACACCGAAGGCTCGATTACGGGCGACTATTTGGCGGGGCGCAGAAGTATCCCCGTACCCACCGTCCGCAAAGCGCCTGACGGCAGATATTTGACGGTGAAAGGGTGTCGGCAGAACAACTTGAAAGGGATTGACGTTTCCGTGCCCGTTGGCTTGATGACCGCCATTACGGGGGTTTCGGGGAGCGGAAAATCAAGCTTAGTCAACGAGATTTTATACCCGACACTTGCCAACCGCTTGAACGGCGCAAGGCAGATTGAAGGGAAGTTCGACAGCATGGACGGGGTGGACTATTTCGACAAAGTGATTGCGATTGACCAGTCGCCCATCGGCAGAACGCCACGCAGTAACCCTGCCACCTATACGGGGGCGTTTAACGCCATTCGCGACCTGTTTGCGATGACCCCCGACGCGCAGGAGAGAGGGTACAAGAGTGGTCGTTTCTCCTTCAACGTTGCAGGCGGCAGATGCGAACATTGCTTTGGCGACGGGATTATCAAGATTGAAATGCACTTCCTGCCCGACATCTTCGTACCCTGCGAAGTGTGCGGCGGCGCGCGGTATAACCGCGAAACCTTAGAGGTGCGCTATAAAGGTAAAAACATCTCCGACGTCCTCGAAATGACGGTGGACGAAGGGGTGGAATATTTCCAAAAACACCCTGCGATTTACAACAAGATTAAGACCCTGCAAGAGGTGGGCTTGGGGTATATCAAGCTTGGGCAGAGTTCTACCACCCTTTCGGGTGGCGAGGCGCAGAGAGTTAAGCTTGCGACTGAGCTTGCGAAACGCTCGACGGGCAAGACGCTGTATATCTTGGACGAGCCGACGACGGGGCTTCATAGCTACGACGTGGACAAGCTGATAAAAATCCTGTCAAGACTTCGTGACGGCGGAAATACCGTGCTGGTCATCGAGCATAATTTGGACGTCATCAAGACGGCGGATTATATCGTTGACCTTGGTCCTGAAGGGGGGGACGGCGGCGGCACGCTGGTGTGTGAAGGCAGTCCTGAAGAGGTTGCGGCGCACCCGACCAGCTACACGGGCTTTTTCTTAAAGAAAGCGTTGAAACTGTAAAAAGACAATCGTGAAAACCGTCCATTAGGACGGTTTTTTGCTGTAAAAAAGTGAAGAGTGAAAAGTGAAGTTTGTGCTTTGCACAAGTGAAGTTTCGCCTGTCGGCGAAGTTGTGGAAGGCCCCCTCTACTACAAAAAACTTATTTCAAACGCTTGACAAAGGAAAATGATTATGGTATCATAGGCAACAATTAAATCAAAATTTTATCGCTAAAGGAAGATTGCAGGAGATGGGCGTTGCCCAACCGAAGGAGTGAATCTCTCAGGTGACCCAAAAAGGGTCGGGAACTGTAATCGGATAGCACTCCGGAGAATCCTGTATAGAGCAGGTGCCGAAGGGGCAAAACGGCAACCGCCGTCAATCTCTCAGGCAAAAGGACAGAGTGAAAATTTTCTTTTCCGTACACCCTAATTCTATCTTTTAGGGGGGAAATTTGTTTTTAACGGACGGAGTGTTTTTTGCAAACGCTCCGTTTTTTGCTTACGGAGTATTAAATCGTCACTATTTTTTGTCTTATATACAAAGGCGTAAGGAGGCTGTAAATGCAGATAGGATTACTGGCAAGCGGATGGGATGCGTTTATCGAAACGATCACCAAAGCAAACGATTTCGTCAACGGACTCGTGTGGGGTTGGCCCATGATTATCTTGATACTCGGCGCGGGTATCTTGTTGACGGTGATGACGAAGTTTTTGCAGGTCCGCAAATTTGGCACTTCGGTCAATGAAACGTTGGGCGCGACCGTTCGCAGCATGCGAAAGAAGAACAAAAAAGCGCAAAAGGGCGAAAACAGTGTTTCGCCGTTCGAGGCGTTTGCAACGGCGATTTCGGGTACGGTCGGCACGGGCAATATCGTGGGCGTATCGTCCGCTATCATGACGGGTGGCCCTGGCGCGGTGGTTTGGATGTGGATTTCCGCGTTCTTTGGTATGGTGACTAACTACGCGGAAAACGTGCTGGGTATGTACTTCCGTAAAAAAGAGGCGAACGGCGAATTTTCCGGCGGCCCTGCCTATTACCTTTCTGAGGGTGTCGGCAGAGGTGTCAAGGGAAAATGGGGCAGTTTCCTTCGTGGGTTAGGAAAAACCTTGGCGGTCATGGCGGCGGTCTTCTGTACGGGCGCGGCAATCGGTATGAGTGGCGTACAGACCAACAAAATGAGCGTCACCATCCAAAGCGCTATCGGCAGCAACAACGAAACGACGAACACGATCATCGCTTTGGTCGTAGGCGTACTGGTGGCAATCGTGCTTGCCTTAATCATTTTGGGCGGTATCAAGAGCATCGGTAAGACAACCTCTATCATTATTCCGTTTATGTCGTTGATTTTCATCGTGATGGCATTGATTACTTTGGTGCTGAACGCAAGTATGATTGGCCCTGCATTCTCCTTGATTTTTGGCAATATGTTCACCGTGAATTCTGCGCTTTCGGGCGTTGGCGGTTACGTAATCGCGAAAATTACCAACCAAGGTATAACCTTGATTGTGCAAAAAGGCTTGGCGCGCGGTATTTTCTCCAACGAAGCAGGCCTTGGTTCTTCGGTCATCGCGCACAGCGCATCGCAGACCCGTGAGCCCGTAAAACAGGGCTTTTGGGGGATTTTCGAGGTCTTCTTCGATACCTTCATCATCTGTACGCTGACGGCGCTGGTAATCTTGGTTACCTTTGGTAACGAGTCGGGGCTGAGCGGCGTTTTGTATGCAACGAAAGAATTGCCTGACGGGACGGTTACCGCTCTGTATGCGGATACGGCGGTGTCCATGATGGCGTTTACGGAGAACTTCGGTGGGTTCGGTAAGATTGTCTATACAATCATGTTGCCCTTGTTTGCCTTCACGACGATTGTGGCGTGGTCGTACTACGGTGAAAAATCGGTGGAATACCTCTTCCGCAAGACGGGTGAAAAGGGCAAAAAGATTGCAAGAACGGTGTTTAAGGTGCTGTACGTATTGCTCGTCATCGTTGCATCCGTGGTCAGCGGTGATTTGGTATGGGCAATTTCGGACACCTTCAACGGCTTGATGGCGGTGCCGAACTTAATCGGGTTGGTCATTATGAGTACGCTGGTTGCAAAGCTGACGAAGAATTATCTGGATAGAAAGAAGGGCGTAAACGTAGAGCCGATGCTGTCGGCGTACCCTGAACAGAACGCGCAATTTATCCAAGACCTCGAGGCGGCAGACGAACAGGCGTCCGTAACTGCCGAACAAGCGTAAAGCAAAACATCACCACAAAACCGAGAAAACTTCGGCGAAATAATACGTAATTAAAGGCCTTCCCCTTTTGGGGAAGGTTTTTTTGCGCTTTTTTACATATACGCGCGCAAAACGTTTGACTTATTCCCTTTCGTTGTGTTATGATTGTAATAATTCTTTTATTATAAAAATAAATTGATACATACGCGTGTTATCGAAAAAACGAATAACACGGAGGAGTGGTATTATGGAATTGACGATTGTGAAAACGGAATCCCCGAAGACGATGCCTGCAGAGAGTGAGTTGGGCTTTGGAAAACACTTCACCGACCATATGTTGGTGGTGGAATGGTCTGCGGATAAGGGTTGGTACGATGCGAAAATCTTGCCGTTTGGCAGAATTTCCCTGCACCCTGCCTCCACCGTTTTACACTACGGCGCGGAAATCTTCGAGGGCTTGAAGGCGTATCGCCGCGCGGACGGTGGCGTACAGCTGTTCCGTCCGATGGAAAACGTCAAGCGTATGAACCGTTCGGCAGAGCGTATGAGCCTGCCTACGATGGACGAGAAAGAGATGCTCTCCCTCATCGAACAGTTCGTACGATTAGAGGAACGCTTTGTTCCCCATTCCTTTGGTACTTCGTTGTATCTACGCCCCTTCCTGTTTGGCAACGACGAAACCTTGGGGGTACACGCAGTACACCGCGCAACCTTTATGTTGATTGCTTCCCCCAGCGGTAGCTACTACAAAGAGGGCATCAACCCCGTCGGGATTATGATTGAGAACGAGGACGTTCGTACGGTACGCGGCGGTACGGGCTATGCAAAGTGCGGCGGTAACTATGCGGCAAGCACAAGGGCTGGCGAACGCGCGGCGAAGATGGGATATTCGCAGGTGTTGTGGCTGGACGGTGTAGAACGCAAGTACATCGAAGAAGTCGGCGCGATGAACGTCATGTTCAAAATCGGTGGGAAGGTGATTACGCCCAAGTTGACGGGTTCGATTCTGCCTGGTATTACGAGAATGAGCTGTATCGAGGTTTTAAAGAGCGAAGGCTACGAGGTAGAGGAGAGATTGTTCTCTTTGGACGAGCTTGTGTTGGCGCTAGAAAACGGGACGTTGGAAGAGGCTTGGGGTACGGGTACGGCGGCGGTCGTTTCGCCTATCGGCAAGCTGGCAATCGGCGGTAAGGAATACGTCGTGGGCGGCGGCGCGATCGGGGAAACCACGAAAAAGCTGTACGATACCTTGACGGGGATTCAATGGGGTAAGAGAGAAGATACCTTTGGTTGGGTATACCCCCTGTAAGAGAGAGAAATGAAAAATACGAATAAGTACGAAAAACAATATTTTCTGCCGCAGGGCGTGACGATGGAGTGGATGAAGAAAACCGCCATCGAGAAACCGCCCGTGTGGTGTAG
>JAZOMO010000019.1:0-41100 GCA_045654025.1 Candidatus Scatosoma sp.
GGTACTCAATACGCCTAAAACTGTTTGTGTCTATCCGTTTACGAAGGACGGAGTGGCGCGCTGTAGCTCATACGATAGTATATACAATTAAAACGGCATACCATGTATGCATTTAAGAGGGAAAAATTATGTCAATGACAATGACGCAAAAAATACTCGCGGCGAAGGCCGGGCTTGATAAGGTAGAGGCTGGGCAGCTCATCTTAGTAAATTTAGATAGAGTGCTTGGCAACGATATTACCTCTCCCGTAGCCATTCGTGAGTTTGAAAAAATCGGCGCAACAAAAGTTTACGATAAAGACAAAGTAACGATGGTGATGGATCATTTTGCGCCCAACAAAGATATTAAAGCGGCGGCGCAATGCAAAATGTGCCGTGACTTTTGCGATAAGCATGAGGTAACCCATTTCTACGACGTTGGACAAATGGGTATCGAGCATGCCCTTCTTCCTGAAAAAGGACTTGTTCTTCCTGGGGACGTTGTTATCGGCGCGGACTCGCATACCTGTACCTACGGTGCGCTTGGCGCTTTTTCCACGGGCGTTGGCTCTACGGATATGGCGTGCGGTATGGCGACGGGCAAGGCTTGGTTCAAAGTGCCTTCCGCAATCAAGTTTGTCTTAAAGGGCAAGCTGAACAAATACGTGTCGGGTAAGGACGTTATCCTGCACATCATCGGCAAAATCGGTGTGGACGGCGCATTGTATAAGTCTATGGAATTCGTTGGCGAAGGGGTTTCCTCGCTCACCGTATACGATAGACTCACCATTTCGAATATGGCAATCGAGGCAGGCGCAAAGAACGGTATCTTCGAAGTGGACGAACAGACGGAGGCGTATATCAAACAGCGTTCTACCCGTTCGTATATCGCCTACAAGGCAGACGAGGATGCTGTGTACGACGAAACGTACGAAATCGACTTATCGACGATTACGCCCACCGTTTCCTTCCCTCATTTGCCCGAAAATACCCGCACCTTTGACGAAATTGGGGAGATTAAAATCGACCAAGTCGTCATCGGCTCTTGTACCAACGGACATTATAAGGACCTCGAAGAGGCGGCGGCTATCTTAAAGGGCAAAAAGGTGGCAAAGCACGTGCGCGCCATCATCATTCCTGCTACGCAGGACATCTACTTAAAAGCGATTGAAAACGGCTTAGTTCGTACCTTTATCGAGGCAGGCTGTGTCGTTTCCACCCCGACCTGCGGCCCTTGCCTTGGCGGTCATATGGGCGTTTTGGCGGCAGGCGAACGCGCGGTGGCAACCACCAACCGCAACTTCGTAGGCAGAATGGGGCACGTGACTTCGGAAGTGTATTTGGCTTCCCCTGCGGTTGCGGCGGCAAGCGCGGTGGCAGGCAAAATCGCAAGTCCTTACACGGTAATGGGGGAATGAGTATATGAAATTCACAGGAAAAAGTATTTGCTACGGCGATAACGTGGATACGGACGTAATTATCCCTGCCCGTTATTTGAACACGATTGACAAAAAAGAGCTTGCCTCCCATTGTATGGAAGACATCGACAAGACCTTCGTGCAGAGGGTAGAGGTAGGCGACATTATGGTGGCTGGGTATAACTTTGGTTGCGGCTCTTCGAGAGAGCACGCCCCGATTGCGATTAAGGAAAGCGGTATTTCCTTGGTTATTGCAAGAAGCTTTGCCCGTATCTTCTATCGCAACTCTATCAACATCGGCTTGGCGATTGTCGAATGTCCCGAGGCGGTGGATGGCATTTCCGAAGGGGATATCGTCGAGGCGGATTTAGATGAAGGTATCATCTACAACCGCACGACGGGTAAGTCTTTTGAGACCAAGCCCTTCCCTGCGTTTATTCAGCAGATTATCGAAAACGGCGGCTTGGTCGAGAGTATCAAGAAGGGCGCAATTCGATAAAAAACAGCAAAACACTATACCATGTACGAGGTAAATAAAAAAATGCAGTATAAAATCGGACTTCTCCGTGGGGACGGCATCGGCCCTGAAATTGTAGACAGCGCGGTACGCGTATTAGAGGCGGTAGGCAAAAAGTACGGACACGAATTCGTGTTCACTCCCTATCTCATCGGTGGTGCGGCGATTGATGCCACGGGCGAGCCTTTGCCGAAGGAAACGGTGGAAGGCTGTCTTGCATCGGACAGCGTGCTTTTGGGTGCAGTCGGCGGCCCGAAGTGGGATACGCTTCCTGGGTATTTGCGCCCTGAAAAAGCCTTGCTTGGCATTCGCGCGGCGATGGGGTTGTTCACCAACCTGCGCCCTGCGAAATTGTACCCTGCTTTGAAGGAGGAATGTCCTTTGCGTGAGGACATCGTAGACAAGGGCTTTGATATCATGATCGTGCGCGAGTTGACGGGCGGTATCTACTTTGGCGAGAGAGGCTACCGTCAGGGCAAGTACGGCGAAGAGGCGTACGACACCGAATGTTACAGCCGTATGGAAATCGAACGAATTGCTCGCGTTGCCCTCGAAAGCGCAAGAAAGCGTAGAAAGAAATTGACGAGTATCGACAAGGCGAACGTTTTGGAAACCTCGAGGCTTTGGCGCAAGGTCGTGCACGAGGTGGCGGCGGAATATCCCGACGTAGAGGTGCAGGATATGCTCGTAGACAACGCGGCGATGCAGCTTGTTCGTAACCCGTCGCAGTTTGACGCCATCGTGACGAGCAATATGTTCGGGGATATTCTCTCCGACGAGGCGAGCCAAATCACCGGCTCTATCGGTATGTTGGAGTCTGCCTCTCTTGGCGACACCAAGCGAGGGTTATACGAGCCCATTCACGGCAGCGCACCTGACATTGCGGGTCAGGGCAAAGCAAACCCGATTGCCACCATTCTTTCGGCGGCGATGATGCTGCTCTATTCCTTTGATTTGACGGCAGAGAGCGATGCGATCGTTGCGGCGGTGGATAAGGCGCTGGAAGACGGACTTCGCACGGCGGATATTGCCCGTGGCGGCGATGCGCTTTCGACCACGCAGATCACGGACGAAATTATTGCAAGACTTTAACAATCTACAAAAGGGATTTTATGAGAAAACAATTACAACCTATTTATTTACAACTTTGCACCACGGCGGTATTGTCTGGGGTGCTTGAGTCGGGGTTGTTTGGTGGTTTTGAAAGATACTGCCTTGCGACCACCGAGGCGGAAAAGCGCAAGGCGTACGCGGCGTTCGTTGGTGAGATTTATTTATCTGGCGGCAATCTGACCGAGCTTGTCAAACAGCTTGTATTTATGGACGAAAACGTGTACGTGCGCAAAATGGCGCGCGGCGAAGAGGTGGCGGAGAGTATCGCTGAATCGGTCTGTAAGGAATTGAAAGCTCTTGCGGAATTTGCGTCCTTAACGCCTGCGGATTTTGCCGAAGATTTGGGCGTGAACGCATACCTGTTGCCTGCATTTGATAGCCAAGAGGTAGATTTGGCGGCAGAATATGCGGCGCGACTGACCGATATCGACCGCTACGGCTACGGTATTTTTGCGGCGTACGGAATGTTCCGTCTGTCGGACGATAAGAAGATTGAGCCGATTGTGTCTGCGGATAAAATCGGCGTGGAAACCTTTGTCGGCTACGAGCAGGAGCGCGCTAAGGTCGTAGAAAACACCCTTGCTTTCCTTGAGGGCAGACCTGCGGCAAACACCCTGCTTTGCGGCGATGCGGGTACGGGTAAATCGTCTACGGTTAAGGCACTTGCCAACGAATACTTTGACAAGGGCTTACGCCTGATTGAACTGAGAAAAGACCAGCTGTCCCTTCTTCCCTTCGTGATGGGGAAAATCAGCGAAAACCCGTTAAAGTTCATCATCTTTATCGACGATTTGGCGTTCAATAAGAGCGACGATAATTTCAGCATGCTGAAGGCGGCGTTGGAAGGTTCCGCATCCGCGAAGTCGGACAATGCGGTCATTTACGCCACCAGTAACCGTCGCCACATCATTAAGGAAAGCTTTGGCGACCGTGATGCGGACGACGTGCATAGAAACGACACGATGCAAGAAACGTTGTCGCTGTCCGAACGCTTTGGCTTGACGGTGCTCTTCCAAAAGCCGAATAAGCAGTTGTACCTTTCCATCGTTAAAACGCTTGCCGAAAGAAAGGGCGTTCAAAAGGCGGAAACCGAGCTGTTCATCGAGGCAGAGGCGTTTGCTTTGAAGAAGGGCAACCGTTCCCCCCGTTGCGCAGAACAGTTTATCGACAGCTTATTGCGTAAAAAATAAGTCTTACAGAGGTAAAATAAATGCTTACGATTGATAACGTATACCGTGCAAGAAATGCGTTAAACGGCGTTGCCAGAAAGACGGACGTCATTTATGCGCCCAAGCTTTGCAAGGATGCGGAAGTGTACTTAAAGACGGAAAATTTACAGGTGACGGGCTCGTTCAAGGTGCGCGGCGCGTACTATAAAATGACCTGCTTATCCGAGGAAGAAAAGGCGCGTGGCGTGGTGGCTTGCTCGGCAGGGAATCACGCACAAGGCGTAGCCTTGGCGGCGCGGAAAAACGGCATCAAAGCGGTCATCTGTCTGCCTGACGGCGCTCCCATTTCCAAGGTGGAGGCAACCAAGAGTTACGGCGCGGAGGTCTGCTTAGTTAAGGGCGTATACGACGATGCTTATCAAAAGGCGTTGCAGCTGCAAGAGGAAAAGGGATATACCTTCGTGCATCCCTTCGACGATGCGGACGTCATCGCAGGGCAGGGTACGATTGCGCTGGAAATTTTGGAACAGCTGAACGATTTGGATGCGGTCATCGTTCCCGTCGGTGGCGGTGGCTTGATTTCGGGGATTGCCTATACGATAAAAACGCTTGCGCCGAACGTAAAGGTGTACGGCGTGCAGGCGGCGGGCGCTCCTTCCATGTTCAATGCGATTGCAGGGCATAAAATTGAAACCCTTCCTTCCGTATCGACGATTGCGGACGGTATTGCGGTAAAACGTCCTGGCGATTTGACCTATACAACGGTAGAAAAATACGTAGACGAAATCGTCACGGTGACCGATGATGAAATTTCTGCGGCAATCTTGGCGTTGATGGAACAGCAAAAGCTGGTCACCGAAGGCGCAGGTGCCGTATCGGTTGCGGCGGCGATGTTCGGGAAAGTGGATATTAAAGGCAAAAAGGTTGTCTGCGTGCTTTCGGGGGGCAACATCGACGTGACCATTCTTTCGAGAGTCATCAACCGTGGGCTTCTTATGTCGGGCAGAAGCTGTTGGCTGACGGTAGAGCTTATCGATAAGCCTGGACAGCTGCTTGGCGTATCGGAGATTATTGCCCGTCTTGGCGGCAACGTGACCGCTGTGCGCCACGAAAGAGCGAACGAGGGTTCGGACGTCAACGGCTGCTACCTTCGTATCAAGCTGGAAACGAGAAACTTTGAACACATCGAGGAGATTAAATCGGCGCTGACCGAGGAAGGCTTTAAGCTGGTCTACGGTGTATAAGGAGGCTGTTATGGAACTCAAAAAGATAAGTACAACCAACGCTCCTGCGGCGATCGGACCGTATTCGCAAGCAATTCAGGTGGGCGAACTTGTATTCACAAGTGGTCAAATCCCTCTTGACCCTCAAACGGGCGTACTCGTTGGTGAGAACATTACCGAGCAGACGGAACGGGTTATGCAAAACCTTGGCGCGGTACTTTCCGCGGCAGGCGTGGGCTTTGAAAATGCGGTAAAAACCACCTGCTTTTTGGCGAACATGGAGGACTTTGCGGCGTTCAACAGCGTGTACGCAAAGTATTTCACCACTTGCCCTGCGCGCAGCTGCGTAGCGGTAAAGACCTTGCCGAAGGGTGCTTTGGTCGAGGTGGAAGTCATCGCAAAACTGTAATCTATCAATAACGAATGAAAAAGAAACCGTTTGGGCGGTTTCTTTTTTCTTTATAGAAAAAAAGAGGGAAATACGGGGGTTATTTCCTTGACAGAAAAGGAAACTTTGTGTATAATCAATATAATTCGTTTTTTTAATATATATAATGAAATCAATCGAAAAATAAAATCGTTGAAATAGGAGCAACTATGATCGAAAAGAATAAGCACAGTAACCTATTAGAACAAGAAGAATATAAATATTCTTTGCAAGACGTTAAGAACCCGAACTTGTATCGGGATATCTATCCGTACACCGAAGTACCGTACACGACGTTCAACCATCGCCGTGTGCCTTTGGACATGCCTGAACATATTTGGATTACGGACACCACCTTCCGTGATGGTCAGCAATCGCGCGCGCCGTACACGGCAAAACAGATTGTGGACGTCTACAAGATGCTGGCGCGCCTCGGCGGCCCGAACGGAATCATCCGTCAGAGCGAATTCTTCGTCTACACGAAAAAGGATAGAGATGCGCTGGAACAGTGTATGGACCTTGGGTACAAATTCCCTGAAATCACCACTTGGATTCGCGCAAAGAAAGAGGACTTCGAGCTGGTGCGTGATATCGGTATTAAGGAATCGGGTATTCTCGTCAGCTGTTCGGACTACCACATCTTCAAAAAGCTGAATATGACCCGTCAGCAGGCGTTCGACCATTATCTTGGGGTTGTCAAAGAGGCGTTTGCGGCAGGGATTGCCCCTAGATGCCACTTAGAGGACTTGACGAGAGCCGACCTCTACGGCTTTGTCGTTCCCTTCGTCAACGAGCTGACCGACCTTTCTAGAGAGGCAGGAATTCCCGTTAAGTTCCGTATGTGCGATACGATGGGCTACGGCGTACCCTTCCCCGGCGTTGCGCCCCCCAGAAGTGTACCCGGCTTGATTTACGGTCTGCACCATTATTCGGACGTTACCTCGGAAATGCTGGAATGGCACGGACACAACGACTTCTATATGGGCGTAGCCAACGCGGTGTCCGCTTGGTTGTACGGCGCGAGTGGCGTAAACTGTTCGTTGCTTGGCATTGGTGAGCGTACGGGCAACGTACCTCTGGAGGCAATGGTGATGCAATACGCGTCCTTGCGTGGTACGCTGGACGGTATGGATACCACCGTGATTACCGAAATTGCTGAATATTTCAAGAAGGAATTGAAATACGATATTCCGCCGATGACTCCGTTTGTGGGCGATGCCTTCAACCTTACCCGTGCGGGCATTCACGCCGACGGTATGATGAAGGATGCGGAAATCTACAATATCTTCGATACGGAAAAAATCCTGAACCGTCCTGCGGCGGTGTCCATTTCCAACACCTCGGGCTTGGCAGGGATTGCGTACTGGCTGAATATGCACTACGGCTTGAAGGGCGACCGTGCGCTGACGAAGTCCGACTGGCTGGTGCAGGAGATGAAGAGCCGTGTAGACGCGATGTACGTGGACGGCAGAACGACGGTTATGGGCGAAGACGAGTTGGAGGCTTTGGTGTCGGCTCTCAAAGGAGATGCGCGCAGTAAGCTCAACTGGTTTGAATTGCAATAAGCTACAAGAGAGTAGGAGAAAAATATGGGATATACCATAGCGCAAAAAATTATCAAAAACCACCTCGTTTCAGGTGAAATGCAGGTGGGCGCAGAAATCGGATTAAAAATCGACCAAACCTTGACGCAGGACGCGACCGGTACGATGGCGTATCTGCAATTTGAGGCGATGGGCATTGAACGGGTCAAGACGGAGCTTTCCGTTGCCTACATCGACCACAACACCTTACAGGCAGGCTTTGAAAACGCCGACGACCACAGATACATTCAGACGGTGACGAAAAAGCACGGGATTCGCTTTTCCCGTCCCGGCAACGGCATTTGCCACCAAGTCCATTTAGAGCGGTTTGCCATTCCTGGGAAGACCCTCATTGGCTCCGATTCGCACACGCCGACGGCGGGCGGTATCGGTATGCTGGCGATGGGCGCAGGCGGTTTGGACGTAGCGGTAGCGATGGGCGGCGGCACGTATTATATCACGATGCCCCGTATGATTAAAATCACGTTGAACGGACGTCTGTCCCCGATGGTAGGCGCAAAGGACGTCATCTTGGCGGTGCTGAAATTACTGTCGGTAAAGGGCGGCGTAGGCGCGATTGTAGAATACGCAGGCGAGGGCGTAAAGACCCTTTCCGTGCCTCAACGCGCGACGATTACCAACATGGGCGCAGAGCTTGGCGCAACCACCTCGATTTTTCCTTCGGACGAGATTACGCGTGAATTCTTGCGCGCAGAGCAGAGAGAACAGGACTTTGTGCCCCTCTCTTCCGACGAAGACGCAATCTATGACGAAGAATATGAAATCGACCTTTCGTCCCTGCAACCCTTGGCGGCTTGTCCGCACAGCCCCGACAACGTAAAGCCGATTGCGGAGCTTGCAGGCAAGAAAATCAGTCAGGTGTGTATCGGCTCTTGTACGAACTCCTCGATGCTGGATATGTTGACGGTGGCGGCGATGCTGAAGGGCAAGACGGTGCACCCCGACGTATCGTTGTCAATTTCCCCTGGCTCAAAGCAGGTGTATACGATGTTGGCGCAAAGCGGCGCTTTGGCGGACATGATTGCGGCGGGCGCGCGCATTTTGGAATGTGCTTGCGGTCCTTGTATCGGTATGGGCTTCTCGCCCAAGTCCGCAGGGGTCAGCTTGCGTACTTTTAACCGCAACTTCTTGGCAAGAAGTGGGACGGCGGATGCCGAGGTGTACCTCGTTTCCCCCGAAACGGCGGCGGCAAGCGCGCTGACGGGCGTATTCACCGACCCGACGACCTTGACGGGCGTAGAGGTGGAATTGCCCAAAACCTTCCTTGTCAACGACAACCTCGTGGAAATGCCTGCGACGGAAGAAGAGGCAGGGCAGGTATGCGTAGAACGCGGACCGAATATTAAACCCATTCCCGTAGGGAAAGCTCCTGAAAAGGATTTACAGTGTTCGCTTATCTTGAAGGTGGGCGACAATATCACAACCGACCATATCATGCCGGCCGGGTCGAAGATTTTGCCCTACCGTTCCAACGTGCCAAAACTGTCGGAATACTGCTTTACCGTCTGCGACCCTACCTTCCCCGAAAGGGCAAAGGCGCAGGGTGGCGGCGTAATTTTAGGCGGTAGTAACTACGGTCAAGGCTCGTCGAGAGAGCATGCGGCGCTCGTACCTCTGTACTTAGGTGTCAAAGCGGTGGTGGCAAAGAGCTTTGCTCGTATTCACGTGGCAAACCTCATCAACTTTGGTATCGTGCCGATGACCTTGCAAAACCCCGACGACTACGACAAGTTCGCGCAGGGCGACGAAATCGCCATTCGTGATTTTGCGGCGGCGGTAGCAGGAGAGACGGAGGCGACACTCGTCAACCTGACGACGGGCGAAAAGGCAACGCTTTGCTTGGCGTTCTCCCCTCGGCAAAGGGAAATCCTGCTCGCAGGTGGCACGCTCAATTACACGAAATCGGGCAAGTAAGACAAGGAGAAGAAAACGATGGAAAATTACGAAGAACAATTACAGCTGGCTTGTGAAAAGTTTAAGAAGGTATTAGAAGGTCAGCTCAAACGTGTAGAAATGATGAAGGCGCAAGGGGATTTCGTGGACTATGCTACGCTCCCTTGTATCCGTATCGGTGTCTGCGGCGGCGACGGTATCGGCCCGACGATTACGGCGCAGGCAAGACGAGTGCTCGAATGTATCCTTGCCGATTTGAAGGCTGAGGGCAAAGTCGAGTTCGTCGATATTGACGGCCTGACGATTGAAAACCGTATCGCACATATGCAGGCAATCCCCGACGACGTGTTGGCACAGCTCAAAAGCTGTCAAATCATCTTGAAAGGGCCTACGACCACTCCGCAAAAGGGTGACGGTATGCCGAACATCGAGAGCGCGAACGTTGCAATGCGTAAAGCCTTAGACTTGTTTGCGAACATTCGTCCCGTCAAAGTCCCTGAACAGGGTATCAACTGGACGATTTTCCGTGAAAACACCGAAGGCGGTTATGCGGTCGGTTCGCAGGGCTTTAACGTGACCGAGGACTTGGCGGTGGACTTCACGATTACGACCAAGCAGGGCTCGGACAGAATTGCACGCCTTGCCTACGACTACGCAAGAAAGAACAACCTTGGCAGAGTTTCGCTGGTCACCAAGGCGAACGTCATCAAGACGACGGACGGCAACTTCTTGGAAGATTGCCACAAGGTAGCAGAGCTGTACCCCGAAATCACGACGGACGAATGGTACGCGGATATTATGACGGCAAAGCTCGTGGACGAGAAACGTCGTAAGGACTTCAAAGTCCTTCTTCTTCCCAACCTCTACGGCGATATTATCTCCGACGAGGCGGCGGAATTCCAAGGCGGCGTCGGTACGGCAGGCTGCGCGAATATCGGTAAGAAATACGCGATGTTCGAGGCAATCCACGGCAGCGCGCCCAGAATGGTGCGCGAGGGCAGAGCGCAATACGCAGACCCTTGTTCGATGCTCCGCGCGTGCGTCATGCTTCTTTCGCACATCGGCTTGCAGGACAGAGCTGACAAGCTGGAGCGTGCTTTGGACATCTGCTCCTTTGAAGAAAAGAAGTACGTCATCACCGGCAGAGATAACGGCGCAACCTGCGACGAGTTCGGCGATTACGTGATGAGCACCCTGCAAAATTTATAATGAACACAAAAACCCTGTAAACGCATACGATAGGAGTACGCATATGCTGATTTCTCAACCCTTAAACTGCATAGGAAATACCCCGTTGTTGCGACTTCGCGGGGTGGAGCAGGCGTACGGCTTGCAGGCGGAGTTGTACGCAAAGCTGGAATATTGTAATCCTGCAGGTTCGGTCAAGGACCGCGCGGCGCTGTCGATGATAGAATGCGCGGAGGAGCAGGGCTTATTAAAAAAGGGCGGCGTAGTGGTCGAGGCGACCTCGGGAAACACGGGTATTGGTTTGGCGTACGTATGCGCCTTGAAAGGGTATTCGTTTATCGCTGTAATGCCCGACACTGCAAGCAAGGAACGCAGAGCGTTGATGGCGGCGTACGGTGCGGAGCTCGTCTTGACGGACGGTGCAGGCGGTATGCAGGCGGCGGTGGAAAAGGCGCGCCAAATCTGCAAAGAGAAAAACGCCTACTATCCCGACCAGTTTTCCAACCCTGCCAACCCTTTGGCGCACTATCGTACGACGGGCGTGGAGATTTATCGGGATTTGCCCACGGCGGATATGCTGGTTGCAGGCATCGGTAGCGGTGGCACAATCAGCGGCACGGGCAAGCGGTTGAAGGAAGAAAACCCGTCCGTTCGCGTGGTCGGAGTTGAGCCGAGCGGCTCGCCCTTCCTTACGAAAGGCGAGGCAGGACGGCACGCAATCGAAGGTATCGGCGCAGGATTTTTACCTGTGGCGCTTGATGGGTCAGTTTTAGACGAGGTGCTTTGTGTGGACGATGCCGAAGCGTACGAATACGCGCGCGCGGTGGCAAAGCTTGACGGCGCGTTCGTGGGTATCTCCTCGGGGGCGGCGCTTTGCGCAGGAGTACGCTTGGCGAATCGCAAAGAAAACAAAGGCAAAAAAATCGTGATGATTTTTCCTGACGGTGGGAATAGATATTTATCCACTAAGTTGGTGAGCATAGGAGAAGAGAGATGATAGACGTAAAAGACGTAGCGAAGAATATGCAAAATTCCTATGCGACGAATTTGACGGCAGGGGTGGAAAAGGGCTTGACCTTGCCCGACCGCGCGGAGATTATTCTTGCGCTGAAGGACGTGCAAAAACTCTTTTTTCCTGCGTTTTTCGCGGCGGAAGAGGCGAGAGGGGACTTGGGGCATTTTGCCGAGGCGACCCTCACCGCTATCTATTTTCGATTAAAAAAGCAGGTGGAACGGGCGTATCTGTTCACGGGAGAAAATGCAGAAAAAGCCGAAGAAACCGTCAAGGCATTTTTAGAGGCGTTGCCAAAGCTCCGCGACCTGTTGTTTACGGACTTGGATGCGACCTTCGAGGGCGACCCTGCGGCAAAGAGTAAGGAGGAAATCGTCTTTTCCTACCCCGGCTTTTATGCGATTACGGTGTACCGAGTGGCGCACCTTTTATACACGCTTGGCGTGCCCTTTATCCCCCGAATTATGACCGAGCACGCGCACGGTAAAACGGGGATTGACATTCACCCGGGCGCAACCATCGGGGAATATTTTTTCATCGACCACGGTACGGGTATCGTCATCGGTGAAACGACCATCATCGGCAAGCGGGTGAAAATTTATCAAAACGTCACGCTGGGCGCTCTCTCCCCGAGAAAGGGGCAGAGCCTGTCAGGCGTAAAACGCCACCCGACGGTGGAGGACGACGTGACGATTTATTCGGGCGCGTCTATACTTGGGGGCGAAACGGTGGTAGGCAGCGGCGCGGTGATCGGCGGCAACTGCTTTGTAACCGAGAGTGTTCAGGCAGGGGCGCGTGTAAGAAATAATCATTAACGAATGAGGAAAATATTGTGAGTAAAACTTGGATTCCCAACAACTATACGTCTGCGCTCAGCTTGTATGAAACGCAGACGGCAATCGGCTTATTAAAGCGTACCTTTGAGGAAAAGCTGTGCTTGGCGCTAAACTTAAAGCGTGTATCCGCGCCTTTGTTCGTAGACCCGAACACGGGCTTAAATGACGATTTAAGCGGTGTAGAACGCCCCGTGCGCTTTGATTTAAAGGAAACGGGCAGTGATGCCGTCGTCGTCCATTCTTTGGCGAAATGGAAGCGTATGGCTCTCAAAGAATACGGCTTTCCCACGGGCGAGGGGCTGTATACGGACATGAACGCCATTCGCCGCGACGAAGAGATGGACAACCTGCATTCCGTATACGTTGACCAGTGGGACTGGGAGAAGGTCATTTCCCGCGAAACGCGCAACGTCACCCACTTAAAGACGGTGGTAAAAGCCATTGTTTTGGCGATTTGCGACACCTTGGACGTATTAAAATGCCGTTTCCCTCAGCTTGGGGTAGAGCTTTGCAAGGACGTTTCTTTCATCACTTCGCAGGAGTTGGAAGACATGTATCCCAACCTGACGGCGAAGGAGAGAGAACAGCAGTTCACCTATGAAAACAAGACGGTTTGTATCATCGGTATCGGCAATAAGCTTCGTTCGGGGTTGCCGCACGACGGCAGAGCTCCCGACTACGACGACTGGACGCTGAATTGCGATATCTTGTTCTGGCACGAAACGCTGTCTTGCGCGATGGAAATTTCCTCGATGGGGATTCGCGTAGACGAGGCGGCTTTGCGCGCGCAGCTTAGCGAGGCAGGGCAAGAGGCAAGGTCTGGGCTTCCCTTCCACAAAGCGCTGCTCGCAGGGGAATTGCCCTTGACGATGGGCGGTGGTATCGGTCAATCGAGGTTATCGATGCTGCTTCTTGGCAAGGCGCATATCGGCGAAGTGCAGGTATCCCTTTGGGACGAGGAAACGAGAAAGATTGCCGCAGAACGCGCGGTGGTACTGTTATAAGAAGGAAACATAAATGAGGTTGGTAGTCAAGGTTGGTACGTCCACGCTGGCGCACTCGACGGGAAAACTGAATATCCGCAGAATGAAGTCGCTGTGCGAAACGCTGGCAGACTTAAAGAATGCAGGGCACGAGGTCCTTTTGGTGTCCTCTGGCGCAATCGGTATGGGGGTTGGAAAGCTCTCCTTATCCGTTCGCCCGAAGGATATTCCCACCAAGCAGGCGGCGGCGGCCGTTGGTCAATGCGAATTGATGTACGCCTACGATAAGACGTTTGGGGAATACGGACAGACGGTGGCGCAGCTGCTGCTCACTGGCGCAGACTTTGGGCACGAGGACAGATTGCAGAACCTCAAGAACACCTTAAACCGTCTTTTAGAACTGGGCGTTATTCCCATTATTAACGAGAATGACACCGTTGCGACGGAAGAAATCAAGGTGGGGGACAACGACACCCTTTCTGCTTTGGTGGCATCTTCCGTAGAGGCGACGATGCTGGTCATTTTATCTGACATAGACGGGCTGTACACCGCAGACCCGAAAAAGGACAAGAACGCCGTGCGTATCGAACGGGTAGAGGAATTGACCCCCGAAGTGGTGGCGCTTGCAGGGGGAGAGGGCTCTTCCCTTGGTACGGGTGGTATGCGTACCAAGCTCCGCGCTGCGGAAATCTGCATGGGCGCAGGCGTGGTGACGGTGATTGCCGACGGCGCAGACCCTACCGTACTTTATAAGATCGTAGAAGGCGAAAGCGTGGGAACACGCTTTGAGGCGAAAGTATGATTGAACTGTTTAAGAGAACGAAAAAAGCGGCGGCCTTGTTGGCGCTGACCACGGACGAGGAAAGAAACGCGGCTCTGGAGGGCATCGCTGACGGATTGCTGGCAAAAGCCGAAGCGGTTTTGCAGGCAAACGAGCAGGATATTGAGGCGGCAAGGGGTTCGGTGGCAGAGGTAATGCTGGATAGACTGCGCCTGACGAAGGAGAGAATCGAAGGCATTGCAAACGGCGTGCGTGCGGTGGCGGCTTTGTCCGACCCTTTGGGCAGAACGTTGGATACTATTGACCGTCCGAACGGCTTGCGGATTGAAAAGATAGCCGTGCCCTTGGGGGTCGTGGGGATTATCTACGAGAGTAGACCGAACGTGACTGCGGATGCGGCGGCGCTGTGTATCAAAAGCGGAAACGCTTGCGTGCTGAGAGGCGGCGCTTTGGCGTACCGTACTTCGCAAAGCATTGTGCAAGTTATCAAAGCGGCTCTGCGAAAGGCAGGGATTTGCGAGGATGCGGTGAATATGCCGACCGACTGTTCGCGTGAGAGCGCGGCGGCGATGATGTCGGCGGTGGGCTACCTCGACGTCTTGATTCCAAGGGGTGGCGCAGGCTTGATTAAAAGCTGTGTGGAGAACGCAAAAGTGCCCTGCATACAGACGGGTACGGGCATTTGTCATCTGTATGTGGACGAGAGCGCGGATTTAGAAACGGCGCTTTCCGTCATCGAAAACGCAAAGACCTCTCGCCCTTCGGTGTGCAACGCCGAAGAGGTGTGCTTGGTACATAAATCGGTTGCGGCGGAGTTCTTACCAAAACTGAAAAAGCGTTTGGTAGAGGCGCGCGTAGAGGCAGGAAAAACGCCCGTAGAGCTGAGGATTTGCGCTCGTTCGCAGGCAATCATTGAAGGTGCGCCTGCAACGGATAAGGACTTTGATACGGAGTTTTTGGACTATATCTTGGCGGTGCGAATCGTGGACGGCGTGGAAGAGGCAATCGCGCATATCGCGGAACATTCTACGGGGCACAGCGATGGAATTTTGACAAAGTCGAAAGAGAATATAGGCAAGTTCGTCCGCGCGGTGGACAGCGCGGCGGTGTACGTCAACGCCTCTACCCGTTTTACCGACGGCGGGGAGTTTGGAAAGGGTTGTGAAATCGGCATTTCCACCCAAAAATTGCACGCGCGCGGCCCGATGGGGTTAGAGGAGTTGACCTCGTATAAATACGTCGTTTACGGCGACGGACAAATTCGATGACGTTAAAGGCTCTGTCACATCACCTGGTTGATTTTTAACGGAAAAATAATTGCGAAATACTTCGTGTTTTGCTCGGTTACAGACCGCTGGGGGTATGCGCCCTTACAAAACATTTGTCTTTCTTATATTTTTCTCGTCAATCCAACAAAAAATCGTTGTAAATCAACCATTCTCTGTGACAAAGCCTAAAAAAGGTGATGGTGGTATGCATACAATAGGATTTATCGGTTGTGGAAATATGGGCGGAGCGCTCGCTCGCGCGGCGGCGAAAAGCGGTGTAAAAATTGCCGTTTTTGACCCGATTGAAGAAAAGACGGACGCTTTGTCGGCAGAGCTCGGTTGCACGGTAGCAACCGCAGAAGAGATTGCCGAGGTGGCAGAATTCGTCGTGATTGGCGTGAAGCCACAGGAGATTGAACGGGTGCTGAACGGGCTTGCTCCTGCGTTTGCCTCAAATCCCTCTTTGGTTATCGTCAGTATGGCGGTAGGGGTAACGATAGAGGCTTTACGAGTCTATGCAGGGGGCGAATATCCCGTCGTACGCATTATGCCCAACACGCCGTGTATGTTGGGTGAAGGCGCGGTGTTGTACGCGACCAAGGGCGTGTCTAAGGTGCAGGAAGAACAGTTCTTATCCCGCATGTCGGGCGCAGGCAAGTTCTTCAAAATGGACGAAGATATGATGGACGGGGCTGGCGCGCTGTCAGGGTGCGGCCCGGCTTATTATTACTTGTTTGCAAACGGTCTGTCCGAGGGCGCGGAAAAGTTGGGGCTGGATAGAAAGACGGCGATCGAGCTTGCGGCGCAGACGATGATCGGCGCAGGCAAGATGTTGCAACAATACGCCGACCCCGTGGATTTGAAAAACAGAGTGTGTTCCCCAGGTGGGACGACGCTGGCAGGGGTTGCGGCCCTGGAAAAGGGCGACTTGGAAAAGGTAGCGGCATCGGCAGTCGAGGCGGCTTACCGTAGAACAATCGAGTTGAAGAAATAAGGAGCAGAAAAATGGAAAGAGTATATAATTTTTCGGCGGGGCCGTCGATGCTTCCGCAGGAAGTGTTGGAGATTGCGGCGGCGGAGATGTTGAATTATCAGGGCAGCGGTATGTCTGTCTTGGAGATGAGCCACCGTTCCCCCGTGTACGACGAAATCATCAAGGGGGCAGAACGCAAGCTTCGCGCGCTTCTCGAAATCCCCGACAACTACAAAGTGCTGTTTTTGCAGGGGGGCGCATCCACGCAGTTTGCGGCAGTGCCCTTAAACCTCATGAACGGCAGTAAAAAAGCGGACTATATCCTCTCTGGACAGTTTTCCACCAAGGCGTACGAGGAGGCGAAAAAGTACGGTGATGCGTATGCGGTGGCATCTTCCAAAGAGGCAGGCTTCTCCTATGTTCCTAGGGTAGGGCGCGAGGCGTTCCGCGCAGACGCGGATTTCGTGCATATCTGCTTTAACAACACGATTTACGGTACGAAATTCCCCTATATCCCCGACACGGGTGATATTCCGCTCGTTGCAGATTTCTCATCCTGCATCGCCAGTGAGCCGATTGACGTTAAGAAGTTCGGCTTGATTTACGCAGGGGCGCAGAAGAATATTGCCCCCGCAGGCTTGACGGTGGTCATCGTGCGTGAGGATTTGCTTGGCAACGCGCGCGCGGAAACCCCCACGATGCTGAATTATAAGGTAATGGCGGACAACGAATCGATGTATAACACGCCCCCTTGCTACTGCATTTATATGCTTGGGCTTGTGTGCGACTGGCTGGAAAAACAGGGTGGCATGTCTGCGATGAAGGCGAAAAATCAAAAGAAAGCGGCGCTGTTGTACGACTATTTAGACAGCCAAAGCTACTATATCGCGCCCGTAGAAAAGGAGAGCCGTTCGATGATGAACGTCACCTTCGTCACGGGGGATGCGGCCTTGGATAAGGTCTTCGTTCAAGAGGCGGAGAAAGAGGGGCTCGTCAACCTCAAGGGACACCGTTCGGTGGGCGGTATGCGCGCCTCTATCTACAACGCTATGCCCTACGAAGGGGTGGAGAAGTTGGTACAATTCATGGAATCCTTTGCGGCGAAACATCCAAAAAATTAAGTGAGAAACGGTTATGAAAAAGATTGCTTTGTATAATAAAATCGCCCAAGTCGGCTTGGACGTTTTCGATAAGAAAAATTATGAATTTGTAGAAGGGGTAGAGGGCGCAGACGGTGTGATTGTGCGTTCGGCAAAATTGCACGACCTCGTCTTCCCCGATACTGTAAAAGCGATTGCTCGTAGCGGCGCAGGGGTGAACAATATCCCCGTCGAACGCTGTACGGAAGAAGGTATCGTCGTATTCAATACTCCCGGTGCGAATGCGAACGGTGTAAAGGAACTAGTCATTTGCGCCTTGATTTTGGCGTCCCGTGACGTCGTAGGCGGCGTGAACTGGGTACAGACCTTGCAGGGTGAGGCAGACGTTGCTAAAGCGGTGGAAAGTGGCAAAGGCGCGTTCGTCGGCTGTGAGCTGGCAGGCAAGACGCTGGGCGTTATCGGCTTGGGCGCAATCGGCGGCAGCGTGGCAAACGCGGCGACGGCGCTGGGTATGAACGTCATCGGCTACGATCCCTACATCACCCCGAAGGCGGCGTGGAGCTTAGCCCCTTCCGTCAAGCAGGCTTCCGGCTACGAAGAAATTTTCAAAAAGAGTGATTATATCACTCTGCACGTACCTGCTACCGAGCAAACGAAGAATATGATTTGCGAAAAGAGTATCGCGGAGATGAAAAAGGGCGTAAAGATTTTGAACTTTGCGCGCGCGGATTTGGTACACGCAGAGGATATGAAAGCGGCGCTTGCCGCAGGCAAGGTCTCAAAATACGCTACCGACTTCCCGACCAACGACTATATAGGCGCGGAGGGGGTTTTGGCAATCCCGCACCTTGGGGCATCCACCTTTGAATCGGAAGACCATTGCGCGGTGATGGCGGCAAAGCAGTTGCATGAATATTTGGCCTGCGGAAACATCACCAACAGTGTGAACTTCCCCACCGTTTCCCTGCCGCATACCTCGTTTGCCAGGGCGTGCCTCTTACATAAAAACGTGCCGAATATGTTGACGCAAATCACCTCGGTATTTTCGGCGGCAGGCATCAACATTGACAACCTTGCCAACGGTTCAAAGGGGCAGGTAGCGTACACGATTGTAGAGATTTCCTCAGCTCCTGATGCAGAAATTATCGAAAAGTTGCAGAGCATTGACGGCGTTATCCGAGTATTGACCTACTAAGCCGTACGCATAGGAGGGGTTTATGGCAACGAAATATCCCATACTTCTTGCCCATGGAATTGCATTAAAGGATTACAAACTTTTTAAGGCGTTTGGGCGAATCGGGTCTATCTTGCGCAAAAACGGATACGTCGTATACACCTCGACCACGGACGGTTTTGGGACGATTGAAAGCAACGCGGAACAGCTAAAAACGCAAATTCAAGAAATACTGCAGGCGGAAGGCGTAGATAAGGTAAATATTATCGCGCATTCGAAAGGTGGTCTGGACACTAGGTATATGATAGACCACTTGGGGATGATGGATTTCGTTGCGTCCGTCACTTTCTTATGTACGCCGCATAAGGGTTCGCAAATCGCCACCAAGCTGTACGAGTTGCGCCCGTGGCTACGTAATCCGTTGGCGAGAATCATCAACTTTTGGTATCGGGTTTTCGGGGATAAGCATCCTGATGCGCTCACCGTTTGTAAACAGCTGATGGCTTCCGACGAGGACTTGCTGGGCGACCACTATACGGACGACGGTATTTTCATGCAGAGCTTTTCAACGGTATTGGAAAAGAGCCGTGACGATTTCGTGATGGGTATTCCGTTGTATTTTTCTCGGCGTTACGAAAACGACCATTCCGATGGAATGGTATCTGAGGAATCCAGTAAGTTTGCGCAATATCAAGGGCGTTGCACGCCACACTCCATATCCCATTCACAAATCGTGGATTTCATGGTAAAGAAAAAGAAAAAGGAAAAGATATACGCCTTTTATATAGAGCTTTGCGAAGACCTCATAAAAAGAGGGTATTAACGGGCTCTGCGACACAGCTTATTGACAAAAAACAAAAGGGCAGGTATGCAATCACGCATACCTGCCCATCTTTTTTACGGTTATTTCTTCTTTTTTGCTTCCTTTTCCTTGGCGCGTTTGTCGTTGATGATTTTCATATGCTCTGCGGTGATTAGCTCTACGCCGTTCTCCTTCGCCCAAGCTACGCAACCCTTCAACACGAGGGGCAAGAAGACGCGGGGCACGTTGAGGACGGTCATCAAGGCATCGTCTGCGAATTTCACCTTATCGTCCACACGGTCCGCGGCATAGCGTACCGATTCCAAGCTTGCGTTGCGGACGGGCAACAGCTCCGCGCGCATACGGCGGTATCTGTGATACCAGAAGTTTTTACTATCACGGTAGCCGTAATCGACGGGCAAGTGGGGGAAATCCTGCGCGCGTACGCCGTTGACGATAGCATCGGCGTACCGTTTTTTCATCAGGATTTTGTCCACACGCAGGATAAAGTGCGCGCCGAACTGGCTGGTGATACCGTTGAAATCGTGGTAAGGGGGCTCATAGCCGTGCAATTCCCCAGGCTTGTCGGCATCTGCGCCGTCCAGCTCTCTCATCCAAGTACATTCGATGACCTGAATGGCATCGGTCAGCACTTGAGGACGAATATCCTCAGGGTTTTCTTCCTCTATCATACTCTTTTCAAGGCGGAATTTGCAATTTGGCATCTTATCCTTAGGGGTGTCGCCCGGCCAAGACAGCTTGACAGCCTCTTTGAAGGCCTTGGGGTCGTCGGAGATAAAGTTCAAGGCGCACTTACCGTTGCGAAGAATATTCTGCGCGGTGTTGGAGGAGTTGCGGCAGGACAAAAGCATTGCGTAATATCCCTTGCCTGCCACGTAATAGGGCTGTACGAGAGAATACGGGCCGAGTGTCGTCGTACCGTCTTCGCAGAGGGTGCTGATGATGACGGTCGGCATCGGGAAGAATAAAGAGGTTTGGTAGAAGTTGTCTACAATTCTCAAATTTTCAAAGCTACTCATACAAAAAAAATCGCTCCTTTTTATCAATTTGTCCCCATTATACCACGCCAAAACTCTTTTTTCAATAAAAAATCAAAAAAAGTGTTTAGAAACTTTGAAAAAGCGTTTATAGTTAAATAGAGTTGACAAATACGGCTCGGGCGTGTTATAATAAACACGTTCTAAAAATAAAAAATAGAGGTGTTTTTATGAAATACGCATTGAGAGGCATCACCGCCGAAGAAATCTCCTACAGCATGAACCGCATTAAGGTTGACCCCAACCAGCGCTTTGAAATCAAGCCCCAGTTCACCCGTGGCGTTAAGAGAGTAAAAGAAAACGACAAGCTGTACTTCTTGACGTTGGAAGTTAAGATTGAGGCAACCGAACAAAATCCTACCCCCTTCAACTTGAAGTGCCGTTTGGTAGGCGCTTTTGAGGCAGAAGAAATCGAAAACAAGGAAGAGGAGCAGTTGTTGGTGCTTTCCATGACGGAAATCGTATACCCTTACCTGCGTTCGACGGTGGCGGCTTTGACGGCAAACGCGTTCATCGCGCCCATCACGTTGCCCGTAGTTCCCATCACGGCGATCTTCCCCGAACAGCCTGCTGCGGACAGCACTGTAAGCTAATTGAAAACAAAACAAAAACGGACGATTGTAAAATCGCCCGTTTTTTATTAAAAAAAAGCAGTTAAGGGAAGTTTTAGCAGTTTTGCGATTTTAATAAGAGCCTCTACCTCGAAATCCAAATCGTCCTTAAGAATTTTATCTAAGGTTGTAGAATGAATTTTGCAGATTTTGCAAAATTCTGGGGCGGTTAAGTTGTGCGCTTGCATATAATCTTTAATAGGTTTCGTATTAAGTGTGGTTTGCATATATACCTCTTTCCTATGAATGTATACGTATAGTATAGCATCATTGTTTGAATAAAGCATAAACCTTCCTAAACAGGAATAAAAAAGCCTGCCTTGTGCAAAGGGAGGTGGCTTGCGTAGCAAGACGGAGGGATTGGCGGTTGTGATTTACTTGGGTTAGAAGATTAAAAACGGACGATTGTAAAATCGCCCGTTTTTTATTGCGGGGAAATAAAAGTAAAATTTAGGAAAAATGAAAAAAGCCTTGACTTGGCGTTTTTTTGTGTTATAATATGTTTAATAAAACTTGGAGGTACATATCATGGATATGGACGAAATGTTGGACGAAGAATACGCAGACGACATCGTTACCTTGATGACGGAAAGCGGCGAAGAAGTGGACTTTGTGGAGATCGCAGGGATTGCGCATAAGGGCAAGTTCTATGCAATTTTACAACCCGTAGAGCTTTTAGAAGGTATGGACGACGACGAAGCGTTGGTGTTTGAGGTTGTACGCAACGCAGACGGCAGCGACGGCTTTAACGTCGTTTTGGATGACGAGATTATTGACGCTGTATTCGAAGAATACAACCGCCTTTTGGAAGAAGCCGAGGCGTAAAAGAGTAATGGAATAAGAATAAAAAATGACAAGCGTTAGGCTTGTCATTTTTTGGTGTACCCGATTGGAAATTTGGCTATGCCAAGGTGTCGCCACACAAACGGCGACAATACAAAAAATCAAACAATTTGCATTGTGTGGCTCGCGCGAACCAACGAGAATACGTGGTTTCTGTCTACCAAGGACATCAAAAAAGCCACCCTATGAAAGGGTGGGCATTTTGGTGTACCCGATTGGATTCGAACCAACGGCACCAAGCGTCGGAGGCTTGTGCTCTATCCAGCTGAGCTACGGATACGTATGCCATTATTGTAATGCTTTTTTTGCGTTTTGGCAAGTGTTTTTGCCCGATATTTTGCAAAGATATAAAAGGCGGCGCATTTTTGCGCCGTCTTGTGTTATAGTTCCGTTTTGACAATGCTTTCGCCCGTTGCTCCGCTTTGGTACAACACGAAAAACCCGACCTCGGGCGTGAGTGGTGATATGGGTACAAAGTACGCCTTTTCCCGTATCTCCTGCGGCGCGCTCTCCGTTGCGGGCACGGCGTAGCAAATGTACTTGACCAAACCGCTTTCGTATATCAAGCCAACCAGCTCCTCAGGGGCTCCTTCCGTGCCTTTTACGCGCACCCACTCGCTGGCAGGGTATGCGTCGGTCAGCGTTTCGTCCTGCGGATAGCGGGCAAACAGAGCCGTAAGCTCGCCTTTGATGGATTGGTAATATCCGTCTGATTGCGTTGGAAATGCGTGGCGTACGCCTTCGTCATCTTCATCTTGGTTAGGGTCATTCCTCTGCGGCGTTTCTTGATGCGAATTTCCGCCTTCAATATGTGCATTTTCGCCAGCTTGTGCTGTGGCTGTGTGGGCATAGTGTTTCTCCTTTTCGTAGTAATTGTCGCCTGCCACCAGTTCGTCGTCGTAAGTCGGGTGTGCACCCTGATAACCGTTGTGCAGGTCTGCATTGAAGGTTGGCGGTGGAGTCGTTGCCACCATCCTTTCAGGGGCGGAAAACGCCGTACGAACCAAGGAAAATAGGTCGTAGGACAGATTGCCGCATACCCCGTAGGCGATGAGCTCGGCATCCTCGTTTACGTGGCAAATTGCGGCGTAAAACCCTGCGGCAAGTTGCAAATCCCCATGAAAGGAAAACCGAGCGCTGTCCAAGGGAAACAGCTTGTATCGTTTTTCCGTATCGGCAAGCAGTAGATGGTACTCCCCCTCAGATAGAGGGGCAAGGTTGGCGGTGGAAATCTCTACCGCGATGTGCTGGGCGTACTGTTCTACTTTCACGATTCCCGAAAGGGGATTGCCGTCTGCTGAAAATCCGTTTTTTAATTGTCGAAGAATGCAAGTTTTCTTTACGTAATGCATACATAATTCCTTTTGTAGAACTTGGAAAACCCAAGCCCGATATTTACTTTCAAGCGTATACTATCACACTTTGGCAGGGAGATAATGACTAAAAAAGGGAAAATCACACCCTTTTTGTAGAAAGTTTTTACAAATCACCCTTTCCGTATTGATTTTTTGCAGAATATATCGTATAATATAAGTATTATGAAAGAAAGAACGCATTGGTCATTGACCGTTGTGCGCATACTTTTAATCGTATTATCGCTGTGCCTTTGGGTGTTTATCTTCTACAACGCCTTGTCGGACGGGGAAACTTCTTCTCAGCAGAGCCATTCCGTCACCGTATCGGTGCAGGAAGCGGTGGGGGCGATCAATCCAAGCTCCCCGATTGCGACGGCGAAGGGGGAAAGCTTTGATTTCCTGCACGCGAATATACGAAACATGGCGCACTTTTTACAATATTTCGCTCTGGGGGCTTGCGTGTTTGGCACGTACCTCTCCTTTGCGAAAAAAGGAGCTGGGAGATATTGCTACGTTGCCCCTTGTTTGCTGTTTTTAACGGCGGTAACAGATGAGTATCTTCAAGGCTTGACGGCAGGAAGAGCCTCGGAATTTGCCGACGTTATCACCGATTGTACGGGGATTGTTTGTGGTATCTGCCTTGCGCTGATGGTATTTGGATTGATTCAATGGACGGTAAGCGCCGTCAAAAGGAGAAAGGGCTGATGACGGAAGAAAGAACGGAAACGCTCTTAGAAAAACACGATAAAAAAAGCTTTGCAAAAAGCTCGTTGCTCGGATTCTTCATTGGGTTAGCGGTCATCGTTCCTGGGGTGAGCGGCTCTACTGTTGCCATCATCTTAAAGCTGTACGACAAATTTTTGTACGCCGTTGGCAATCTGTTTAAGCGGTTCAAGGTTTGCTTTTTGTTCCTATTGCCCGTTGCCATCGGTGCAGTGGTTGGGTTTTTGCTCGGGTTTCTTGCTGTGCAACAGCTGTTGGAACTCATTCCCTTTGCCGTCATTTGTCTGTTTGCAGGGCTGATGATTGGGTCGTTCCCTGCGGTCAAGGACGAGCTGTCGGGTGTGCAAATGAATGCAAAGCGCATCACCCTGATGGTGGTGGGCGCATGTATTCCCGTGGCGGTGGCGGTGATTTCTTCCGTATCGACCCTGCAGGGCGGTACGACGGGCAATATTTTAGAGGCAGACCTCGTATGGCAGATTATACTGCCTCTTTTGGTAGGGTTCGTCTTGGCGTTAACCCAGCTGGTTCCCGGTTTAAGCGCCAGCGCAATCTTGATGGTCATCGGCTGGTATGCCGTGCTGATGCAGAACCTTCATTTTAGCTTAGAAACCCTGCAAAATATCGACTTAATCGTCGTGGTTGCGTCGATGGCGGTCGGGTTTATCGTGGGCTTTTTCATCTTCTCGAAGCTGATGTCTAAGCTGTTTGAAAGGGCAAGGGATACCTCGTATTCGCTGATTGTCGGCTTGGCGCTTGGGTCGCTACTCACGATGTTCTTCAATTCGGAAATCGTCAAGGTATATCAGACTTGGGCGGAGAGCGGTGTCAACTGGCTGCACCTCGTTTTAGGGGTAGTTTTGCTGGCGGCAGGCACGGTGGGCTCGTACTGGCTTGTACGAGTACAGCGTAAGCACGATAAAAAATAAAAGAAAAAACTACCCTAAAAAATGGGTAGTTTTATACTATAAAAGGGGGCAGGTATGGCTGCAATACAGAAATTTCTGCAAAACATTCGTCAAAAGCTTGCGTCGGAGGGGTGCACCTGCGACGGTTGTGGCGCGGAAATTTTCTCCTATCCCACGCCAAGGCTGTGCGAGGAATGTCAAGAAAAAATCGTCCGCAACGACGGGCACACCTGCGAAAAGTGCGGTAGACCGACGCGCGTGGCAGGCGTGTGCAGTACCTGCAGGGAAATTGCCCCTGTTTTTGAAAAGGTCGCCGCGCCGCTTGCCTACCACGAATATACGGCGTTGCTTATCAACCGCTTTAAGGGTGGAAAACGCTACCTTTCTTATTATTTTGCGGAGGAAATGCAAACGGCGTTGCCCCGTCTGCCGCAGGGCGAATATATCCTATTGCCCGTGCCGCTCACGAAGAAAAAGAAGGCTATTCGTGGGTACAATCAGGCAGAGGAGCTTGCTTTGCACCTGTCTACCTTGACGGGCTTTCCCGTCCGCGCCGACCTTGTGGAAAAGAAGAAGGACAGCGAACAAAAACACCTTTCCGCAAAAGAGCGTAAAGAGAGCGTGGTCGGGGCGTTCCGCTTAACCGAGCGCAAATTCTGTAAAGGCAAGGACTTTTTGGTGATTGACGACGTTATGACTTCAGGGGCGACGATCACGGAGATTGCCTCAATTCTGTTGCGTGCAGGGGCGCGTTCGGTCTGCGGATTATGTGTTGCCGCCGTGCCTGAAAAGGATTTTGTCGCAGAGCCTCAGCTTGATTAAACAAACCTCCTTGCCTCAATGTAGAAATTCCAACGCGCGTTCGATATTTTTTCAATCCGAGCGTAGTCGCTGGCAGTGTGCAGAATATAGTTATTCCCAAGATAAATCGCAACGTGTCCAACCCGTTCAATGCCTGTGAGGTGTTGACGGGTTTCGTTTGTAAAGAAGATACAATCCCCACGCTGTAAATCGTCGGGGTGAACGTATTTCCCCTGCTTTACTTGCGTGCGAGTGGTGGTGTTTAGCAGCTTTCCTGCGCCGTGGTAGTACACGTATTGAACGAGGGAAGAGCAGTCGAATTTCTGCGTCGTAAAGCCCTTCAAAAAAGTACCGTTGCCGTCGTGCAGACGGACGGCGCCGTAGACGTATGGCACGCCGATATGCTTATACGCCTCTTCGATGACGTCTTCCGTTTTTTCACTCTTGGAAAGAGGCAGGGTGAAAACGGTGGCATACTCTGTATATATGTACGCCGTTTTTCCACGGTAGTACGTTTGATACCAGTTGCCGATTTTGCCCGTGATGGCGTACATGGTGCCTTCTTCTGCTTGACCAACAACGGTAAAATCCGTGCCTGCGCCACTGCGGATATTCACCTTGTTGCCTATGCAACGAATATACTGCTGAACGGTGGGGGTCGGCGGTGTTTCGGGAACGATTACGCTCGTTTCCTCGTCCACTATATCCCCTGCACTGTTGTCAGGGCTTGTGCTGCTGTCGGTGCTTTGTTGACTGCTTTCCGTGGAAAGCGGGGGAAGAAGTCCGTCCGTTTCAGAATCGGGTGGGCTGGCGCAACCGACTGCGGTGAAGATACTGCACGCGGCAAGAAAACTCGCCAGAGTGATTTTTATTTTCCTATTCATACTTTTCCTCTCAATCGCTGTATTTCGGCAAAAACTTTCACCGACACAACCCATTGTAAAATGAGGAAAGCGCGCGTGCAATAGTCAAGCGTTTCCTGCCTTTCCAGCATCTTCCAAAATCAGTGAAAAAATGCCGAATTTAGGCGCAGGTGGCAGGATTTTCCTTGCATTGAAGGGCGAATTGTGGTATAATGTGGGCTATGAAACGGATTTTGACGGACTTACATACGCATACGGCGTTTTCGCCGGACGGCGCGGAGAGCATAGAAGAAATGCTCTCGGTGGCGCACGCTCTTGGGGTGGGCTATTACGGAATTACCGAGCATTTTGACTTCGATATCATTGCCAACGGTATTCCCCCTTACTCGGAGAATCCGCCCACGCCTGCGGATGCTTACTTTCAAAGAGGAAGACAACTGCAAAAGGAGTACGAGGGCAAAATGCAGGTGCTGATCGGTGCTGAATTTGGGTATACCGACACGCCGAAGGCGCATCAGATGTATCAAGATTTGGTGGATACCTACCGCCCCGACTATATCATTCAAAGCGTGCACAACCTGATAGAGGGCGATTACGCTTTCGGGCACGGGTACAAGGACGCCAAGGGTAAAATTCGTGACAAGCAAGAGGTCTACGAGGAGTATTTGGGCTTGGTGCGCCGTAGCTTGGACGTCACCTATCCCTACGATATTTTGGGGCACGTCAGCTATTGTACTCGGTACGCGCCGTACGAGGATAAGAGGATGCGTTGGCAGGATTTTTCGGCGAGTATTGACGACATTCTGCGTACCGTGATTGCCAAGGATAAGATTTTAGAGGTGAACAGCGCAAACAAAAACCTGCCTGTTTTATCCCTTCCCGACACCGATATTTTGGAACGGTACTTCGAGTTGGGCGGACGGAAGATTTCCTTTGGCTCGGATGCGCACGCGCCTGCAAGGATTATAGAGCATAGAGAAAAAATCGTGGACGTTTTGCGTGCCATCGGGTACGAATACTTGACCGTGCCCTGCCGTGGCGAGCATAGCAAAGTAGAGATTTGACCCCAGCAGGTACGAGGTCAAGAGGGATATAAGGAGGGAAAAGCGATGTCAGAACTGGATATGTTGAAGTTTTTAGAAACCTTTGCGGAAGAGGCAGAGCTTGCGGACTTTTCCCCTGAGGAACTGCAGGACCTCATCGAACAAATGCACGCAGACGGCGCGCCCCGTCCGCTGACGAAAGAGGAATTCAAGGCGAGATATTTTGATTATTACGACGACGTCAAGGATAAATCCTTGAAAAAGCAGGACTGGTAATGAAAGGATACAAAGTGATACTATTCGATGCCGACCATACGGTCATCGACTATTTAGAGGACGAAAAGGCGGTCCTTAGGGAATTGTTGCCCGCGCTGGGCATCGAGCCGACGGAAGAAACGGTCTGCGAATGTGACGATATCAGCAACGAAACTTGGGACAACGCAGGCTTGAACAAGGTCAGCAGTCCGTACATTCAGCAGGAATATCACCGCTTGTACGTAGAGCACACGGAGGAACTGTTCAAGGCTCTGTTTCAAAAATACCCGTCGAACGCCGACCCGAAGGCAACGGGCTTACGGTTTTTGAAGATGCTGGAACGGCCGTCGATTCTTTGCGAGGGCGCAGAGGAAGTGTTGTCTAAGCTTGCAGGCAAGTACACAATCGGGATTGCGACCAACGCAATTTCGGCGTTGCAAAGACCGAGATTAAAGTCGATTGAAAAGTGGATTGACCGCATTTATATTTCCGAGGAAGTGGGCTTCATCAAGCCCCTGCCCCAGTTCTTTACGCATATTTTAGAGGATTTGGGGGTAAAAAAGGAAGAATGTTTGATGGTGGGGGACTCCCTTTCGTCGGACATTGCAGGCGCGAACGCGAGTGGCATTGACAGCTGTTGGTTAAACCGAGCAGGTAGAGAGAACAAGTCGACGCACACCCCGACGTATGAAATTCATCGATTGACGGAATTGCTGTCGCTTTTAGAAGAAAATTGATTGACAAACGGCGTTTGTTGGGGTATAATACTTACAACAAACGCATTATAGTGCTTTGGTTATATACGGAGAGATATCGAAGCGGTCATAACGAGGCGGTCTTGAAAACCGTTTGGGGGAAACCCCACAAGGGTTCGAATCCCTTTCTCTCCGCCAGAAAAAAGCCGTGATTGCTAGACAATCGCGGCTTTTTTTCAATGAAATTTATGCCTGACGGCATAAGTGAAATAATAAGATTATGAAATATCCTGCGGATATGAAATATGCGTGCGCATATTATGGCATAAATTTTATTTCATTCTTGCTTTTGGCAGGATTTTATGATATAATAAACTTGCAGATGAACAAGAATTTTGGCGAAGGGGGCAAAGCATATGGATAAAGAAACGATAGGAATGGTACTTTCCGTTGCAAAGCAATGGTGGTTAAAGGTAAATACGAAGGCTGTACGCGCGGGCGCTTTGGACGGGGCGGTATTTCCGCATATCATCAAAGTGCAATACGTTGTCGATGAAAAAACCTACACCAAGAGAAAATGGATTGGCGCAGGCAAAGCCGTTCCTGCTGTTGGCGACAAAGTGACGGTTCTTTATTGCTCCAACAAGCCGTCCAAAGCAAAAATCCTCTAAGGAAAAAATTTTGCAATTTATCATGCATTTTTGACAAACAAAACCCCTCGGAATGAGCACCATTCCGAGGGGTTTCCTCTTACAATTTTTGCGTATGGAAGGCTTTGCCCGTGGCAAGGTCAAGCCATTCGATGGCATCTTCGCTCACCAGCATACAGCTGTGCGGAGAGCCGTCCTTCGGCAGCCCTACCGAGCCGCAATTCGCGTACAAAACGCCGTTTTCCAACCGTTTAAAGGTGGGGACGTGAAAATGTCCGTTCACCTGCAAATCGCCCGATTTTAAGGCGGTGAAGGGCTTTTCCGCGGAGTGCAGATGCCCGTGCGTGAGATACAGCGTTCTATTCCCCAAAGGCAGTACACGATAATCGTCCATCATCGGGAAATCGAGCACCATTTGGTCGACTTCGCTGTCGCAGTTTCCGCGCACGCACAGCAATACATCTTTGCGCGCGTTCAGCTGTTCGTAAACCGCTTGCGTGTCGTACTTTTGAGGGAAGGCGTTGCGAGGGCCGTGGTAGAGCAAATCCCCCACGAGCAACAGCTTTTCTGCCCCCGATTCGTCAAAACGTTTCAATAATTGTTCACACCAGTAGGACGATCCGTGGATGTCCGAGGCAATCATATACTTCATAAACACTCCTTAGAACACAAACTTGAATACGTCCAACTGTTCGGGAAGATTGCCACCCGAAGCAAGGATTTCCGCGTATTCTTTCAGCTTTTCAGGCAGAGCCTCTTCGGGGTAAGTAAAGTAGGGGAATTCCGAAAAGCTGACCGCTTTGTTGGAAAGGATATTGATGGCGGAGGAGATGTATTCTCTGCATTCCGTCACACCCTTGACCGTGACGTTGTTCTTTAATGCGTTCTCCAAGTTGACCGTCAGCGACTTTTCCATTAACGAGCAGAAGGTCGCCGTCGTGTCCCTCGCCAAGAAATTGAAGACGGAGGAGGGCTCGATACGGTTGTTGAACGCAAGATAGATTGCGCCGTCGGCGTACTTGCCGCCCGTCACCTTCATAATGTTGTCCTTTAACGTTTCATCGAAGGGCAGGGTGTAGTAGATGCCGCATTTCTTTGCTCGCGCCAGACGTTCTTGGTTGTTGTCCACCAAAATGGGAACGGCGCGGTGATAGATTAAGATTTGGCAAAGCACGTTGCCGTACAAGCCGCCGCCTAAAACCAAAATATGCTGTCCGATTTTCAGGTCCATTTCCTCAACTACACGTTCTGCCAAAGCCACGGCTTCAATCAGAAATGCGGCTTCGTCCGAAACGGAGGGGGGGAGTACGTACGCTTGGTTTTCATCTACAACCGCGAAATCACGGTAATAGCCGTCTACCGTCTGACCTGCGATTTGCATACCGTCAGGGGAAAGCTCGTCTTCGAAGGAACGGGCGAGGTAAACTCTGTCCCCCTTTTTCATAAAGGAGGATTCGCCTGCCTCGGTGACTTGACCAAGGGCGTATCTACCCGGCACCAAGGGGTACTTGGTTTTCAGCGTGCCTGCGTAGGAAGCGACGTCTGCCTCGGAAAGCAAAGCTTTCGTCACCTTGACTTTTGCCGTCTTTTCACTGATTTTCAGTTCTTGGACGGTACTTCTTTGTAAGTTTTTTGGGGATACGAGTTGCCAAATTTTCATAAAACCACCTTGTTTCTTGGTTGTTAAGGACAGTATATCTTATTTTTGGAAAATTTGCAACTATTTTTTATAAATAACACAAAAACAGTTGACGGAAGAAAAAAATCGGGGTATAATAGTAAAGCATTTGATAGAAAAAAACAGCGAGGTGAAAAGAATGAAAGCTGAGATTCATCCCAAATATCACGAAGTGACTGTGACTTGCGCGTGCGGCGCTACGTTCAAAACGGGTACGACGAAAGACGGCGATGTTATGAAGGTAGATATTTGCAGCAACTGCCACCCTTTCTTCACGGGCAAGCAGAAGTTAGTTGATACCGGTGGACGTATCGATAAATTCAAAAAGAGATACGGTATGTAATGGTTTCGACTGGTCGGGATTTAAGGGTCTATCCCTTAAATCCCTTATTTTTTTAAGTCGGATTTGCGGCGCAATACGGCGTTGCGCTGTGGCAACCCTCAGTCATTTACGCACAGTAAACTCCTTCGGGTTATCCGCGCGCGCCTTGTCTTGCTTGCAACTGCGACTTAAAACCGTGGTCGGATTTGCGGCGCAATACGGCGTCGAACCTGCGCGCCTCTTGCTCGTGTACGGCTAGTACACTCCCTGCGGGAAAGCCGCGTTCTTCTTGTCTTGTTCGCATCTCCGCCGTGAATTGCAAGGCTTTGCCTTGCGTAAACCAACAATTTGCGCGCCTTTTCGCGCGTAATTTCCTACGCGCGTGAGTGCGTGGGTGATAAGGTACAAAAGTATGAAAAAAGAAAAAATCAAAAAAACTTATATCGGTGGGCAAGCCGTCATGGAAGGCTTGATGCTGAAGGGGAAAACGGCGTACGCAACCGCCGTGCGTGATCCTGATGGGAACGTGCAAATCGAATCCAAACGCATCACTCCGCCGGAAAAGAAAAGCGTGTTCTCTCGCTTGCCTATTGTTCGAGGAGTGGTAAACTTCGTCGAATCCCTCGTGCTTGGCTTCAAGGTGCTGATGCGTAGCGCAGACGTTGCCGTCGAGGAAGACGAAACCCCGTCCAAGGTAGAAAAATGGCTGGAGGAAAAACACAAAGTATCTATGAGCTCGGTGATCGAGTTCTTTTCCGTGTTGCTTGCCATTGTGTTTTCGTTTGCAATCTTCTTCCTTGCGCCGCAGCTGCTGGCCAAGGCGATTTCCCGCTTAGTGGGCTGGGGCGAAAGTCCGAAAGGCTTGGACCTCTTATGGTTCAATCTTGTCGAGGGTGGCGTGCGGCTGGCGATTTTTATTGCCTATATCACGTTGATAACCCTCTCCAAAACCCTACTTCGTACCTACATGTACCACGGTGCGGAACATAAGACGATTACTTGTGTGGAGAGGGGTTTGGACTTGACTGTGGAGAACGTCAGGGGGTGCAGCCGTGTACACGACCGTTGTGGGACGACCTTTCTGTTTATCGTCATTTTCATTTCCATCGTCATCGGTTCGTTGGCGAACTATGCGGCGGCAGAGTGGCTGTACGTGCAAAATGAAACGGTCAACGACGTCATTCGTCTTGGATTAAAGGTATTATTGTTGCCCTTGGTTGCAGGCGTATCCTACGAAATTTTACGGCTTTTGGCGAAATCGGATGCGAAGATACTGTATATCTTTAAATGGCCTGGTTTACTGCTTCAACGTTTGACAACCAAAGAGCCTACCGACGATATGATCGAGTGCGCGATTGCGGCATTCCGTACGGTGGAAGCGATGGATGCAGATGAAACGATCCCTGAAAAAATGTTCCCGATCGGCGGTAAGCTGACGGAGATTTTGAAACATACGAAGGAACGCTTTGCGCAGGCAGGGATTGACGAGGAAGAGGCGGAATGGATTTTTGCCTTAAAGCTCTCCATGCCAAAGAGTGCGATTGCCGGCGGCGAAGAACGAATCCTCAAGCGCGCGGAAGTACAATCAATCTTCCCTATCATTGAGGAGCGTTTGACGGGAAGACCGCTGTGGTATATCTTCGGTGACACCGATTTTTACGGCTATACGATTAAGGTTGACGAGCGTGTGTTGATTCCCCGCAGGGAAACGGAGGAGCTTGTTTTGCACGTTGTCAATGGCGTTGACGAGGAGTGTCAGATTTTGGACCTTTGCACGGGAAGCGGCGCGATTGCGATTGCGGTTTCAAAGGAACTGGAAAAGCGGGGAATAAACGCAACCGTCACGGCGAGCGATATTTCCGATGATGCTCTTGCGCTTGCTAAGGAAAATGCGGCGGCGAACGAAGCGAACGTACACTTTGTCAAATCTGATTTATTTGCCCGTATTCGCAACAGGTTTGACGTCATCGTTTCCAACCCTCCCTACATTCCGACTGCAGACATCGTAGGGCTTCAAAAGGAAGTAAAGGAATACGAACCGCACTTGGCGCTGGATGGCGGCGAGGACGGCTTAGATTATTATCGTCGCATTGCAAAGGACGCGCCCAAGTGTCTTGCGCGCGGCGGCATCGTCATCATGGAAGTGGGCGACGGGCAAGCCAACGACGTGGCAAGATTGTTCAAGCACGCCGAATATACGATGATTATTAAAGATCTTGCAGGGAAAGACCGTTTCGTCAAGGCGATATTTTAAGCCGGATTTGCTACGCAATACGGCGTTGCGCTGTGGCAACCTTCGGTCATTTACGTATAGTAAACTCCCTTAGGTTATCCTCGTGCGCCTTGTCTTGCTTGCAACTGCGACTTAAAACCACACTTTCATTTTGTTTGCATCTATGCCGCGAAAGGTCGTTTCTTGGGAGCTTGCAACTACGACTTAAAACTGTGTTAACTTTACCATAAAATAATTGATTAGGAGGCGTGTTTATGCTGAAAAAGCTGGACGATATTTTAAAGCGCGCGGAGTTTTTATCCGACCAGCTGTTAAATCCCGACGTTATCGCGGATATGAGCGTATGGCAAAAATATTCCAAGGAACATGCCGACCTTTCCGAGACGGCGGACAAATACCGCGAATATTTGGAATGTAAACGCCAGATGGACGACGCTTTTGCTTTGGCGGAGGTGGAAACGGACGGCGAGATGAAAAAAATGCTCTTGGACGAGGGCTACGCCTGCAAAGAACAGCTTGCCGCGTTGCACGGCGAACTAAAGGTGTTGCTGTTGCCCAAGGATAAAAACGACGAAAAGAACTGTATTTTGGAAATCCGTGCTGGTACGGGCGGCGAAGAGGCGGCGCTGTTTGCCGCAGAGCTTTGCAGAATGTATTTAAACTTCTGCGCGGCAAGACGGTTGAGGGTAGAGGAAATCGAAGTCAGCCCCACCGAACTTGGCGGTATGAAGGAAGCTATCTATTCCGTATCGGGCGCAGGGGCGTATAAGCTTTTAAAATACGAAAGCGGCGTACACCGCGTTCAACGCGTACCTGCGACGGAAACGCAAGGCAGAATCCACACCTCGGCGGCGACGGTTGCCGTACTTCCCGAGGCGGAAGAGGTCGAGGTGGAAATTTCCGACAAGGACATTCGTATCGACATTTTCCATTCGGGCGGCGCGGGTGGCCAAAACGTTAATAAGGTAGCCTCGGCGGTGCGTATTACGCACTTCCCTACGGGGATTGTCGTTACCTGTCAGGATGAACGCTCGCAGCTTAAAAACAAAGAACGCGCCTTTAAGGTGCTCCGTTCCCGTATCTACGATTTTTACAACGGTCAGAGTGCGAAGGCGCGTGAAGAAAACCGCCGCAGCATGGTAGGTAGCGGCGATAGAAGCGAACGCATCCGCACCTACAACTTTCCGCAGAGCCGTGTTACCGACCATAGAATCGGGCTGAGTCAATACAACTTAGACGCCTTCATCATGGGGGACATCGGTTCGATGGTAGAGGCGCTGACGATTGCAGACAGAGAGGCACAGCTTGCTTCGCAAGGGGAGGAATAAGTATGGTTAGCTTTGTGGCGACGCCGATAGGCAACTTAAAGGACATCACCCTGCGTGCGCTCGAAACGCTGAAAGAAGCGGACGTCATCTTTTGCGAGGACACGAGGCACACCCTCAAATTGCTGAATGCTTACGAGATTAAAAAACCATTGTTTGCCTGCCATAAGTTCAACGAAACGGAGGCGGCGCAGCGCATTTTAGAGGAATCGAGAGCAGGCAAAAAGGTCGCGGTAGTTTCCGATGCAGGTACGCCCGTCGTATCCGACCCGGGCAACGTGGTTTGCCGTATTCTGCGTGAGGCGAACGAGCCGTATACCCTTATCCCTGGTGCGTGCGCGTTTGTGGCGGCGTTGGTGCTGTCGGCGCTTCCTGCGGATAAATTTGCGTTTATCGGGTTTCTTCCTGATAAAAAAGGGGAAAAGATAAAGCAGCTGGAAGGGTACAAGGACTTGACGATGACCATGGCGTTCCACTCTGCGCCGCAGGACGTAGACAAGGACGTGGCGGCGATGTACGAGGTGTTTGGCGACCGTGCCGCCGTTGCCGTGCGTGAGATTACGAAAATCCATGAGGAAGCGCAACACTTCACCCTAGCACAGGGCTTGCAGGGGGAAAAGCGAGGGGAATACGTACTCATCGTCGAGGGGGCAAAGGAAGGGGAAAACCCCTTGAACGCCCTGACGGAAACGGAACATATCCGCCATTATATGGCGGCAGGCTTGCCTAAAAAAGAGGCTCTGAAAAAAGCGGCGAAGGACCGTGGCGTATCCAAGTCCGAACTCTATCCCTTTGCGGTCGACTTATAATTCCGTTTGCAATACTTATTACCTTTATCACGGAGCGAATATATGTATTTAGAAGAATATATTTACTTTTTAATCGGTTTAGCGGTATGCGCGTTGTTTTCGGCGTACGCTAGCTATAAGGTGACGTCCACCTTCCGCGCCTATTCGGGGGTGAGATGCAGTAGCGGTATGACGGGCTACGATACCGCAACCAAGCTGCTTTGGGCGGCGGATGCGCGCGACATTCGGGTGGGAAAGGTAAGCGGTACGCTCACCGACCATTACCATCCGACGAAGGGGGTTGTCAACCTCTCGGAAAGCACGTACGGCAGTGCGTCCGTGGGCGCGGTGGCAGTAGCGGCGCACGAAGTCGGACACGTGGCACAAAAGAAAAGAGGCTATCTTCCGTACAAAGTACGGACGTCGCTGGTACCCGTGGTGAATATCGGTTCACGTTTGGCGTTCCCGTTGGTGATAATCGGTATGTTGCTGGACTTGTTTTCGCTGTCGGCAAATCCCACGACGGGATTCACGATAGCGCTTGTCGGTGTTTGCCTCTATGGGGCGGCGACGTTGTTCCAGTTGGTCACCTTGCCCGTGGAGTACAACGCCTCTCGCCGTGCGAAGAAGATGTTGAGGGAGCAGGGCATTTTGACGGCAGAGGAACTGCGCGGTGCAGACAAGGTGCTGGATGCGGCGGCTTTGACATATGTAGCGGCGCTGGCGACTTCGTTGTTGTATTTCCTGCGTTTCCTGCTGTGGGTACTGGCGGTTTTTGGTCGGCGCAGACGATAAAACGAGGGCATAGGTATGCGTTTAAAGGCAAAAAAGTCGTTGATTTGCCCCTTTGCGCTACCAAAATCAGGATAAAGAATTGCATGGTATATCGTAAAACCGTCCTAAAAAGGGCGGTTTTTGCTATGCAAAAGATTTTGGGGTAATTCTATTGACGAAAGTGGGAAAAAGTGGTAGAATAAAAGCAAGCAAAAAACTTTTTCATACGGAGGCGAATGATGAAAAAGAAATTTTTAACCCTCATACTGGCGTTTGCGGCGATGGTTTCGTGCGCATTCGGTTTTTCTGCGTGCGGCGTTGGCAATCCGCCCGCGAGCAGTAGCGCCCCCACGTCTGGAGGCTCGTCCTCGTCAGACAGTGGTAACAGTGGCGGCTCGTCCTCGTCAGACAGTGGTAACAATGGCGGCGACAGTAGCAATCCCATAGAAAGCGGCATCAGCTTTAATACCTTTACCGTGGATGGTACCAATGTCTACGGCAAGGTAAGCAACAGCGTGACGGAGTTTTCTTTTATCAATGAAGTGACCGTAAAAGGTAGTGTAAAATACGTGGTTGCGTTGGATAAAAATGGGATACAAACGGTACTCACAAAAGCCATCGATTTAAGCGTGGGTGATAATACGGTCTACGTATTTGAAATGAATGATGACGAAGTTGTAAAGACTTATACAGTTACCATTCGCCGTCTTCCGATGTACGCAGTAACCTTTAATACAAGCGGTGGTGTAGAGATTAAAGCGCAGATGGTTGAAGAGGGCAGCCTTGCGACGATGCCTAAAGATCCAACGCGTGATGGCTATGCCTTTAAAGGCTGGGATTACGATTTTTCAAAGCCTATCACGGCAAACGTCGAAATTACGGCAAATTGGTCGCTGGTTGTTTCGCATACATATAAGTATGACGGCACGCACGTGTATACCGCGCCTGATACGAACGATTACCTGGTGAAAAACGGCAAAACGGACTACATCTTGGTTGTCCCCGAAGAAAGCAGTTACAGAGAGCGTACGGCAAGAATGGAATTTGCAGATCTTTTCAAGGAGGCAACGGATATCGTTATCAAGGTAAAAACGGATGCTGAAATTACGGATGCTTCCACGGGTAAATATATTTCCTTGGGCAGAACGAAGCTTTTGGAACAAGCCGGCATCGAGATTGATTACAAAACGTTGGATAACGACGGTCACAGAATCGTAACGAAGGGCGACGATATCTATCTTTGCGGCGGTGCTGACGAAGGTACGGTATTTGCTGTATACACCTTCATGAACATCACCTTCAACTACGAAACGTACTACTTCGATTGCATGGAAATCGAGCATACGTCCGAAAAGAAGCTGAAGGCTTACGACGTGACGGATATCCCTGACTTCAAGTTCCGTGCGCACAGCAGCGACGTAACGATGTACGAATCCCCGGATTACGACGAAAATATGTTTGCGTGGCGTTTGAAATACTATGGCAAAGAGGGTACGCGTGGTTACTACTGGACGCCGATCCACGAGGTTTGGTGGAATATGTCCGAAGGCGGGACGGGCGCAAGTACGAACATCAACCGTTGGTTCCCCGAATACATTTACAACAATATCGACCAGAAGACAAGGGAAATCCCTGACGGCGAAGGTGGCACGAAAGAACATTACGTTTACTATCCCGAATGGTACTCCACGATGGGTGGCGAACAGGTTTGCTTCAGCGCACACGGCGACCCCGAGGCGTACGAAGCGATGGTAAACGAGGCGTTCGAAAAGGTTAGGGCGCATCTTGCGTATTATACGCCTGACAGATACCCCAACTACAAAGTATATTCCATGACACACATGGATAACACGAACTACTGCAGATGCTGGAGCTGTAGAGAGCTTTCCGCCTATTACGGTGATTCCCAGGCGGCGATTCAGGTCATTTTCATGAACGACCTAGCGGAGAAGGTAGACGAATGGATGGAGTACGGCAAGCAGACGGGTGCGGAGTGGTACAGAGAAGACTTCCACCTCTTATTCTTTGCGTACAACCACAACTTCACGGCTCCTGCGAAATACAACGCAAAGACGAAACAGTACGAACCGATTGACAACAAGGTAAAGGTAAGCGACCGACTCATCGTATGGTTCTGTCGTGAGGCAGATGGTCAGAGTGAATTTGATTCGGATAGGAACGAAGACTGTCTTAATCAGCTTGATGGTTGGAGTGCATGCGCAAACAACATCTACTACTGGGACTATCGTACGAACTTCGAGAACTACCTCTTCCCTATTGATACTTTCCAGTACGCGACCCCTGAGATGTACGCGTACTTCTGCAGCAAGAGCGACAGATACTGGTTCACCCAGCTGCAGGACAGCAACACAGGCCCCAACACAGCATGGCACAACCTGAAGGTGTACCTCGAAGCGAAGCTTGCTTGGGATACCTCGCTGGATATGGACGAGTTGATTAACAACTGGTTCAAGGCGATGTATAAGGAAGCGGCGCCTGCAATGTTAAGGGTATTCTATTCTGTACGTGCATATCAGCAATACCTTCTTGTGGGTAACCTTGAATTAGGCTTGCAGACAGACGGTTCGGTATCCATTGACAGACCTGAATACTGGCCTATCGGCGTTGTACAGGGCTGGCTGGATGGTATGGATGAGGCGAAGGAAGCCGTAGCGCATTACGCGGTTACCAATCCTGAACTGTACGACCAAATTTGCGGACATATCGAAACCGAAGCGGTAAGTAACCTGTTCATCATCTTGGAAATGCATGGGTACAGTATCTCCGCAAAACAGAGACAGGAATACATCGACCGACTTTGGTACGATGTGGAATGGCTGCATCTTGAAAACCTGTGTTTGAGAAACTCGAAACAGATGTTCACGGGTTGGCTGAGTACATTATAAGTAATCATCAATAAAGTTTTTAATTCTCTATACTCAAGGGATAACAAGTAAAACCGTCCTGAAAAGGGCGGTTTTGTTTTACAAAGTCGCAAAAAAAGTTTTTTTTATGCCATCTTGTATTGACAATGTGGGGGGAAGGTGGTAAAATAACATAGATAGATGCTTTTATAGGAGGTATGTATTGTGAAAAATAAATTTTTAGCTTGTCTATTGACGGCAACGGCGATGGTTTCATGCGCCTTTGGTTTTTCTGCTTGTAAGCCGTCTGAAGACGATAGCAGTAGCGTTCCCGGAATCAGTGGCGGTATCGACAGCTCTTCGACTGGCGGCTCTTCTAGCAGTAGCTCTTCGACTGGCGATTCTTCTAGCAGTAGTTCTTCGACTGGCGATTCTTCTAGCAGCAGCTCTTCGACTGGCGACTCTTCTAGCAGTAGCTCTTCGACTGGCGATTCTTCTAGCAGTAGCTCTTCGGATAGCAGTTCTTCTGGCGGCAGTACGGGTGACCCTGAAACGCCCGACCAGCCTGTCGAACCCGAATATACGTTGGATATTCAGGGTGAGAACGTGTCGATGATCTTGGGGAACAAGAAGACCTTGGAGGTCGATTACGATCAGCAAGATGGTGCGGTACTCGCCTTCTCCTCGTCTGACCCTTCCGTGGCAACGGTAAACGAGTACGGCGAAATCGAAGCGTTGAAACTTGGCACGGCGACGATCATCGCAACGTACGGCGATTTGATCGACAGCTGCACGGTAGAGGTAACGCTGGGTGACCAGTTGCCTATGTTGCAGATGCCCACCGTCAGCGAAGAAATCACTACGTATAAGAACCAAGAATGGGAATTGTACGGTAACATTCTGTTCAACGGCAAGACGTTCGATGACGTAGAACTTACGTATGCAGTCAGTGATGGAATGGTAGGTAAGGTAGAAAACGGCGTATTCAAGCCCTTGGCATGTGGTACGACGACGGTAACGGTAACTGCTTCTTGGCGTGGTATCACGGAAGGCGTGATGACGAAGACAATCACGATTCAAATTGTGCCTGAAGTAGTCTTGTTTGTCAACGATGGTATTTCTGAAATCAACCTTGCGACGGAAGCGGTCGAAGGCAGTGACGAATACGCTGCAACGGCCCCGTTTGAAATCGAGGCAACGATTGACGGTGTGCCTTTCGACGTTACTGCAGAGCTGACGAGCGGTGAAGAATACGTTGACTTTGATGGCACGACGGTAAGCAGTAAGGGTTTCGCAGGCGAGGCGGAAATCACCCTCACCTATACGGTGATGGGCGCAACCATGACGATGGTCATTCCCGTACACGTAACGCAGACTGTTTACAAATACGAAGAAGTAGTAGAAAACTTCTCCGCAATCCACGGCGAAGTGGCGGCGGGCAAATCCTTGCGTAGCATTCTTGGCGCAGACATCGTTGCGGCTGAGGACGAAAACGGCAACCCCTTGACGGTAGTTGACAACAAGATCTACGGCATTGAGGACAGAAAGACGGCAGATGGTATTGATACGACCATTACCATCTATTCGACCAGACGTGGCTTTGAGATTCAATTGAAAGGCTATTCCGGCGTCTTCGCAGAAGCAGAAGACTTCGAGGTGTTCAATATCAACGCGGTCTACAGTAGCGGCCAGTTCTATCCGATTGACGACAGCAAGCCTATGGGTGTATGGGACGGCTACTACGTTCTTTTGAACAACATCGACGCGACGGGTTATGAACACAACGCAAATGGCGGCAACCTTCAGGGCATTAGTCAGTCTAAAGAATACCCTTGCGGCTTGCGTGGTACG
>JAZOMO010000020.1:0-82368 GCA_045654025.1 Candidatus Scatosoma sp.
TGTGGTGATGGACGAGCTTAGTATCCGTTGCGAGACGGAGCGGAGCGAGAGCGTGTTTTTCGGGTTTATCCCCCCTGTCTTCTCTGACGAACCAAAGGAGTGGGAGGCTTGGCTATGGATATTATCGGAGTACTGCGAGAAGAACTGAATGTACGCCGTGAACAGATAGAGGCAGCAGTAAATTTGATCGACGAAGGGAATACCATTCCCTTTATTGCGCGTTATCGTAAGGAGATGACGGGCGCTTGCGACGACCAAGTTTTGCGTGCTATTTTCGATAGGCTGACCTATCTTCGCAACCTGCAAAAGAGAAAGGAAGAAGTCGTTGCGGCGATTACCGAACAGGGCAAGATGACCAAAGAAATCGAAACAGCGCTTGCGGCGGCGATGATCTTGACGGAAGTAGAGGATATTTACCGTCCCTTTAAACAAAAGCGCAAGACTCGTGCGTCCGTGGCAATCGCGAAGGGCTTACAGCCGTTTGCGGAAGCAATTTTGTTGCAAGATCCTGCGTTCGAGGTAAAAAAAGAAGCGGAAAAATACGTAACCGCGGAGGTTGCCTCGGTCGAAGAAGCGATTGCGGGCGCGCAGGATATTCTCGCGGAAATGATTTCCGATGATGCGAATACTCGTAAAAAGCTGAGAAATTTCTTCTTCAAGCACGGGGAAATTACCGCTTCTTACGCAAAAGGCAAGGCAGAGGAGGACGAGGCGAAAACGTACGGAATGTATGCGGACTATGCCGAGGCGGTCAGCGAGGCGAAAAGCCACCGTATTTTGGCGCTGAATCGTGGCGAAAAGGAAGAGTTTTTGAAGGTATCCATTGTTGTTCCCGTTGCGCTGGCAAAGCGTATTACTGCGGCCGGATTTATGAAAAATAGCGGCGAGAGCACAGAAATTGTAAAAGCGGCTGCAGAGGACGGCTACGATCGCTTGATTGCCCCTTCGGTAGAACGTGAAGTTCGCGCTCAGCTCTTTGAAGAGGCAAGCGAACAGGCTATCAAGATGTTTGAACTCAACTTAAAGCCTCTTTTGATGCAACCGCCTGTCAAGGATAAGATTACGATGGGTTGGGACCCTGGGTACAGAACGGGGTGTAAAATCTGCGTTGTTGACGGTACGGGCAAGGTGCTTGACAATACCGTCGTACACGTCACGTTGCCGGGTGCAAAGGTGGATGCGCCCAAACGTATATTAAAGGAGATGATTGCAAAACATAAGGTTGACGTCATTTCCTGCGGTAACGGCACGGCAAGCAAGGAAAGTGAAATCTTTATTTCCTCTTTAATTAAGGAGATCAAAGCGGAAACGGGCAGAACGGTCAGCTACGTTATCGTCAACGAGGCGGGCGCGTCCGTGTATTCTGCAAGCCCCTTGGCGGCAGAGGAGTTCCCTGAATTCGACGTTACAACCCGTAGCGCAGTTTCAATTGCGCGCCGCTTGCAAGATCCACTTGCGGAGCTTATCAAAATTGATCCGAAATCCATCGGTGTTGGTCAGTATCAGCACGATATGAACCAAAAACGTTTGGATGCCGCTTTGGAAGGTGTGTTGGAAGATTGCGTAAACAGCGTTGGTGTGGACCTCAACACGGCGAGCGTTTCCCTCTTAAAATTCATCGCTGGATTGAACGCAGGTGTTGCGAAAAATATTGTTGAATACCGTAACGCAAACGGGAAGTTTACCTCGAGAAAACAGCTGCTGAAAGTGCCGAAACTTGGCGAAAAGGCATATACGCAATGCGCTGGTTTCTTGCGGATTGACTGCAGCAAGAACATCTTGGACAATACTGCAGTGCATCCAGAAAGCTATGAAAAGGCAGAGCGCTTGCTTGAATTGTTTTCCTATACCAAAGAGGATGTGCGCGCATGCAGGATTGCCGATTTAAGAAAGAAAATCTCTGCGTATGGCGAGGAGAAGGCTGCGGCGGCTACTGGGTTGGATAAGAGCACGATGGCAGACATCGTTGCCGAGCTGATGAAACCCGGTCGTGATATCCGTGATGCGTTGCCTGCGCCTACGCTTAGAAGCGACGTCATGGGCATCGAGGACCTGAAAGTAGGTATGGAATTGACGGGCACGGTTCGCAACGTCGTTGACTTTGGTGCATTCGTTGATATTGGCGTGCATCAGGACGGACTCGTGCATATTTCGGAAATTACCGACCGCTATATCAAGCATCCGTCCGAAGTATTGAAGGTGGGGCAAGTGGTTTCCGTACGCATTAAAGAGGTTGACGTAAAGAAGAATAGAATTGGCTTGACGATGCGCAGCCCCCGTCAATAAGTTTTTTCCAAAAATTGCTTGACAAATCTTTGGTTGTATACTATAATAATAAAGTAGTGTTCTACAAACGAATGAAACCTTGGAGGTATAAATTATGTTAGAAAAAGTGCAGGAAATGCTTGCAGAAGCGTTGAATATTTCCGTTGATAAAGTTGCGGCAGATGCGAAGATTGTAGAAGATTTGGGGGCAGATTCCCTGGACGTTGTGGAACTTCTCAGCCGTTTGGAAGATGAACTTGGTATCATGATTCCCGACGAGGACGTTGAAAATCTTGTTACCGTTGCAGATGTTGCGGCAGAAATTGAAAAGTTGACGAAATAATCGTTGAAATTATAAAAAGCTCCCCTTTGTGCGGGAGCTTTTTTGTTTTTTCGCAAGAAACGTTTGCATTTCTATTTTTTCTATGCTATAATTGTACAGATAAAAAAATTATATGAGGTATCGTTATGTTGCAAGTAAACGGCGTATCGTTGCAATACGGTAGTAAAAAATTATTCGAAGACGTTAATTTAAAATTCACAAAAGGCAACTGCTATGGCATCATCGGTGCGAACGGCGCAGGCAAATCCACTTTCTTAAAAGTTCTTTCCGGGGAAGTTGAACCGCAAAAGGGCTTTGTTTCGTTGGATAAAAACGAGCGTATGTCCGTTTTACAGCAAAACCAGAATATGTATGACGACCAGACGGTATTGCGTACGGTTATGCTGGGCTATAAACGCTTGGTAGACGTTATGGACGAAAAGGATGCTTTGTACGCAAAAGCGGATTTCAGCGAAGAAGACGGTATCCGTGCCGCTGACCTTGAAAGCGAGTTTGCTGAAATGAACGGCTACGATGCGGAATATCAGGCAGGACAGCTGTTGAACGCTCTGGACATCGGCGAAGACCTGCATTATTGCTTGATGGCGGATTTAGACGCGAAACAAAAGGTTCGTGTTCTGCTCGCTCAGGCGTTGTTCGGCGACCCCGACGTATTGCTTTTGGACGAGCCTACCAACAACCTTGACATCAAAACAGTGCGTTGGCTGGAAAACTATCTGATGGATTTTGAAAATACCATCATCATCGTTTCGCACAACCGACATTTCCTCAACAAGGTATGTACGAATATCTGCGACGTTGACTTTGGTAAAATCAATATGTTCGTCGGTAACTACGATTTCTGGTATCAGACCAGCCAGTTGCTTGCCCGTCAACAGCGTGACCAAAATAAAAAGGCGGAACAGCGCGCCAAGGAATTGCAGGAATTCATCGCGCGATTCGCGGCAAACGCTTCGAAGTCCCGTCAGGCGACGTCACGTAAAAAGGAACTGGAAAAGCTTACGATTAACGATTTCAAGCCTTCGCTTAGAAAATATCCCTTCATCAATTTCAAATACGACCGCGAAATTGGCCACGATATTTTGATGGTGGAAGGGCTTACAAAGAAAGGATATTTCGAAAACGTCACCTTTACCGTACAGCGTGACGAGAAAATTGGCTTCGTTGCGGATAAGAGTACGACCCTTACGATGCTTTACGACATTCTGTGTGGCAAGGTAGAGCCCGATGCGGGCAGTATCCGTTGGGGTAAGACGATTTCCGTTTCCTATTTCCCGCAGAACAACAACGAATATTTTGAGGGTTGCGAGCTTAACTTGGTGGAATGGCTGTCGCAATTTTCCAACGACCATTACGAAGAATATCTGCGTGGCTGGCTGGGCAGAATGCTCTTCTCAGGCGAGGAAGCATTGAAAAAAGCAAAGGTCTTGTCGGGTGGTGAAAAAGTCCGTTGTATGCTGGCAAAGATGATGCTGGAAGGTAGCAACTTCTTGATTTTCGACGAACCGACCAACCACCTTGACCTCGAATCGATCACCGCATTAAACGACGGCTTGTCTGCCTATAAGGGTTGTATGCTTTTGACCTCTCACGACCAAGAGCTGATGAATACCGTCTGCAATCGTATTATTGAAATCAAAGATACCAAGGTTTATGACCGTCAAGTATCTTATGATGAATATATCGACGAAATTAGTCAATAAAATAAGACGCTCCGATGTAAAAAATCGGGGCGTTTTGCTGTTTTTTAACGGTTTCGACTTTATTCGACAATATATTGTAAAATAATACAAGAATATTTAACAATTATTTTTAAAATATTGTACAATAATGCTTTACGTATCAAAAAAATTGTAGTATAATATACTTACCGACGCGGATTGTGGCGGAATACATTTTTTTGAGGAGCGCATTATGCGAGTAAAAAGTATTATTTTGTTGGAAAATAATAAGGCGGTATTATGTCAATTGAAAGACGAGTTGGAAAAGCACGATGAATACCGTCTTGTGTATGCAGGAGAGGACGGAGAAGAGGGGATTCGTCAGATCTTAAGGGAAAAACCTGACTTGGTTATTACGAGTATGTTTTTGCAGGGAATGGACGGTACTTCGGTGATACAAACGGTCAAAAAGACTTGGCCGGATACTAAGATTTTGGCGCTTGGGATTGCGAATGATGCGCTTATTGAAAAAGCCTTATCACTCGGCGCACATTATTTTCTTGTCAAGCCGTTCGGGATTGAGGTTGCGTTAGAGCGTATAGCCGAGTTATTACATAAGGAACCTAAAATCGAAGGAAACCAGTACGCTACAAAACATCGAAAGGCAATAACGATTGAGGAGAAGATTAGTGATATATTTATTTCTATCGGAATTCCGCCTCATATTAAAGGGTACGCCTATTTGCGCGAGGCGATAAAGCTGACGGTGGAACGACCTTACGTCATCAACGGAGTTACAAAGGAATTGTATCCGTACGTTGCAGAGGTTTATAAAACGACTTCTAGTAAGGTCGAGCGCGCCATTCGACACGCAATAGAAGTGGCTTGGAATCGTGGCAGAGTTGACGCAATCAACGCGATCTTCGGCACGAGGGTATATCTTGGTACGGAAAAACCGACCAACAGCGAATTTATTGCACTGGTTGCGGACAAGCTTATTTTAGAAAGTATGATGTAAAAAAAGGACCGTTTTCACAACGGTCCTTTTTCATTGATTGTTTTGAATTAGTACATGCCGCCCATATCGCCGCCGGGTGCAGGGGCAGCAGGAGGGGTGGGGATATCGGTTACGATGCTTTCCGTGGTGAGCAGAGTGGATGCAACCGATGCCGCGTTCTGCAATACGGAACGGGTAACCTTCGTCGGGTCGATGATACCGCTTTCAACCATATTACAATATTGATTGTTGAGGGCATCAAAACCAAAGCTTTCTTCATTCTTGGTCAAAACCTTATCTACGATCACCGAACCGTCAAGACCTGCATTCTTCGCGATCTGGCGGATGGGTTCTTCTACGGCTTTCAATACGATTGCCGCGCCCGTCTTTTCGTCACCGTTTAAGGATGCGACCAAGTCTTGCAACTTAGGCACTGCGGAAAGGAGCGCAACGCCGCCGCCGGGAACGTAGCCTTCTTCAACGGCCGCTCTCGTTGCCGCAAGGGCATCGTCAATACGCAATTTCTTTTCCTTCATTTCTACTTCGGTTGCCGCGCCAACGCTGATAACTGCTACGCCACCTGCAAGCTTTGCAAGGCGTTCCTGCAATTTTTCTCTGTCGTAGTCGGATTTCGTTTCCAAAATCTGAGCGCGGATAGAGTGGATGCGATCCTTGATTGCCGCAGGGTTGCCTGCGCCGCCAACGATAGTAGTGTTTTCCTTATCAACGCGGACGGTGGTTGCTCTACCCAGCATATCCAGGGTAACGTCTTTGAATTCGAGGCCAAGGTCGGAGGAAATTACTTGACCGCCCGTCAAAATAGCGATATCTCTCAACATTTCCTTTCTTCTGTCGCCAAAGCCGGGGGCTTTTACTGCAACGGAATTGAACACGCCCTTCAGCTTGTTGACAATCAGGGCGGCAAGTGCATCGCCTTCCACGTCCTCTGCGATAATCAGCAATCTTGCGCCTTGCTGGGCAAGGGGTTCGATGACGGGCAACAATTCCTGCAAGGAAGAGATTTTCTTATCGGTAATCAAAATGAAAGGATTGTCGATAACGGCTTCCATTTTATCGGTGTTGGTTACCATATAAGCAGAGGCATAGCCTCTGTCGAACTGCATACCTTCTACGGTGGACAGCTCGGTGTTCATGGACTTGCCTTCTTCGACGGTGATAACGCCGTCTTTGCCTACGATTTCCATTGCCTTTGCAATCAAAGAGCCGACTTCAGGGTTGCCTGCGGAGATAGAAGCAACCTGTTCGATTGCCTTCTGGCTCTCAACCGTCTTGGAGATGGATTTCAAGTGCTGTACAGCAAGGTCAACTGCCTTTTTGATACCTTCTTTCAGAATAATGGGGTTTGCGCCAGCGGCAAGGTTTTTCAAACCTTCGCGCACGATTGCCTGCGCCAAAACGACAGCGGTGGTCGTACCGTCGCCCGCAACGTCGTTGGTCTTCGTCGAAACTTCCTTTACAAGCTGTGCGCCCATGTTTTCAAACGGATCGGCAAGTTCGATCTCCTTTGCAATCGTAACACCGTCGTTGGTGATGAGAGGAGCGCCGTATTTTTTATCCAAGACAACGTTTCTGCCCTTAGGGCCAAGGGTGATTTTTACCGTATCGGCAAGGGTATTTACGCCTGCCTCTAAAGCCTTTCTGGCATCTTCGCCATATTTAATCTGTTTTGCCATGATATTCTCTCCTTAATCCATTAATCTTCGAGCACAGCAAGAATATCGCTCTGCTTAATAATCGTAAATTCTTTACCGTCAACCTTGAAATCAGAGCCGCTGTATTGCGAGCAAAGCACCTTGTCGCCAACCTTGACCTGCATCGTAATTTCTTTTCCGTCGATTACGCCGCCGGGGCCAACCGCAACAACGGTATAGGCTTGGGGCTTTTCCTGGGCAGCAGCGGTCAAAAACAAGCCGCTAGCCGTCTTTTCCTGAACGGGTACGCTTTCGATAACGACTTTATCGAATAAAGGTTTAATCGTCATTTTTATATCCTCCGAACGGTCGTATGATACAACCTATTTTTTATACGTATCTATTATAAACCATTTTTTGGAAACATCAAACAAAAATAGGGCGCTTTTTCGCAAAATATTTTCGTTTTTTGCATGATTGTCATTTTTTTGCACTATTCTTCCTTATTTATAAGGAAAAAGCAACGAAATTTGTTTCAAAGCCTTGCGTTTTTTGGAAGAATGTGCTACAATAAAAGAAATAATCTGGGAGAGTATTGAATCCATGATGAATAAATGGGATAAACGGTTTATGGAGCTTACGGAAACGGTGGCAGGCTGGTCCAGCTGTTATCAGGAAAATCGCCACGTAGGCGCGATTATCGTAAAGGACAAGCACGTATTGACGACCGGCTACAATGGTGCGCCTGCGGGCATTAAAAGCTGTATGGAGCGTGGAGAGTGTCTGCGTAGAAAGATGAATATTCCCAGCGGCACGATGCAGGAAATCTGCTACGCCGTGCACGCGGAACAAAACGCAATCGTGCAGGCGGCTCGTCTTGGCGTAAACGTCAATGGGGCAACCTTGTATTGCACCCATCAGCCGTGCGTTATCTGTGCAAAAATCATCATCAACGCGGGCATCAAGCGTGTCGTTTATAAGCACGGTTATCCCGATGAGTTTTCGTTGGCATTGTTTGCCGATGCTGGTGTATCCGTTGAAAAATTCGATGAATAAAAGGAGAATATAGATATGTCAAATCCTATTGTAACGATTGAGATGATGAGTGGTAAAACCATTCGTGTAGAGCTTTTCCCTGAAAAAGCACCGAATACGGTTAATAATTTCCTCTCCTTGGTAAACAAGGGCTTTTATAACGGCTTGATTTTCCATCGTGTTATCGCAGGCTTTATGATTCAAGGCGGCGATCCTGACGGCATGGGAACGGGCGGCCCCGGCTATCGTATCCCTGGTGAGTTTGCCGGCAACGGCTTCCGTGCAAACGATATCTCTCATCAGCGTGGTGTGATTTCGATGGCGCGAGCAGGGCATCCTGATTCCGCGGGTTCGCAATTTTTTATCATGCACGAAGCGGCGGAATATTTGGACGGACAGTATGCGGCTTTCGGTAAGGTTATCGAGGGTATGGAAGTCGTGGATGAAATCGCGGACGTAAAAACAGACTGGCACGATCGTCCCTATGAAGACCAGCAGATGAAATCGGTATCCGCAGAAACGTTCGGCGTTGAATACGCTCAGCCTGTCAAAGCATAATTAGGAGTGTAAGATGATTGATAATTCCGTATATACCAACCCTTTAATCACAAGATACGCAAGCAAGGAAATGCAGCACGCATTCTCCGATGAGAAGCGCTTTAAGCTTTGGAGAAAACTCTGGATTGCGCTTGCAGAGTCTGAAATGGAGCTCGGCTTGAACATTACGCAGGAGCAGGTGGATGAATTAAAGGCATATGCCGAAGACATCGACTACGAGCTTGCGGCGAAGTTCGAACGTGAGGTTCGCCACGACGTTATGGCACACGTAAAAGCATACGGTGCGAAAGCAACGAAGGCAATGCCGATTATCCACCTTGGCGCAACCAGCTGTTTCGTTAACTGTAACGCTGAGGCGATTATGCTGGAGGAAGCGCTCGATATCGTTTTAAACAAGCTTGTCAACGTAATGGATAAGCTGAAGAATTTTGCACTGCAATACAAGGACGTGCCTACGCTTGGCTTTACCCATTTACAGCCTGCGCAGCTGACGACGGTAGGTAAGAGAGCGACCCTTTGGTTGCAAGACCTGAAAATGGACTATGAAAATCTAATGGATTTAAAGTCCCACATCAAACTTCGCGGTGTAAAGGGCACGACGGGGACGCAGGCAAGCTTTATGGAGCTGTTCTCCGGCGATGAAGAGAAGATTAAACTCCTGGAAAAGAAAGTAGTGGCAAAGCTTGGCTATGACAGCGTATACGGGGTTACCGGTCAAACGTATCCTCGTAAGCTTGACTACAACATTCTTTGCGTACTTTCGCAGATTGCACAGAGCGCATACAAGTTCTCCAACGATATTCGTATTTTACAGAATATGAAGGAGATTGAAGAGCCGTTTGAAAAGAACCAAATTGGTTCTTCTGCAATGGCATACAAGCGCAATCCCATGCGTAGCGAGCGTATCGGCGCGCTTGCAAGATACGTCATTTCGTTGCCGATGAACAGCGCTTTGACGGCGTCTACGCAGTGGTTTGAACGCACGCTGGACGATTCCGCGAACCGCCGTATCGTCAACGCGCAGGCTTTCTTATCTGTCGATGCAATCCTGAATATTTATATGAACGTTGCGGAAAACTTAGTCGTTTACGAAAAGGTTATTGCAAAGCACATTCGCGCCGAGCTTCCTTTCATGGCAACGGAAAACATCATGATGGAATGTGTAAAAGCAGGCGGCAACCGCCAAGAACTGCACGAACGCATTCGCGTGCTTTCTATGGAAGCAGGCAAGAATGTAAAAGTGGAAGGCAAGGAAAACAACTTAATCGACTTGATTAAGCAAGATGAAATGTTTCAGCCCGTTTGGGATCATATCGACGACATTTTGGACGCTAAGAAGTTCATCGGCAGAGCGCCTTCGCAAACGGTGGAATTTATTTCCGAAGAAATTTTGCCTATCTTGACGAAGCACGCTGCGTTGCTTGGACAAAAGGGCGATGTTCGCGTTTAATTTTACTAATAAAGGGATCAACCCATATAGAAATGCTGTGGAGGCATAATGATTTACGATATTGCTAATCTACGGATTGATATTCGCAATGAATATCCGTATACAACGCGTTTTTGCGCTGAATATTTATCAGAAGACCAACAATCTGTTTCCGATATTGTTGCCATTGTGACTGCGGAGGATTTAGAGGAAGAAAAGAAGTGTTCGCCAAATTTCCCGGATGGTTACATTGAAAACATCTGTCTGTATCGAAGTATGTGCTTACAGCTTCCGCGGTTTAATCGTATGCTGTTGCATGCCGCTGTCTTGGAATACGACGGTAGCGCATACGCGTTTTTGGGCAGAAGCGGAACGGGAAAATCGACCCACACCGGCTTGTGGTTGCAGGCGTTAGAGGGCGCAAAGATCGTCAACGGCGATAAGCCGATTTTAAAGATAGACGATGACGGCGTAATCGCCTACGGAACGCCTTGGATGGGCAAAGAGGGCAGAGGTTGCAATACAACAGCGCCTTTGAAAGGGCTTTGCTTTTTAGAGCAGGCAAAAGAAAACTCTATCCGCCGATTATCCCCTGCAGAGGTGACGTCAAGGCTGTTCTTGCAGATTTTAATGCCGACGGATGAAGAGGCGGCTGTGAAGACGTTGGAGCTGACAGATCGTTTGATTGAAAAGGTGCCTGCGTGGCTCTTGAAATGCGATATTTCGGAAGAGGCTGTAAAGTGCTCCTTCGAAGAGATGACAAAAAAATCGTTTGCGGAAGCAAAAGGGAGAAAATTATGAAAATTAAAAAAGGATTTGTTGTAAGAAAAGTAGGCGGTGAATGCGTAGCAGTTCCCGTTGGTGAAATGAGTAAAAACTTCCACGGCATGATCAATCTGAACGGTACGGGAGAATTCCTTTGGAATTTCTATACACAAGAACATTCGGTTGACGAGGGCGTAGCGGCGCTTCTTGAGGAATATGAAGCAGAGGAAAGCATTGTGCGCGCTGACGTGGAACGTTTTGTTGAAATTCTATTAAAAAATGGATTTGCCGAATAATATGGAAAGCACACAAAAACTGAAAATTGAAGACGTGCTTTTACGAGAAGGCAAATACGTTGGACCAACGGTTGGCATCAGTATGCTACCTATGTTAAAACAGCGTAGGGATACGATTGTCGTTCGACCTAAAACGGAAAAGCTGAAGCCCTTAGACGTTGCTTTGTACCGTCGTGGTGACGCTTACGTTCTGCACCGCGTGTTATATGCAACGGAGACTGGGTACGTCATTCGTGGGGACAATTGCTACGCGGACGAAATTATACCCGAAGAGGATGTTTTTGGGGTCTTAACTGAATTTTTCAGTAAGGATAAACACGTTTTATGTACGGATAAAAAATATCTTCGCTATGCGCGCCGTAGGGTGAAAAATTATCCGTGCCGTCGCTTTTGGATGAGGTTAAAGCAAAAAATTAAAAATGCCATAAAAAGAGTTTTAAAATTCTTTGGATTTAAGAGGAAAAAATGATGAAAGAGAAACAGACGTCCGAAAAAGGAAAAGCATGGTTAAAACAAGAAATGCGTCCTTATAGGGCGTCCATTGCTTTTATTACAATATTATACGTCTTGATGACGGTTGCATCTCTTGCGTTCGCCTATTCGGTACAGTATTTGGTGAAAGGCGCAGAAAACAAGGATACGAATGCCATCCTTCTCGTTTCAGGGATATTACTAGGGATTCTTCTTTTGAAAATCGCCTCGCAAGTATTGTATAGCTATCAATCTGAAAAGCTCCGCAGTGTAATGACTGCAGAAAAGCGTACCGCTCTTTTTGGTAAGCTGATGCGCACGGATTACGCGACAACTGCAAAATACCATAGTGGTGATATGCTTAATCGCCTCACCTCTGACCTTAGCGAGGTGGTTGTGGATACGGTTGGTTTACCGCCGAGTCTAATCGGTATGGGGGTGCAATGCGTGGGCGCTATTGCGGCGCTTTTAACCTTGGATCCTCTGTTTACCGGCTTATACGTCCTTTGCGGCGTTGTAGGCGGTGGAGTGATGGCACTGTTTAGAAAAAAGGTAAAGTTGTACCATAAGGAATTTATGAAAGCGGATGGCGACAGCCGCTCGTTTATGCAAGAGGGGTTTGCATCATTACTAACGTTAAAGGCTTACAGCGCTGAAAAGCGTATGACGGACCGTTCTGCACAGCACGCAAGCGAATACAATCGCGCCAGAATGAAACGCAACGTTTTGCGTACGTTTATGACCCTGCTGACAACCGTTTTAGCCAACGTAGGGCTGATTTTTGCCGTTGTTTGGTGCAGTCTTCGTATGCTTGACGGCGGGATGGAATTCGGTATGATGCTTTCGGTGATTTTGCTTTTAAACCAACTACAGCAGCCGTTTGCCACTGTTTCTGGTGTAATTCCCGTTATCTTTTCTCGCCAAGCCAGCGCTGAACGCTTGGCGGAAATTGCTTTTGATGTCGAGGCGGGGGCTTCAATTGAAGACTGTATAGCTTACGACGACATTTCTGCCTTTTCCTTGGAAAACGTTTCCTTTGATTATGGCAGAGAAAAAGTGTTAAATTCGATATCAATGTCCATAAATAAAGGCGAAACCGTATGTATTGTCGGCAACTCTGGTTCAGGCAAAAGTACCTTATTTAAGTTGCTGTTAGGCGTCTACGAACCGACGAGTGGGGAAATCAAAATCAAAAACGCTGACGGAACGACGTTATCGGGAATGCGCTGTGCGAAAAACTTGTTTGCATATGTGCCTCAAGGTAATTTCTTATTTACCGGTACAATCCGCGAAAACGTGCTGTTCTTTGCTGAAGAAACGCCGTCTGACGAAGAGATTAAACAAGTACTGACAATCGCGCGGGCGGATTTTGTCTTTGACTTGCCAGATGGGTTGGATACAATGCTCACCGAAAGGGGGGCAGGGCTTTCTGAAGGGCAGCAGCAGCGCCTTGCCATTGCAAGAGCATTGCTCTCTAATCGTCCGATTCTCCTCTTAGACGAATCGACCAGTGCGTTGGATTCGCAAACGGAAAAAGAGTTGCTTTCTGCCGTTCAGGCGTTGCAAAACAAGACCTGCATCTTGGTTACGCATAGACCGGCGGCGCTTGCTATCGCCAACAAAGTCTATGAAATCCTTGACGGTGAAGTTTCAGTCAGATAAAATAAGGCTATGCACAGAGCATACGTGCATAGCCATAAATTGATCCGAACTTTCTATCGCAAAGCGTTTTGCTCCCGCAAAACGGCCCCACCCTCAAGTCCCACCAAACAAAAAAGAATACCCGATGGGTATTCTTCGTAATTGGTGCCGAAGGTGGGACAGCGCCTTTGGCGGCGCGCCCCGCGCGACAATTATCAATTGTCGCCTTTGCGAACCAACGTCCGAGGTGTTGAACTTTTTTGCGCAAAGCGTTTTGCTCCCGCAAAACGGCTCCACCCTCAAGTCCCACCAAACAAAAAAGAATACCCAATGGGTATTCTTCGTAATTGGTGCCGAAGGTGGGACTTGAACCCACACGGTATCGCTACCAACGGATTTTGAGTCCGTCGCGTCTGCCATTCCACCACTTCGGCGTCACCTGAAAGCTTTTTAATTATATAGGAAAGAATAAAAAAAAGCAAGCATTTTACTGCGTTTTTTTTAAAAAATTTTAAATTATTTCAGTCTTTTTTCTTTGGGATAAAAAATATGGAAAAATTAGTGCTTATTGATGGGAATAGTTTGCTGAATAGGGCGTTTTATGCTACGCCGGTTTTCACAACAAAAGCTGGTACGCCGACCAACGGTGTGTTTGGCTTTATCAAACTGCTTCTTAAAATCATATCCGATAAAAAACCGACCCACATGGTTGTTGCGTTCGACGTACATGCGCCGACGTTTCGTCATAAAGAGTACGCAGAGTATAAGGCCGGCAGAAAGCCTATGCCCGAAGAGTTGGCTGTTCAAATGCCCATCTTAAAGGACGTGCTCAAAATAATGGGGGTGTGCACTTGTGAAAAAGCAGGGTACGAGGCAGACGATATCATCGGCACGCTGGCAAAGCGCTTTGCTCTGCAAACGTATATCTATACGGGTGATAGGGATTCCTATCAATTAGTGGACGAGGCGACTACCGTTTGCTATACCAAACGCGGGGTTAGCGACCTCTTAGAGCTCACCGCCGAAAACTTTGAAAATGAAATCGGGTTAACCCCCTTACAAATTATTGATTTAAAGGCTTTAATGGGGGATAAATCGGACAATATTCCCGGTGTCGCAGGCGTAGGCGAGAAGTCTGCCTATACGCTTTTAAAGGAATATAAGGACCTTGACGGGGTTTACGCGCATATCGACGAGATAAAGGGCGCTCTCCAAAAGAAATTGCAGGATAACAAAACGACGGCGTATTTTTCCAAACAGCTTGCTACTATTCTCACGGATGCGCCCATCGAGCTTTCCTTGGCGGACTGCTTTTTGCATACTCCATTCCCTTATGCGCTGAAAGAAAAGTTTGCAGAGCTTGAGTTTAAGAGCCTTCTTTCCTTATCAATTTATGCGGAACGTGAAGAGGAGCATCATTCTGTCAGCGCTTTAATCGAACCGATTGCCACGCAAAAGACGATTGATTCTCACGAAGCCTTAGAGGCGGTTCTTAAATCCCTGCAGACGACTGAAGTTATCGGGTTTGACTATACGCCTAAGGGGGTTCACGTATACCCCAAAACCGCCCCTATTTCCGTGCAAAATGAGTGCGTTGAATATTTCTTCCCGATACGAGAAGGGCTGCTTGACGTAGGTTTCTTTGAACCTGAGCTTTTCCCTTTATACAACGCTATTTTTAATGGTAAACACACGCTAATCGCCTACAACGTTAAAGAATTGTTGCATTTTTTACATGCACGCAATATCGTGCCTACGGTCAATTTTGAGGACGTGAGTATCTTAAAATGTCTTGCAGACGGTTTGGCGAATACAACGGGGTTAGAGTTTGCCTTATTGCATCACGCTTTGCCTATAGAAAACCGCGCGTACGGCGTATACCGCTTGTTTGAAATCTACTACGGCGCGTTGCAAGATGAGGAAAAACGCCTTTACCATCAGGTGGAATTACCTCTTATTAAGGTGCTTTTCGATATGGAAACAGAGGGCGTTTGCGTCAACGAAGGGATTTTAGAGGAGCTTTCTAAAAAATACAACGATGAGTTAAAGGCATTGAGCGCTGAAATTCACGAGCTTGCAGAGGAGAGCTTTAATATCAATTCCACGCAACAGCTTGGAAAAATTCTGTTTGATAAGCTGGCAATCGGGGCAGGAACAAAGAAGGCAAAGACGACAAAATCGTATAAAACAACGGCAGAAGAGCTGGAAAAATACGTAGGCGAACATCCGATTATTCCTTTAATATTGCGTTATCGTCAGGTACAAAAGCTCAATTCTACCTACATTGAAGGGTTTAAGCCTCTTATCAAAAACGGAAAAGTGCATACGACGTACAGTCAGGTGAATACGACGACCGGACGACTGTCTAGTGCGAACCCGAACTTGCAAAATATCCCCGTTCGCACGGATGAGGGCAGGGTGCTTAGAAAACTGTTCGTGGCAAAAGAAGGCAATGTCCTTTTGGATGCCGACTATTCGCAGATAGAGCTTCGACTGCTCGCCCATTTTTCGGGCTGTAAGGAGCTGATTCAGGCATATCAGGAAGGGCAAGATATTCACGCGATTACCGCTTCTCAGGTCTTCAAAGTGCCTTTAGAAAGCGTTACTGCTGAAATGCGTCGCAATGCTAAAGCAGTGAACTTTGGTATTATTTACGGCATCAGCGCGTTTGGGCTTGGCAAGGATTTATCCATTCCTGCAAGACAAGCGCAAGAATATATGGATCGCTATTTCGAAAAATACTCTTCCGTTAAAGAATATATGACGGCAAACGTTTTGACAGCAAAGGAAAAGGGGTATACCATCACCTTGCTGGGCCGTCGCAGAGTGATTAATGAATTGAAATCCTCGAATTTTAACGTGCGTTCGTTTGGCGAGCGCGCGGCGATGAATATGCCGTTGCAGGGCTCTAGCGCGGATATTATCAAGCTTGCGATGATCGGGGTTGCAAAAAGATTGAAAGAGGGCGGCTACCGCGCGCGGCTTGTATTGCAGGTACACGATGAACTCTTAATTGATTGCCCGATTTCCGAAAGAGAAGAAGTTTCCTTGATTTTACAAACGGAAATGGAGAATGCCGTTTCGTTATCCGTACCTTTAACGGTAGAGGTCGGGCAAGGGAACAACTGGTACGATGCAAAATAAATCGCCCTCAATGAAACAATAACGGTGAAACAATAATATGAAATCTAAAATAAAGGTTGCTATCACGGGTGGCATCGGCAGTGGAAAATCAACCGTTTCCAAATATATATCCGATTTAGGGTATCCCGTTTTCTCCTGTGATGCAATATACAAAACTATATATACCACCGATGATTTTCAAAATCAGCTTAGCGAGGCTTTTCCTACATGCGTGAAAAACGGAAGGGTGGATAAGGGCTTGCTGTCCCAAACGGTATTTTCCAATCCGTCTGCGTTGCAACGATTGAATGCATTGTCCCATCCTATCATTATGCAAGAGCTCTTTTCACAAATGCACGCAGTAAAGGCTGACGTTGTCTTTGCGGAAGTGCCGCTTCTTATGGAAGAAAATCTGGACGAAGATTTTGATTTCGTCATCGTCGTGCTTCGAGATAAACAAAAGCGTATTGAAGCAATATGCAACCGCGACCAAATGAGTATGGAAGCAGCGGAAGCCAGAATGAATAATCAATGGGACTACGACTCGCCCGAAAATAAAAGAAGGATATTGCAGGATAAATTTATCATTTTAGAAAATAATGCAACGGAACAACATTTACAATCAAACGTCAAAAAAATTATCACAGAACTAATTTCAAATGAAACAATAACCGTGAAACAATAATATTAACATGAATACCCGAACACTTGTCAGGCATAATTTTATGCGGTAGGGCAAGGGGTTCGGGTATTTTTTATGTATTTTTACAAAAATAGCGCAAAAAAATAAACAATTCAAGGGAAAACACAGATAATTATGCCTGATATAATACCTATGTGTGACAGAGTAAAAGTATTCTACTTGACATATGTATTATGCTTGGCGTAGCAATTTATTAAAAATGGTTTCACAATTTATGTTTCACAAAATGTTTTATTTTAACATTTTTTGAACAGTGGTGTGCTTATAAAAAATCTTTAACAATTTTTCATTTTCCTATTGAAATCTTGCGCGTATTATAGTATAATACATGTATATGACACTTTTCTTTGCTATTTTACGCTTACAGGAGGCAAAATGGACGTATTGAAGACGAATGTACCATTACATCTGTTTCATCAAGGGGAGAATTTTCGGCTTTATGAAACCTATGGCGCGCATCCTTTGACCTTAAACGGGGTTTGTGGCTACGTATTTCGCGTATGGGCACCTCGCGCAGTAAAGGTCTGCGTAATGGGGGAATTCAACGGCTGGTCGGAAACTGCCCATCCTATGCAGAAAATGATTGATGGACAATCTTGGGAGCTCTTTATTCCCAACGTAAAAGAATACGATGCCTATAAATATGCTATCACTACGCAGGATGGTAGGATGTTGCACAAGGCAGATCCGCTTGCTTTTCATGCAGAAACACCGGGCCCGTCTTCTTCCAACGCCTCAAAACTGTACAATCTCAAACCGTACAAATGGCACGACGAGGCATATAGAAAGAAAGTTCAGCATACGAATATTTACGCTTCCCCGATGAACGTTTACGAAGTAAACTTGCTTTCTTGGAAGCGGAAGAAAAACGGCGAATACTATACATTCCGTGAACTTGCAGTAGAGCTTGTCAAATACGTTGCGGATATGGGGTATACCCACGTAGAGCTGATGCCTTTGACGGAATATCCCTTTGATGGATCTTGGGGGTATCAGGTGTCTGGCTATTTTGCCATCACCTCACGACTTGGTACACCTGCCGATTTTATGTATCTTATCGATGCTTTCCATATGGCTGGTATTGGTGTTATTTTGGACTGGGTTCCTGCCCATTTCCCGAAGGATTCGTTTGGGTTATATGAATTCGACGGCGCGCCCTTATACGAGGCCTCACAATGGGACAGAATGGAGCATAAAGGGTGGGGGACGCGAAGATTTGACTATGGCAGAGCGGAAATCCTTTCTTTCTTGATTTCCTCGGCAATCTTCTTCTTTGATAAATTCCACGTTGACGGCTTGCGCGTAGATGCTGTTGCATCCATGCTTTACCTTGACTATGATAAGGAGCCGGGTGAATGGGTGCCGAATATCTACGGGGAAAACAAGAACCTTGAGGCGGTTGCCTTCTTACGCAGATTGAACGAGGCGGTTTTTGCCTCTTTCCCGCACGCTTTGATGATTGCGGAAGAATCGACGGCGTGGCCGATGATTACGAAACCTACGGACGTAGGGGGGCTTGGATTTAACTTCAAGTGGAATATGGGCTGGATGAACGACGTTCTCTCGTACGTAAAAACAGACCCGTTGTTCCGTCGCTATACTCACGGAAAGCTGACCTTCCCTTTGATGTACGCTTTCTCGGAGAACTACGTTTTGCCTATTTCCCACGACGAAGTCGTGCACGGGAAGTGCTCCTTAATCGACAAAATGCCGGGAGATTACGACGAGAAATTCGCAGGGATACGCTCGTTTCTTGGCTATATGATGGCGCACCCTGGTAAAAAGCTGAACTTTATGGGTACGGAAATCGGACAATTCAAGGAGTGGAATTATAAGGAGGGCATCGAGTTCTTCTTAAAGGACTACTCCAAGCACTTTAGGCTCAGTAAGATGGTACAAGCGCTGAACAATCTATACAAAACAACGCCTGCGCTGTTTGAGATTGACGATAGCTGGGACGGTTTTGAGTGGCTTGCGGCTGACGACGCCGACCGAAACTTTATCGCTTTCAAGCGTCGCGACAAGAACGGGGCAGAAGTAGCAGTTTTGGTCAACTTCTCTGGCGAGGATTATAAGGATTACACGCTTGGGATGGACAAGGGCAAGTACCGAGTCATTTTCAACAGCAATATGATTCGCTACGGCGGTAGTGGCGCTTTTAGAAAGCGGGTACTGAAAACAAAGAAAGTTTACAGCCATGGTAAGGAACATTCGATAAAATTCGACTTGCCCAAGCTGACTTGTATTTATTTGATAAAAGAAAAAAATGATTGATAGGGGGTCTATTATGCAAAGAAAGAAAGAATGCGTTGCAATGCTACTGGCGGGTGGACAAGGAAGCCGTCTGTATGCGCTTACAACGAACATTGCAAAGCCTGCAGTTGCCTTTGGCGCAAAGTATCGTATCATCGATTTTCCGCTGTCCAACTGCATCAACTCGGGTATTGACACCGTAGGTGTTCTCACGCAATACCAGCCGCTTATATTAAACGAATATATCGGCAACGGACAACCTTGGGATTTGGACCGTACGTTTGGTGGCGTACACATCCTTTCCCCGTATCAAGCGAAAGCTCGGTCCTCTTGGTACGAAGGAACGGCGAATGCTATTTATCAAAATATGCATTTCATGAAGATGTACGATCCTGAATACGTTTTAATCCTTTCCGGCGACCACATTTATAAAATGGACTATGCCGCAATGCTGAAAGCGCACAAGGAAACGGGTGCGGATTGTACGATTGCTGCAATCAACGTTCCTCTGTCTGAGGCATCCCGTTTCGGTATTTTGAATACAAATCCCGACGGCTCTATCTATCAATTTGAGGAAAAGCCGAAAGTTCCCAAGAGCACGCTGGCTTCCATGGGTATCTATATCTTTACAGCGAAAAAGCTGTTTGATTACCTCGAAGCAGACGAGGCTAACCCGAACTCCTCTAAGGACTTTGGTAAGGACGTCTTGCCTGCGATGCTGAACGCAGGCGAAAAGATGTATTCCTACCGTTTTGAAGGGTACTGGAAGGACGTTGGTACGATTTCTTCCCTTTGGGAAGCAAACATGGATCTGCTTGGCGAGAATCCTGTATTCGACGTCAGCGACAAGAGCTGGAAAATTCATTCCAGAAACCCCTTGGCTCCCCCCGAATGTATCGGTGAAACAGGTGTGGTCAGAAACTCGATGGTTGCGCTTGGCTGTGAAATCGACGGTAGTGTTGAAAATTCGATACTCGGAAGCAACGTCATCGTTGAAAAGGGCGCTGTCGTAAAGGATGCCGTTATTTTGGCGAACAGCATCGTCCGTTCGGGCGCGGTAGTGTCCTACTCGATTGTAGACGAAAACGTTGAAATTGGCGCAAATGCGGTTGTCGGCGCTCCCAAAGACCCGTCAGCGGAAATCGTCGTTCTCGGTAGAGGCATCACCGTTGCAGAGGGCGTTACGGTTTCTGAAGGTCAGAAACACGAAAACGATATTACAGAGTAAGGAGGTAGAGTCATTATGGCAGCAAATGCAGTAGGCGTAATTTTTAGTCATATTCACGAAGAAAACGTACCGGAACTGGTGCATAGAAGAACGATGGCATCGATCCCTTACGGCGGTAGATACAGAATTATTGACTTTGCTCTTTCCAACATGGTCAACTCTGGTATTACGACGGTAGGGCTTTCCGCAAACAACAACTATCGTTCGCTCATCGACCATATCGGTAGCGGTAAGGATTGGGATTTGGCAAGAAAGGATGGCGGTTTGATATTGCTTCCTCCTTTCTCCGAAAACTTAGAGGTGTATGACAACACCAGAATGGAGGCGATTGCCTCTCTGTCGGGTTTCCTTAGCCGCAGAAACGAAAAGTATGTTGTGCTTTACGATTGCGATGCAGTTGCAAAGTTCGACATTAACGATATCATCAGCACGCATGAGAAAAATGATGCTGACGTTACGATTGTGACGAAGAAAGGACTCGTAGAAAAAACGCATGATTACCTCTTGGTGGAGGCAGATGAAAGCGGACGTATTTACGATGCGAAAAAGGTAGACCGTGGTACCACTAAAGGGGAGGCGACCGTTTCCCTTGGTATTATGGTTTTCGACCGTAAATTCCTGCTCAATCTCGTCAACGACAGCGTTGCGCACGGCTTTAGAAGCTTCAGCAAGGACGTCATCATCAAACAGCTGAGCAATCTTCGTATCTTTAGCTATCATTTCGATGGCTATTATGCAGGGATTGACTCTGTTTCCGCATACTTTAAACACAATATGGAGCTTCTGCAAAAGGACGTTCGTGACGAACTGTTCAGCGGCAGAGATATCTACACGAAAGTACGCGACAGTGCGCCTTCCAAATACGGTGCAGAGGCAGAAGTGAAGAACTCTCTCATTTCCGACGGCTGTGAAATCGAAGGTACGGTAGAAAATTCTATCTTGTTCCGTGGCGTTCGCGTGGGCAAAGGGGCGGTTGTCCGCAACTCTATCGTTATGCAGGACAGCGTCATTTCCGAAGGCGCGTCCATTGACTGCGTAATCACGGATAAGAACGTCGTTATCACGTCCAAACGCCATTTGGCTGGCTGTGAAAGCTTGCCGTATATCATTCAAAAGGGCAAGCATCTCTAAGGCTTTTGCCGAGAATATATCAATTTTAGGAGTCTATTATGTCCGAAGTTAAGACCACGAAGAAATCCACAACGAAAACGACAACGAAAACAGCAACGAAGAAAACTGCCACCAAAAAAGCGGCAGCAAAAGCACCCGTAGAAGTTGTAAAGAAGAAAAAGGCTGTTCCCGTCCTTGCGGAAAACGAGGGGACGGTTAGCGCAAAAACGAAAATTCTGTTCGTTGCCTCGGAGGCAAGACCGTTCATTGCAACGGGCGGCTTAGCTGACGTCATCGGCTCTTTGCCGCAAGCGTTGGCGCAAGATCCTTCCTACGATATTCGCGTGGTATTGCCTCTGTATTCGGATATGAAGCCCGAACAAAGGCGTAAATTGTCCTTTATGGGCAATATCTTTACGCCGCTGTCTTGGAGAAATCAGTATTGCGGTGTATTTACTTGCATAGAAAACGGGGTAACGTTCTACTTTATTGACAATGAATATTATTTCAGGCGTCCCGGTTGTTATGGATATTACGACGATGGGGAACGCTTTGCGTTCTTCTCTCGTTCGGTTATGGAAATCCTGCCGTTTATCGGTTTTTATCCCGACGTCTTGCATTGCCACGACTGGCAAGCGGCGTTGGCGGCGATTTATTTAAAGACTGTCTTTAAAGATAAGCCCGAATATCAAAATATTCGCGCTACCTTTACCATTCACAATATTGAATATCAAGGCAAATATTCCTTGGATCTTTTGGAGGAGCTCTTCGGTATTCCGGGCGAGTATATGAACTTCTTAGAATACAACGGTTGCTTGAACCTGATGAAGGGGGCAATCGAGGTTTCCGAACAGTTCTCTACTGTTTCTCCTACGTATGCAAAGGAAATTATGACGTCGCAATACGCGCACGGCTTAGATCCGATTATTTGTCGCAACGAGGGCAAATTGACGGGTATCTTAAACGGTATTGACGTAAATTCCTATAACTGTGAAAAGGATAGTGCGCTCTTTGCAAATTATTCCGCAGACGATTTTGCAGGCAAGGCGGTATGTAAACGTGAACTGCAAAAAATGCTTGGCTTACCTGAAAAAGACGTTCCCGTGATTGCGATGATCACCCGTTTGGTTTCCCATAAGGGGCTTGAGCTCGTCAAGAGCGCGATAGAGAATATTCTGCACGAGGATTTACAATTCGTATTGCTTGGCACGGGCGATTCCGCGTATGAAAATTATTTTAAGGATTTAGCAGTTCGCTACGAAGGCAAAGTATCGGCAAATATCGCCTTCAACGGCGACTTGTCCAGAAAGATCTATTCGGGCGCGGATATTTTCTTGATGCCGTCTATCAGCGAGCCTTGCGGTCTGTCGCAAATGATTGCTTCCAGATACGCAACCATTCCCGTCGTTCGTGAAACGGGAGGTCTTTATGACAGTATCAAGCCTTACGGCGCAGGGGGGAATGGATTTACCTTTGCATCTTGCAACCCGTATGATATGTTGTACGTAATCCACGAGGCTATCGATTTGTATAACAACAAGCCTGCATGGACAGAATTGATGCAAAAGGCCCTGTCTGTAGACTTCTCTTGGTCGTATTCTGCAACCGAATATAAGAAGCTTTACGATAAGACGCTTAGCAGATAACATTATAACAAACTTTTTAGGAGAAACATATGAACAACAATTTTACGGAGAAGGAAGCTAAAGAGCTGATTAAAGGGAAATTGTCCCGATATTTCGGCATTGCGCCTTCGGAGGCAAGAAAAGAGCAGCTGTATAAAGCAGTGGTAATGAGCGTACGCGACATTATGCTGGAAAAGCGCCACAATTTCCACTTGGAAACGAAAGCCAAGAAAGCAAAGAGAGTGTATTATCTTTGCATGGAATTTTTGATGGGTAGATCGCTGAAGAACAGCATTTTCAATCTCGGCGTTGCGGATGCTTTTGCAGGTGCGCTGAAAGATTACGACGTCAGCCTTGCTGAACTGTATGAACTTGAGCCTGATGCAGGTCTTGGCAACGGCGGGTTGGGTAGATTAGCGGCGTGCTTTATGGACGCTTTGGCAACGGGCGATTATCCCGCAATGGGGTATTCCATTCGCTATGATTATGGTCTGTTCAAGCAGAAAATCGTTGACGGCTGGCAGACGGAATTGCCCGACGTATGGCTGCCTGGCGGCGAAGTATGGCTTACCCAACGTAGCGATAAAATCTTTACCGTAAAATTCGACGGCTATATTGAGGAAACGTGGACAGAGCAGGGTTTGCAGACCGTCTACCGTGATGCGAAAGAAGTACAAGCCGTTGCTTACGATATGATGGTATCGGGGTGTGACAGCAAAGCGGTGTCCGTTTTACGACTTTGGAAGGCAAGAAGTGTACAGAACTTCGACATGAAGCTCTTTTCGCAGGGCGACTATGCAGCGGTTATGCAAGAAGACAACGATGCGGAACTGATTTCCAAGGTATTGTATCCTGCCGATAACCACGCAGAGGGTAAATCCTTGCGTTTAAAACAGCAATATTTCTTGGTTTCTGCATCTTTGCAGAATATCCTTGCCGACCATAAGCGTAGATACGGTTCATTAAAGTTGTTGCCGAAAATGGCGGCAATCCATTTGAATGATACCCATCCTGCGTTGGCAATACCCGAATTGATGCGACTGTTGATTGACGAAAACGGTATGAGCTGGGACGAGGCTTGGGGAATTACGACCTCCGTATGCGCCTACACCAACCATACGGTTTTGGCAGAAGCGCTTGAAACGTGGCCTGAAGACTTAATCGCAAGAAGATTGCCTCGTATTTACTCGATTTTGAAGGAAATCAACCGCAGACTCTGCGATGACTTGTGGCAGAAGTTCCCCGGAGACTGGGATAAAATCGCAAGAATGGCGATTATGTCCTATAACACCGTGAAGATGGCTAACCTTTCCGTACACGGTTCGCATCACGTCAACGGTGTATCTGGCTTACACAGCGACATTATTAAGGACAGCATCTTTAAGGATTATCACGATTATACCCCTCAAAAGTTCACCAACGTTACCAACGGTATCGCGCATAGACGTTGGCTGAATCAATCGAATCCGGAGCTTTGCGCTTTGCTCGACGAATGTATCGGTAGTGGGTATGCGAAGGACGCAGCTAAGCTTGGCGATTTCTTGAAATACGAGAACGATGAAAGCGTTTTGAAGCGTTTGGAAGAAATCAAACACCTGAAAAAACAGCAGTTTGCCGAGTTTGCAGCAAAAAAGCAGGGGGCGGTCATTGATCCCAACAGCTTGTTCGACGTTCAGGCAAAACGTCTGCACGAATACAAGCGCCAACTTTTGAACGTTCTGCACGTTATCACCGACTATATTCAGCTGAAAGAAAATCCTGATATGCCTATGCAACCCAAGACCTATATCTTTGCGGCAAAGGCAGCATCGGGGTACTATATGGCAAAGAAAATCATCAAACTCATATGTTTCCTTGCTGAAGACATCAAAAAACACCCGAAAATCCGTGAAAAATTGAACGTTGTGTATATGGAAGACTACAACGTGACGATGTCCGAAATGCTGATGCCTGCAACTGAAATCTCCGAACAGATCTCCTTGGCTGGTAAAGAGGCAAGCGGCACGGGCAACATGAAGTTTATGATTAACGGCGCGCTGACCATCGGTACTTTGGACGGCGCAAACGTTGAAATGAGCGAAAAAGTGGGCTTAGATAACATTTTCATCTTCGGTTTGAAGGCGCACGAAGTAGAGGACGTTTGGCGCAACGGCTATTCTGCAAGCGTTTATTACAACAACGACCCGATGCTCCGCAAGGTTATCGAGGCTTTAATCGTCGGTTTCAACGGCGAAAGCTTTGCAGATATCGCAAATTATCTGCTGACGGGCACGCCCGTAGCCGATCCGTATATGTGTATGGCGGATTATCAGTCTTATCTGACGACGCAAGATAGGCTTTCCGACCTCTATGCAAACGATAAGCGTTCTTGGAACCAAAAATCCTTGCGTAACATCGCGGCGGCAGGGTACTTTGCGGCAGACAGAAGTATCGCAGAATACGCTGAAAATATTTGGAATCTGAAACCTATCCACTAATTAAGTATCTTATAGGGTGAAAAGCTGTATCTGTTACGGCTTTTCCTCTATTTTTCGTTAAAATTATGAGTTCGATTTACTACAATCCCTTAGATCTTCGCTGTAAAAGCGTAATAGGCGGCATACCGACAGGAAAAGAGGTGTGCTTGAATGTATTTACGACGGACAATGCCGTGCTTTCCAAGGCGGCATATTTCGTTTTGAACAAAGACGGCGAAGAATGTGTGTCCTATCCTATGCAAAATACGGAATATGGGTGGCAAATACGCATCAAAATACATAAAAGAGGGTTGTATTATTACCGTTTCCGTATCGAAGGGATAGGGGACGTCTGCGAAAACGTGGACGTTATGGGGGAATTGAACCCCGAAAACGGCAAGTCTTTCCTGCTGATCGTTTATGATTCGAGCTTTAAAACGCCAAAATGGTTTAAAGGTGGGGTAATGTACCAGATTTTTCCCGATCGTTTTGCCAAAGGTAGTATGTGTGATATAGGTATTATGCCTGACATAGTAGGGCGCGTAATGCGCGATGACTGGGGCGGAGAGCCTTCTTATCGTCCGAACGCGCAGGGAAAAGTGTTAAATAACGACTTTTTCGGTGGAAATTTCAAGGGAATTGAGGAAAAACTGCCGTATTTGAAGGATTTAGGGGTGAATATCGTATATTTAAACCCGATTTTTGAGGCGGCATCGAATCATCGCTACGATACCTCGGATTATATGAAAATCGACCCGATTTTAGGCACAAAAGAGGACTTCGAGTGTTTGGTCAAGGCGGCTAAAAAGCAGGGGATTCGCTTGATTTTAGACGGCGTATTCAATCATACGGGCGATGATAGCGTATATTTCAATAAATATGGCAATTATCCTTCGTTAGGAGCGTATCAATCGAAGGATTCTCCGTATTATTCATGGTACAATTTCGATGATTTTCCCGATAAATACCGCAGTTGGTGGGGAATTGACGTCTTACCGGAAATTAACGAAGCCTCTCAAGAGTACCAAGAATTCATTTTTGGCGAAGAAGGGGTGTTAAAAACGTGGCTAGCAAGCGGTATCGGCGGCTATCGCTTGGATGTAGCGGACGAATTGCCCGATTTCTTCTTAAAAAAGCTTAGAAATAGCGTAAAAACCAGCAATAATCAGGCGATTATCATCGGCGAAGTATGGGAAGATGCGTCTGATAAAGTCGCTTATTCCCAGCGCAGAAAGTATTTTCAGGGCTTTGAGCTGGACAGCGTAATGAATTATCCGTGGAAAGAGAGCATTATTCGATACATTTTGACGGGCAATTCTAAGGATTTTATTCGTGTAGTACGTGCAATTATCGACCATTATCCCAAGCAGAGCCTGGATTGCTTAATGAACATCTTAGGCACGCACGATACCGCCAGAATTTTGACGGTTTTAGGCGGAATTACCTGCAAGAATAAGGACGAAATGGCGCAAAAAACGGCGTATTTGCCCGAAAATGATAAGAAAATGGCGGTGGAAAGGCTGAAAATGGCAACCGTATTGCAATTTACCTTGCCAGGCGTTCCTTGCATTTATTATGGCGATGAAAACGGCATGGAAGGACATATTGATCCGTTCTGCAGACGTTGCTTTGACTGGGAGCATTTGAATAGTGAATTGATTGAACATTATTCTAAGCTTTCTAAAATCCGTGAAACTTATCGCAAAATTTTTGCGGAAGGTACGTGGAAAGAGGTTTTTGCAGAAGACGGGCTGTTGATTTACAAACGTGAATACAAAGGACAGGCTTTATATATCTATACAAACAATTCGTCTTCCGAGCGTTTCTTTAAAAAAGACGAAAAGATTTTTAAAGAATTGTTAAAAGATGCTGCGTATACGGACGGCATAAAAATTTTACCGAATTCGTATGGAATTGCAGAAGAAATTTCAAAACCGTAAAGAAACGTCATTTTATTAAAATAATTGTTTCGAAGGAAAAATCGCTTGAAATTCGCATATTTTACAGCCAACATTTCGTAAAAGCTGTGTTTTACGAAATGTTTAGTCTGTGTATCTATGTCTTTCGTAATTCCACCACAACTAAAAAACTGTCTATCTAAAACGAGGTTTTTTTTACAATCTCGTTTTTATTTTTACTCCGCCCTGCCGTTTTTCGCTCCACTCATAAAAAATAATTAACAACTTTTCGGGAAATCTTGACATTTGTCTTAAAATACTGTACAATAGAACCATGGCTACGACGTATTATTTACAACGGAATATCAGCGATTTAGACAAGATTGCAGAGCTTTTGAACGACCTGCCCCCCTTCTGCGAAGACTACTTTGTGGGCATTGAAACGCGTACAAGCAGTCAAACTCGCTTGAAATACGCCTACGACTTGCGTATTTTCTTCGATTTTATCTGCAAACGCCGTCTGCGCAACAAGGAAATCGACGACCTTACCTTGGAGGATTTAGAGCGCTTACAACACAACGATATCGAGGCGTTTTTGAGCTATCTTTCCAGCTATACCTACAACGGAAAGCGCCTCACCTGCGACGAACGCGCAAAAGCAAGGAAATTGTCTGCCGTGCGCGCACTATTCAAATATTTCTTCGCCCGTGGGTTAATCCGCGTGGATAATGCGGCTAAGGTGGAAACGCCCAAACAGCATGACAGAGAAATTATCCGTTTAGAAGCCGACGAAGTGTCCGACCTACTCACCGTCACGGAAAGCGGCGCCGGTTTGTCTAAACACGCGGCGCACTACCATGATAAAACCGCTGTGCGCGATCGCGCCATCATCACCCTATTTTTGGGTACGGGCATTCGTATCAGCGAGCTGGTTGGCCTCGATAACGATAGCTTTAATTTTGCCGATAATTCCTTTGTCGTCACGCGAAAAGGCGGAAATAGAGCCATTTTATACTTCTCTGACGAGGTACGCTACGCTTTGCAGGAATACATAGCCGAAAAAAGCAACGATGTGCGTGTTCCCGACGACGAGCCTGCCTTTTTCCTCTCTATGCAATATAAGCGGTTGAACGTACGCTCTGTGGAGATTTTAGTGAAGAAATACTGTAAAATCATCTCTCCGCTTAAAAAAATAACCCCCCACAAGCTGCGTAGCACGTATGGCACTCGTTTATACAACGAAACGCAAGACATCTATATCGTTGCGGACGTTTTGGGGCATCGCGACGTCAATACGACGAAAAAGCACTACGCCGCTATTACTGAGGAAAACCGCAAGCGCGCCGCTAGCGTTGTAAAGCTCCGTCCAGAAGACGGCACAGAGAACACTCCGTCAAAGGATTAAAGGAATGGAAGAAAGACAGAAGGATTTTATTGAAAAAATCTACATTATTCAGCCGATTACCCGTGAAAATGCGGAAAAATATAAGGTTTTGCACGAGGAAGCCATTTCCCTCATCGAAAGCGCTGGCGCTGTGTATGCAGGCACGATTTATCAAAATATCCGCGAAATCAACCCCGCCACCTATATCGGAGAAGGAAAACTTGCGCAGTTATATGAAATTTTAGAAGGCTTGGAAATAACCGTTCTTTTTAACGGCGAACTTTCCCCCTCGCAGACCCTTAACATTTCTGCAGCGCTTGGGGATAAGAAGGTCATCGACCGCACTACCCTCATTTTGGACATCTTTGCAAAGAATGCAAGAAGTGCAGAAGGGAAACTGCAGGTCGAACTGGCGCAATTAAAGTATATCTATCCACGCCTAAAAGGCAAAGGCGAAGCGCTTTCAAGGCTGGGCGGCGGAGTTGGGACGAGAGGCCCCGGCGAAACCAAGCTGGAAACCGACCGTAGATACATTCGTGGACGGCTGAAATACCTTGAAAACAAGCTGAAGGAACTGGAACAACGCCGTTCCTTACTGACCGAACGCCGAAAAAAGGACAATATAAAGACGATTGCCTTGGTCGGATACACGAATACGGGCAAGTCCACCCTGATGAATTTGCTCACAAATTCCGACGTATACGTCAAAAATGAGCTTTTTGCTACGCTTGACCCTACCGCACGGGCGTTTAGTATCGAGGACGTAGAATTTACCCTCGTGGATACCGTCGGTTTCTTGCAGGATCTCCCCCATAAATTGATTGATGCCTTTCAATCGACTTTGGAGAGCGCCCTGCACTGTGACTTAGCGCTTATCGTATGCGATGCTACGGGCGAATACGAAATGCAACGGCAAACCACCCTGCAAACTTTAGAGGAAATGGGCTTTTCTTCCCCCACCTTGCTAGTTATGAACAAGACGGAAGATATGGACGATGAAACCGCCCTGCCTCACGATAGCATCGCCATCTCCGCAAGGACGGGAAAAGGCATCGAGGATTTAAAGAAAGCGATTTTACATTGTTTTAAGGACGATTTTTTCTTCTGCAAGTTGTTTATTCCGTATGCGCAGATGAACGAATATGCAAAAATCAAGCCTTTCTTGACCGAGCGCTTTGCTACCTTTACCGATGACGGCGAAGAGGTTTCCGTGGTCATTCCTTCTCGGTATGCGGAGAAACTAACCCCCTTTCTTACAAAGTAAAGAAAAAATCACCCACGCTGGGGTGATTTTTTTACTTTCCGTCGTATTCTTTTGGATCTAAATATATCTTGTCGATTTTTATCGATGCGACGTCGTCAAATTCGATGCATTTTCCGCAATTGTCGCAGAACTTTAAGGGGTCTAAATCGCACATTTGACACTCCATACAGTCAATACACTCTCTATCGTATAAAACGCACTTATCTCTTTTCGTTTCCATTTTTGGGCCTCCAAAAGCACTCTTTTCTAATATTATAGCAGAAAAAATAAAAAAATCAACAATTTTATATGAACATATGTTTGATTTATTAAAAAAAATATGTTATAATGTCTTTAGAAATCCTAAAATAGGAGAATTATTATGATACGCGAAGAAAAACTGACGAGAGTAATGGACTATATCCGTAAGTTCCAAGAAGAAAACGGCTACACTCCTTCCGTGCGCGAGATCGGTCAAGAATGTAATATCAAATCCACCGCTACCGTACATACCTATTTGGAGCGTTTGCGCGATAAGGGCTACCTGAGCAAAACGGATAAAAAGAAACGCTCCGTTTCTATCGGCAGAGGCTCGGGCGTGAGCATTCCTCTCATCGGTACGGTAACCGCAGGTCAGCCCATCTTTGCCTACGAAAATTACGAGGACTACTACACCTTCCCTACGGGAGAATTTAAAGGTGACGAGTTGTTTATGTTGCGCGTACAAGGCACGTCTATGATTGACGCAGGCATTTTTGACGGCGATAAAATCATCGTCCGCCGTCAGCAAACGGCTGAAAACGGAGAAATCGTCGTTGCTTTGGTGGAAGATTCCGCTACCGTAAAACGCTTTTACCGCAAGAACGGACAAATTATCCTCCACCCCGAAAACGAATCCCTTTCCGACATGGTTTATGAAAACGGAGAGGTTTCTATCATCGGGAAAGTCGTTGGTTTGATGCGCAATTATCACGCTTAATTCCTTTTAAAACAACAAAAAACCTGTCGTTTGACAGGTTTTTTTCTTTATAAATTCTGCAAATAGGCAATTTCCATTTCCGTCAAAGGTCTTACCTGACCTCTATCCAAGCCGGACAGCTTTAATTGTCCGATGCTAACCCGTTTTAAGAAGGCAACGTTTTTGCCGATTGCCTCAAACATACGGCGCACTTGACGATTTTTCCCTTCCGTTATGGTGATGTGAACTTTCGTGTAATCCTTATGCGTTTCGACGATGTGCGCTTTACATTTTTTGGTCAACACGCCGTCTAATTCAACGCCGGAACGAATGGGATTTAAGTCCTTTTCCGTCATCGTTCCCTCGATTTTCGCCATATAGGTTTTGGGAATCTCGCTGGTAGGATGCGTCAAACGATAGGCAAGGTCGCCGTCGTTGGTAAAGAGAAGCAACCCTTCAGTCGCATAATCCAAGCGCCCTACGGGGAAGACTCTGCCGATGCCTTCGGGCAATAACTGCATAACCGTCTTTCTACCACGGTCGTCCTTCGCCGTACAAACGTAGCCTTTCGGCTTGTTCATAATATAATATTCAGGCGTTTGTTCCTTGCGCTCGATGACGACGTTGTCAAGGCAAACGACGTCCGTTTCCTGCACAATCGTTCCCAAGGTTGCAAGCTCACCATTGATGGTAACGCGACAGTTTTTAATCATTTCGTCTGCGCGACGGCGGCTCGCTACGCCCATATCTGCTAAAAATTTATTAATTCGCATATCTTTCGTACCTACTTTATTTCTTCTACCGTTTATAGTTTATATAAATTTCCGTAAAAAAGCAATCGTTTTAGAAGATATATTTTAAATTGCCCCACGATTTTTTTGTTTTCATCGGAAAAGAACGGTTTTGCAACAATTTCTATATGCTCTTCTTCTCCTTCCATTAAAGGGAAGTAATAGTCTTCTCCTGCTACCCCTTCGCCGCCCTCAAAGCGCACCGTTTCTTTTGCTCCCAACAGTCGTTTTTTTCTATACTTTTTAAAGGCGTCATCGAATAAGGCTTTCGTGCGCTCGTAAGCTATCGGGCAGTTCAAAACGGTGACAATAAGCCTCATTCCCTCCCGCTCTGCCGCGCTCACTAAGCATTTTCCCGCCTCCTTCGTATATCCCGTTTTAACGCCGATTGCGCCCTCGTACTGCGTTAACATTTTATTTTTGTTCTGCCACGCCCTTGGCTGATAATACTTTGTTGAAACAATCGAACAAAACAGCGGATTTTGCATGGCATACGCCGTAATCAGAGATAAGTCAACAGCGGTCGTATAATGCAGTTTTGCTGGCAAACCGTGTGGATTGACAAAATGGGTGTTTAAAGCCCCTGCCCTTTGCGCAGTTTCATTCATACGGGTAGAAAAGTCGCCCACGCCACCGTCTACCGTTTCCGCTAAGGCCACGGCGCAATCGTTGCCTGAGCGTAGCATTAACCCATACAGCAAGTCCTTTATCGTATATTCATCCCCTTCTTTTAAATAGACGGACGAACCCTCGACACCAACGGCATTATGCGGAATTTGAATAGTCTTTTCGATATCTATCCCCGAATCAATTACTGAAATCGCCGTTGCGATTTTTGTCGTGCTTGCCATTGGCAAGCGAACGTCCCCACGCTCTTGGTATAAGATACGACGACTGTCTACTTCCATAACGCATTCTGCGGCGGAAAATTGTTGAGCCCCCACCGAAACGGGCGAAAGTATAGTAGCAATCGGCAAAAAAGCAGACAACAACAGCGAAAGACTGAATAATACTTTGCCTTTTTTCATCGTCATTCTACGCCTTTTCACTGACTGCTTTTATGATTTCGCTAGCTCTTTCAACAAGGTTGTCTATTGCATCATCAGCCACACGCAATATTTGACAGCGCTTTCCATTATCCACTAAAAAACCAAGCGGCCGCATGCTCACCACCGCGCCGTTTCCGCCCGCAAAAGGGATTTTTGGCAAGCCTTTCATCGTTTTAGGCTCGCCGTACTCACCGCCGCCCGATAAGTTCCCGACGGTTATTTTTAAAAATGGAATGATTTGCGTACCGCTTGCCGTGATAATCGGCTTGCCGAAAACGGCGTTTGCATCAATGATTTCTTCTAAATTGACCGTACCCGATGCAATTAAGTTACTGATTTTCTCTCCTGACATCCTTTCACCCTCCTATATAAGTACTTTACAAAGCCAACCAACGACGAAAACAAAGTAAAACACAAGGTTGTTCGCGAAAAAACACGAAAACCGCTTTCGCGTAAATACATAACACTTTCCAAAATCGTCTTTCGATGTTTAAAAAAGAAGATTGTTTTTATGATATTCTCTACCGCCCACACGCCGAATAAATATTCGGGATCAATTTCAGCAATCCATCGTATGGAAGTGACCTTAAGCCCACTTTCAAAGGATAATTGCCTTCTGCCTGCTTCTATTTGCTGATAGGTAAACAGCTTTGCCTTTTTGTTGGAAACGTGCAGAGCAAACCCACCAGCGCACGGCGTAAAATAACCGCCAAGCAGTTTGATTGTTTCGTAAAGGGAAACACGGCAGCCGATTTTTCCGCTGACAACGTCAAAATATAGGTCGATACTGATATAAATAGGAATGATTAGCAAAAGAACTACCATTAGAAAAATAAGAAAACTGCCCATATCCAAAATATGGGCAGTTTCTTGATAATTTATGTAAATTCAATTATTCTTCGCTATCAACGACATTCTCCTCTGTCGCAAGCTGCTGCAAATCGGTATCTTCTTCAGGATTATATTCCTCTTTTTCATAAAGGTAACCCTCGTCATCCGCAGGCTTTAAGGCTTCCCAAGAATTGATGTCAGCAAGCTTTCTCAAGAACTCCTCGTAATCGGGTAATTCTTTGATAGAACGAAGCTTAAAACGCTTTAAGAAGCTATCCGTCGTACCGTAAAGGACGGGCTTGCCGGGGGTATCTTTTCTACCAACCGGCTCGATCATATCCAAGGTCATCAGCGTGGTGATTGCATAATCACTGCTTCTGCCGTTGCGGATTTTTTCAAGGTCGGTACGGGTAATCGGCTGCTTGTATGCGATAATAGCGGCGCATTCCAAAATGGTAGCCGTAAACTCTTTTTCGCGAATGGGTGTCAATACCGAAGCGATAGCTTCCTTGTATTCAGGGTTCGTTGCCATTTGCAATTTGTGGTTAAAATGCAGTAAATAGATACCGTTGTCCCCAGAATACTTATTTTCCAGCTTTCGAATCGCCTTGTCCATTTCAATTTTAGATACCTGCAACTTTTCGCGGAAGATGTCTACCTCTACTGCTTCTCCGGAGGCAAACAAAATAGCCTCAATTATATTCGTCAATTTCTCCAATTTCTTCTCCCTCGCCTTTATTTGGATTTTTCTTTATGGTAATGCTTGAAAAGAGCTCTGGTTGCTCAACAATCACAAATTGATGTTTTAACAGCTCTAACAAAGCCTGAAAAGTAGTGACAATTTCAGGTACGGTTGCGTCGTCTGCAAACAATGCCTCAAAGTCCACCTCTTCCTTTTCCTTGATGATGCCAAGAATGTGTTTGATTTTGTCCTTTACGGTGAATTTATCTTTAGGAATACGCCTTGAAATGGGTTTTTTACGCTCCATTGCATCACGGCGCAACAACATATCATTTAATGCCTTTACCATTCCGTCAAGGCTGAAATCCTTGTACTTGATTTGCACCTCGGAAAAATCCTTGTCCGGCTCTTTGAAGTAATACCCTACCGTTTCCACCTCACGAAGCTTTTCTGCGCCATGCTGTAACAGCTCGTATTCTTCCTTTAAGGCTTGAATGAGTTGGTTGCCCTCGTCGCCATAGTCGTAATCATCCTCCTGCCAGTCTTCCTCATCAACAGGCAACAGCCTTCTTGCTTTAATATGGATGATTGTTGAGGCAATTAAGAGGTATTCGCTGGCTTTGTCCAAGTCTATGTAAGGCAAGCCCTTCATGTATTCCAAGAACTGCTCGGTTACCTGCGAAACAAAGATGTCTTTGATTTCAATTCTTGCCTTTTCTATCAAATGCAACAATAGGTCCAACGGCCCTTCAAAATTGTCAAGTACCGTGGTATAATCCACTTCGGTTTCAAAGTTTTTCACCGATTCCGTCGTAAATTTATCCATAACCTTACATTAAACCTCCAAAAATGATACCCCAAAGCGTAGTAATGGGCCAAGCAACAATACTGCTAAGCGTATTCATAATAAATCCCAAAAGATTGATATATTGCAAGACAAAAATATAGTCTGCTAAAATATTGATAGCAATCAATCCCAGCAGGATATAAGATCCGTACGTTCGCAAAAACTGTAAAACCTTATTTCCCCTTCTATCCAAGGCATCCCACATATTAAAACCGTCTAAGGGGTATATCGGCAAGAAGTTGAAAACGGAGAAATAGATCGAGCACCAAAACAGCGAACTGGTCAGCCCAGCAAGGAAATAGTAGATATACTTTCCCGCAACCAGCGGAAGGACGTATTTGCTCGTCAAAAATAATACTGGATAAAAGATGAGAAATGCGGAAAGATAATTGACCAAAATGCCTGCGGCGGAAGTAAGGAAACTCCCCCACGTCCGATTTTTGAAATTGTTTGGATTGACAGGAACGGGCTTTGCCCAACCAAATCTTGCAAAAACAAACAAGCACAACCCCATCGGGTCAAAATGTTGCAGAGGATTTAAGGTCATTCTCCCTGCTATTTTTGCGGTTGGATCTCCGCATTTATAAGCGACGAAGGCATGCGCGAATTCGTGTAACGTCAACACGACCATAACGGCAAGCAACGAAGCAATGATGTTCAGAAGATAAAACATATAAATAGCATATCCTTTTTGCTGAAAGGTCAAAAGGTTATTTTTTAGATAATCTTTCGGGAATAACGTCGTTGCGTACGAGGTCTTGATAGGTCTGCGGTTTGACGATATATTCCGCAACCCCGTCTTTCACAAGCACGCAAGGTGGAATTTTATTACGATTATAGTTCATTGCCATAGAATAGTTGTAAGCCCCCGTTGAAAGAACCGCTAAAAGATCCCCTTCTTTTGCTTCGGGCAGATTTACGTCTACTGCAATAATATCGCCGCTTTCACAGCATTTTCCTGCAATCGTGACAAGTTCTGTCGCAGGCTCTAACGCGCGATTTGCCAAAACGGGAGTATATTTCGCCTCGTACAACGCATATCTCGGGTTATCAAACATACCGCCGTCCACCGACACATATTTCTTTACGCCGGGAATTTCCTTAATTGCCCCAACTGTATACAGCGTGATACCGGCTTCCGCTACAATGGAGCGACCGGGCTCTACTAAAAGATACGGCAAGGGCAAGCCGTACTCGCTTGCTTTTGACTTCAGGGTGGAAATCGTCGTTTCGAGGTACTCCGCGTACCCCTCTGCAGGAAGCTTGCGATCCTCCTCTGTGTACCAAACGCCATATCCACCGCCAAGATTCAGCGTCGTGGGCACAAAACCTAAGCGTTCACGCATTTCTGATGCAAAATGCATACATTTTTCCACCGCAAGAGCAAACGATTCCTTTTCGAAAATCTGCGAACCGATGTGACAATGGTAGCCCTTTAACTCTACGTTCGATTTCGACAGAGCGTAGGCAGTTGCCGCCTCCGCCGTGCCGTTTGCAATCGAAAAGCCAAATTTACTGTCAGTGGTTGCCGTTTGCACGAAAGCGTGTGTATGCGCCTCTACCCCTGGATTGATACGAAGTAAAATCGCCTGACGAATGTTTCTCTTTTTTGCCTCGGCATCAATTTTATCAATCTCCGAATAGGCATCCGCTACGATACAGCCAATGCCGCAATCAAGCGCTTCTCCGATTTCATAATCAAGCTTATTATTCCCGTGCATATAAATCTTTTCGGAGGGAAAACCAGCCTGCAGCGCCGTATACAATTCGCCCCCGGATACCACGTCAATTCCGATATTTTCCTCGTCGGCAATACGATAAATCGCTTTGCAGGAAAATGCTTTGGAAGCGTACAGAACTTGTCCGTTCCCGTCATAAAGCTCGTCAATCACCTTCTTATATACACGCATCATTCTGCGAATGTACGCTTCGTCGTAAACGTATAAGGGCGTGCCAAATTGCGCGGCAAGGCTTACACAGTCCACGCCGCCAATTTCCAAATGTCCTTCTTCGTTGATTTTCAACGTATCTCTCGTATTCATATAGCAACCGCCAATATTAAAATCATTTAATATTGTAGCAAATTTTTTTAAAAAAGGCAAGGGGGTGCAATATCCTTTTTAAGAAAAAATACCCAAAAACACGTTTTTTTGTGCATTTGAGTATTTTTCATCCCCTCTAAATAACCCGTTAATGAATTTTCCAGTCGTTTGCAACGTCGCGTAAAACGTCGAAGTAGCTTGCCTTATCAATCGTGCTTGTCGCAAGCAAAGGAATTCTGTCCACCTCTATTCCGTCTCGAATCACATACACCTCCCCGACGATATCGCCCTGCTTTACGGGTGCTTTAACGGTTGAAGGAAGCTCCGTCCTTAATTCATACTCACCTTTTTCTCCTCGGCGCAAAAACAACCGACCACATCTTGCAGGCTTTACGGCAATCGACTTCTCCTTTCCACCACTGACATAGATAGAGTTTTCCCATTCCTTATTTTCATCGACAACCATTTGCATCTTGAAATTTGCAAAGGTATAATCAAAGCTTTCCGCAACCTCTTTGAAGCGATTTTTACTGTCAGAAGCACCGATGACAACGGAAATCACTCGCATATCCCCACGCTTTGCCGTGGCGGCGAGGCAAAAGCCTGCTTCGCTGGTAAATCCAGTCTTCCCGCCGTCACAACCTTCATAATAACGCGACAAGCGGTTGGTATTTGTGATTTCCGTCGTTCTCCCCTCCGGATGATGAAAGGTGTCCGTCCAAATCTTACCGAATTCATAATACTGCGGATGGTTCAAAAGCGCGCTGAGCATCGTTGCAACGTCCTTTGCGCAGGAATATTGTGGATCCTTGGGCAAGCCCGTGCAATTTGCAAACAGCGTATCCTCACATCCTAATTGCTTCGCGCGTTCATTCATTCTCTCTACAAATAGCGTATCACTGCCCGCTACTCTCTCTGCAATCGCTACACAACTATCGTTTGCAGAGCATACGACGATGCTTTTCAATAGCTCGCGCACCGGATATTTTGCATGCGCCTCCAAAAATACCTGAGAACCACCCATACTTGCGGCATTCTCAGAAACGAGAATTTCCTCGTCCATCGTAATAATACCGCTATCAATTGCCTCAAACGCCAAAATCAGCGTCATGATTTTACACATACTGGCAATCGGCAGATGTTTCTTCGATTCTTTTTCGAATACTGGCGCGCCACTTTCTCTCTCCATCACGTAGGCGGCCTTCGCATCGGGAAATAAGCCGATTTTTGTCTTTTCTTTTTCGGTAACCGATACAAAATCTGCCTCCGAGAAGTCCTCAAAGCTTGCTTTGTCAACAGATTCTTCTAAAAACTCTGCGCGCGCAAGTCTACAGCCGCATTCTTTTCGGTTTTTTCTCTGCACACCAATCCCTAAAACACTGCTTAACAGTACGCCCACCGCTAACGTTGCGCCCAACAACTGCATTTTCTTATTTTTCATAACATTTCCCCCTTGTTTTTTATGATAGTTATGCCAGCCATACTATTGATTGAGCATCTGCTCGATGGCAATTCCATACCCTCTTGTAGGGTCATTGACGAATACGTGCGTAATTGCGCCGATCAACGCCCCGTTCTGCAAAATCGGACTACCGCTCATCCCCTGCACGATACCGCCCGTTTCTTCAATCAATTGTTCGTCGGTAATCTTAACGACAAAGTTTTTGTTTTCCTTTTGCCCCAAATCCACCTTTACGATTTCAATCGAATATTCCTTCGGTTCTTCCCCTGAAACGGTGGAATAAATGCTTGCTTTCCCTGGCTTTGCGTTCACTGCGGTTGCCTTTGCAGTCGGCAGCCCCTTTGTTTGGAATTTCTCGTTAATTTTGCCATAAATCCCACATGTGCACAACTTTTCCGCCTTTCCTAAGCTTTTTTCAGCCAAAAACATCCCTCTCAGTTCGCCTGCCTTGCCCTTTAAGCCTCTAGACACACCAACGATACTGCAAAGGTACATCTGTCCATTTGTCAAAGATAACGGACGTTCCTTTTCCCCCATCACAGCATGGCCTAACGCCCCAAAACGACCACTTTGCTTATCAATATAAGTGACTGTTCCAATGCCCGATACTCCGTCACGAATGAGTACGCCGATTTTATATCGGTCAGAGCCCTTATCCTTGCTCGGCTGAATAGAAAACTCCATTCCTTCTTCCCCTCGCAATACCTTGCATTTTAGTGTTTTATCCCCGTTTTTTGCCAAAATTTCGTTCATGTCTGCAATCGTTTCCACCTTAACGCCATTGAGCGCCACAATCAAGTCACCAGCGCGAAGCCCTGCTTCGCTTGCAGGAGAACGCTTACCGCTTTCCGAGATAACGTCGCAAAAACCTAAAACTTGCGCGCCGCCCGTGGAAAGGGTAAAACCTGCCGGTATCCCACCTATATATACTTCCGCAGTATCTGCATACGCCTTAGCGGTTGACGGAGAAACCGCCCACGCCGAAGCGCCTGCCAGAAATACTCCCAACAAAAAAACACCTAACTTACGCATCAAAATCCTCCCTTTTCAGGCATTTTGCGTAAATTAGGTGTCAATTATACAATCAAATTACAGGGTAATTTTATATTTTTCTGCTTGCTTGAGCAATTCTTCGGCATGACCTATGGCAAATGCATCCTTTTCGTCGCCGCCAAGCAATCGAACGAGCTCTAAAACCTTTTCTTCCCCCTCCAAAGCGCGTACCGTCGTGATCGTCTTGCCTGCAATTTCCTGCTTTTCAATCAAAAACTCTCTGTCGCTCATTGCAGCGATTTGCGCCAGGTGCGATACGGCGATAATCTGTGTAGAATGGGCAATTCTTGCGAACTTTTCCCCCACAACCTTAGCGGTTTTACCGCTGATACCTGCGTCAATTTCGTCGAAAAGATAGGTACAGATTTCATTGATGGAGGAAAGCTTGGTTTTTAACGCCAACATAAATCGGCTCATTTCGCCGCCGCTGATGATTTTGCCAAGCGGTTTTAACGGTTCGCCTGCGTTGGCAGAGAACAAGAAACAGACTTGGTCTAAGCCGTTCTTGTCCGCGCTCTCAACGTCTTCTTCCGTATATTCGCCAAATTCGATTTCAAAGCGCGCGCTGGCGATATTCAGGGTACGCAGTTCTTCTGCCACCTCATGGCAGAAGGTGGCCGCGAATTCTTTACGAGTTTTGCTAATCGCCAAACAGCATTGATAGATTTTTTGGTTGCATTTTTTTCGAAGTTCTGTCAGCCGCGCAACCTGCCCTTCACAATCGCTAAGCAGGTCGTACTCTACGCGAATGGCGGCAAGATAGTCGTTAATTTCCTCTACCGAGCTACCATATTTCTTCTTCAATGAACGGATTAAATCTAAGCGCGCTTCCGTTTCCTGTGCCTCGTTTTCATCAAAATACAGCTCTTCTGCAAAGCCTATCAAGGTTTCGGAAATATCGTCTGCTTCGGAATACAGATTTTCCAGACGGTCGTAAATTCCCTCGTAGGAAGGAGCTAATTTCGAAATTCCGCTAACACAACGCTTCGCGTAGCGAAGCGCATCTAACGCACCGCTTTCTGCGCTGAACGAATCCACTGCCCCCTTCAGCGCCTGCAGAATTTTTTCGACGTTGTTGATCATATTGCGTTTAGCCAGCAATTCCTCTTCTTCGCTGTCTTTAAGGTCAGCGCTCTCAATCTCATCGATTTGGAAGCCGAGCATATCCAAACGGCGGCTACGAGCCTGCTCGTCGCCACCAAGCTGTGCAATCTGAGAATCAATCGTCTTTCTTTCAGCGATTAAAGCGGCTAATTCAGCCTTTTTCTGCATAATCGATTCGCCTATCGCAGAATCCAGCGTGCGCAATTGATTGCTCTCTTTCAGCAAAAAGAAATGTTCGCTCTGTCCATGAACGTCCACTAAGCAATCGGTAACTTGACGGAGCATCGAAGTGGAAACGGTATTGCCATTGATTTTTACCGTGCTTTTTCCTGCGTCGGAAAACCTACGGGAAATGATGATTTCCCCGTCCGAATCAATGTCCATTTCTCTTAAAAGCGCAATTGCCTTTGCCGTTTCAGGCAACGTAAACTCGGCTTTTACAAAGCATTCGCTTTCTCCGTGACGAATCATCGTTCTGTCTGCCTTCGCGCCCAAAACAAAGTTGACGGAATCGAGAATGACCGATTTACCCGCACCCGTTTCCCCGGAAAGTACGTTTAACCCCTCGGAAAATTCTATGGTTGCGTTCTCAATCAGCGCAACGTTTTTTATCGTCAATTGTGATAACATGGCTTACCCTTGTGTTTACTTTAAAAATTCGTGAATCTTCTCTACAACCAACAATGCGTTTTCTGTGTTATCGCATACCGCAAAAACGGTATCATCGCCCGCAACCGAACCGATAATTTCCGCAAAGTTCAGCTTATCAATGACAGAGCCAGCGTTGTTACCGTTTCCAGGCAGAGTCTTTACCACCACGATATTTTGCGCGCAACGAATGCTGACGACACAGTCAGCAAACAAGCTCTTCATCTTAGGAGAAATCTCCCCAGTCGATTCGTGGATATGCGCGTAGCGGTACTTTTTCTGTACGCCAGCAACCTTAAATAAGCGCAAATCCTTGATGTCACGGGAAATCGTGGCCTGCGCTACCTTATAATTTTGTTTGTTTAACTCCTCGCAAAGCTCTTCCTGCGTTTCAATCTCTTTATGCGCGATAATCTCTAAAATTTTTGCGTGTCTTGCTGATCTTAACATAATTACTTCCTTATCATCCGTTTAATTTTGTTTTTACTTTGTTGAAAAAGTTCTTCTCGTTTTGCGTGATAAACCGAGCCGCAAACGGCGCTTTCGCAACCCGTATCGAATCCTTCTGCGTAAGTGTTGCCACCGCTTTTCCGTCCACTAATACCAGGGCACGACCCTTTTCTACCGTGAAGTCAAAGATTTCCTCATCGGAAAAGACCATAGGTCTTGCCCCCATCGTAAACGCACAAATGGGTGTCAGCATAAAGACAGGAACTTCCGGGGCGATGATTGCGCCACCTGCAGACAGAGAATATGCCGTAGAGCCCGTCGGCGTGGTCAGTAATGCACCATCGCCCGCAATCGGAACCATACCATTCTCTGCGGCCACCTGCAACTTCAAAATCTGCGGATTTTCCAAAAAGCCCGATGCGTAATCTCGCTGAATTGCTACCTCGTTTAAAGCGTAATAGGTATCGTTATCCACCGAAATCTGCAGGATGCTACGATTTAGAATCTTACAAGTTCCTGCCGCATAAGAAGCCACCAAGTCCACTACTTTGAAAACGTCTTGTCTTTCGTACTCGGTCAAAAATCCAAGGTTTCCGTAGTTGACGCCGACAAGAGCAATCCCTTGCGGAGCAGCCACCGCCGCCGCGTGTAGCATCGCGCCGTCGCCACCCAAGACAATCACGAGGTCTACGGATTGGATTTGGGCATAAGCGGAAAACAGGGATACTTCAAATCCCTTTTCTTCCAACGCGCTGGAAAGGTCGGTCAATATTGACGTTCCACCAAGCTTTGACGTTCTTCCTAATAGCCCAATTCTCATCTTTTCTCCTTTATTGTAGCATAGCCGTTATTTCTTTGACCTTTTCTACAACTTCGTATGATTTTAACCCCGTCTCGCCCTCCTTCCAAAGAGCAACGTATTCGAGGTTTTTTCCTTTTCTTATCGGAGCGTTGGTAATGTCGCAAATCTGCAGACCATTCTCCTTTGCGTAGGCAACCACTTTGGATACAATCTCCACGTGGGCAGAGGGATGAACGATTCCGCTTTTCCCGATATTCTTGTGTTCACATTCAAATTGTGGCTTTATTAGAGTAATTGCATATCCACCTTCGCCCAAAATTTGCGAAATGGCAGGAAATATCAATCGCAAGGATATAAAGCTGACGTCTGCCACTACGCCGTCGATACGCCCGTCAAAATCGTCCTTGGACAGATAACGCGCGTTCGTTCTATCCATCACCGTAACTTTAGCGTTTTCTACAAGAGATTTATCCAGTTGCGACTCTCCAACGTCCACTGCATACACGTGCGCCGCGCCATTTTGAAGCAAACAGTCGGTAAATCCACCGTTTGAAGCGCCGATGTCCACAAAGCGCAAGCCTTGGATATTGACGGAAAAGGTCTGCAAAGCGCGCTCCAGTTTATATCCACCGTTAGAAACGAAACGACTGCCCGATTCCACAAAGGTAACCTTGTCCGTTTCATGAATTTCGTCTTTTGGACGAATGTTTTTTCCGTTTACAAGCACCCAACCACGCTCGATTGCCTCTGCAGCCTTTGTTCGTGAACCGAATTTTTCGGCAAAAAATTTATCTGCTCTCATAACAATACAATCCAAACCAAGATTTTTAGCAGTAAATACCGTTATGCATCACGCTCACGCACGGTGAGTACGAGATTTTCTAAAAATTCGGTGTTATAGTCAATTCCTTCGAGCAACGCGCGACAGCGAGCAAGACACTCGTCCGCGCGAAGCTTTGCACCCTGCAAGCCGTACAGCTTTACGCAGGTGAGCTTATCGGAGTCCTCGTCCTTTCCAACCGATTTCCCAATCTGATCAAATTCTCCTTCGACGTCCAAAATATCGTCGGTAATTTGGAACAATCTGCCAAATTCCTTGCCGAACTGCTCCAAGCGGATATAATACTTATTATCCGCTAAAATCGAAGGAATCAGCAGGGATGCAAGCAGAAGCTTGCCCGTCTTATTCTCCTGAATAAACCGCAAGGTTTCCTCGGTGAGCTCCTCTTTGTTTGCCGTATGTTGCATGTCTGCAACCTGCCCTAAAATCATGCCGTTCATGCCCGCGAAGTCGCTTAAAAGCTTTGCCGCAAGAACGTATTTCTCCCCTCTTAACGCCATTTCAAACAACAGGGAAAGGGCTTGATTTAACAAGGCATCGCCTGCCAAAATTGCATAAGCCTCGCCATACGCCTTGTGGCAGGAAGGCTTGCCCCTACGAAAATCATCGTTGTCCATCGCAGGCAAATCGTCGTGGATGAGGGAATAGGTATGGATCATTTCTAAAGCCGTAGCGTAAGGCAAAATAGACTCTTGCTCTACACCGAGAATCTCTGCCACAGCCAGCATTAAAACAGGACGGATACGCTTGCCGCCAGAGAGCAGGGAATATCGCATCGCCTCCCCTAAAATCGGAGGTATGGTCTTTAAATTTTCTGCGTAAGCATGCAAATACTCTTCAAATGTTTGCAAATATTCGGCATACTTTTGTTGATAATCGTACACTATTTTCTCACTCCTTCCATGCCGCAATACAGGTATTTTTGAGCAACATCGTAATCGTCATCGGTCCAACTCCGCCCGGAACGGGGGTGATATACGAAGCAATTTTTGATACTTCCTCAAAATCCACGTCTCCGCAGAGCTTTCCATTCTCATCACGATTGATGCCTACGTCCACCACGACTGCGCCTTCTTTCACTATTTCCTTCGTGACATACTTCGGCTTACCGATGGCAGATACTAAAATATCTGCAGTTTTACAGATTTCTGCAAGATTTTGGGTTTTGCTGTGGCAGACGGTAACAGTAGCGTTTGCATTCAACAATAACAGCGCCATCGGCTTCCCAACCGTATTGCTTCTGCCAAGCACGACGGCAGACTTTCCTGCGCAATCGATGCCAGCATCCTTCAACAATTCCATGACCCCGCTTGGCGTACAAGCCGCATAGCGATGCTGATTCAGCACCAACGCACCTAAATTTTCTCGGTCAAAACCATCAACATCCTTTTCGGCAGGGATTTTAGCCATCGCAGACTGCTCATCAAGTCCTTTAGGCAACGGCAACTGCAATAAAATCCCATGTACCTCATCAGAGGTAGCCAGACTGTCCAGCAAGTCTTCCAAATCACCCTGAGAAGTTTCTTTTCGGAGCTCGTATACAAAAGAACGCATCCCTACCTCTTCGCAAGCACGAATCTTATTGCGAACGTAGATTTTCGATGCAGGGTCCTCCCCCACAATGACAACCGCAAGTCCGGGAACAACCGCCGCAGCTTCTATCTCCGCTTTTATTTGCGCCCGCATTTTTTGCGCAAGCGCTTTTCCGTCTAACAGTTTCATAGGCTTACCGATTGATTACCCCTGCCAACACGCCGTTGACAAAGTCCGCACTGGTATCGGTGGAGTATTTTCTCGCAAGACCTACCGCTTCGGAAACGGAAACAACGGGAGGGATGTCCTCAAAATACTTAATTTCCGCCATCGCAATCAATAAAATGGCTTTATCGGTAGGATTGATACGATTTTCACGGTAATGATGGCATGCCTCCTCGATACCATCAATCAATTCCTGCCAATGATCGAAGACGGTATTCACCAAGTCTGCCGCGAATCCCATCCCTTCTTCCGATAATTCAAACTGTTTATAAACTTTTTTGCGAAACGCCGTGTCAACGTCCGTATTGAATTGTTGGGCAAAAATAATATTTAAAGCCGCTTCACGCGCAGAATTTCTCATAATCCTTCTCCTTCGTTCTTAAATTTCGGTTGGAATTTATCCTAAAAAGTACGCGAAAATCCCCTATTCAACGAATAAGGGATTCTACACGTTATTCTTCCTCTGGCGCAGTTTCCTTAGGCCCCGGGAATACAACGTCCTCAATATGCACGTCAACCTTCGCCACCTTGTAGCGAGTCATATTTTCAACGCTCTGCTTTACAGATTGTTGAATACGGTACGCAAGCTCCGGCACGTTGTATCCATATTCTACAACCACTGAAATATCTGCATAAATGCCGTCCTTTTCCAAGAACAGAGTAATTCCGTTCTTTTTATTTGGCAGAGGAAGCGTCCCTTCAACTTCTGCCACCGCAAGTGCAACGATACCCTTTACAATACCTGCGTTATATACGACTTTACCATTTTGTTTTTCTTCTGCGTTCGATTTTAACATTGACATTCCAAAATACTCCTTACAGAAACCGACTGCGTAAACCCTATGGGTTTACTGTCATTTCCTCTATTATAGCACACTTTTTGGAATATTTCTACTGTTTTAACACATTTTTTTTAGCTTTCAGCGTAAACGGGCATAATAATTACGTTGCCCGCGACAATTCCCGTCTCATTTTTCAGCATCGTGTAAATGGAAAGCGCCGTATCAAAATTCAATTCCGAAGAGTTGATAAATACGTTTACGTTCTCAGATTCGACGGAAACGGAAACAACGGCATCAGAAAATCCTAACGAGCGTACCATGTTTTCAATCACTAGCTCCTGCTCCATCGCCCCTACGATCTCCATCTTCATCTTCGTAGCCTCTTCAAACTTCGTTTCCCCTTCTTCGTACAATGCAATCACGCTGTCCAGCTGTACAAGAGCCTCACTTCTCGTTGCCGTGCGCTCTGCGCGGTACGTTTCAAAGTAATTGGAGGTCGTCAAGTTCCCATCTGCCCCCACCTCAGCGTCCGACTTCGCCAGTACGAAATTACATACCGAAGTGACCGCCAACACGCCAACAAGCGCCGCCATACCGATAATCGTTTTTTTGTTTGCCATAATCCTTCTCCTTACATTTTATTTTTTTAAATATATTTTTACATTTTTAGGCTCTATCCCCAGGGCAATCGAAGCCGCTTCTCTTATGTCCATTAGCACGGACAAGCTGTTTGCCCCCTCACAGACAATGACAACTCCACGTTCGCCGTTTTCATAAACGCCAATCATAACCTCCGTCTCTCCTACCCCTGCGATATTTTCCAAAATTGCCACCAGCTTTGCTTCCTCTGCGCTTTCCGACGCGTGGCTCGTCTTGTCCTCCTTAAAAAAAGCTTGCCATACCGCAATACATAGCACAAGAGCCAAACAAACGAATAAACCTACTTCTATCAGCTTTGCGCCACGCTTTTTATCCAACCAGTTGTTCAAGATTTACCACCTGCCCCTCGCATCCATATTGATTGAATAAATATTCTATCATTTCCTTATGGGCGCTGTTCGTTATCTCCTTGTTGAGATATACGAAAATTTTTTCAATTTTAACGCCGCTGGCACTATAGCCACCGTAATATATCGTCTCATTTTTCCATTGTAGCTCTATCCTTTCAATGCCTTCGTACTTTTCTGAAAGATCTTTTTTTAACATTTCTTCCGCTTCCTCTATGCGTTCTTTACTACAATACTCTATGAATGCAGGTTCCGTTTCTATTCCCTTTTCTCTAAAAAAGCCCTCCAAATTCCCCGCATCGACAAAAAAATGTACGACGGGTGAAAGAATGGTAATGACGCAGGCAATCCTTGCAATCCCTCGAATCATCTCCCCTGTCTTTCCACTCGGTAAAACGGCAAGTAAAACGGAAGAAAACAACACGATACCGATAACGCCAAGCAAATATCCACTCATACAAACATCCCCGATGCAAACACCATAATCATTATCGCAACAAAGTATAAAAAGGCCGAAAAGAGCACTCCTGCCGTGCAATATTGTAGATTTTCTGCCGTTTCCTCTAAAAAAGAAGCAATTTTGCTATCCCCGAACGGTTGCGTGATTGCCGCCGCTAAGCGAAATAAAAAGTTGCTTGCAATCAAAACCGACAACGGCTGTAACAGTATCATCACTAAAATCACGAGGCTGAAATTTCCCAAAGCGTTCTTGATGAGCACACTGCCCGCGACTGCTAAATCAAAGCCCCCCGATAAAAATCCACCGACAATCGGCACGCCCGTCCCGATTGCATATTTCGCGGCACGCCTGACAATCCCATCGTAGCTTGCTGCCGTTATTCCCTGTACGGTGAAAAATACCCCAAAGATTGACACACAAATGCCCATCGTCCACTTATTGATACTTTTGAAAAAAGAAGAAAATTTCTCCGTTTTCAAATCCCCAAACAGTTTGCCTGCCATGGAAAAGATGATAATCGCAACGGTAATAGGAAAGACAACTTTATCGATTAAACCTATCAAAGTATTGCATAAAAATCCAACTGCTGGCTGAAAAATTGCCGCACTGACGGTGCCACCACTTGCCGCAATTAAGGTTAACATTATCGGAAAGACCAACTGCATCTGTTCATGCATCGAGCCAACAGCTCCCTTCCCCAGTGAAATTGCCTCAGTCAAAATCCCCAACGTCGGCAACAAAGCCCCCAAATATGCGACAAAAAAGACAACTTTTGCCGTGCTTTCTCCTAAATATCGGCTCTGTAACGAATTCAAAATCCCACACAGCAAGCCCACGGCGGCGATACTAGCAAAGGATGGCAATAATTTTTTCACGTTTGAAAATACCATTCTGCAAATTTCCTGCAGAAAGTTTTGGCTGTCAAATCCACCGCCAATGACGTACTCCTTCAATATCTCCTTTAGACTTTGGCTTTCAAATCCCCCCAAACTTTTTACATAGGCTTCCAACGCCGCCAAATCCAAGTAATCTAACTGCTCTAAAACGGCCCCATTTAGCTGTGAAGTAGCCGCATCCTCTGCTTGCGCCTCTGCAAAGACAAGCACGCACCCCCCAGAAAGCAGGAGATAGACGGTAATTAACAGTAAGAGGAGCAACAAAAGTCGTTTCGTCCTTTTCATAACAATACGAGAAATTGCTTCAAAAGGGTCAGAAGACCGCTGATAATCGGCAAAGCCATAATCATCACCGTGATTTTCCCCGCCAGTGATACTTTGTCCGCCACCGAACCAGCGTTGAAATCATTTAGAACTCCTGCGCTAAATTCTGTCAAATAGCCTACGCCTACGATTTTTAGAAGTATTTTGATTACGCCGTTTTCGAGGCCTGTCATTGCGGCAATTTCCGAGAGGACTGTGAACGATCCTTTGACCATGTCCAAAATGAATAAAAGAATAATTATAACGCCTGTAATGATAACGACAAACGACAATTCCGGCTTGGTTGATTTTAAGATTGCGCTGCAAATTGCAGTTAAAAAAGCAGCGCCTATTATTTTGATTAAATCCACTTTTTTTACCTGCTATATGTCAAAAATCTGACTGATACTTTCAAATAAATCACCCACCATTCCGACAACCACCCCAAGGACGATGACAACGCCTATGATACTTACTAACATGGCAATATCATCTCTGTCAGACTTCTTTAAAATCTGGCAAATGACAGTAATAATCAAGCCGATGGCGGCGATTTTAAACAAAATAGAAATATCCATACTAAATCAAAATTATCAAGATTGCCAGCCCGCATAAAAAGCCCATTTTCGTATATAGTTCCACATTCTTTTTACATTCCTCCTCTGTCTTTTGTTTCAAGGCTTGCAGATGATTTCCCGCCTGCGTAAAATACCCCTTTTGCGACAGAGAATCCCCCCTGCCAAACGCCGAAAAATACTCTGCAAAAAAACGTTTTTCGTCCGGCATCAAAAAGGTGTATTCGGATAGATCAAGCGGCGTCGTTCGCCTTTTTTCACGACGAGTCAATTCCTCGACAAGTAGATCGGAAAACTCCCCCGTTGCGATTCGCTTTTGGCAAAATTCCTCGAAGGGCCTCTTTGTGTAGATAATCTCTTCTAAAAAGCCTTCGTTAAAACTACTCGCCTCTTGAAATAATCGTTTTCGCTTCTTGTATTTTCCTGATAAAAAATTCCCACAAAAGGTTGTAAATGCCACTACCGCAAGCCCTACAACAAATCGAAGCATGGCAACTCCTAATGAATAAATATTCGTATTATTTAAAATATCCTATTTTTATACGCTGATAATTTCTTTTATTTTGCCGATTGTTTGACTGTCTAAAAGGACGATTTTTTGGAACATTTCCTGCATCTCTACGGGGATTTCCGAAACATCTTTTGCGTGAAATGATGCGATAATTTTCACACCGCTATGTATAGCGCGGTATATCGCCGGCAGTTCCTTGACGGACACCTCGTCGGTAATAATCACGTCTGGCCGCATCACACGCACCCCCATTTCCATTCCGTCGTTTTTATGGATAAAAGAGTAAATATCCGTGCTTTTCCCCACCTCTGAGGCTGCTATTTCCCCACGCTCATCGCAGACGAGGACGTTTTTACCCATTCCATCTGATATATTTCTACTCAAATCTCGTAAAATCGTCGTTTTACCTTGTCCTGGCGGCGAAACGAGTAGCAGATTTACAATATCCTCACGCAGACATCGTTCGTAAATTTCATCGCTACAACCCACAACGCTATGCGGCACACGGATACACAGCGAGGAATAATCCCGCACGGCGGCAGGCTGTCCATTCGCATAGACGAATCTGCCGGCAATCCCCAATCTCTCCCCCGATTCCGCCGTCAGAAAGCCTTGTTTTAACTGCTCCTCTACCGAATATACCGAATACTTGCCAGCCGCCAAGACTGTTTCTTCGATATCAGAATAAGTAGCAACCAAACCTTCTGCCGCCTTTGAAGACAATCCGTAAGCCGTTAAGTATCTATACTCCCCTAAAAATCGCACCTTCGTAGGGCAATTTGCTCGCATCCGGATTTCATACAAGTCGTTTAGGTTGATTTTTTGTATGGCACGATAAAATTGTTCGGGCAAAAACTCAAGCATTTAGTTTACTATATTCCCACGCTTGTCCTTTTAGAACAAAAAAAGAGCAACCCTTTCCATAAATTCAAGGAAAAACCGTTGCTCAACGCTACTCTATTTAGTTATAAACAAAAAGGTTGCCTTTAATCGTTAAAGGCAACCTTTCTTATATTTTTAACAATCAGGAGTTCTGGTTCAACAGATCTGCGATGGATACGCCACCAACACCGTCTTCACGCCATTCGGTCATTTCATCAGCAGGCTTCTGAGTTCTAGGCTTCTTAACCTTTTCCTTAACTTCGCCTTCTGCTTCAGCCTTTTGAGCCTTAGCCTTTCTTTCAACGTTTTCAGGCTTCGGTTCAAGAGCTTTGATGGAAAGGGTCATTTTCTTTTCTGCGCAATCTAGCTTCAAGATCTTAGCGTCGATTTCGTCGCCGATGTTCAAAGCGGTCGTAGCGTTTTCAAGGAATTCGTGGGAGATCTGGGAAACGTGTACCAAACCGTCGATACCTTTTTCAACTTCTACGAATGCGCCGAAGGGAACGATTCTAACAACCTTACCGTGGATAACGTCGCCTTCTGCATACTTTTCAGCCGCCAAATCCCAAGGCTGAGGTTGCAACTGCTTATAACCGATGGAAACCTTCTTAGCTTCTGCATCAACTTTCAATACCTTGAACTGATACTTATTGCCGATTTCCAAAACATCAGCAACAGACTTAACGCCAGACCAGGAAAGGTCGGAGATGTGTGCCAAGCAATCAAAGCCGTTTACGGAAACGAATGCACCGAAGTTGGTGATTCTCTCTACCTTGCCTTCTACAACGTCATCAACGTTGATGGACGCGAAGAATTCTGCTTCCTTAGCTGCCTTTGCTGCTTCCTTAGCTGCGCGTTCTTCTTCGATGATTGCACGTTGAGAAGCAATGATTTCCTTTCTTCTCTCCGTCTTAATTTCGATGAGCTTCAAACGAAGCTTCTTACCAACATATTTATCCAGTTCTTTCACGAAACCAGAACGGATTTCGCGTGCGGGTACGAATACCGAATAAGAACCGAGGTTACCGGTCAAACCGCCCTTATTGCAGCCGGTGCATTCGATGCTGAATTCTTTACCTTCTTTGATTTCAGCCAACATTGCTTCCTCTTCCTTCAGCTGCTTAATTGCCTTCTGAGAAAGTTTGACAGGGTTGATGGACAGAACCATAAGTTCGATTTCTTCACCGAGCTTATCGCTGTAATCGTCTTTGCAGTAAACTTCGCAATCTACTTCTTCTTTGTCAAGAATGATTTCCTTCTTTGCAAGGGGAAGAAGAACTGCGATACCGCTCTCGTCTGCCGAGGAAATGGTTGCTTTTACAAGCTCACCCTTCTTGAACTTCGTCTGTTCTTCCAAGTTCTTAACGACTTCATCCATCATTGCTTTTGCTTCATTTTCCATTTTAAATAGAACCTCCTGAGTTTGCCAGTCCGGAGTGCTTGCCCCCGTGACTATACCTACCTTTTTTAATCTTTTGATTGTTTTAATATTTAGATCGGCAGCCCGCTCCAACCGAATCACGTTTGCGCAACGCTCTGCACAGATATCGTAGAGCTTGTTCGTATTGCTACTGTTCAGCCCACCAATAATCACCACTGCATCGCATTGCGAAGCCAACTCGCCCGCTTCGTTTTGCCGTCTTATAGTAGTATAACAAATTGTTTTGAAAATATCAACTGTTTTTGGGGTAAATTTGTCAAGGATTTTAATTATTTTCTCAAATTTTTCCTTTGAAAAGGTCGTTTGTGATACAACACAACAGTTTTTGTCCGTTATTGCCGAAAAATCTTCGTCCTCCGAAGTGAAGACGTACGATTCCCCACTGCACCAACCCTGCAAGCCGATTACCTCTGGATGGGTCTTACCGCCGATGATAACCACCGTCTTCCCTGCAGCACTCTCCCTCTCGACAATCAACTGTGTACGTCGAACAAATTCGCAGGTACAATCCACCACCTCAATCTGACGACTGCGGCAAGCCTCGTAAATTCGCTTTTGCACGCCGTGCGAGCGAATAACCAGCGTCGCCCCGTCCGGTACTTCGTCCAAGCTTTCCACCGTGCGAATACCGCGCGCAGAAATCTTATCGACAATTTCGGGGTTATGTATCAATTCCCCATAAATATACACGTTTTCTGGAGAAATCGACATTGCGGTATCCACCGCCTTTTTTACACCACTGCAAAAGCCACCGCTTTTCGCAACCAGAATTTCCATCAATTCTTCTTTCCTTTCTTTTCTTCAAGCAACTGCTTGTGTTTTTCTCTCAGGCCCTGCATGACGGCAAGGATTTTCGCATCAGCCTCTTTTAACAGCTCTTCCGTCATTTTCATTCCGTAGTATTCGGAGAGGTCGAACGGCTCACCGATAATGATATCTGTCCTACGCCAAATCCGAGGCTTTTTGTATGTCACCATCGGGACGATGGGAACTTGCGCGCGAATGGCAAGCAAAGCACTACCCGATTTAAACGGCAGGAAGGGCTGATCCGTTTTATTCCGCGTCCCTTCGGGATAAATAGCAACCTTTTCCCCGCTCTTTAAGCACTTTAAAGCGTCCATAATCGCCCTTGCATCCGCTCCGTCGCGACCAACAAATATCGTTTTTACGGCGCTAATAATCGCACCAAATATGGGCATCTTCTTCGATTCCGCCTTGGCAATGAAATGGACCCCTTCCTTGGTCGTAGGCAAAATATACATCGGATCAATCATGCGGTAATGGTTGGAAACGTATAGACATGCGCCGTTAGCGACCTTTTTGTCCCCAAAACACTTAAACGGAAAGAAAAAGCGTACCACAGGCAGAATAAACGCACGCAAAAAAGACATACACGGGGAAACGTGTAAGCCTTTTTTATTGACCTTAAAGAGAATGGAGGGCTTCTTTTTTGCCTTTTTGTGTTTCTCTTTCGTTAAATTTTCCGTCTTAACGTTTTCCTGCATTACATTCCCTCGTTAAATTTGAGATTGAATAACAGCCTTAATCTTCGCAACCACTTGCTCAATCGTAAGCGAAGAGGTATCCACTATCACAGCATCGTCCGCCGCCTTCAAAGGGGCAGTCTTACGCTCACTATCTTGTTTATCGCGTTGCACGATCTCCGCATGCAGCTTTTCAAAGTCCACCGTTTGACCACGGGCCAGCAATTCGTCATAGCGGCGCTGAGCACGCACTTTACTGTCCGCAGTGATGAAAAACTTGTATTTTGCCTTTGGCAATACCACCGTACCGATGTCCCTGCCGTCAAGAACACAGCTCATCTGCGCGGCAATTTGGCGCTGAAGCTCCACCATTTTTACTCGAACGGCAGCATGTGCGGAAATATGCGAAGCCGCCATAGATACAGCATTTTCGCGAATTGCGAGCGAAACGTCCTCTCCATCTAATATGGTACGCTGAGAACCATCAACATATTCCACTTTTACGTCCAAGGACGGCAGCATCTTCTCCACCTCCTCTGCATTTTGCAGAGAAATTCCCAGGCGAAGAGCCTTCAGCCCGCAAGCACGATACATAGCACCCGTATCCAAGTACAGAATGTTATAATCCTTCGCCAAAGCCTTTGCAATCGTACTCTTACCACTACCAGCAGGACCATCCAAGGCAATATTGAAAATTTCCGAAATATCCGTTCTCAATGCTTTTGCTCCTTTCAAATATACGTGCTGAACAGTTTGTCCACCCTGACGCTCCGTAAATACCATAACACGAATACAGAGCGGTAATTGCCCAACGATTTCCGGTTCAATGCAAGCAAATAACGGCGCAAAATCATAACCACATTCCCTCGCCGCTTTTGCAGGATGATAGGAATGAATATCCGTCGTCAGAGAAAACAAAAAGCCAGTAATCTCCTCTTTAGACAAAGTGTTTTTTGTAAAAATCGCCCCCATCATTTCCGAAACGGAAGCCTTGATTTCCTCAACGCTATCGTTTGCTATCGTTGTCGCACCACGAATAATTTTCATCGTCTGTCCTCACCGAAACATGTAAATACAAAAAAAGTATACAACTTTTTCCCTTTTTTGTCAAGTATTTTGTAAACAAAATATCGACTAACGCACACTATCGCCAGCCGCAAAGCCTGTCGAAAAGGCGATTTGCATATTAAATCCGCCCGTAAATGCATCCACGTCCAGGACTTCGCCGCAGAATTTTAAACCGTGAACCCGTTTACTTTCCATCGTTTTAGGGTTGATTTCCGTCAATGAAACGCCCCCCGAAGTGATAATCGCCTCCTCAAAACCGCGAAGCGAACGGGCTTTCAACGGAAGTGCCTTGACCGCACGCAATAAAGCGCCACGCTCTTCCTTGGTGATGGCGTTGACAAGCTTTGATTCCGAAATATTTGCCACCTTTAAAACATAAGGAATGAGCTTCGAAGGCAATAACTGCACCAAAGCACCCTTTATTTGCTTATTTTTACACTCGTCAAAGTCGCGCAAAATACGACGATTGAGCGTTTCTTCGTCCAGCGCAGGCTTCAAATCCAAAGAAATCTCCAAGGAGGCTATCGGCAGACGATTGATCAGCGACGACATCGATAAAACAATCGGTCCAGAAATCCCAAAGTGTGTAAAAAGCATCTCGCCGAAGGCGTTATAGACGATTTTATTGCCGTTTTTAACGGAAATAGCAACATTTTTCAGCGCCAAACCCTGCAATTCTTTAAAAAAATCCCCCTGCAGATTGACGCCGCAGAGCCCTGCTTTCAATTCCGAAATCGTGTGCCCTGCGTTTTTCGCAAAGGTGTACCCGTCCCCCGTAGAGCCCGTGGTCGGATAGGATAAACCGCCCGTGGCAACAATTGCATAATCGCACGGATAATACCCCAAGTCTGTTTTAACGCCTATTATGCGTGGCATATTAATTATGCCAGGCGTAGTACTATCATTTATGTCAGGCATATTACTTATGTCAGGCATACTTTCATAGGCAATTTCCACTACTTTTTCCCGTAAATGCACGTCTACGCCGCTGTTTTTGCACGCTTTTTCAAGGGTTTTCGTGACGTCGCTGGCGTGATCAGACACGGGAAAAACACGATTTCCGCGCTCTGTTTTGACGGATAAACCGTATTCTTCAAAGAAATCGATCACTTTTTGGGGCGGAAATGCGTAAATCGCCCCACGCAGGAACTTTTCACCGCGCACTACGTTCGTTAAAAACTCACCAGCAGGCACGTCATTCGTAAAATTGCATCGACCCTTGCCTGTGATGTAAATTTTCTTACCCAGCTTTTCATTCTTTTCAATTAAGACGACTTCGTTGCCGTTTCTTGCGGCCGCATACGCCGCCATTAAACCAGCTGCACCGCCGCCGATTACACAAACCTTGCTCATATTTATCCTATAATTTCCTAAATAGAATTGCCCGCATATATCGCAGGATATAAATGTTTCACAAAAAATGTTTCCCGTAATTGTGCGCAAAACCTAAAAATTGTAAAAAATACGCAATCGAAATTCGACTGCGTATTTTCTTCAAACAAGTCTTTTTACATTATACGGGATATACTTCGCCTTTCGCTAAATCGCGATCAACGCCATCCTTTTGCGCGGAACGCCATTTGAAGAAGTTTTCTGCAACTTGTTCAAATACTGCATAGGAAAGTACGTCTTCTTCCTTTTCGTAATAGCCAAGCGCTTGAACCTTTGCTTTAATTTCTTCGTATTCAGGCTGCAACAAGTCTGCAGGACGGCAGGTAACACGCTCTGCGCCCTTCAAAACCTTTTCTGCAACGTCTTCGTTCAGAGGCATAGGAAGCGTACCGTATTTACCAGCGAACAAGTCTCTGGTTTCTTTGGTAACCATCTTATAGCGTTCACCCATGACGATATTCATAACGGCCTGCGTACCAACAATCTGCGAAGAAGGCGTAACCAAAGGAGGATAACCGCAGTCTCTACGAACGTTGGGAACTTCCGCAAGACATTCCATCAGCTTATCTGCCTTACCAGCCTTTTCAAGCTGGTTGATAAGGTTGGAAAGCATACCGCCGGGAACTTGGTACAACAACGTATTAACGTCGATTCCCTTGGATTTTTCGTTCAAGATCTTGTCGTCCTTCAGACGCTTTTCAACGCCCTTGAAGTGTTTAACGATCGGCAACAGCTTGTTAATATCGATACCCGTGTCGTACGGCGTACCTTTCAAGGTAGCAACCAAGGGTTCGGTTGCAGGCTGAGAAGTACCATTACCCAAAGGCGACAAAGCCGTATCGACGATGTCAGCGCCCGCAAGAATACACATAAGGTAAACCATATCGCCCGTACCCGTCGTGTTGTGGGTATGAACGTGAATCTTCGTTTCAGGCTTCAATGCCGCGCGCAGAGCCTTTACCAGCTCATATGCCTTCAAAGGCAACAAGAGGTTTGCCATATCCTTCAAACAGATATTGTCTGCGCCCATTTCTTCCAGCTGTTTTGCTAAGCGAATGAAGTAATCGTTGTCGAACACTTCCTTACCGTTAACTTCTGCGCTGGTGTAGCAAATGGTGGCTTCGCAAACGCCACCGTACTTTTTGATAGCGCGCATGGATACTTCCAAGTTTCTGGGGTCATTCAATGCGTCGAATACACGCACAACGCCAACACCGTTTTCAACCGACTTTGCAACGAATTTTTCTACAACGTCGTCTGCATAGTGTCTATAACCAAGCAGATTTTGACCACGCAACAGCATCTGAATAGGCGTTTTTAAATGGGATTTTAACGTACGCAGACGTTCCCAAGGATCTTCATTCAAGAAACGCAAGCAGCTGTCAAAGGTAGCGCCGCCCCATGCTTCGATGGAATAGTAGCCAATATCATCCAACTGCTCTAAAACGGGCAACATTTCATCAATGCGCATACGGGTTGCCGCCTGCGATTGATGCGCGTCACGCAAAATCGTTTCCGTGAGCATTACTTTTCTATTTTCAAATTTCATTTCCATTATGATTACCTCGTGTTAAATAATAGCCAACAAGAAGCCAGCCGCAATCGCCGAGCCAATAACGCCTGCTACATTCGGGCCCATTGCGTGCATCAGCAAGTGGTTGTTCGGATCTTCTTCACGACCGACGTCCTCAGAAATACGTGCCGCCATAGGAACAGCAGATACACCTGCGCTGCCGATAAGAGGGTTGATTTTACCACCCGAAAGCTTACACATCAATCTACCAACCAACAAGCCGCCGATCGTACCGCAAGCAAAGGCTACTAAGCCAAGCCCGATAATACCCAACGTGGAGAAATCCAAGAAGGTTTCACCATATGCCTTACAGCCAACGGAAATACCCAAGAAAATGGTTACGGTGTTCATCAAGCCGTTCTGCGCCTGCGAAGAAAGTCTATCACACACGCCCGATTCCTTAATCAAGTTACCAAGCATCAACATACCCAGCAGAGGAATTGCATCGGGAAGAAGAATACCAACCACCAACGTAACGACTACGGGGAAGATAATCTTTTCAACCTTGGAAACCTTACGCAAGGGCTTCATCTTAATCTGACGTTCTTTCTTGGGAACGATCAAGCGCATCAAAGGCTTTTGAATTACCGGAATCAACGCCATGTACGAGTACGCCGCAACCGCAATCGCAGGCAACAAGTCTTTCGCCTCACCGTTGAATTGTGCTAATTCCGAAAGCTTCTGCGTAACGTAAATTGCCGTAGGGCCGTCTGCGCCGCCGATAATTGCAATCGAAGCCGCTGCCGCGAGGTTGAAACCAATCAAGCTTGCTACAATCAGCGTCAAGAATACACCAAGCTGCGCCGCCGCGCCAAGCAACATACTCTTAGGGTTGGAGATAAGCGGACCAAAGTCGGTCATCGCGCCGATTCCAAGGAAAATCAGCGGAGGATAGATAACATTCTGTACGCCATAGAACAAGTACCACAACAACCCACGATTCTGTACGTTGTTGTAATCGTGTGCAAGTTCTACAATCTTCTGTACTTGACCATCCAAGAATTGATAACCGTTGGGCAACTGTACGTTCAACGTCGAAAGCAAACTATTCCATTCCGTTTCGTCAATAGCAACCCAACCATTCTCAACCCACTTTACAACCGAACCGTCGATAAAGTACCAGTTCGCAAGCAAGCCGCCTTCTTCGCCAAATCTATGACCTAAAAGACTTTCTAAATCAAGCTGTGTAAGGGTTTCCGTGGTTTCATACGTCCCCCAGAGTACTTTATACGCGCCGGGGATATTGATTAAAAACATACCGAACGCAATCGGCAATAACAGCAAGGGTTCAAATTTCTTGACGATAGCAAGGTACATCAGCAGGAAGGAAACCGCCAGCATTACATAATTCTGCCAGCCGCCCTGCGACAATCCCGAGCCATCGAAAAGACCTTTGAAAATATCTCCGATGCTGCTTAAAAAGAGTAAATTCTGCATCTTATACCCCTTTCTTGATTAGGAAATTACCGCCAAAACAGCGTCAGATTCTACGTTTGCACCCTTTGCTACTGCAAAAGAAACTACACCATCGCAAGGAGCAACGATGTCGTTGTCCATCTTCATCGCCTCGAGAACCAAAATAGGCTGGTCCTTCTTAACGGTTGCGCCTTCTGCAACCAAAAGGTTTTTAATCAAGCCGGGGAAAGGAGAAACAACCTTCTCGCCATTTGCAGGGGTAGCTTTGGGAGCTGCAGGAGTAGCCGCAGGTGCCGCAGGAGCTGCTACGGGAGCAACTGCTACGGGAGCAGCCGTACCACCAACTTCTTCAACGCCTACCTGATAAGTTTTACCGTTTACTGTGATAACAAAATTACGCATATGATTTATTCTCCTTATAACCGTTTAATTCTTTTTACTGTAAATTCGCATTTTTTATTTTCTTGCTGATAATACGCCGCAATAGCCGCCGTGATTACTGCAAGCACTTCGTCAGAAAGTTCATCTTCACCAGCCGCTGTTTGCAAGGGCGCAACTGCGCTTTCCTGCGCTACGGGCTTTGCCTCGCTCTTAGGCTTATTTGTTTTCTCTTCTATGCTGGACACAATCTTACCGATTACCCAAACGACAAAAATCAAGAAAGCAATTCCTAAGAATACAATCAAGTACCCCAAGCCTGCATACAAGGAAGATTCCCCTAAGGTCAAGGGTTGATCGCTCCCCGTGTTCGCTAATAAATTCCACATCATTGTGTCACCCCTTTACTTCACAAGCATCTGCAAGGAAGCAATCAAGTATTGACGAACGAACTGCGGTTCGATGATTGCATCGATATAACCGCCCTGCGCCGCATTGAACGGGTCTGCATTTTCGTCTGCATACTTAGCCGCAAGCGCCGCCTTGTCTGCGCTTTCGGACGAAAGCTCAATCTGCGCGCCCTGCACGCTGTCAAACAGAGCCACCTTTGCATTTGCAAATGCGCAAGTGTAATCGAAGCCAACCGACTTGGAAGCAAACAAAGTATATCCTAAGCCGATTGCCTTGCCGTAAATTACGGAAATCTTACCGCCGTCGACTGCATCCAAATATTCAAGATATTCTACCACTTCCTTCATTACGCGGCTGTTGTTAGCACACATTGTGGGTTTGATACCCTTTACGTTGCAAAGCATTACCAGGGGCAAGGAATAGTAACCAGCATATTCGGTGAAAGCGCGAATCTTCGCCATATTGCAAGCCTTCAACTCTACGCCGTCTTCCCCGCCGTCAAACAACACTGCCGCAACCGAAATACCACCGATACGGCCAAGCATCGTCTTCACGCAATCACAGCCCTGCGCGCCAAGCTCTACGTAGCTATCGAACACGGAGAGCATATTTTCTGCAGTAGCCGCTTCATTGAGTGCAGGCAAAGAGCCGTTCAAATCCGCCTCTACCATACGCGCGGTAAGAATATCTTGAAGAGCAACGATTTTTTCTTTTGCTTCTTCCATGGAAGCCACCGATACAGAAGCCAGACCGGACTTTTTCAATGCCTTTACGCCACCAACTTCTTCCTTGGACAAGTTCTTGCCTTCTTTTGCGGAAAGCACGAACGGGCTATTGATAGCCAAAACACTGCTCTTTTCAACGAAAAGCACTGCATCTGCCGAAGCCGCAAGCAAAGCCGCCGAACCGTATACGTCGCCGTTGACGATTACATACTGGGGAACAACGCCCTTCATCTGCGCCGAACGCATCAAAAGCTTGCCGAGGCCTTCCAACACACCAACGCCTTCGCCAACCTGCACGCCGTGCGTATTCAAAAGGTAAATGATAGGCGTTTGATCTTTCTCCGCAGCATCCAAGCACTTTACAATTTTATCACAATTGGCCTTAGAAACGCCGCCCTGCAAAACTTTAAAGTTCTGCGCCACAACATAGAAAGGATAGCCGTCAACCGTAGCAAATCCCGTGACAACACCCTCCCCTGCAACGTCCGTTTCGCAGAAGGAGTTTTTGGAAAAGCTAAATGCGGAAAGTTCAACAAAACTTTCTGCGTCTACAAGCGACGAAATCTGTTCACGAACTTCTTTGCCAGCTTCGAGAATTGCCGCTTTTCTTGCTTCTAATAACTGAATTTTATTCATCATAGCTCCTTAAATATTTTAGGTGATTTTTGTATTTTATCTCCATTTTCCACCAACTAACATTATACAATAAATAATTCAAAATTGCAATAGTATGATTGCAGAAAAAATGAATTTTTTTATAAAAAATTAACGCTGTGCGTTTTTTTTTCACTCAGCGTCCTTTCTTTTTCCTTTTTTTATCTAAATAATCGCCTACTTTATCGAGGTTTTTATATAGTAAGACAAATAAAACGGCGATAACGATAAAGATACCTCCCCAAATCAAAAGCCCCCACCAAGTGTTCAGCGGAATGAAAGAAATAGAATACACCGTAAGAAAAATAGCCGCCGCACGTGCGCACACAATCATCACAACAAAGTACCTTGCTGACATCGTCGAAAGTCCTGCGACAAAGCACAGCAGGTCGTCAGGAAAAAAGGGCAGAACAAACATCACGGTAAGCAAAAGATTGTCCTTGCCTTTAATGCGGCTCTGCCAAGTTGCAAGCGCTTCTTTGCCCACAATCCAAGACACCGCTTTATTCCCCCATTTTCTGCCCACCCAAAAGGCGATAAGCGAACCTAAAACACTGCCGATAAAGCTGTATACCGCCGCAAAAAACGCCCCAAACAGCTGAATACCTGCAAGTATGCTCAATACACCAGGTATCGGCAAAAAGAGGACTTGCGCGACCTGCAAGGCGATGAATATATACGGCATATACGCGCCCGTCTTCATTAGAAAATCACGATATAACTCTTGACTTTGCAAAACGGCGATAAAATCCGTCCACTCCGCTATTCCTAAAGCCACCAAGAAAAACAGCCACAATAACAGCCCCGAGAATAGCGTGCGGTAGATGGATTGCTTGCCCTTAATCAAAAACAGCACCGCCGCAAACAGTAACAGCAAAAGTATTAAGCAGGACAAAAACACGATTGGCGTTCTGTATCTTTGCACAATCGGCACAGATAGACTTACGAGAACGAAAATTTGCAAAGAAAGCAATATCGCGCCAACAAAAAACAGAACGAGTAGCTGTTTCCAAATACTCGTTCTGCTGTGTTGTTCCTCTCTCGATTGCTTAGCCATACGAATAGTATGTCACAACCCCAAGAAAACTATACCAAAATGTCTTCTGGATTCTCCTTTCTATATTCAGCAATCGCGCCCGTCGCAAGCTTGTCACAACGGTTGTTGTACTCGTTGTCTGCGTGGCCTTTTACTTTGATAAAGGACACTTCGTGCATCTGCGTCAAAGTGTATAACTCTTCCCAAAGGTCGGCGTTTAACACGGGTTTGTTGTCGGCCTTTTTCCAACCGCTTTTCTTCCAAGCGTAAATCCAGCCCTGCTCGAATGCGTTGACTGTATAGGCGGAGTCGCTGTACACGCTAACTTTACAAGGATATTTCAAGCGCTTCAGTCCCTCGATAACCGCCTGCACTTCCATACGATTGTTGGTCGTATTTTCCACTGCCGCAGAGTATTCCAGCTTATGCTCGCCGTACATTAAAATCCCTCCGTAGCCGCCAAGCCCCGGATTCCCTGAACATGCGCCGTCTGTATATAAAGTTACTTCTTTTTTCATTATCTTCTTTTACCCCCGTCGAATTTAGATAAAAGCAAAAATTCCTCTTATTTGCCCTAAAAAACAATTGACAAAAGCTTTTTTTTGTTATATAATAGCTTCGTTATTTAGGGGAATGGTATAGAGGTTGTGCCTTGGTCTCCAAAACCAATGAGATGAGTTCAAGTCTTATTTCCCCTGCCACGAAGTCCTGAACACCTGCAACGGTGTTTCAGGGCTTTTTGTTTTACACGCTTTAGACAAGCTTAAAGCGTAATCCCTAATACTGAGTTCATAAACAAGTACAAAAGTGGCAACGTAACAATCGAACAAATGGTAGATAATACGACACAAACGGAAGCAAAATCCCCATCTTTGCCGAATTTTACCGCCATCATCGCGCCGCTTGCCGCGCTGGGCATTGCCAAAAGGAAGAAAATCGTATACTTAATCGTCGCATCAATCGGCAAGAACGCCACCAAGAAAATGGTAAGAAAGGCCATGACGATTAACTTCATCCCCGTTGTGATATACGCCCATTTATCCGTCAATAACTGACCGACGCTAATATTTGACAATCGAATACCGATAACAAACATCGAAAGAGGAGTAACGATATTCGATATGTAACCCAACGAGCCCATCAACTTTTCAAGAACGGTATGGATAGCCGTTCCCTCTGCGGCAAATTCCAAAAGCGGTTTTTGCATAACGAAGAAGACAACCAAACTAAAGGCAACGGCAATAATAACGGGGTTTAATAATACCTTTTTTACGGAAATTTGTTTTTTATCCCCCGTCATAATATAAACGCCAAACGTCCAAGTCAAAATATTAAAGACTGCAAGCACGACGGCGCAATAGATGACCAACTCTGATTGCAATGCAGGGTCCTTAAAAAGGGACTGCAGGAAAGGCAAACCCATGAATGCGCAATTGGAAAAGGCGCTCAAATACTTTACAGTCTTGACCTTATCGTCCTTTTCCTTTTTTAAGAAGACAAGCTTCCCAACCGCAAACATAAGCAAATGCGCAAGGAGCGCAAGCCCCGCAACAATCAACATATTTGTTGCAATTTCAGGGCTAAACGAGCAGCCTTGAAAACTTGTAAATATCAAAATCGGCTGACAGCCGTATAAGACGATGACCGAAAGCGCTTCACTCGCCGACTGCGGAAGCATTTTTAACTTGGCTAAAATAAACCCCGGAATGGTGAGCAAAAGCAAAAATAATACCGTTATAAATACGTCAAAAAAACTAATCATACAACTAATTACACTCGCAACTATTAAAATTCAATCTTCTCTAAAGAAGCAAAAGCTTCTTTAATAAGCCCTTCAACGTCAAGTTTAGCCTCTTCCGCCAAAATGTCCTTCAGCTTTGGACGAATGGCAGGGAATTCAGGCAAGAAGACGGTACAGCAATCCTCATACGGCAAAATCGACGTTTCGTACGTACCGATTTTTACTGCTCTGTCGATAATTTCGTTCTTATCAAAGCCCACCAACGGACGAAGAATGGGCAACTTTTCCACAACCGAATTCGACGAAGTCATCCCTTCAATCGTCTGACTGGCGACCTGACCTAAGCTCTCCCCTGTGATCAAGCATTGCGCGCCGATACGCAGAGCGTGTCTTTCCGCAATACGGAACATAAACCGACGAAGCAGAGTAATCATCAGCTCTGGTTTGCACTTTTCGTGAATTTCTTCTTGAATATGGGTCACGCTGACGGTGTGCAATTTGGTGACACCCGTATACTGCGACAAAATCGTGGCAAGGTCGATAACCTTGTCCTTTGCTTGATCGTTCGTGTACGGATAACTGTGGAAATGCAAGGTTTCAACACGCATACCACGCTTTGCAATCATATGCCCTGCAACGGGGCTGTCGATACCACCCGAAATGAGCAACAAGCCCTTGCCTGCCGTACCGACGGGCATACCGTTTGCCCCCTCAATATATTCACCGAAGACAAGCGCCGTACCACCCTCGCGAACGTCTACACACACCGTTCTATCGGGATTATGCACGTCTACCTTTAAATCATGGCGAACGGAAAGAATTTTTCCGCCAAGCACGCGGCTGATTTCCACAGAGGTCATCGGATAACGCTTGTCGCCACGGTGCGATTCCACCTTAAACGTACCGCTTTCGGGGCAAACAAGCAGCGCCGCCTCTAACATACCGTCCAAATCCGTCGTCGTAACGTACGCAACGGACAGAGTATGCAAACCAAACACCTTTTTCAGGCGTTCGACCATTTCTTCAACGTCGTATTCTTCGAAGCCGTCGATGATATATCTGCCACTGTTTTTATGCAGTTCAAAAGTAAGCCCTTGCAGGGCTTTTTTTATGTTATTTTCAAAAATCGTTTCAAAGTACCCTCTGTTTTTCTTCTTCAAAAACAGCTCCGCATAGCGGATAATAATCGCTCTTTTCATACTTCGTCCTTTATATTCATTCTTGTCCTAAGTTCGTTTACTACTTCCGTTAAAATCGCAGCCGCAGCCTCCACCTCTTCCGCCGTTGTATCCGCAGAAAAGCTGATACGAATGGCGCCGTCTGCTACTTGCTCGCTGTACCCCATCGCCAAAACAACTTTGTTGTAACGAGTTTTAGCGTTCGACGAACACGCAGAACCCGTCCCGATCAGCAAGCCCTTGTCTTCCGCCATATGCAAAACGATTTCCCCACGCAAGCCCTTTGCAGAAAGAGTCAATATATACGGCGAACCGTCAACGTGGGAAATTCTATCAAAATGCCGGGGATTGAGCGCCGACCAAAACGCCTCTCGATACCCCTTTATCCGTTCGTAATCCTGTCTTAATGTTGCAAACTTCATCTCCGCCGCATAGGCAAAGGACATAATCCCAAAGACGTTTTCCGTGCCGCTACGCAAGCCGCGCTCCTGACCGCCGCCGTAAATATAAGCAGGTAAAACGAGGCTCTTGCGTTTGATTAAAGCGCCTACGCCTTTCAACCCACCCAGCTTGTGCGCGCTGACAGAGTACAAATCCACCTCTTTTGCCAGCTTAAACGGAATTTTACCATAAGCCTGCACGCCGTCGCTGTGCACGATGACACGAGGATTTTTAGCCTTGATACGCTTTGCAATCGAGTTGATATCGTTGATGGCACCCGTTTCGTTGTTGACGTGCATTACGGACACGAAAGAGGTCTTCTCATCGACCAGAGACACCAGTTTTTCCACGTCCACTCTGCCGTCCTTTTGCAAGGGAGCAACGCGACATTCAATTCCCCTCTGTTTCAATTCCGCAAAGCAAGCGGATACCGCAGAATGTTCTCCTGCCGTTGTAACCGCATTCCCACGCTTAGCAAAGGAAAAAATCGCATGATTGTCCGATTCCGTACCGCAAGAAGTAAACACGCATTCAAACGCCGTAGCGTCGGCAACGGGTGAAAGCAAAGCGGAGCGCGCCAATTTCAGCTCGCTCTGCAACACATACCCCTCACGGTATTTTGCGGAAGGATTAAAATATCTTTCCGTTATGAAATTTTGCGCGCGCGCCATCGCCCGTTCGTTGGGCTTGGTGGTTGCCGCATTGTCTAAATAAATCATAGGCTACATTTTTTTATCTTGAGGAACGTACTCTCTATCCAAAATATCGCGGCGTAAATACTGCATCAGGTGGATGAGCAACGCCTCGCGACATTCCAGCAAGAAGAGCTTTTTGGCACCCTTGTCTATCGCATATACGTATAAGAAAAACTTACCACTGCCCGCCGTCATATTCGGGGTACAAACCAGTTCTTCAACGCCATTTGTCGCGCGCAAGAGGTCGTAGGAACTGCTTTCCATATCGCCTACCTGCAAAATCGAATTCGGTTCAATACAACAAACGAGTTTTCGCTTTTTTTGATTGAACACCTTCGAGATACGAAGCTCGCCATACACGCAAGCGTAATCAAAGCTCACGTTAAAGCGCTTTTTAAACTTCGAAAACAGGACCGCACCGACAATAAAGGAAGCAAGGAACAAAACAAAGAATATCCAGCTAGGCAAGACGTCCACAATCGTTTTTCCGTTGACGGGCACCTCGATAATAAAATTGAAACCAAACCAACCCCACAACACGGATAAAACGATAAAGACAATTTGCGCGACAAAGAATATCGTATAAAGAACTGATTGTTTCTTTTCATTTAAGTTTACCGCGCTCTCTTCGTAAAAAGCATCTACTGCCACTATTGTTTCCTCTCTCTCTGAGTTAAATTTCAAACATCCCTTCGTATACGGTCTTGACACCGCCGAATACCTCTACCTCGCCGTTTGCGTGATAGTTGACGGTTAGGTCGCCACCGCGAAGCTTCACCGTGATATTCGTATCATAGTCGCAATAACCACCAAGCACCGCCGCAACAACTGCTGCCGCTGCACCCGTACCACACGACCACGTTTCACCGTTCTTTCTTTCCCATACACGCATTTTCAGCGTCATACGGTTTACAACACGCACAAATTCGGTATTCACGCCTACGGGGAACGCCTCGTGCGTTTCAAACTCAGGGCCTACGGTAGGCAAGTCCACCGCATCCACCTTGTCTGTGAAGACAACACAATGAGGGTTGCCTACGTTCACCAAGGTTGCCTTGTATTCTTTCCCTGCGACCGTAATCGGTTTTTCAACAATTTTTTCTTCCTCCCAAACGCAAGGAATTTGCTTACCAGAAAGACGAACCTCACCAAAGTTCACGCCAGCAAAGTTAACCTTGCCGGTCATCGAATACACCTTGACCTTATAGATACTGCTCATCGTTTCCACCGTCATTTCGCGCTTTTGGACAATCCCCTGTTCGTAGAGGTATTTACCAACCATGCGGATGGCGTTGCCACCGATTTCAGCCTCCGAGCCGTCCTTGTTGAACACACGCATTTTTGCATCTGCCACCGCAGAGTTTTCAATGAGCACGATGCCGTCACCGCCGATCCCGAAATGAGGAATGACGTAGTTGACCGCAATCGATTCCGGACAGGTAATTTTGCCGTCACGGTTGTCGAAAACGATATAATCGTTTCCGCACGATTGCATCTTCGTAAACGCAAGCTTCAATTTTTCCGTGCGCAGAGCATTGATATCCACAAGCTCGGTGTTGTCTTCGGTAAATCTACTTGCGATAATGTCCGCCAGAGCATTTGCCGTATCCAGTGACGTAAGCACCGTAATACCCAGCAAAATTGCATGGTGATGCAGGTTAATGAAGTCGTTGATAGATTCGATGTCCGTCTTGCCCGTATAGACAACGTAGTCAATTTTGCCTTCGTCTATCAATTTTTTCACGGTATCAGTTGCAGACAATCTGTCCACCACCTGACAATCGATGCCAAGGTCGGAAATCACCTTTGCCGTGCCCTTGGTTGCGTACATCGTACAACCCAAGTCGGCAAACTTCTTCGCAATCGTAAGAATCTCCAACTTATCCTGGTCGTTTACCGTCATATATACGCCAACGGGACGTCTTTCCGAAGGATGGCACATCTTAAAGCCTGCGGATACAAGCCCCTTGAACATCGCCTCTTCAATCGTCTTACCGATACCCAAAACTTCACCCGTCGATTTCATCTGCGGGCCAAGCTGAGAGTTGACGTCGTTCAGCTTTTCAAAGCTGAATACGGGTACTTTTACAGCAACGTAAGGCGAGGAAGGATACAGCCCCGTACCAAATCCAAGATCCTTGAGTCTTTCCCCAATAATAATTTTGGTTGCCAGCTCTACCATCGGCACACCCGTTACTTTAGAAATATACGGCACGGTACGCGACGCACGAGGGTTTACCTCGATTACGTACAACTGTCCACGATAGATAAGGTACTGAATGTTGATCAAGCCCTTCGTCTTCAATTCCAACGCAAGCTGTGTGGACACCTCGATGATTTTTTCAAGCATCGCATCGTCCAAGTTGTACGGGGGATATACGGCAATCGAGTCGCCCGAATGGACACCCGTACGCTCGATGTGTTGCATAATACCCGGAATCAATACGTCTTCACCATCGGAAATCGCATCGACTTCGAGCTCCGCGCCCATCAAATACTTATCGCAAAGCACGGGGTTTTCAATGCCCTGCGCCAAAATAACGTCCATATAACGGCATACGTCCTCTTCCGTGAACGCAATCGTCATGTTCTGACCGCCGATAACGTAGGAAGGACGAAGGAGCACGGGATATTCCAGCTTTTCCGCCGCAGCAAGCGCCTCTGCCTTTGTCATAACAGTAATTGCCTTCGGGCGAGGAATGGAATACTTTTCAAGCAATGCCTCAAAACGCTCTCTATCCTCTGCCCTGTCAACGCTGTCCGCGCTCGTACCCAGAATACGAATACCGTGGGTATCAAAATAAGAGCAAAGGTTGATTGCCGTCTGACCGCCAAAGGTGATGATGACGCCGTAAGGCTTTTCAACGTCCAAAACGTGCTGTACGTCCTCGGGGGTCAACGGCTCGAAGTACAATCTGTCTGCGGTATCAAAGTCGGTGGATACCGTTTCGGGGTTGTTGTTGATGATGACAACCTCGTAGCCAAGTTCCTTCAAGGTCCATACGCAGTGTACGGAAGAATAGTCAAATTCGATACCCTGACCGATACGAATCGGACCAGAGCCGATAACGACGATGCGTTTTTTCTCGCTCTTATCAACGAAAGGTTTTGCCTCGTCGTGTTCCCATTCGTCAAAAGTGGAATAGAAATACGGGGTCTTTGCTGAAATTTCCGCCGCGCAGGTATCTACCATCTTGTAGACGGCTTTTCTTCTCGTGGGACAATCTTGTTTAGCAAATGCGGCGATATCCTTGTCCAAATAGCCCAGTCGTTTGCCCTCTGCATACAGTTCTTCGGTGAGCTCTTCACCGCTCTCCAAACGCTGTTCGTATGCAATCAGGTTGAGGAATTTATGCAAGAACCATCTGTCGATTTTCGTTGCGTTGAAGACCTCGTCTACGGTAACGCCCTTTTTCAATGCGGCGTATACGGCAAAGATACGCTCGTCCGTCATTTCGTGGAGCTGCGCAAGCAATTCCTCTTTCGTCCAGTCTTTAAATTTCTTGTAGTTCATCGTGCTGGTGGAAATTTCCGCGCCACGCACCGCTTTCATCATCGCCATTTCAAACGAAGTACCGATGGACATGACCTCGCCAGTTGCCTTCATACGCGTACCGAGTTGGCGTTTTGCGTACAAGAATTTGTCAAACGGCCACTTGGGCATCTTTACAACCAAGTAGTCGATCGTCGGCTCTACGCAAGCAAACGAAGTACCCGTCACGTCGTTGCGGATTTCGTCCAGCGTATAACCAAGCGCAATCTTCGTCGTCACCTTTGCAATCGGGAAACCCGTCGCTTTAGATGCCAGCGCCGAAGAACGGCTGACACGAGGGTTAACTTCGATAACCGAATATTCAAAAGAATCGGGGTTCAAAGCGAACTGCACGTTGCAGCCGCCCTCGATACCCAGCTCGGTGATAATCGCCAGCGCCGAGCTTCTGAGCATATTATATTCCTTGCAGGAAAGGGTCACCGCGGGAGCAACGACGATAGAGTCGCCCGTGTGGATACCGACGGGGTCTACGTTTTCCATAGAGCATACCGTCAATACGTTACCTGCGCTGTCGCGCAGAACTTCAAATTCGACTTCCTTCCAGCCTGCGATATACTTTTCAATGAGTACCTGCGTAATCGGGGAAAGCATCAACCCGTTGTGGGAAATGAGGCGTAATTCCTCTTCGTTATACGCAACGCCACCGCCTGCGCCGCCAAGGGTGTAGGCAGGACGAATGATGACGGGGTATTTCAAGCGACCAGCAATCTCCACGCACTCCTCTACCGTATAAGCGATGTCCGAGGGAACGCAGGGTTGATTGATTTTTTCCATCGTTTCCTTGAACAGTTCTCTGTCCTCGGAACGGTCAATCGCATCGAGCTTTGTACCGATCAGCTTTACGCCGTGCTGCGCCAAGAAGCCCGATTTTGCAAGCTTACAGCCCATCGTAAGACCCGTTTGTCCACCGAGCGATGCAAGCAAACTGTCCGGCTTTTCCTTGAGAATGATACGCTTTAAGCTCTCTTCCGTCAACGGCTCCAAATAGATCTCGTCGGCAAGCGCCTTGTCCGTCATAATCGTAGCGGGGTTGGAGTTGCAAAGGACAACGTTGACGCCCTCGCTCTTCAACACGCGGCAAGCCTGCGCGCCTGCATAGTCAAATTCCGCAGCTTGTCCGATAACGATAGGACCAGAGCCGATTACCAAAACTTTTTTAATATCACTTCTTTTAGGCATCTTATCTTACCTCCGCAAGCTTTTCAATAAACGATTGCGCCAAGAAATTCGGCTCTAATGCGGCCGAGCAGGATTCAGGCGAGAACTGCACGGAAACAATCCCTTCCTTTACATCTTCAATCCCTTCAACACCGCCGTCGTTGACGTTGATAAAGCAGATTTCACCCGCTTTCACGCTGTCTTTTACAACCTCGTAGCCGTGGTTTTGCGAGGAAACGTAAACTCGACCCGTGCCGAGGTATTTTACAGGCTGATTTCCGCCACGGTGACCGTACTTCATCTTCACAACTTGCGCGCCAAATGCAAGCGCCGTCATCTGCATGCCTAAGCCCACCGCAAACATCGGTTTTTTACCGATCAATTCTTTAATCGTGGCAATCAATCCCTTGTTTTCCGCAGGGTTTCCAGGACCTTCCGAAAGGACGATACCGTCCGTATTCAGCGCAAGGATTTCCGAGGCAGAATAGGAAGAAGGCACTCTTACCACCTTCAAGCCCTGATTCACCCAGAACTGCACCGCGCTTTCCTTTGCGCCGTAATCGACGAATGCCACGGACTTGTCCGCACTCTCGTTGTATACAGTGACTTCCTTAATCGAAACCGCCTCAACAGCACCCTTTACTTCGTAGGAGGAAAGCTCCTCTACCGATGCAGGGGCAGACGAAATTTTCGCCGGCATCGCACCGGCATCACGAATGATGGAGGCGAGCTCACGGGTGTCAACGCCGTAAATACCCACAACGCCGTTGCGCTTTAAGTAGCTATCCAGCGTTTCTTCCGTGCGGAAGTTGGACGGATATTCGCAGTATTCACGAACCACGTAAGCGGCTACGTGCGTTTTTTTACTCTCCAATTCCGAGGCAATCACGCCGTAGTTGCCGATTAAAGGGAAGGTCTGGACAACGATTTGACCATAGTACGCAGGGTCCGTCAAGACCTTGTCGTAGCCGACCATGCCTGTCGTGAAGACGAGTTCACCTGTCGCATCTGCATCCGCGCCAAAGCGATAACCGCTGAGCACCTTTCCGTTTGCAAGAGTTAAATACACTTTTTTTCTCATATCGTTCACTTCCTAAAAGTTTCTACCTAAGCTGACAAGACTTGAAGTATTTCAGTCTTAAAATGTTATTTTGCGCGCCTTTAAGACAGTTGCGCCCTTGCAGTATGTCGATACGGCGGCGGTCACCACCGCCTAAATTCATCGCAAAATCCCTATTTTAAGATGCTTCGCAGTTTTCACGAGCGCGAAATTTCTTAAATGAAAGGATTTTCGCGCAGGAATACCGTCCGTATTGCAAGAGGGAATCCTGCACAATTTGGGGATTTCTCGCCGTCAAAACCTGAAAGGTTCAAGTCTTGTCAGCTTAGCCGTAAATTAAAAAATAAGACTGATTTTCAACAAATCAGCCTTGAAAAGAATTATTCTGTAAATGAAAAGGGAGAGATTTTTGAAAAGCGGAAACGCAACCGATTGCGCTGCCCAAATTAGCGGCGCTACGGCTGTCGATCATACCGTATTCCATTTGTACCGTTTCAAAAACCATACCGTTCTCCTATTTATCTTGATGATTATATCACTAAAAATTACGTTTGTCAAGAAATTGCAAAACATCTGCGATGATTTTTTTAAAAATTTAATAATTTTCTGCAGCCTTTTGGAATCCAACCAGACGCCCCGTAATTCCCGTTTTGGAAATCCACGCAAACCTCTGCCTTCTCCCCTTGCAAAATTTCCGCGGCAGGTCCGTCTTCAATAAATAACTGCCGTCCGTCCGAAATAAGCAACAGCCTCCCCCTCTCCGACTGCACCCAAACCTGCATTTTATTCTTTCTAAGCGGCGAATCGACACCGCCGATACACGAAATCATCCCCTTGATTAAAGGAATATCCTCGCTGCCCGACAATAAAAAGTAAGCGTATGCGTTGCTGATAACGTCCCACGCAAGCCGCTTTGAGGTAGCGCCAGCCACCTTTAACCGCAAGACGCTCTTCCTCTTTCCGTTGGAAAGCATCTTACCACACAGCTCGGTCAGGACGAAATTGAGCGCCTTTGCAAACTTCGTATACTCCACGTCGCGCGCCTGAATGGGGTTGTTTCCGGCAAGACCACTGGCTAAAAACATCACCCCGTCGTTTGGCGCAGGGGGAATTTCCAAAAGGTCAAAGCTATCCCGAAGCTCCGATTCCAAGCAGGTATGTAAACATTCGTAGGAAATCGCAACGTCCGTCGTCAAGAGGACCGTTCTTTTCGTCGCAGGACAGGTCGCATCTGTGAAGACCGAACCTGCCAGCGTACAAAGATAATCGTCTCCTAAATAAAATTGTACCGCAGCCGTGTGCGTAGGCGCATTAAGGTGAGAAAGGCCCCGCCGCTCCTTCGCCAAAATGCCCCTGGCGCAATCCTTAATTGAATCCAGCGCCAAGTCGTCGTCTGCCTTGACGGACACTTCTCCCACAAAAATCGGGCGCACCTCAAAGGCAGGAATAGACAGAAGGTCGCTGGCGTAATTGACACGCGCCACCGCACGATCGCGCGCACCGCGTTGCAAGACGTCTGCCCCACAGTTTGTGAGCACGACGGCGCGGACGGTATGTTTACCGCCGATATTTTTCGCGATTTTGACCGATCGACCACCCAGTCGATTTTTTGCAGGCAAATAGACGGTCGTTGCGAAGGTTTCGCTGAATAATACGCCAGCCTCGGCGTTGCAAAAAAGCCGAAATCCCTTTGGCGAATCCAGCCCTCCTTCAATGACCTTGCCACCTCGAATTTCCAGCTTTCTCATACGAAACGAATCTCCGCCTGAACGACAATTTCCTGCTTGTCGTTGATACCCTGCACGAGGTACGACTTTTCACCCACTTCCTTTCTGTAAAAGCGAAGGACGTCCCCCTCGTAGCATTGTTTGACGTAGGAAATCGCAAAATATTTCAGCGTCATAGTCTGTAATTCCGACAGCGTAAATACGTTAAAGCAATAATCAGCATACTTCGTATTATTCACGTGGAAATTATGGTCGTATTCGGAATTCGCAATTTTGATGGAAAAATTCGGTTCGCTATCTTCGATAGAGAAGGACGGGATTTTCCATTGTTGCACCTCGAGCGCCCTATCCGTATTATAGGTTGAATAATCCTGCCCTTCAATGCGTTTTGACGGAGCAATTTTTCCGTTTACTAAGTCCAACAAGCACCAGCGGGAAGAAGCGTTTACCGCCACTTCGTCACCCACGCACAGCTGGTATTCTCTTTGGAATACGACGTAGGACGGAGGCAACGGCCACGTGCGAACGGACACGTCTTTGTCGAACAGACGAACGGGTTTTATAAATTCACAGCAGACGTTTGACACCACAAAAGCAAGCCCTCTCGGACAGACGTACTGATAGCCAAAACCAAGCTCGTCCGCGCTATAACACGCCGCCTCTTCAAGGTACGCCAAAAGCGTGGACGGTTTTAACTCGTCGCGAAAATCTACGTCGCAATAACGCACGTTAAAATTGTGTTTGTGTTGATACTTCTCCATAACAATTGTAGTATAACATATTTTAGAGAAAATGTCAACCTTTGTAGGCTGTATACCCTTAAAAAGGGTAGATTTTTGCAGAAAATTCCCATTTTTACATGATATATTTCGTTTATAACATTGACAGACATTCGTATTTATGATAAAATAAATGTGTAGCAGAATAATTTCAGCACGAAATGAGTATTTCGTCTGACACAACACAAAGGAGAAGCTATGGAAAAAACGGACGTTCGCGAACCCGAACTTATGGACGAAAACGCTATCACCGGTGGCGAGGAGCAACTGGTTGGAATCAGCGCTGACCTCATCCGCGGGCATATCAATACTATCATTTTACGCACCCTCTACGACGAGGACAAATACGGTTATGATATCATGGATGAAATCGAACGCAAAAGCGGAGGACTTTATAAATTAAAGCCCCCCACTCTTTACAGCGCATTAAAACGGTTGGAGTCCTTGGGCTACGTCACTTCCTACGAGGGTGAATTTTCCAACGGCGGCAGAAGAAAGTGGTTACATCTGACCGAGCAAGGCCGTGAGGTCGCAAAACGAAACCTCTCTGAATGGGAGTTTTCCAGAACGATTATCGACAGCTTAATCTCCGACGGCGGCGACCACTACGATTTCTCCTTTATCGCCGAAAAACAGACCGAATTAGAGGAATTAAAGCGTTCCTTGGCGACGCGTGAAACGGCAATTGAGGCGGAAAAATCTGCCCTTGCGGCGCTGAAAAATGAACTGCAAAGGGAGCGTTCTCTACTCGCTACGCAAAACGCCGACCTCTCCTCTAAAAGGAACGACCTCGGCGAGTTTAACGAGAAAATTCAAGCGCAGAAGGAAGAGCTTGCCGCGCAAGCCTTGGCTCTGTCCGAAAAGGAAGGCGAATTAGAGGCAAAGGAACTTGCCCTGCAGGAAAAGCAGGCTCAGTTGCAGGAGGCGCAAGAAACCATCCGTTCGCTGGAAGAAGCATTGAATAACGCAAACAAACAAGCGGAAGAATATCTCTCTGCCGTAAACACGCAAGCAGAGGAACTGAAAGAAACGGAGTCCGCACTCCTCTCCCTGCAACAGGAATATTCGGCTATGCGTTTGGAACTGCTGACCCTGCGTCAAAGCCAGACGACCAACACGGCGCAACTTGACCAAATTGAAACCTTGCAAACGCAGTTGCAGGAAAAAGAAAATCGCCTCGTTGCCCTTGAAAAATCCCTGCAACTCAAAGAAGACGACCTTGAAAAGCGGGAAACCGCTCTTGCCAGCGCACAAATAGAATTGTCCGAGAAGAACGCAGCTTCGTACGAGCTTCTCTCGAAGATTTCTTCTGACCAGCTTCGCCTCGACAACGATCGCGCTGAGTTTGAAAAGAGCAAGCTTGATGCCACCACCGCCAACAATGAAAAAACGGCGGAATTAATGGCGCAAATAGACCTTCTTCGCGATGAGAGAGATGCTTTCGCCGAAAAAGCAGACGCTTTAGAGGCGCAAAAGAATCGTTTGGAGACGGAAAAAGCAGAAATTGAGGCTTTTGCGGCGGAAATCGAACGCAAGGAACGAGAGTTGAACGAAAAATTACACTCCTTCAACCTCGACGAAAACCGCACCATCGCTGATAGAGAACAGTTTGCTAAAGAACAGCTTTCGCTCGCTGAGCAGCAGGAACAGCTGAAACGCCTGAGCGAACAGTTGCGATATGAACAAGAGCTGATGAAGCAACGACAGGCAGAATTAACCACTCGCTTGGAACTGTTTAACCAACAACAGCTTGATTATCTTGCCAAAAAGCAGGCGTTAACCTTGCAGCAATTTGAAAACGAAGACAAATACGCAACACACGCCGCGCAGGTAAAACATCTGAACGATACAATGATGGCGTTTGAAGCGGAAAAAAGCTCGTTTGCGGCTGAAAAGACCGCTTTTGAAGACGAAAAGAAGGCCTTCGAGGCAGAAAAAACGCAATTCCGTGAGGAGAAACGCCGCGCGGCTGAATCCAACCGCGTGTTCGTCGACTCCCTCAACGCCAAAGAAGACGCCTTCCGCCGCGAAGAGGCAAGACTGCAAGCCTTGGGCGCAGAGCTGGAACGCCGCGCCGCGGAGTTGAATGCACAACCGAGAACCCCTGCCCATTCGCCCGCGATGCCTACTTACGAAACACCGTATTACGTAAGCGGCAATCCTGCGGCAGATGAATTGTACAAGAGAGCAGAACGAGATGGGATTCGTTTAAACAGCAGAACCGCCCCTGTGCGCACCCCTGCCGCGGCATACGCAAAACCCGCGAAACCCGCACCCACCTTTAACAAAGGCGCAACCATCTTCAAGTCGGCACTGCTTACCTTCTGCCTTCTTGCAATAGAGTGCATCATCGTATACTTTATGAAGGATACGCTTGGCGTCCCCTTCTACTACCCGTTAATCCCGATGGCGGCAGGGCTCGTATTTTTTGCAACCTGCTCTATCCTCTATGCAAGCGGATATCAATCGAATGCAAGGTTGAACAAGAAATCGGGAGGCTCTATCTTTAGCGCCGTTATCCTATTCTTCGTAGGCGTTATTACTGCCTCTATGGTTGCGGTTTATTGCCGTGCTCCCTTGGGCGACCCGATGATTTTGCTCTCCTACATCCTCCTGCCTGCAATCTTCCTGACCAACCTCATTCTTTACCCTATCTTCTATCACTTCTTTGCTATTTCCAACAAGAACAAAGAAGAGAATGAAGAATAAAGTTGCAACAAAAAAAGAGCTTGTCGGATAAAACTCCCGCAAGCTCTTTTATGTAGTTTGAATTATTTTTCTTTAGGCAAAACGTCGCGATGCTCTACGGGAGTAGAGAAAACAATCTGCGTCTTCGTCCTCCCAAAGTGTTGCAATTCGTTGATGAATTTATCCAGCGCCGACGTACTGCCGAACAGCACCTCAATCAGCATCGAATACTCACCCGTGACACAACTGCATTGCACCACGTTTTCGCACGATTGAATATACGGGTAAAAATCCTTCTTTTGGATAGGCTCTAATTCCAGGCTGATAAAGGCCTTTATATCCAAATCAAACTTTGCAGGATTGATTTTTGTGAAATAGCCTTGGATATACCCTGCGCGCTCCAGCTTTTCGATTCTTGCAGACACCGCTGTGGAGGAAAGATAGGTATGCTCCGCCAAGCTCTTCAAAGAAATGCGGGCATCGTCCTTCATCAGCGATAAAATTTGCCTATCGATATCGTCCATATTGAAACGATTTTGTACGTCAACTTTTTTCATAATCATTTCCTTCCTTTTCGTTATTATAGCCCTTTTCTATAGAAATGTCAAGAGGATAAAAGAAACTATTACTTTTTTTATTTTCTTTTAAAAAAGACAACGAAAACCATTGACGAACGGCAATTCTTTTGTTATAATAAACAAGCTGCAATAAACAACTTCATTTTGGAGGCGTAGCTCAGTTGGTTAGAGCGCTACCTTGACATGGTAGAGGTCGGAGGTTCGAGCCCTCTCGCGTCCACCAGAAACAACCCAAGTTGAATCGTCAACTTGGGTTGTTTATTCAAACCGAAGATTTGGTATGTTATTGCCGCAGGCGTATGTAACCACAGAATGAAAAACGAGCCGATTTCTTTCGGCTCGTTTCTTTTTTAATTATTGATTAATTATCGTCTTCACGCTCTAAGGTGTAGATGAACGGATGCTTTTCGATAATCTCGTTCAACTGCGAAGAAGAATATTCAATGTCGGTATACAGCTTCGCGTGATAAACGAGTTTATCCCCCTCACGGTCAATGACCAAGCTGTTATAACGATCCGTTTCGAAGAGCTGCTTAATCTGTTCACGCTCATCCGTGCGCTGTTCGAATACGATGCGAACGATATAATGTTTCTTATGCTTAAACACTTTCCAGTTGCGATGGAACAGCCACTGGAAGAAGATGAGCATAGCGGTCGCGCCGATTGCAAGCAACCACATACCGCCGCCGCAAGCCATACCGATACCAGCCGTCGTCCAAACACCCGCCGCCGTCGTCAAGCCGTGTACCGCATTTTTACGGTATACGATCATGCCTGCGCCAAGGAAACCTACGCCGGCAACGATCTGCGCCGCAAGACGAGCAGGGTCCGCCTTAGAGCCTTCAAAGCCATAAACGGAAATCAACATCATGAGCGCCGCGCCAAAGCACACGACGGTATGGGTACGCAAACCCGCTTCCTTTGCCCTGGACTTTCTTTCCAGACCGATTGCACCACCCAAAATCGCCGCAAGCAATAAACTAAGCAAAAATCTTAATTCTTCTAATTCAACACACGACTTCAACCATTCCCACACGGTTTATCGCCTCCACATAATTATTTTAAGCTATTATACAATATATTTTTTATTCTGTCAATACGGATTTTGCAAAAAAGCGCCTTTTTATTTTTTTTCTAGGATAAAAATCAGCAATTTCGTAAAAAGGTAGTTGTGAGTGGGTATTTTTTTGTTTTCTTTTTGCAATCGTTTGTGGTATAATGTCTTAGAATGATGAAATAACTTTGACGAATTTCGCAGGCGATTGCCCTATTTTTGCTCGCCACGCAGTTCGCCAAGCGAGGTGTGTATGTCTAAAACGGTTGTAATCGGTATGAGCGGTGGCGTCGATAGCTCGGTTGCCGCCCTCTTATTAAAAGAGCAAGGCTATAACGTCATAGGCTTATATATGCTCAACTGGGAAGAGAACGACGAAAATGGTTGCTGTACCGCCGAAGATGACTTCGCGGACGTACGCCGAGTCTGTTCCGTCCTCGATATCCCCTACTATACCGTCAATTTCGCAAAGGAATATATGGACCGAGTGTTCTCCTACTTCCTTGCAGAATACGCCGCAGGGCGCACGCCGAATCCCGACGTGCTCTGTAACCGCGAAATCAAGTTTGGCCCCTTCCTTGAAGAGGCGAAACGCTTGGGCGCAGACTATATCGCTACGGGGCATTATTGCAAAATTACCCACGAGGACGGCGTGCATCTGTTGCAGAAGGCGCGCGACCAAAACAAAGACCAGACCTATTTCTTGAATCAGCTTTCGCAGGAACAGCTGAAAGACGTCCTCTTCCCCCTGCAGGACATGGAGAAGTCGGAAATTCGTAGAATCGCCCTCGAAAACGGACTTGCGACCGCAAAAAAGAAGGACAGCACGGGGATTTGCTTTATCGGTGAAAGGAACTTTAAGCAGTTTTTAAGCAACTATTTGCCTGCCTGCCCTGGCAAGATCTTAGACCTTTCCGGGAAGGAAGTCGGCGAGCACGCTGGACTGATGTATTATACCCTTGGACAACGCAGAGGCTTGGACCTTGGCGGTATGAAAGGGGAACAAGGGCGCTGGTTTGTCGTTAAAAAGGACCTAAAAAACAACGTCTTGTACGTTTCTCACGGCGATGAAAGCCCCCTCTATTCGAAATCGTGTGAGGTGAGCGGCTTTAACTGGATTCCGCAAAAGCCCACCACGAAGGATTTTCCCTGCACGGCAAAGTTCCGCTATCGTCAGGACGAACAAGCCGTTCACGTGCATATCAACGACGACGATACCGTACACATTGACTTTGTCGAACCGCAACGCGCGGTCACTGAAGGACAATACGCAGTATTGTACGACGGAGAAAACTGCCTCGGCGGCGGCGTGATTACATCGGCTGAATATTAAACTTTAGCCTAACGAGAGTCAAACTCGTTAGGCTAGGCGCTTTGACCAAAGGAAAGAGCGCCTACCTTATTTATTCTATTACATAAACCGTATTTACTTTACAAAAAAGTAAAGCAAAAACAAGATTATGACACAACAAAACAACCTTTCGAAAAGATACTTTATATTAGCCGCGGGCGTTTTGGCAATGCTGTTTGCAGGCATCATATACGCTTGGTCGATTTTAAAAGCCCCCCTTAAGGGTCATCTTTCCTACGAGGAATCCGCCCTTTCCTTGAACTATACACTTACGCTTTGCTTTTTTTGTTTGGGCGGGTTCTCTTCTAGCTATATCGTAAAACGCATCGGTCCTCGACTTACCATTCTGATTGCAGGCGTTTTGGCAGGGCTTGGCTTTATTTTAACAAGCCTGCTGACCGCAGAAAGCGGCATACTGCTTTATTTGACCTACGCCTTGCTCGCTGGGTCGGGAATCGGCACGTCGTATATCATTATCATTTCGTCGGTAAACGCTTGGTTTCCCGATAAGCGCGGGATTTCGTCCGGCGCACTGATGATGGGGTTTGGTCTGAGCACCCTTTTGTTTGGCAAGATTGCGGACGCGTTGTTTGACAGCAGCTTTGGTTGGCGAAACACCTACTTCGTACTCGGCGTCGCCCTCGTCCTCGTAATTAGTCTTTCTTCCTTTATTATAAAAGCCCCCGACAGCAGCATTTCTCTGCCGCAAAAAAAGGCAGCCAAAACAAAGCAGGAAGATTTCGAGGTGAAGGATTACACCCCCAAAGAAATGATTCGCAATTTTACCTTCTGGCGAATGTTTCTTTCGCTTGCTTTTATCGCCGCCGTTGGCAATTCGGTTATTAGCTCGGCCCGTGACTTAGCGATTTCCGTCGGGGCGCAAACTGACCTTGCCACCACACTTGTCGGCATTCTTGCCGTTTGCAACGGTGTTGGTAGAATTCTGACCGGCGTGGCGTTTGATACGCTTGGACGGCGATTCACGCTGTTGTATGCAGGGGTATTAGCCATTATCGCATCGGGCGTCAGCCTGCTTGCGGTATGTATCACCTCGTTGCCGCTGTGTATCGTTGGGCTTTGCTTAACGGGGCTTGCCTACGGCACAGTACCCACGGTTCCGTCCGCGCTCATCGCTACGTTGTATGGTCAAAAGCACTATTCCGCCAACCTTAGCCTTAGTGGGTTTAATTTAGTGCTTGGAGCATTTATTGCAACCGGCTGTTCAGCCATCTGCGAAGCAAGCGGCGGGTATATCGCACCGTTTATCGTATTGCTTGCCCTTTCGGTCATCGCATTCGTCCTGAATTTAACCATTAAGAAGCCGTAATCACTATAAAAAATATAAAAAGTTGGATACACCGAGGTGTGTCCAACTTTTTTTAATTGTGATTGAGCTGATTAAAAATGGCCGCCTTGGATTTCCGACATGTTTTTGCCGTGAATGATATGCGTCCTGTCTTCCGGTACATACGAATCAGGGAAATGCACCATGACGTTCTCTTTTTCAAGCTTTGCTTGCAAGGTCTTTATGCAGACGTTTGCAACGGCTTTGTTTTCCTTCAAGCTCTGACAAGCCACTTCGCCCGCACACTATTCGCCGACGGTATACTTTCGCCCTATAATTAACTATTCTGCAATTACTCACTCCTGTAAGCATACCAAAAAGCAACCATTATTTCAAGAAAAAAACAAATACCACGCCGCATTTTCTACTACCGCACAAAATACACACATCAACCCAGAAAAATATTAAATCCCCCTCGATTAGCTATTGACAAATCAAAAAAAAGTGATACAATATTTATATAATAATTACGTCACCATTTTTTGGAAACGGATTTATTGTTATCTTGGAAAAATTGAAAAGGAAGGAAAAATAATGAAAAAGAAAACAATCGCCAATTTATTGGCCTTGGT
>JAZOMO010000021.1:0-14682 GCA_045654025.1 Candidatus Scatosoma sp.
CTCGTGTTTCCCCGAAAACGCTTGAAAAAAATCTGGCGTTAATTAACGCCAGACCGAAAAAGGTATTAAATTTCCAAAAACCAATAGATTTATTTGAACTTTTTCTTAAAAAGTGTTGCACTTAGTTTGACAAATCACCTATCTTTGCGTTTCGAAGGCGTAGCCGTCTTTGGTCAAGCAAAGGGTGATATAACCGTTTTCGTCCGTTCGGTATACGGCCGTGCCGTATTCCTCCAAGGCAAGCAAGACTTCCTGGCTGGGACTGTCGTTCTTGCCACCACGGCAGGAGAATACCGCTGCCCGACATTCAAGCGCCCCAAGAAAACTGCGCAGAGTTTCCTCATCCGCATCCGTCCGCAGCTGCACGACGTCAAAGCGTTTGATTTTTACACCCCACCTCTCCAAAAGGCGCAGTTGCTTTTCCGTTTCAAGCGCCTTAAAAGTGTCCTTTCCGTATCTACCACCAAGCAGCACCTCCGTGCCGCCGTAAGAGAGGGTGAGCACTAGTTCGTCCGTAGACGTCCTGTCCGCAAGCGGATATAATACCCGCAGGGAATACTCCTCGTTTTCCATCAGAACGCCAAAGCTTGCGGTATATTTCGGGATTTCCTTGCGTTCTAAGTCAGCAAGAAACGCCTCGTAGGTTGCATTATTCCCCTCTTCCTCTAAAAGGTACGCCGCGCCCACCGTATAATAACGCACAACTTCGCGCAAGACACCCACGCCACGCGCAGTAGTATCGGGAACAACCACCGCATCAAGGTTACAGACCTCTAACGCGTTTAAAAAGCGAAGCACCGACTTTTTCGCCTCGCCGTCATCCGCGCCACCGCCGATAAGCACCGTTTTACCGTCCGGCAACTCCACCAGCGTACAGACGCCGTTTTCTGCGTCCAGATAATGCACGCGCAGTTCGCCTTCCTCGCGAACGGAAACCTTCGGCAAGCCGACGTGGTATCTCCAGCTTTCCATAGGAACGAAAGCAGAAACCACGCAAAGCCCCGCAAGCAAAACGCAAATTAGTATCAAGACGATACGAAATATACTTTGTTTTAGCTTTTCCTTTGCAAGCTTTTGTGTACGATAACTCATCTTTGGTTACATTATTCACGCCCGTTGGGCTGGGTACGGATACGGTTGCAGATGCCCTGCATCTTCTTTTCCACCGCATACATTTCGTCTGCGCAGGTCTTCAATTCCGCGCGGTATCTGTCTAAAAGGTCGGCGTTTACTTTGTAAGAAACCTCGTGTTCAAGACTTGCCCACATGTTCATAGATATCGTGCGAAGCTGGATTTCTACGGGCACGCTACGCGTTTCCTTGGAGAGAGAAACGGGAATTTCCGCAATCAAATGCAGACTGCGATAGCCGTTGGGTTTGGGGCTTTCTATGTAGTCCTTCTTCTGCAAAAGCACCACCCCTTCTTGGCGCAGAAATACGTCCGCAATATCGTACACGTCCTCTACGTAGCTACAAATAACGCGCACACCCGCGATGTCCTTTAATTCCGTGAGATTTTCCGCCACCTGCGCAAACCCACGGCGGGCAAGCTTTTCATACGAGCTTTCCACCGATTTTAAACGGTTCTCAATATGGTGAATGGGGTCGTGACCACGAAGCATGGCAAACTCATCGTCCAACACCTCAAACTTGGCGCAGACCGTTTTCATCGCCCCCGAATACCACGGCTTTTGCCGTTGATATTCCAACAAGAATTTCTCCGCTTCTTCTAAGGCAAGGTCGTCAAAGATGCGTTTTTTATTCTCCATCGTAATACACCTCGTGTTTTAGATTTTCCGCGCCACTCTTTTTTAAGCCGTTTAAGAAATAGATCGTAAACGGAATCGCAAAGAGGAAGGACAACAGGTCGGACACAGATTGCATACATTCAATCCCCGTGATATCAAATAGCGGCGGAAGAATGAAAATCAGCGGGATATAGAACAGCCCCTGTCTCGATACCGATAAAGCTGCCGCCGCCAGCTTATTGCCCACCACTTGGTAGGTCAGACCCGCCATAAAGTTAACGGGCAACAACGGCATCGAAAGACATTGAAAGCGAAGCGCCGCCGTACCGATTTCACGGGCGGTTTCCGATTCCAAGAACGTCCCTATCAGCCACGGGGCAATGATTGCGCAAATCGCCGCAAAACCAACCATAATCCCCGTCGAAAACGCCAGCGTAAACAAATACGCTTCGCGTACTCGGTCGTACTTCCTCGCGCTATGATTGTACCCAAGCACCGGTTGATACCCCTGCCCGATACCCAGCGAAATGGAAAAGGCAAGCATAAAGACCTTTTGCACCACGCCAAACGCCGCCTGCGCCCCCAAAGTCCCCTTCAGAAGGTTGTTTAAAAGGACGGTACAAAGGCTGGCAAGCACTTGACGACAGAAAGACGGGAAACCCGTATGTACCACGCGCCCGATGGTCGAGAAATACGCGGACAGATTTTTAGGCGAAATGTTGGTAATCGTCTTCCCTGAAAAGAAGATGAAGATAAGGATACTAAAGCTGACCGCCTGAGAAATCATGGTCGCGAGCGCCGCGCCCTGCACCCCCATGTCCGCGCCGTAAATTAAAATGGGGTCCAAAGCTATATTCAAAACCGCGCCCGTGCAAAGCCCGATCATTGAAGTAACCGCCTTCCCTTGCGAACGCAAGAGGTTGTTCATCACAAAGGACATACACATCATGGGCGCAGAAAATAAAATGTACGTAGAATAAATTTTCGCATAATCCAGGGTGGTAAACGCAACGCCGACCTCCTGCTCCGCGCCCAACAATACGACCAACGGCTCCAAGAAAATTAAGCCGAATACCGTGAGCAATAACCCTATCCCCAGCGCCGAAAAGAACGCCGCCGATGCTACCCTATCCGCGCCCTTTTGGTCGCGTTTTCCCAGCAACGCTGAAACCAGACTCCCCGCGCCCATACCCAGCGTAAAACCGATGGCTTGGATAATCGACATCAAGGAAAGCACCACGCTGACCGCACCGACGGCTTGGTCCCCAAGCCCCGACACAAACAGCGTATCCGCCATATTGTATAGAGAGGTCACCATCATGTTCAGCATGGTGGGTATCCCCAAGGAAATAATCAAACGGGGAATGGGCGTCTTCGTCATTCTTTCGAATTGAGCACGCTCCTTTTCATCCGTGCGATTTATTTCGCCGCGTATATTTTGTGTATCTTCTTTTACCATTTCTTTTGCCTCACAACTTTTATTATAAAACAGATAAAGAAAAATTGCAACCTCTTAGGGAAAAATTTCGTCTATTTTTCCAACGGTTTGTCTTGCTTTTTTTGTTTGAGCGTGCTATAATGCAGGTATGAAACAAAATCTTCCTCAAAACAATCGAAAGGTTTTCCCCTTTCGCCATAGCACTGCAATCGTCCTTTTTTGCATCCTTGCCCTACTGTTATGCGCGGCAGGGGTCGGCATGTCCGTCTATCGCATCATCAGCGAAGGACTTGGGGATTTCAACAAGGTGCTGCAAAGCCCCTTCCTCATTGCAATCTGCCTCTTCCTCGCGGCGGTCATCATCGCTATTTTGGTAAAGTCGGAATTTATCGTTGAGGGCGGAGAGCTGATTACCCGCTTTGGGTTTATCAAAAGCCGTCTGCCCATCTCCACCATCACAAAAATGGAGCACGACAGAGGTACGCATAAGCTGACCATCTACTGCGGCGAAGAATTTAGCGTGTTCACCCTTAAAAAGGAATGGGAAGACGACATCGTCCACGAGATTTGTACGGCAAACAAGGATATCGAATTGTCCTTCACGATGACGGAAAACAAGCCCCCGAAGGACGAGGGCAAAAAGAATAAGTCCGATAAATCCAACGAGGAAAATAAGGACTAAGCGCCACCATAAAAGCTTGCGAACGAGCTCTGTATTATACAGGGCTCGTTCTTTTTAATTGCGGCGAGTAGCGAATATTCAACTCCCACTTTCCTGTATAAAAGCATACACCCCAAAAGTCGCACAACTTTTGAGGTGTATATTATTTTAAGGTTCTAAAATTAGAGAGTCATCGAGCCGTCGCTGCAATTTACCGTGATAGGCTCACGCTGGTCTTTATCAAGGAACAACCAGTCGGCAGGGTCGTCTATACCTACTTCGTTGGAGTCGCCCAAAAACTCTTCAAACTGCGCCTTCGTACCGCCAAAGTTCACCGTTCTCAAAGCAGGACACTTATCAAACGCGTACATACCGATATATTCTACGCCAGCAGGAATGGTAATCGTCTGCAACTGTTGACAGCCTTCAAACGCAAGATCGCCAATTTCCTTCGTGCCCGTGGGCAAGGTCAAGCTAACGAAGCCGCAACCGATGAAGGCGGAATCACCGATATACCAAGCACATTTTTCATCGCCAAAATACAACTTCGTCAAGCTGGTGCAACCGGCAAACGCGCCGTTGCCGACCGATGCAAGCGCCTTGCTGGCCAAGAAGTCCGCCACGGGGAAGTACACCGTCTCCAAAGCGGTACAGCCTTCAAACGCAGAATCTTCCAGCATATAAATTTTTTCGCTTAAACCAACCGCTTGAAGGGTGGTGTTTTCATAGAAAGCCTCTGCATTAACAACGGTAATATCGTGTTCCATATTGCCGTCATCAAAGGTTTCGGGGAAAATAAGAACGGTATCCGTAAAGTAGCGGCCGCTTACAACGCTACCGTCGGGCGCATCGTAATAAGCGCCCAAGCTTTCCGCCGAAGTTGCTTTCGTCGTATCGAAATGACCGCACTCGCATTGAGTGTTGCCGTATTTCGTGTAAGAGTGCGCCCCAAAATCCAATTTTTCATCGCAATCCGCGCCCGTGCAAGCGTGCCAATGGCCCGTTTTATCGCTCGACCATACACCGCTAGCTTGACAAGTATGCTGACTATTATCACAAGCCGCCATACCCATCACACAAATAGCACCAAGCAAAGTTGCAGTAATTCTTTTTACAGCTTTGTTCATAAATTCCCTCCTAAATAACGCACCTAAATCAAGGCGTTTTTTCGTATTTTATTTTTCTACGCGAACGATGCTCTCTACCGTGCCGATGCCAGAGGCGTTGATTTTCGCCGTCGCATTCTTCATCGCGTTTTCGTTGCTCTTGTGGGTAATGACGACGAGGGGAACTCTGTCATCCGTTTCGTTCACTTTGCCCTTCTGCGTAACCTCGACAATCGAAATGCCGCATCTGCCGAGGATGCCCGTAATCTTCGCCAACACGCCCGCCTTATCCTCTACCGATAAGCGGATATAATACGCGCTCTCGAAATTCGCAACGAACTTCGTTTCGGGGCTTGCCGTTGCCGTATTCTTGAAGGTGGAGTACTTAATCTCCGAATGGGTTGCCGCAAAGATAACGTCGGAAACAACCGCACTTGCCGTAGGCAAAGAGCCTGCCCCTCTACCATACAGCATGATGTCCTCTACCGCATCCCCCGTCAGGAAGACCGCATTGTAGGAATCGTTGACGGATGCCAAGGGATGAGAAGAAGGAATAAAGGTAGGATGCACACGAGCCTCGATACCCTTTTCCGTGTTCTTACCGATTGCAAGCAGCTTTAAGGTATAGCCCAGTTCCTTACCATACGCAATATCCGTCGCCTTTACTTCGCGGATACCCTCGCGCATAATCTTCGCGAAAGGTACCTTTGTATGGAACGCCATCGAGGAGAGAATGGACAGCTTATAGGATGCGTCAAAGCCATCCACGTCTGCCGTCGGGTTGAATTCCGCATAGCCAAGGCGCTGTGCCTCTTTCAAGGCGTCCTCGTACTGAGCGCCGCTCTGCGCCATCTGCGTCAAGATATAGTTGGTCGTGCCGTTGATGATACCCATCATCGAAGTGATGTGGTTCGCCTGCACGCCATCGAGCAAAGTACGGATAATGGGTACGCCGCCTACACAGCTTGCCTCGTAATACAAACCGCAGGAATTGCGCTTTGCCTCTCTTTCAAGTTCGTGGGAGAATTTACAAATTAATTCCTTGTTAGCCGTGACGACCGTCTTGCCTTGACGGAGCGCCGCAAGGATAAAATCCTTGGCAACGCCGCAACCACCGATGGTTTCCACGACGATGTCTACGTTGGGGTTGGCAACGACCTCGGCAATCGAGGATGCGAGCGCCTCTTCGGGTACGCCGATGGACAACGCTCTTTCACGGTTGTTGTCCAAAACGCTCTCTACCACGATGTCAACGTTCTGCGTTTTTTGATAAAATTCTCTGTGATCTACCAGCGTTTTAAACGTACCGCCGCCTACGACGCCTACGCCCAAAATTGCTACGCCTACTCTCTTCATATTTTTACTCCTAAAATTTTATACAATCATTACGCTTGATTTAAATAATACAAATACCTCAAGCCCTTCAACGTCAACAGCTTGTCCACCTTATCGATGCAACTAATTTCTTTAGAAATTACATTGGAGAAGCCTCCCGTCGCCACGGTGATGACGTCCTCTCTACCAAGCTCCTTTTTGATACGCTTTACGATGTATTCCACAAGCCCTGCAAAGCCAAACACGATGCCTGCCTGCATATTCGTGACAGTGTTTTTCGCAATGATGCTGTCGGGGGCTTCGATTTCCACGCGAGGGAGCTTTGCCGTACCGTTGACGAGGGAATCAAGCGACCCCTTAATCCCCGGGGAGATAACGCCGCCGATAAATTCACTGCGCTCGTTGATGATGTTGAAGGTGGTTGCCGTACCAAAGTCGATGACAATTAAGGGCTTACCCTGACCGCCGTATTCTACGATGGCGGAAACGCAGTTGACCAGACGGTCCGCACCCACTTCTCTTGCATCGTCGCAACGGATGTTCAAGCCCGACTTTAAGCCCGGGGCAATATGCAACGGACGAATCCCCAAATACACCTCGCACATCTTGTCGATGGTATAATCCAGCGAAGGCACAACCGAAGAGATGATACCCCCCGTAATCGCTGACAAGGGAATGTCCTTAATCTTCAGCATATTGACAAGCTGACTGCCGTATTCGTCCGAGGTCACCTTGAAATCGGTGGCAACTCGGAAGGAGATTTTCAGATCGTCCTTGTCGTAAATTGCATATTTAATATTCGTATTACCGATGTCAATACAAAGAATCATACTTTAACAAAACTTCTCCGCACTTTTTTTCACAGTGATCGCCAAAATCGGCGTCAAAACCACAGCGCATACAAGCTCTATCGGAAAATTGATGCCGATGCACATTTTTATCCATTCAACCGCACTGTAACCGCCTTCTGCCCCAGCAGGGAAGAACACGCACAACGCAGTAATAACCAAAACGGTATTCGTCAAAATCCCCACCGCCGCACCACTTGCAAGCGGCAAATCAACTCGAGTAAACCTTTTGTTCGCCTTGCCTGCCCATTTTTTCATAAGCGCATATACGCCGTATGCCGCAGGTCCAACGAACAATCTGGGCAAAATGGAAATCCAAGGCATCATAAAGTAAGGATTCCCGATAAACAACGCGCACAACAACGAAGTTACGCCAAACACAGCGGAAAATAAAAACGAACGCTTTAAATCCCACGAGAGACACAACGTCATCAAGATGCCTAACGACAAGAATGCAGGCGGCGTATAAGAAAAGATCTTATAAATCGTCGACTCGATAAACAATACAACAATCATAACGGCCGACATTACGCCAAGCAATGCCACCGTACGGGCTTTGGAACGATTATTCCCCATAATAAACCTCCGTCGAATCTGTCTAACACAGTATCCGCAGAATATAAAATTTACACCCAACTCCGTTGCAATCGGTCGGATTGTCCTAAAGACATATCCGCCACGGATTTTAAGTGCATACGGCTATTATACCGCATTTTTTTCAAATTTGCAACAAAATGACCGCCCTTTTGTGATAAAAACGCCGCACCATTTTCAATATTTTGGAATAATATGTATTAGAAATACAAACCGCAGGCAATATTTTCACAAGACTACATACCCCTGCGGTCAACAGGAGGTTTCTTTATGAATTGCTTTTCGCAGGGTAATACGACTCTCTGGATTTTGATTGCGCTTCTCGTGCTCGGCTGTAAGGACGGTATCTTCTGCTCTAACGTGTTGAGTGGTTGTGGTCTGCCCATCATCATCGCGCTCTTGTATTGTCTGTACAAAAACGGAACGCTGTCCTCTCTTCTTACCCCTAACTGCTGCTGCCAAAATAGCTGCTGCTGATAAAACACCGACGGAGCTGGAATTTCCAGCTCCGTCCTTTTTGATTATTGCTCGTTTTTGAGGAAGTACGCCTGCAGGGCGACAATCGTCTTCGCATCACGCAAAGCCCCTGATTGCAGGCTTTCTTTTGCCTCGTTTAGCGGCATAAAAATCGTTTCGACAAACTCCCCCTCGTCTGGGTGGCAAGCCGTTTTCTCCCCCTTTTTTACATAGTAAATATAGATTTTCTCGTTGGTGTAGCCGGGGGTCGGATATAAAACAAACAACAATTCGGCGTCCTCCGCCTTGGCAGAAATCCCCGTTTCCTCTTCCAGCTCTCTAATCGCCGCAAGGCAAGGGTCTTCCCCTTTTTCGAGTTTCCCCGCAGGCAGCTCTAACACCTCTTCGCCGTAGGCGTAGCGGTATTGTTTTACCAGCGCCACCTTGCCGTCCTCTACGTACAACGCGCAAGCGCCGCCCGGATGCACGACGTGCTCTCGCTTGCAGGGCTTCCCTGCGCCGTCCAAGACGTCGTCGTTGCGTACGGATAAGATTTTCCCTTCAAAAACGCTGTTTGCCTTCACGCATTTTTCTTGCCTAATCATCGTAAACCCTCACAAAAATTACTGCTTTTTTGGCTGTGTCACAGAGGATGGTTGATTTACAACAAAATTCTTTTTGTTGGGTTGACGAGAAAAATATAAGAAAGACCAGCGTTTTGTGAGGGCGCATACCCCCAGCGGTCTGTAACCGAGCAAAACACGAAGTATTTCGCAATTATTTTTCCGAGCCGTTTTCAAAACGGCGGTTCAAAAATCAACCAGATGATGTGATAGAGCCTATTTTTTTATTATTATAGCATAAAAAATGAAAAAATACAAAGATTTTACGCAAAACACCTTGATTTTTTGTTTCGGATTATATATAATAAGTGAACTAGGTTCGATAATTACTTTGTACTAAGGAGATGCAGATATGCAAATTCAAGGCGAAACGTCGGTAAACAAGTTAATATTGCTGTTCGTTTTCGACAAAATGGAAAGCGCACTTTCCGAAAGAACGATTATCGAAATGTGCACCGCAGGCAATAACTGGCTGAATTATATGGATTGCATGGAGCTGATTCCGAAACTGTTAGACGACGGCTTTATCTGCCGTATCTCCTCCTCGGACGAAGAGCCTCTGTACACCATCACCAGCGACGGCAGAGAGAGCCTTTCCAGCTTCTACATCACCATTCCCAAAAGCACGCGCGACGAAATCACCGCTTTTGTCAAGCACAACAGCGGAAAGCTGAGAAACCGTCAGGAATGTAAATCGGATTATTTCCAAAATAAAGACGGCTCCTACACCGTGTTCCTGAAAATCTTAGCGCCTGCTCAGCCGATGCTCGAATTAAAGTTTGTCGTTCCCGACAAGAAAACGGCGCAAAACATCTATAAAAACTGGGAATGTAAGGCATCGGAATTGTATTCCGCTATCTACGAAACCCTCGTAGATTAAGCAACTACCCACTCAAAGATAGAAAAAAATAACAGACGAGGTTTTATATTATGTATACTTACTGGACGAAATGGACTTGCTCCAAACAAATTTTATTTGACGTAGATGCGGAAAACAAGTTGCGCAACGTCCGCTTTATCGGCGGCTGTGGCGGCAACCTGCAAGGGATTGCTAAGCTTGTAGAAGGCAGACACATCGACGAAATCGAAAGCCTTTTGGCAGGCATCAAGTGCCGCAACAACACCTCTTGCCCCGACCAGCTGTCGCAGGCAATCGCCGAATACAAGGCATCCTTGAACGCACCCAAGGAAGAAGTTTAATCGAATAATGAAAACGAAAAACGGAGCTGTAAAAACAGCTCCGCTTTTTTTGTCTATTGTCAATATCACAAAGGCATCAATGCTTGAAGTGTCTGTCGCCGACGAAGATCATTGCGATACCCGCTTCGTCGCAAGCATCAATCGACAGCTGGTCGTTCTTACTGCCACCCGGCTGAATGACCGCCGTGATACCTGCTTTTACGCACTCTGCAACCACGTCGGGGAAGGGGAAGAAAGCATCGGACGCCATTACAGAGCCCTTTGCATTCTCGCCTGCGTGCTCGATTGCCTGCTGAGCTGCCCAGATACGGTTGGTCTGACCCATACCGATACCCGTCGTCTTGTCCGCGTTACCGATGACGATTGCATTCGATTTGGTGTGCTTTACGACACGCCAGTTGAACAGCAACGCCGCCATTTCTTCTTCGGTAGGAGCGCGCTTGGTGACCACTTTGACGTTCTCTTCTGCAAACAGCGTGTTGTCGTAATCCTGCACCAGCAAGCCGCCGTACACCTTCTTCATATCGTATGCAGTGTTTTCTCTCTGCGCCTTGATATCAGGCAATTCCAAAAGACGGATATTCTTCTTTTTCGTCAAGATTTCCATCGCCTCGGGGGTAAAGCCCTCTGCAATTACGATTTCGATGAAGATTTTGGAAATTTCGGTTGCCGTAGCCTCGTCCACTACGCCGTTGATTGCCAAAATGCCACCGAAGATGGAAACGGGGTCAGCCTCGTACGCCTTCACGTACGCCTCGTAAATCGTCTTGCCCGTACCAACGCCGCAAGGGTTTGCGTGCTTGCAAGCGACTACGCAGGGTTCGGTGAACTCTTTTACAAGCTCCAAAGCACCGTTCGCATCGTTGATGTTGTTGTAGGAGAGCTCCTTACCCCAAAGCTGTTTTGCCTTGGAAAGAGAGCCTGCGCGCAGGAAGACTTCGCTGTAATAGGATGCGCCCTGATGGGGGTTTTCACCGTAGCGCATATCCTGCGTTTTTTCGTACGCAAAAGTGATGGTTTCGGGATAACGAATCCCAAGCTGTTGCGCAAGGTAGCCCGAAATCATACTGTCGTATACCGCCGTATGCGCGTACACCTTGTATTGCAGGTATTTTTTCGTTTCCAGCGTAATTTCCCCTGCCTCTAATTCGGAGAGCACACGCTCGTAGTCCTTAGGGTCGACCACAACGGCAACGTCCTGATAGTTCTTCGCCGCCGCACGAATCATCGTAGGTCCACCGATGTCGATGTTTTCTACCGCTTCGGCAAAGGAAACGCCTTCCTTTGCAATCGTCTGCTTGAAGGGGTAGAGGTTGACTGCAACGATATCAATCGTGTTGATACCCAAATCTTCGATTTGTTTCATATGTTCGGGGTTGGAACGCATCGCCAAAAGCCCTGCGTGCACTGCGGGATGCAAGGTCTTTACTCTGCCGTCCAAGCATTCAGGGAAGCCGGTAATATCGCTGATACCGATAACGGGCAAGCCCGCCTCCTGCAAAGCCTTTGCCGTGCCGCCCGTGGAGATGATTTCATACCCACACGCCGCCAAACGCTGACAAAACGCAACGATACCTGTCTTATCGGAAACGCTGACCAAAGCTCTTTTTTTCATATGTACCTACCTTAAATAAATTATTTTTTCTCTTTTGGCGCAAACTGTGTTTGCTATGCTTGGAATTTTATTAACCGTCTACGTACTCGCCATCAATTTTTACGCCTTTCTGTTTATGAAACGACTGCAAAAGGTCAAGGCAAACGAACAGAAAAAATACGACCGTACCATTTCGCTGATTGCATTGCTTGGGGGTGGAGCGACCTTGTTTGTGTGTATGTTCATCTTTAAAACCCGACTGGATAGTCTGTTTTTTATGGTGATGATCCCCGTTTTGACCGCCCTGCACGTGTACGTTTGGTTTTTTGGGTTTCGATACGGCTTTGGAATCCCTCGTTGGGGATAAACCCTAGCCCGCTTTTGCACCATTATAGCAAATATTTTTGAATAAGTAAAATGTTTGACCAAACTTTATTTTTTATTTTTGCGATAAAAACGCGGTGGAAACTTCCTCGGCGGTTGCTTTGCGGAGCACCTTCTTTACTCGCTTGGGGTCGTAGGGAGCAGTTTCCGCCAAAAACCGACGGGCGCAATCGACCAAGACAATTTGTTCGGTGGCGTTTTTGCCCATTTTTACAAAGACGTAATCCCCCGATTTCACCTCGCCTGTTTCGTCGTAGTACCAGTAATTACAGCCTTGGTAGCCCAAAGGGCTAACGCCCACGAAGGCGTGTTCTCCCTTCCCTGCGGCGTATGCAGAGTAGACGGAGTAAAACTCCCAACGCAATGCCCGAACGAAGGTGGCAATCTCCTCTCTACCAAAGAGCAACGTATATACGCCGCCAAGATAACGTCGCGACGATTGCGAACGCATTAAAATACGCAGAGCCATAGCCAAGGTACTCTCTCGGCGTTCCGCTCTCGTCCTCGGTCGCCTACCCTCCATATCCTCTACGCAGGGGTACAAGTCCACTGCAACGCCCGTATTTTCAAAGGAAATCGAATATGGATGCGCATAGCCACCTGCAAGCAAGCGCGACATCGAGAATAACCATTCCTCTACGTCTGACACCAAAACGCGAATGGTGTCGTCATATTCTACGTATTCGTTCTTTAAGGCGAAGCGCAAGTTCACCCAAGCGCCGTTCGCTTCGTTTTTAGGCGTTTGCACGCCGCAGGTAAATTCCGTGCCCTGCAATTGTATCGTCGGCATACGCCCTCCTTTTTTTCTTAGACAAAAAGGCAGGTTTGCACCAGCCTTTTTTTAGCTTATAGATTTATTCGACAACCGCCAAAACCAGAGGAATTTTCTGCGGTTTTTCCGCCGTAATATGCGTCGCCGCAAGCAGGCGTTCTTCCGCCGCCGCAAAGCCGCTTTCCTTACCCGAATACAGCACCGCAATCGGGTCGCCTTCCTTCACGTAGTCGCCCGTCTTCGCCTTTAAATAAATCCCTGCCGCCATATCAATGACGTCCTCTTTCGTGTTTCTGCCCGCGCCAAGCAAGAGGCTTGCTACGCCGTAGCCCTCCGCGTCTACGCTGTGGATATAGCCGCTTTCCTTTGCAATGACCGTGCGCGAATACTTCGCAACGGGGAAGTTTTCAGGCTGTAAAATCCACGCAGGATTGCCCCCCTGCGCCTCGACCATTTTTGCGAATGTTTGCAGACCTGCCCCCGTCGAAATGGCACTTTTCGCCATTTGCAGACATTCCTCGTAAGTACCCTTTTCCGCAAGCGCCAAAATGTGCGCCGCCAAGACCAAACAAAGCTCCGTAAGGTCCGCAGGACCTTTGCCCTGCAGGGTGTGAATCGCCTCTACCACTTCCAAGGAATTGCCGATCGCATAGCCAAGCGGCGTACCCATGTCCGTGATGAGCGCTCTCATACGCTTCCCTGCGCGCTTGCCGATTTCCACCATCCATTCCGCAAGCTCGCGGCTCTTTTCGAGCGTCTTCATGAACGAGCCACTGCCCGTCTTGACGTCCAAAACGATACAATCGTCGTCCGCGGCAAGCTTTTTGCCCATGATGCTGGAAACAATCAAAGGCAAGCTGTCCACCGTCGCCGTCACGTCGCGGAGCGCATACAGCAATTTGTCCGCAGGCGCAAGCGTGGCGTTCTGCCCCACGATTGCAATCCCCGTTTCGTTGACGATGTCCTTGAATTCCTCCACGGGAATGTCCGTGCGGAAGCCGGGAATCGCCTCTAACTTGTCTATCGTACCGCCCGTGTGTCCGAGGCCTCTGCCGCTCATCTTGGCAACCTTGACACCAAGGCTCGCTACGATGGGAGCAACGACAAGGCTTGTCTTGTCGCCTACGCCGCCCGTAGAGTGCTTGTCTACGCGCAAGCCGTGAATTTCGGAAAAATCAAGACATTCGCCGCTGTCGCGTACCGCAAAGGTCAACGCCGTCGTTTCCTCCAGCGTCATCCCTCTAAAGTAAATCGCCATACAAAGCGCCGCCACTTGATAATCAGGAATTTTCCCTTCACTGTAACCGTTGACAAACCACTTAATTTCTTCCGAAGTTAAGGCTTTGCCGTCGCGTTTCTTTTGCATAACTTCATACATCCTCATAAGTTTATCCTCATTTCAAATCCCCTTTTCCAAAGGAAAGGGGCAATAATTCTGCCAACGTATACACTTGAATATCTTCTGGCGTACCCAACACAATGCGGAAATCTTTCTCACAAAATTCCGCCAACACTTGACGGCACACACCGCATGGTGCGCACAAGGGTGCAAGCGTTTCGCCTTTTCCGCCTACAATTGCAATGGCTGTAAATTCCCGTTCCCCTTCGCTCACCGCCTTGAAAAGCGCTGTCCTTTCCGCGCAGTTTGTGGGAGAATAGCCCGCATTTTCTACGTTACAACCTGTGTAAATTTTACCGCTCTTACCAACAAGCGCCGCTCCGACGCGGAAGTTAGAATAGGGAGAATAGGACATTTTTCGAGCTTCAATCGCACATTCAATCAACTGACGGTCAGTCATTTTTAATCTCCTTCAAAAAGCTCTTGCCGAAAATTTCATTCGTGGGCAAATCAAACCATTCCAAAATGGTTGCGCCGATGTCGGCAAAACTATCTCTCGTGCCAAGGTTGACCCCTTGTTTTAT
>JAZOMO010000022.1:0-37465 GCA_045654025.1 Candidatus Scatosoma sp.
ACGCGTAAGCCCATTTGCGCGTACTGTTTTACCAATTTTTCAATGCGCACGGGCATAGGTTTTAATACGAATTCAGGCGCGCCCATGATGAACGTTCCTTCGTCCAAAAACGTGACCGCCGAGAGCTTGCGCGCGGACGAGAAAGGCATCATGGTCACGGGCTGTAATTTTGCCGAGTGGCCAAATCTATCATACAGCGCAATGTTCGTTTGGTTATTGTCAGGCAGAGATGCCAGCATCGAGCCGATAACGTCTTCCACCCCGTATTCGTTGCTAGGTGCGTTAAGTAAGATGCAATCGCTAACACGCATGCGACCGTCGGTAATCGTACCCGTCTTATCTAGACACAACACGTTGACGCGCGCCAACATTTCCAGCGAGTACATGTCCTGCACCAAGGTATTGTATCGTGCCAAGCGGATAATGCCAACCGAAAGGGCGATGGTCGTAAGCAACAGCAAGCCCGACGGTATCATACCGATGATAACGGCAACCGTTTTTTGGATAGCGGTGCTAAGCATTTCGCCTGTTGCGCCACCCGAAAGAGCCTTGAAAAATCCGCCGGCTTCTTTGATTGCCGCCCAACTGGTGTAGTCGGGATTGTTGCGCAGGTTGTTAAAGAACATAAGGATAGCAACGGGAATAATCAACAAACCGATTACCTTGATGAACAAGCTGATAGAGTTCATGATTTCAGAGTTAGGGCGTTTGTATTTTTTCGCCTTTGCCGTCAGTTTGCTGATATAGGTATATTCGCCGACTTTTTCCACGCGCGCCGCCACCTGACCGCTGGACACAAACGAGCCGGCAAACAGCGGGTCGTCTATATTCTTTTTAATAGGTATGGATTCGCCTGTCAAAAGGGATTCGTTGAGTTCCGCTGTGCCACCGATGGCAACGCAGTCGGCGGGGACTTGTTGTCCTGCGGTCAAAAGCAAGACGTCGTCAACAACCAACTGTTCTACGGGGATATCCATTTTGTATCCCCCGCGCACGACCTTTGCCGTCGGGGAAGATAGGATACAGAGCCTATCGATTTTTCGTTTTGCACGGATTTCTTGGAAGATGCTCACGAAGATATTGCAAAGGAAAATGACGACGAACATGTACTGATTAATGGGCGCACGTGCGAGCAGTAATGCCACCGCGCACAGCAAACAAAGCAGGTTGAAAAACGTGCAAATGTTGCCGACAAAAATACTCTTGTACGTTTTAGAATATTTTTTCGTTGTGGCGTTTACGAGTCCTTGCGAGATACGTTCGTCTACCTGGTCGGGGGATAACCCATCCTTTTCGTTGACGTCAAAATGTTCGACGTTGAGAAACTTTTCTTCCGCTTCCGTTTCTAAAAGGGCTTTTTTGCGGAAAAGCCTAGCAAAAAAGGAAGATTTTTTATTGCCTTTTTCCACAGAAGTCGACGTAGTTTTATTTTCTACGTTTTCTTCGGCGATTTGTTCCGTTTGCTTTTTCATAATTTCCACTCCATTACGGGATATGATACGCTTATTATAACATATTGCGTAGCAAAATTCAAGTTTTTTAGGAAAATTTAATAAGAATTTGGTGCTAGGCTTTTCATTTAATTGCTTTTGCGGGGGAAAAGTTGTATAATGTTGTAAGAAAAGGGCGGAACGTGTGTTTTTGCACCGTCGCCTTGAAAAATGACGAAACTTATCCGAGGTGAAAAACATGATTGATATCAATCTTATCCGTACTAATCCGGAACTCGTAAAAGAAAATATCCGTAAGAAATTCCAAGACCACAAGTTGCCCTTGGTGGAACAGGCGTTGGAGCTGGATGCAAAACGCCGCGCGTTGATTGCCGAAGGCGATACGCTCCGTGCGGCACGTAATACGTTGTCCAAGCAGGTCGGTATGCTGATGAAAGAAGGCAAACGCGACGAAGCGGAGCAGGTTAAGGCGCAGGTTAAGGCAGATGCGGATAGATTGGTTGCCATTGAAAAGGAAAGCGAAGACGTCGACGCTGCCTTGAAAAAGGTAATGATGACCATCCCTAATATCATTGCAGACGACGTACCCGTGGGTAAAGACGACAGCGAAAACGTGGAATTGCAACGTTTTGGCGAAGCAATCGTTCCCGATTTTGAAATCCCTTATCATTTGGATATCTTGGAAAAGCTGGACGGTATCGACGTCGATTCCGCACGCCGTACGTCTGGGCAGGGGTTCTATTATTTGACGGGGGACATTGCGCGTTTGCATTCGGCTGTGCTGACCTATGCACGTGATTTCATGATTGACAAGGGCTTTACCTACGTAATCCCCCCCTATATGATTCATGGTGACGTGGTGTCGGGCGTTATGAGTTTTGACGAAATGGAAAACATGATGTACAAAATCGAAGGGGAAGACCTGTATTTGATTGGTACTAGTGAACACTCTATGATTGGTAGATTTATGGGTCAGATTATCGACGGCAAAAAATTGCCTTTGACGTTGACCAGCTATTCCCCTTGTTTTAGAAAGGAAAAGGGCGCGCACGGTATCGAAGAACGCGGTATCTATCGTATCCACCAGTTTGAAAAGCAGGAAATGATTGTTGTGTGCCGTCCCGAAGAAAGTGCGCAGTGGTACGAAAAATTGTGGAGCTATACGGTGGAATTGTTCCGTTCGTTGGATATCCCCGTAAGACAGCTGGGTTGTTGTAGCGGTGACCTTGCCGATTTGAAAAATAAGAGCTGTGACGTCGAAGCGTGGAGCCCCCGTCAAAAGAAATATTTTGAAGTTGGGTCTTGTTCGAACTTGACCGATGCGCAGGCGCGTCGTTTGTCTATCCGTTATAAGGACGACGATGGGAAAACCAAGTTGGCGCATACCTTGAACAATACGGTGGTTGCTCCGCCTAGAATGTTGATTGCGTTTGTGGAAAACCACTTGCAGGCAGACGGTTCGGTGCGTATTCCCGAAGCGTTACAGCCGTACATGGGTGGCAAAAAAGTAATCAATCCCCAAAACTAAGGGGATAACCGTTTGTCAAATACGGCTTAATTTGATTAAGAAAGACCGCACGTATATGCGGTCTTTTTGGTGGAAAAAAGGAATATGAAATACTTATTTTTCGACATCGAATGCGCTGGCGTATTTAAGAACGTAGCAAAGATTTGCGCGTTTGGGTATTGCCTCGTAGACGAACAATTTCATATTTTGGAAAAAGAGGACGTGCTCATCAACCCGAAGGGCGGGTTCCACTTGACCGACCGCAAGGGAACGCGCGGCCTTGTTTTACCGTACGAATACGACAAGTTTAAAAGCTATCCCACCTTCCCCGAAGTCGTGGAGAAAATCCGCAACCTTTTAGAGGATAAGGACACCTTGGTGGCAGGGCACGCAACGATGAACGACGTCAAGTATTTGAACTTAGAGGCGCATCGTTTTTCTCTGCCCTCGTTCAAATTCCGCTTTACGGACACGCAGTTTTTGTACATGAACAAAATCGGGGACTTTTCTCGTCAGTTTGCGCTGGGGACGATTGCGCAGGATTTGGGTGTAGAGTTCACCCCCCATCGCGCCGTGGACGATGCCTACGCCACGATGAAGATTGCCGAGGCAATCTGCGCAGCAGAGGAGTTGACCCTGCCGCAGGTATTAGAAAAATACGGCGTACAGATGGGTAAGATTGAAAATTACGAGATTGAACAGACAACCTCTGTATTACACCAAAAATACCAAGCGGATTTAATCAAGCGCCGTGAGGAGCGTGAACAAAAACGGGCGGAAATCCACCGTTTTATCGATGCGGAGCGCCGTCGTCGTGATAAAAACGGGGCGTTGCGAGGCAAACGGTTTTGTTTTTCTCACCGCTTTGAAGAGGACACCGAGATGGCAAAGGCGCTTATTTTGCAGGCATTTGCAAAGGGCTGTTCGTACAGCTACCGCGCGGAAGAATGCGACTACTATATCGCATACGAAGGTGAGAGTGGAGCGCGTCTGCAGTCCGTTTTGAATAGGGCAGGTACGAGGGTATTCACCCCCGAAGCCTTTTTGGAGTTTTTGCAATCGCACTAAAATAGGCAAAGGAGCTTTTATGAACAGACTTCCTAAGGCGTTTATCGAAAGAATCAAAAAACAGCTTCCCGCAGACGAATGGGAGGCTTTTTTTGCTACCTATTTAGGACAGCCGTATAAGGGAATACGGGCGAATACCTTGAAAGTTCAGCCGCAGATGCTTGCGAAAATCATTCCCGTCGGCGCACCGATTGCGTGGGAGGAAAACGGGTTTTATTACGAAGGCGAAAAGGTTGGGGCGCACCCTTATCACGCGGCGGGGCTGTTCTATTCGCAGGAGCCGTCCGCGATGTGCGCCGCGCCACTGCTGAAAGTAGAGAAGGGAGAAAGAGTCCTGGATTTATGCTCCGCGCCTGGCGGAAAGGGTACGCGCCTTGCGGCAGATTTGGAAGGCGAGGGCTTTATCGTCCTCAACGAGCCCATTCCCTCTCGCGCAAAAATCCTCTTGGAGAACGTGGAGAGGATGGGGATAACAAACGCCGTCGTGGTGTGCGAATATCCCCCTAAGCTGGCGGACAAATTGCCTGCGTATTTCGACAAGATTATGGTAGATGCGCCCTGTTCTGGGGAAGGAATGTTCCGCAAGAATGCGGACGAGGCGCTCTCCGAATGGAGTGAGGAAAACGTCGCTCTCTGCGCAAAGCGCCAAGGTGAGATTTTGGCGTGCGCAACGAGGATGCTTACAGAAGGCGGTAAAATGGTATATTCCACCTGTACCTTTGCGCCTCAAGAAGACGAAGAGCAAACGCAAGACTACCTTGCGAATAACCTGATGATGGAGTGCCTGCAGGAAGAAAAGCTGTATCCCCACAAAGTGGCGGGCGAAGGGCATTACGCCGCGTTGTTTTTGAAAAACGGCGGCGGCAGGTGCGAGGCAAAGTCTTTCAAGGCGGTATGTACCCCTGCTTCGGCAAAGGTCTATCGTGCCTTTGAAAAGGAATGTTTTGACGGGTACTTTGCGCGCAATCTACACGAGGTAAACGGCACGCTGTATGCCTTACCTGAGGGAATCTTTGATTTTAAGGGATTGAACGTTTTACGGGTAGGATTAAAGCTTGGCGAGGTGAAAAACGGTCGATTTGAGCCTGCCCACGCTTTGGCGATGGCGATGAAGAAAGAGCAGGTAAAAAACAGCGCGAACTTTAGTGTGGACGATATCCGCATTAAGTCGTATCTGCGTGGAGAAGCAATCGAGCAGGATGGCGAAAACGGCTGGTGTGTGGTGTGCGTAGACGGATATCCCCTCGGCTGGGGCAAGCGTGTAAACGGTATAGTCAAAAACCATTATCCCAAGTATTTGCGTAGATAGGAAATAAAAAAGATAAATAAAAAGAACCTTAGGTGTTTTGCCTAAGGTTCTTTTTTTCAAAGATGATTATTCTTCGTCTTTCGTTTCAGTTTCCGCAACGGGCTTTTCTTTCTTCGCCTTTGCAAATTTACGTCTAGGTCTGGAAAGCGCCGCCGCCTTTTTCTTGCTCCATTTTACAGCTTTACGCACGCCGATTATAATGAGGACTGCAACCAGAACGCCTGCAACCGCCAGCGAGGAAATCAGCAAGCCCCAGTCAAGATCGGCTTCCGGCGTTTCCTCTTCTTCTGTCGAGTTGTCCGTATCTTCTTCAGGATCAACGTCTACGGGAACGGTCTTTTCGTTCTGCGTGAAGTTCGCAAACACATAGATGTTGTTGTAGACTGTGTTCTCGTAGCGCAGGAAACTGAGGACTTCTGCATACGTCGATGCGGTAGGATCGTAATCGTCGTACTTATTGCCGACGTTGTTTTCGTCCAAGCTGCTGTCATAGCGCAAGAACTTCGCATCATCGTAGAAGCTGTACGCGTTGTACATCAAATCCTTGTAGTTTTTCTTCAGATCTTCTTCGTCCTTATAGTTGTTCGTTTCCATGAGGTAATCGAACGCGTTTTGTGCCAACGTATTGTACGAAGCTTCTTCTAAAGTAGAGGTGCTGCAGGAATCGAACATAACATAGCTGCCTGCAGGGTTCGGTTCCTTGCCGTCGCGCGTGCCACTCCAAACTTCCAAACGGTAGTTCTTTGCGGAATCGCTGTCTGCGCCGATGTAGAAGGTAATCGTCTTCCATTCGCCGTTCGTATCGCCAACGGAAACAACGAGGTCTTTTGCGTTTTTGCCTTCCACAGCCTCATAACGAGGGGCAAGCTTAAAAGACTCAGGGACTTCGGAGAAGTCCTTAACTTCGATGGTCTTTGCGGGATCTGCGTAATATTTGCCGTCTGCATAGTAGAATGCAACGCCGTCCACGCCTACGCCGTTCCAAGCGTTGGTGTATGCGTATTCTACGCCGCCTTCAGCAACCAAGAGGTTGCCGTTTTTCTCTGCATACTGAGGATATGCCTGCAGGTTTGCATAGTAGCCTGCTTGTCCTTTTAAGGTGTACAAGCCGTTGCTCTGCAATTCAAGGACGATATCCGTCTTCTTGTTGAAATCGTCAGAGGTAGGGTCTACCTTGCAAACGTTGCCGTCCTTGTCGTACCAGTAGGAAATTCTTCTGCCGATGGAGAGCGCGCTTTCACGGCTGTCGTCGTCCATATCAATGAGGTAAACGTATGCCGTAGCGTCTTTACTAACCTTTACTCGAACGGAAATTTCCTGATACGAGCTGATGGTGGTAGGGTTGGTAGAGATAAAGCCGTAGCTGTAGGGTTCTACATCCTCGTAAGATGCTTTCTTCTCATTATATACTTTATATTCATTATATATAAGAAGGGGTTGCGTAGCGTTGCCGAACAGAGTCTCCAGCTCCTCCTTCGCTTTCTTCAGGCCGTCCTCATCCTTACCCTGAATTCCCATAATCGAGCCGTTTTCAGCATAGGCGTCGATATACTTCTTCGAAATCAAACCAGCGGTCTTGCTGGAGTATTTATCGTTTGTGATATCTTTGTTGGGGGTGCCAGATACATAGGCGCTGTCGCCTACAACACCGATATAGTTACGGGGATTAGCATAGCCCGTTTCGATATCTTTTTCACCGGTGAGGTATGCAGGAGAATCGAATTCGGAAGAGGAATACTGAGGCTTGTCGGGGTCAACAAGGGAAAGAACCTTCGAATAGGTCGTGTCGCTTGCGTAGTCGTAAGCTTCCATCTCGTCCTTTTCGCCCTTAATGATTTCAAATCCGGTGAATGCCGCCCAACCGTCAATAAAGCTGTCCCTGCTTGCGCCGAATACGGTTGCGCCGCCGTAGGAGAATTCTACGGTGAAGGTCAAACCGTCTGCTTCGGTGTCGTTTTCAACGAAGAGGAAGCATTGTTGCCAGCCTTTGTAAATATCCTTTTCGCTGTCCACGTCTACCGCGATAACGTTCGTGGTATCAATCGTGGAGATAGAGCTGAGAATGCCGCCGTTGTGACGAACGTTCACGTTCGCACCCGTAAAGCCTTCCATATTCGAGGTCTTCACGTAGAAGGAGATGATCATTCGCTGGTCATCATCCAGCGTGAAATTCTTTTCATTAGCAAACTTCGCCGTGTAGTTTGCGCCGCTTGCGGAAAGAATCAACAAGGTTTCCGTGGTATCTGCAAACGGGAACTTCGTGAAACTGCTGGTTTGGGTCGTTTCATCGTACTCATAACCAAAGCCGTTGGTCAGCGCCGCTTTCAAGTAGCGGTTATTGCCTGTCATACCAGCCCAGTCGCTGAGGGGATATACACCGTTAACGTCGTTTGCAAGCTCTTGCTTTGTGAAGTTGAGTTTGGGTTCGACCTTGTAACCATCCGGCAATTTGCCGTCGTCCTCTGAGATGTCCCCTGCGACGTAGGTATACGAGCCTTTCTTTTCTTCCGTCAAACCGACTTTCATGTCGGGCAGGGAATTAGATTTCGAAACAGAAGTATCATCACTGCTAGGCAAATTCAAGTTCAACGCATATTTTCTCTGGTCGTTATCGTCTGCCTGGAAAATCTTTTCGTCTGCGGGGGTTCCCAGCGTGATTTCAGGGAAGGAATTATCAACCCCTTTGTCGTAGTCCTCGTTGGAGATAATCTCACATTCCACGTCGTCGAAGAAAGCGTAGCCCTCTACGTATTCCAAACGGTTCGTACCACCCGATTGACCTAAGCCAAGTACCATCGTGAAGGTGCTGGTCGAGAACGAGCAGCCCTGCAGATAGAAGGTGTACTGTACCCAACCGTTGTCGGTGCCTTCCATTTTTTCGGTGTTGATGTTCTTCACCTGCATCTGGTCGAGGGTCTTTGAGCCAACGGTATGCGTGATACCGATGTATGCGCCCTTATCCGCAACCACTTCCTCTTGCTTGCCCGTACCGGACGAGAAATAGGTGAGGTTGGAGGTCTTAACCCAAACGGAAATCTTTGCGGAAGTACCCGATTCCAGCGTAATGGTGGAAGAAGACGTATATTTCTGCGCCGTACCCTGACCGTCAGTGTAGGTATTGTGAATCATCAGGACGTTGGTGTCCTTGTCTTCGCCTTCCTGCGGGTGGGTGCCAGGGTTATCAATAATATTGCCGTCCTTATTTACAGGTACGTCGCCGATGCCGAGGTTGAAGTTGTCCTTATCAGCTTCGTAGAAATCCAACTCGGAGACCTTTTTATCGTAGTTGCCGTCTTCCCAAGCCTTGTAGAACTTCAGCTTGTCGTAAGCGGACATCTTCGACCAGTATTTTGCCGCATCCTCTTCCGTCTCGGGTGCTGCTATGCCTTCAGCCTGGAGGGCGGACTGCGTAAGGTTTTCCCACGCGTCCACGTCGGTATTCAAAATACCGCTTGCCGCCTTCGAAGCAACGGCGGTACCGGAGGACGCAGAATAAGCGGACTTTGTCCAACCCGTGGGGGAGGTAATCAACAGATTTTTCCCGTTGTTCCAGTCAACGAATTCAAAGCTCCCGTTGTTAATACGAGAGGAGTCCGTCTGCGTAGGCGTAGTAGTGGTGCTGTCGTCCGAGGGATCGTCGTCCGTCGTGTCGCAAGCCGCCAAAGCAGCAAAGCTGGACGTCATCATCATCGCCATGAGGAGTGCAAGAAGTTTGTTCTTGCGTTTGTTAAAACGAATTGCCATAAAAACCACCTTAGGTTTGAAATTTGTTTTGAAGTAGGCACGCTAATACCGCTAAAGCGGCATTATGCACAATGCTACCATACTATTTTAATACAAAAACCGATTTCACGCAAGCGTTTCAGCCGTAAAAAAGCAGAAAAAGTTGTAAATTTCAAAAAAATAGCGCAAAATATTTTGGAACATAAGGTAAAAACTGGGCAAAGGGGGAAAGAGCGTGGATAAATGCAAATGGAAAAGTATGGCGTTTGGGGTGGGGATCGGCGGTGCAAACGCTGTGTTTGGGGGCGGTGGAGGGATGCTTGCCGTGCCTGCGTTGCGGTTGCTTGGCTATCAGCAAAAAGAGGCGCACGCCACCGCAATTGTGGTGATATTACCCGTTTCTGCGCTCTCCTTCTTGTGGTATTTTTTGGGTGGAATATACGACGTAAACGTGATGATTCCTACCGCGTTGGGGACGTTGATGGGCGGTGTTTTGGGGGCAAAAATCTTGGGTTTTTTACCGCAAAAAGCGGTGGGATTCGCCTTTGCATTTTTGCAAGCTTTGGCAGGGGTTTGGATGTTGCTTGCGTCATAAGGATAAGTGTGATGTCATAGGGAGGTTGGGGGTAAAATGTCCTTTTTCATTTTAATGCTGTTAGGATTTTTAGGTGGGATTCCTGCTGGGATGGGAATGGGCGGTGGAACGATTACCATTCCCCTTTTGCGCTTGGTGGGCGGCATCGAGCAGAAGGTTGCGCAGTCGGCAAATCTCTTCTCTTTTTTGTGGATGAGCCTGCCAGCCTTGTCGGCGCACAAAAAGAACGGCTTGCTAGTCTGGGAGGGGGTGGTTGCTTGCGCGTTGCCTGCCGTCATCGTTTCCCTGCCAGGGGTGTTTTTGGCGACATATCTGCCGTCGAAGATTTTAGGTAAAACGTTTGGATTGTTTTTAATCAGTTTAGCGATTTTTACGGTAACCAAAACAATAAAATCCTAATCAGCCCAAAAGGCGTCTTTTGAATGCTTTATGGCTTGTCGTCATCATAATACGTTGGTATAATTTCTTCCTTCGCGCCAAAAATTATTTCAAAATCCTTCCTTTTGGGTGCGAAGCAATTTTATAGCGAGAAAATTTTGTTCTTCTACAAGGCGAAATCCGCAGGTAAACCTGATGGTTTATCAAGGGTTTCAACGAAGTAGAAGGCAAAATTTACCGCTAAAAATCTTGGTTCGGATTATATTGTTTTGGTTAGAAAGAACCTGCAAGCAAAAAACGCTTGAAAAAGACGAAAAAGCGTGGTATACTAAACGGCGAGAGGTGTATTTCATGAAGAATTATCGCTGTATTTTATGGGATTTAGACGGAACGCTGACCCTTTCCCACCCCGGGATTTACAACTGTATGCGATATGCGCTAGAAAAGCTGGGCAAGCCTGCGCCGACCGAACGGCAATTGCGGTTATGCGTGGGTCCGCCTTTAGACTGGAGCTTGGAAACGCTGTTTGGCGCGTCCAAGGAGGAGGCGCAAAGAGGCGTTGCCTATTATCGGGAACGCTACGATGTAGCGGGTTGGGCGGAAAACGAGCCGATAGAGGGGGCTTTGGAGTGTTTAAAACAGCTGAAAGCGGCGGGCTATGAGATGGCTTTGGCGACCTCAAAGCCGATACATTACGCCTTAAAAATCTTGGAAAAATTCGGGTTTTCCCCCTATTTGACGACGGAATACGAGCCCATGATTCCCGGCTACGAACCCAAGAAAACGGACATGATTATTAAGGGGATGGGTTTGCTGAATGCGAAAAAAGAGGAATGTCTGCTCATCGGCGATAGAAAGTACGACATCGTCGGCGCGAGAGAGGTGGGCGTGGACGTTGCAGGGCTGGACGTCGGCTATGCCGAGGCGGGGGAATTCGAGGAGTTTCCTCCCGACTATCGCTTCAGCGATTTTGCCGAGTTGACGGCGGCGCTGTTGGCGCTAAAAGCGAAAAAGTGAGAGAGTAAACGCAGGGCGACCACCCTGCGTTTTTGAATTGCTTAGAGGTGACGCGGGAAAAAGAAGGGCTTTTCTGACGAAAAGCGGTTTTTAGTACGAAAAATCTACAAAAAAGGGCGTGAAATTGTCGACATTAAAAAAAATTATTCGATTTTAGGAAAAATTTTTCAAAAGGGTATGGACAAAACGGATTTTATGTGGTACACTATGGGAAACAATTATGGGAAATTGTGGTTTGTCTTATAGACAAGAAGCACCGACGGCGGTCGGTATAAATTAGGACAAAAGTAAGAGGTAGAAAAACAGTGGAAAAAATCGGCATTATTGATTTAGGCTCGAACACCGCAAGGCTCGTTATCGTGGATATGTTTGCAGACGGACACTATATGGTTGTGGACGAGCTGAAAGAAAGCGTGCGCCTTGGGCAGGATATGGAGCGCGACGGTTTCTTAAAGCCGCAACGCGTAGCGGAAACGATACGCACCTTAAAAATGTTTAAACGGCTTTGTGATGCCAGCAAAGTAGATAAGATTATCGCGGTAGGTACGGCGGCGGTCAGAAGGGCGAAAAACCAACGCTCTTTCCTTGATGAAATTCAGGCGACCTGCAACCTGCGTATTCGCGTGTTGTCCGAAGAGGAAGAGGCAACCCTTGTATATCGCGGGGTTATCAACTCGATGGACATTCCTAGGGGCTTGATTTTGGAAATCGGCGGCGGTAGCACGAAGATTGTGTACTATAACCGCAGAAATATGCTCAACTATGCAACGTTGCCCTTTGGCGCGGTGACCTTGACCGACCTGTTTGCGGCGGACGAAGACCCGATGGTGGCAACTCAGCACGTTGAGGAGTTTTTTACCGAGCAGTTAAAGCAGTTGCCTTGGCTGAAGGAAGTCGATCCCGAAACGCAGATGATCGGCGTAGGCGGCTCGTTTAGAAATCTGTTCAAGATACGAAAGCTGATTAAGAAGTATCCTTTTGATACTTTGCATAACTACAATATCGCCGTAGAGGACTTTGAAAACACCTATACGACCATTCGTTCTTTGGACGTGGACAAGCGTAAGAAGATGAAGGGCTTATCTCCTGCAAGGGCGGACATTATGCCTGCGGCAATGGCGATTATCAAGTCGTTTACCTCGTATATGGGTATAGAAAACTTTACCATCGGCGCTTGTGGATTGCGTGAAGGGCTGATGATTAACCACGCGATGCCCATCACGCAGGAAAAACCCATTTCCGACGTGTTAGGGTACAGCCTTTCTACGCTGATTAAGCATTACGGTTGCGACGAAAAGCATATCGAAAACACGGTATCGTTGTCCGTACAGCTGTTTAGACAGCTGCGCGTATTGCACAAATTCCCTCGTCAGTATCTGAAGGTGTTGAAGATTGCGGCAAGCCTGCACGATTGTGGCGGCAAAATGCGCTACTACAACCACCAGAAGAACAGCTGGTTTATCATTTTGAATTCCGCAATTTATGGCGCGACGCATCGCGAAATCGTACTGGCGGCGTTTGTAGCTGGTTGCCAAAAACGTGATGACGTGAACATGGTTGAATGGCAAAAGTACAAGGATATCGTACTGGAAGAGGACCTGGATGCTGTGAAGAAGCTGGGTGTGCTGTTGCGTATCGCTGCGGCCCTTGACAGAAGCAGAGCAGGCTTGGTGAGCGGTATCAACTGCGACGTTTTAGGCGATTCCGTCATCATGAAAACGGAAGTTTCCGGGGATGCGACCTTGGAGCTTCGTGAAGCGGAAGGCGTGAACAATGAATTCAAAAAGGCGTTCCGAAAAAATCTTGAAATTCTGTAAAGGAAAAACCGCCTTCGAAAGAGGGCGGTTTTCTTAAGGTATAACAATGGAGTGGATTTTAGCAAGCGCTTCGCCTCGTCGGCGGGAGCTTTTAAAAGAGTATATTCCCGTGTTTGCAGTAATCCCTGCAAAAGGGGAGGAAAAAGCGGCGGTGGGACTGACCCCTCGGCGGCTCGTCTGTGCTTTAGCGCGGCAAAAAGCTGAAGAGGTGGCGGCGCTTCCCGAGGCGCAGGGCAAGGCGGTTATCGGCAGTGATACCGTGGTGGCGTACGCAGGAGAGGTGCTTGGAAAGCCCAAGGATGAGACGGATGCAAGGCGAATGCTGACGATGCTTTCGGGACAAGTGCACCAAGTGTACACGGGTGTTTGTGTGGTTTTGCCGAGTGGCGAGCGTATCGTCGATGCGGATTGTACGGACGTCGAATTTGTCCGTCTTTCCGACGAGGAGATAGACGCGTATATTGCTACCGGTTCGCCGATGGATAAAGCCGGGGCGTACGGAATTCAGGACGGCGGCCTTGTAAAGGGGATTGTCGGCAGTTATTCCAACGTCGTCGGGTTTCCTTGCAAACTCTTTGAAAAGATACTAAAAAGGATAGGCTCTGTCACATCATCTGGTTGATTTTTAACGGAAAAATAATTGCGAAATACTTCGTGTTTTGCTCGGTTACAGACCGCTGGGGGTATGCGCCCTCACAAAACACTGGTCTTTCTTATATTTTTCTCGTTAACCCAACAAAAAGAGTTTTGTTATAAATCAACCATTCTCTGTGACACAGCCAAAGGATAAAATAACCATACCATGTACGCGTTGAGCGGTGGGAGAGTGTAGTATATGATTAAATTAGCGATTGATTTAGGGTCGTCCGTAACGAAGATTTACCGTGCGGACGCCAACAATGGCATAGCTTTATTCGAGCCTTCTTGCGTAGCCATTACGGGGGAAGAGGAAGCGGTGTGCGCCATCGGGAAAGAGGCGAAAAAGCTGCTAGGGAAAACGACGGGTGATACGCATATCGTCTACCCTATCTACGAGGGTGTTATCGTCCATAAAGAGCTTGCCGTGAAGATGTTAAAGGAATTTATTACCCGTGCGGAGCTGTTGCCGTACGTGCGTCGCAGTGAAACGGTCTTTTCTGTTCCGTGCGGTATCAGCGACGAACAGCTTGCTGATTATCAGACGCTGGCGAAAGAGTGTGGTTTCAAAAAAGCGCACTTTATCGAGGTGCCCTACCTTGCGGTATACGGCAGTGGTATCGTACTTTCCGACGAATATCCCGTGTTTACCATTGATATGGGGGCGGGGGTTACGAATATAGCAGTGGTGTCTTCAAACGGTATGAATGCAGGCATCTCTATCAACGTCGGGGGAAACGCTATGGATTTATCCATAGCGGATTGCGTAGCGGAGGTGAAGGGCTTAAATATCGGCACGCTCACCTCGGAGAGGATTAAAAACGAAATAGGCTCTTTGAGTGAAAACGCAAGGGGGACGACGATTGCGGAAGGAAGCTCCGTCCAAACCTATATGCCTGCCTCCGCGTCTGTGCACGCGCAGGAAATCGTGGGCAGTATACGCATGTATATTGATAAGGTAATCGAATACGCGCAGCTGGTACTCAATCAACTTCCTGCCGAGGTGGCGGCAGACGTGCATCGCGGCGGTGTGTTGCTGACGGGTGGTATTATGAGGTTGCCGTATCTGCGGGAATATATCGAAATGCAATTGCAGATGCCTGCAACGGTGGCAGATGCCCCCCATTTTGCGGTGGCGCGCGGCGGCGGCGTTGTCTTGAGAGAAAAGAAATTGTTGTCGAAGATTGAATTGTCGACTGAGAATTGAAAGTAAATATTCTAAAAAATGCCTTCTCTTCGGAGAGGGCTCTTTTTTTTGCAAAAAATCGAAAAAATTTTTAAAAACCCCTTGACAAACGCAAAAAACCTGCTATAATAAAGGTGAAAAGGAAAGAAACTAACAAAAAATGTTAGAAACTTTCACAAATAAAAAGTTGAGGAAAACCCGATGAACTAATCGTTGTAGCCGTCAGGGGACGGCAAAAAGACCGCCGGGACGCGGCCGAAAAATAAAAAAAGGAGGGTATGAAAAGCGATGATTCCTTCCCACGATGAGGCGAAAGCCTAAAAGTTGCTAATCACCAAAACTGAAAAGAAATACTCGGAGAGCGTATCCGCAAGAACGATATCGGCGGAAAATACGAAAAGAGGAGGATACGAGCATGATTCGCATGACTTCTACACAAAAAACCGAGCAAGGTGAGGATACTCCGAAGGGCTAACAACACCACCGACGGGAAGTCGGAGGAAGAAATAAAAAAGGAGGTATCTTACCGATGATCTATATCCTGCAAATAGGGTATCAGAGCATGAAAAGTTAAGTGAGGTACAGACCAATGAACGAAATGTATGAGGGCGTTTATTAAAAAGGAAGTAACCTAAAAGAAAAAGGCAAGTGCCAAAGAGCGACCACCCATCGCAAAAAAGGTGAAAACAAAAGTGAGAACGCTCACAACTGAATAGAAAAAGATAACCCCTGCCACGTGGCAGGGGTTTGTTTTTTGAGGCTTGTGGTGCCGAATTACTCTTCCTTTTTAGAAGATTTACGCTTTTTCTTCTTTTTCTTGCTGTTTTCCTCTGCGTCTGCTTGTGCTAGAGCTAATTCTTCGCGGGCTTTCTCTAAATGTTTTTCTGCGCGGCGTATAGCTCGTTTTTTTCCTTTCTTCTGCGCTTCCGCGAGGTCCTCTTCCGCTTTTTCGTAGTGTAACTGAGCGTACGAAATACGATCCTGTTGGGCTTTAATTGCGGCATCTTCAGCGGCAAGTTGCTCCAAATACAGTTGATTTTCGTTGGGAATAGGGGCTTGGATTTTCGGTTCTCGATGGAAGAAACGGGAAACGTTGTCCATGCCTCGTTTGATTTTTAAGACGGGCTCGATGTCCGCCAAAAAGCCGTCGATGAATAGCTGTGCGCGTCGTTCGAGGATAAATGCCAAGAGGTCGAAAACCAAGCTGAATACTACGGCAAGGGCTTGTCCACCGATGAGTAGAATGAATACCGGCGTCACTTCGTTGTTTCCTATACAGATACCATAAACGGCAACGGCGATGGTGTACACCTTAACCAGACGTTTCAGCCACTTAAAAAGGATTTTTGCTCCCTTTTTTAGGCTTTTTTTGCCATCCAACTCCCTACCGAAGCCGGTTGTGATGAGATAAAACAATAGATACACTACCGTTGTTCCCAGTAAAATCCAGTTTGCGATGGCGTTGTTGTGGGAGGTGATTACCGCGTATGTAAGGTAGGCAATGTTGATAAACAGTCCACCGATTGTAAACAGGAATATTAATCTTTTAATATCCCGTATCGTCTTATTAAAGGCGGCTCTAGTACATTCAAACATAAAAAACCCCTCGGTTGTTTGATATTTATTATATTATATCACGGTGCAAAAGTTTTGTCAAATTTGTGGATTACTTCACGCTATACAATAGTTGGTAATAGTTGGGGAAGGGCCAAACGTTAGCGGCGCAAAGCTTTTCTGCCTCGTCTGCGTATTCACGCACGAGCTCCATGGCGGGCACGATGACGTGCGCCGTGATGTTGGCGGCTTCGCGCTCGTCCTTGGGCAGAGTTTCCAGTTTCGCGCGTAAGGAGTGTGCGGCGGAAAGCATGTGCTCGTTGGCGGTAGCCAGGTCTTTGATCAGCGTTTCTTCGCTGCCCGTAGGAATGGATGAGAAGGTGGCTTTTTTCATTGTCAAATTCTCGCAAAGGCGGGACACGTAAGCGGATACCGCAGGATAAATCTGCCCGATTGCCATATCCACCGTGGTGCGCGCCTCGACCTGCACCGTTTTGACGTACGTTTCTAACTGAATTTTTGCGCGCGCAAGTACTTCGTTTTTGGTATATACGCCTTGGCGCACGAATACGTCCACGGTTTCCTTTTTAAACCATTCCTCTGCGGCGTCGGCGGTCGTCTTGTGGTTGAGAAGTCCGCGGCGAGACGCTTCCTCTTCCCACTCAGGGCCGTAGCCGTTGTAGTTGAAGATGATGCGGTAATGCTTTTTCAACAGTTTTTCGGTGTACGATTTTACGGCGCTGTCGAAATCCTGTGTTTTCATCAGCTTTTCCACCGCCTCAGCGAACGCCTCAGCAACGATTGTGTTCAGCACGATGTTGGGGTCGGCTACCGATGCGGAAGAGCCAAGCATACGGAACTCGAACTTATTGCCCGTAAACGCAAAGGGCGAAGTGCGGTTTCTGTCCGTGGAATCAATGGGGAAGATAGGGCTCTCGGGTACGCCGATGCTCCCCTTTACCGCTTTGTGTGGCGTGTAATTTTTGCCTAAAACGATGGAATCCACCAGCGCGCCCAGCTCGTCGCCGAGGTACACGGAGATGATGGCAGGGGGAGCTTCGCCGCCGCCCAAACGGTGGTCGTTCGATGCTGAGGCAACGCACGCGCGCAGTACGCCCTGGTGCTTGTCCACTGCCTTGATAACGCAGGCAAGAATGAGCATAAACAGCGTGTTTGTTTCAGGGTGTTCGCCGGGGTCTAATAAATTCAAGCCGGTGGTAGACAGCGACCAGTTGTTGTGCTTACCGCTACCGTTGATGCCGATGAAGGGCTTTTCGTGCAGAAGGCAGACCAAACCGTGCTTTCTTGCCACTTTTTTCATGATTTCCATCGTCAGCTGGTTGTGGTCAACTGCTACGTTGGTGGTGGTGAAGATGGGCGCAAGCTCGTGCTGAGCAGGCGCGGCTTCGTTGTGTTTACTCTTGGAGAGAATGCCGTACCGCCACAGTGTTTCGTCCAAATCCTGCATAAACGCCGCAACGCGGGGTTTCAGCGTACCAAAATAATGGTCTTCTAATTCCTGGCCTCTGGGTGCGGCGGCGCCGAACAGCGTTCTGCCCGTCAAGACAAGGTCTTGTCTTGCCTCCCATACCTTTTGATCGACGAGGAAGTATTCCTGCTCGGGGCCGACGGTAGTGTTGACCTTGTGGGGCTCGATACCAAAAAGCTTTAAAAGTCGCTTTGCCTCACGGTCGATGGCGGTCATGGATTTCAAAAGGGGCGCTTTTTTATCCAAAGTTTCCCCCGTGTAGGATACGAAAATCGTCGGGATATACAGCGTGCCTTCCTTGACGAATGCAGGGGAGGTAGGGTCCCAAGCGGTATAACCGCGTGCGGCGGAGGTCGCACGGGAGCCCCCCGAAGGGAAGGACGATGCGTCGGGTTCGCCTACGATGAGGGATTTGCCCGTCAGCTGCATGATAATGGCATCGCCGCCAACCGGTTCGATAAAGCTGTCGTGCTTTTCGGCGGTGAGGTTGGTCAGGGGCTGAAACCAGTGCGTGTAGTGGGTTGCGCCCTTGGACAGCGCCCAGTCCTTCATCGCGTTTGCAACAGAATCCGCGATGTTCATATCAATCGTTTTGCCCTCATCGATTGTTTTTCTCAAGGATTTATACACTTCGCTGGGCAAAGTACTGCGCATTACACCGTCGTTAAATACGTTTTCACCAAAAATTTCAGGGATATGCATGTCAATATCCGTCCTTTTTATCATTATTTATAGTGATATTATATAGTAAAAATAGGTGAAAGTCAACGAAAAATCCGTTTTTAGATATACTTTCACAAAAAATATATAAAAATATTCATTTACTTGATAAAAACAAGCATAATACAGATATAATCTTGATAATATTGCGTATAAAGTTTATAAAATGAATACGAAAAGAGAAAAGCAACCGGCGAAATGCGGTTGCTTTTGATGATTTTAGGGTGATTTTTAGCAATTTTAAGACTTATTTTTGGGCGGTTTTCCGTAGTAGGAATACAATCCGCACAGAAGGTTTGCGTTGGACAGCTGTTTTTTCTTGTCGGCTTTTTTGCCAAACCAGCGCTCAAATTCAGGCAACGAGGTCAGCACGTAAGCGTTCCAGTCGGGCAGGGCTCGATAGGCATCGCCAAACTGTCGCATAAGCCCACGCACCTCTTGTTCGTCGGATAAACGTTCGCCGTAGGGAGGATTGCACACCAAAATTCCGTACGGTTGCGAACACCGAAAATTCCTCGCATCGGCAACGGAAAAGCGAATGGCATCCGCAACTCCAGCCTGCCTTGCGTGGGTTTTGGCGATTTCGACGTTCTTGGGGTTGATATCACTGCCGAATATCTGCACCGTTCTATCTCGTCGTTCGTTATCTTTTGCCTCCTGGCGGGCTTTTTGCAGACAATCCTTGGGCACGAAAGCCCACTTCTCGAAATCAAAGCTTCGGTTTAACCCAGGCGCGATATTCCACGCCTTCAACGCCGCTTCGATGGGGAAAGTTCCACTGCCGCAGAAGGGGTCTGCCAGCGGTTTCTCGCTGTCCCTTTCGGGGTTATAGAAGGTGTTGTCGAGGATTGCCGCCGCCAACGTTTCTTTTAGGGGCGCGGCAACGGAGAGCGTGCGGTAGCCACGCTTATGCAGGCCGTCCCCGCTGGTGCCGAGGGTGACGGTGACTTCGTCGCGGTAGATAGAAAACCCGACGATAGAACGCGCGCCCGTTTCCGTAAACGTCTGTCTGCCCTTCTTTTTCTTGTCTGCAAGGCGGGAAATGATGGCTTTTTTCGCCACGCCTCCGCAGGCTTTGATTGCCCCTAAGACGGATTGTAAGCATTTCCCATCCATACGGATTTGGGAGTCCATTTCAAGGTAGTCCTCCCAGTTGATCTCGTACATGCCTGCGTATAATTCATCAAAAGTGGTGGCGGAAAACTGCGCGAGCTTGACCAGCACCCGTTCTCCACTGCGGAGCATTACGTTCAAACGCGCGACGTCCTGCCAGTCCCCTTCTACGCAAATTCTGCCGTTGTCGGCGGGGCATTTTTCATAGCCTAAATGGTTTAATTGTCTTTTCACCGTTTGTTCTAAACCCGCGGCGACGGGGATTAATAATTCCATGCTTCTATTATACCCGTTTACAGCCCTTTCGTCAAGCGTTAAAAGGCTAAAAATGCGTTGACAAATAGATTGAGGAGTGTTATAATATTCTCATGAATAAAGCAAATTACGACAAGAAAATGCAGGTGCAAATCGCCGCTTTGCCTAAAGGCACGCCGCTCTTATTACACAGCTGTTGTGCGCCTTGTTCGACGGCGTGTTTAGAGAGATTGCACGAATTTTTCTCTATCAGCGTATTCTATTATAATCCGAACATTGACAGCGAGGCAGAATACGAAAAACGCAAAGCCGAACAAATCCGTCTATTGAAAGAAACGGGCTGGGCGCAGATTGTCGATTGCGACCACGATGCCGAGGCTTTTGAGGCGATATCGAAAGGGCTAGAAAACGAGCCCGAACGAGGGGCGCGGTGCTACCGTTGTTATGCGCTCCGATTAGAGGAAACGGCGAAGAAAGCCAAGGAGCTTCATATAGAGTATTTTGCCACGACCTTGACCCTCAGCCCCTTGAAAAACGTGGAATGGCTGAATGAAATCGGGCAAAAAGTGGCAGACAGGTACGGGTTGACCTATCTTTGCAGTGATTTTAAAAAGCAGGGTGGGTACCTGCGCTCTATTGAACTTTCAAAGGAATACGGGCTGTATCGGCAGGATTTTTGTGGCTGCAGCTTTTCAAAGAGGAAATCGAATGACACCGAGTGAAATTATCTTTTTAATATTAGAAATCGTAGGTACGGTGGCCTTTGCCGTGTCTGGGGCCTTTGCGGCGATTAAGGCAAAGCTGGATATTTTCGGTGTGCTGTTCATCGGCTGTATCACAGCGGTCGGTGGTGGTATCACGCGCGACCTTTTAATCGGTAAAAACCCTCCTGCGATTTTTAACGAGAAGAATTTGTATATTTTGGCGATTGCGGCGACGTCTGCTTTGGTGGTATTCACAGCTGCGTATCTTTCGCGTAAGAAGTTCTTGACGGCTTACGAACAAATCGAGCCCATTCAAAACGTCTTTGATGCGTTCGGTTTGGCGGCGTTTTCGGTGACTGGCACGGCGGTAGCGTTCGATGCAGGACTGGCAGGGAATCCCGTGCTGGCAATCTTGCTTGGTATGCTGACGGGGGTAGGCGGCGGTATCTTCCGTGACGTCTTGACTTCGACGACCCCGTACATTTTCAAAAAGCACGTGTACGCACTGGCGTCTATCGGCGGCGCGACGGTGTATTACGTGATGCGATTATTGATGGAATCGACGCTGATTCCCTCGCTGGTAGCGATGGTGTTGGTGGTTGCGGTGCGGTTGCTTGCGGCGAAGTATCGTTGGAGTTTACCGAAGGTAAAATTAGAGGAAGAGGAATAAGGGGAATATGTCTATCGTATGTAAATTCGGCGGTACGTCGCTGGCGACCGCGGACAACGTGCGCCGCTGTGCGGAGATTGTAAAGGGCGACCCTCGTCGCCGCTACGTAGTAGCCAGCGCGCCCGGGAAGAGGAACGCGCAGAGCAAAAAAGTCACGGACTTATTGCTGGCGTGTTATCAAAACCGTTTCAAGGAAGAGGCGTTTTTAGAGAGCTTTGCGGGGATTGAGCAGGCGTTTTCAGAAATTGCGACCCTTGCGCCTGAATTTCCGATACAAGAAGAGCTTGCGGCAATCCGCCGTCAAATCGGCTTTTCGGAAACGAGCCTCGATTTCGTCCTTTCGAGAGGGGAATACTTAAACGCAAAGCTGTTTGCGGCAATTCTCGGCTACACCTTCTTAGATGCGGCGAAGTTCGTGCGCTTTAAAGGTGGCGAGCTGGATTTGCCGACAACTATAGAACTGGCAAAGGAGATTGACAGAGAGGGCAACTACGTCGTTCCTGGGTTTTACGGAGTGGACGAATTCGGCTACGTCAAGACTTTCAGCCGTGGTGGCAGTGACATCACGGGCAGTATCGTGGCGAGGGTATTCGGCCTCGAGGCGTATGAAAACTGGACGGACGTAGACGGGATTTACGTTGCCGATCCGCGCGTGATTCCCCGCGCGAAAAAGGTAGAGCAGGTGTCTTTTAGAGAGCTTCGTGAAATGTCGTACATGGGGGCATCGGTGCTTCATTCGGAAACGCTGTTGCCGATCTTTGAACAGCCCATTCCCATCTACTTAAGGAATAGTTTTGCGCCTGAAAAATCGGGCACGGAGATCTTAAAAAAGCGTACGCAGGTGGCGGAGAGAGAAGTGATTACCTGCATCACGGGCAAGAACGATTACACCTGCATACAGATTTCGAAAATGATGCTGGATAAACAGCTGGGTTTCGTTAAAAAAGCGACTTCGGTATTCGAAGAATACCACATCAACATTTCGCACACCCATTCGGGGCTGGATAACCTCTGCTTTTTCGTGGAACAATCGGAGTACAAAACGATTACTTTCGCGGACTTTTTAGAGGTGTTGAAGTCGCGGATTGATGCGGACAAAGTTAAGGGTTACGACAACCTGGCGTTGCTTGCTGTCATCGGTCACGATTTGTCGGAGAAGGTGGGCTTGCTTGCGACGGTATTCAACGCCCTTTCCAAGCACGAAATCGGGGTGCGCACCATCTACCAAAGCATCAGCGAATGTAACGTCATCATCGGCATTGAAAACCACGAACTGATGAAGGCGGTACAAATCGTCTATGCCGAGCTGGTGGGATAATCGCCCTGCGAAAAAATAGAGAACGAGGCTTCCTTGCGCAAGGAAGCCTTTTTTATAAAAGGTTTTTATAAAATTCCGTTGACGAAAGCGGAAAAAAGTGGTAAAATGGCATCAAGACAAAACTTTATAACCAAAGCAATATAATCCGAACCAAGATTTTAGCGGTAAATTTTGTCTACTACTTCGTTGAAAGCCTTGCAGAAGAATAAAATTTTCTCGCTATAAAATTGCTTCGCTCCCAAAAGAAAGGATTTTGAAATGATTTTTGGCGCGAAGGAAGAAATTATACCAACGTATTATGATGACGACAAGTCATAAAGCGTTCAAAAGACGGCTTTTGGGCTGATTCGGATTATATTGTTTTGGTTAAGAGGAGGCTTATTATGAAAAAGAAAATTATAGCCTTACTATTATCAGTTGCGGCGGTGGGTTCGTGCGCATTTGGTTTTTCTGCGTGTGAGGGTTTCAATCCGTCCGAGAGCAGTAGTGTTCCCTCGTATAATGGAGGTGGCAACAACTCGTCAAACCATGGCGGCAATGGCGGCAACGTCGGCAACGGCGGTTCGTCAAATAGCGGCAACAGCGGTTGGGGTGATAGTAGTAGCTCGTCGAATATCGGTTCTTCGAGTAGTAGCGGCGGTTCGTCCGATAGCGGAATTTTTGAGAGTCTCACTCCTGAAATGGAAGATGAACTTTCGAATTTCTATTATACTTTTACGCCCGGTTCTTGTGTGATTACGGGTGTGAAAGATAAAACGGTAACGGAAATCGTTATTCCCGACTTTGTTACAGGTATCGATAATGATGCGTTCTCTCATTGCACTAGCTTGACGAGCGTGATCATCCCTGACAGCGTCACTACGATTGATGCTGATGCGTTCAATTCTTGCGAAAGCTTGACGAGTGTGGTCATCGGGGGCAACGTAACTTCGATTGGTTATGAGGCGTTCCGTGATTGCACTAGCTTGACGAGCGTGGTCATTCCCGACAGCGTCACTACGATTGGTTCTTCTGCGTTCTGGGGTTGCAGTAACTTGACGAGCGTGGTGATACCTGACAGCGTCACTTCGATTGGTGGTTTTGCGTTCTATGGTTGCACCAGTTTGACGAGTGTGGTCATTCCCGATAGCGTGACAAGTATCGATGTTTATACGTTCGTTTATTGCAGTAGCTTGACGAGCGTGTTCATTCCTGACGGCGTGACGAGTATAGCTTCTTCTGCGTTCGAGGGTTGCAGTAGCTTGACGATTTATTGCGAGGCGGAAAGTCAGCCGAGCGGTTGGGATTCTTCTTGGAATTACTCGGATTGCCCTGTCGTTTGGGGGTATCAAGGATAAAGCGACATAAAACAGCAAGAAAACCGTCCTGAAAAGGGCGGTTTTTTGCTTGGTAAAAGAGAGTGGGTGAAGTTTTTGCTAAAAGCAAAAGTGAAGTTGCTACGCAGTGAAGTTTGTGCTCTGCACAAGTGAAGTTTCGCCTATCGGCGAAGTTAGGGTAGGACAATCCCTCAGTCAGCCATGCTGACAGCTCCCTTTACACAAGGGAGCCAAGAGAGATCCGTTACTTGCCAAGGCTCGTAGTGTCGCAAGGCAGAGCCTTGCTCGCGCGACTGCGCTCAGGGTGACAGATGCGCCTTGCCCCGCTTTGTCATTCTGAGTGGAGCGATAGCGCAATCGAAGAATCTGGTTTGGCTACGCTGAGGATGATAGAGAGTGTGAAGTTTTTGCTGAAAGCGAAAAATTGTTAGCGGTGGGCGGTAAATGCTCTTGACTTTTGTTCGCGGTGTATGCTATAATTCTTTATGTTTATAAAGAACGGGCGGTTGTTAACGCCTGTCAAGAACGGAAGAGGTACGGATATGAAATACCAAGAATTGTCGGCAAAGCCCGACTTTGCGAATTTCCAACAGGATATCATCGACTTTTGGAAGGACGAGCTGATTTTTGAACGCTCGGTTGACCAGCGCACGGAGAAGGAAAACGTCTTCTACGACGGCCCTCCTTTCCCTACGGGAAAACCCCACCACGGTACGGTGCTGGTATCCTTCATTAAGGATATGTTGGCGCGTTACTGGACGATGCGCGGTTACAAAGTCCCCAGAGTATGGGGCTGGGATTGCCACGGCTTGCCCATCGAAAACCAAGCGGAAACCCTGCTTGGCATCAACGACAAAAACGAAATCGAACGCACGCTGGGCATCGGCGCTTTCAACGACAAATGCTATGAAATCGTTTCCTCCAACAATGAGGCTTGGAAGGAATACGTCGAGCAGATGGCGCGTTGGGTAGATTATGACCACGCCTATAAGACGATGACCCCCAGCTTTATGGAGAGCGTTATGTGGGCGTTCAAGACCTGCCACGATAAGGGGCTGATTTACCGCGACTACCGCGTGACCCCCTATTGTACGCACTGCGAAACCTCGCTGTCCATCTCCGACACGAGAGAATCGGACTCCACTCGTCCTCGTCAGGATAGATGGGTGATTGCGCAGTTCCGTACCGAACTCATCGAAAACGGCAAGCCCGTATACCTGCTTGCGTGGACGACCACCCCTTGCACGTTGCCTTCCAACCTTTGCTTGGCGGTAGGGGAAAAGCTGGACTATGCGTTCGTGGACGTTGGCGACAGAGTGTTGGTGGCTTGTAAAAACACCCTCTCCAAGTTCCAAAAGGTGTTCGGCGCAGAGCCCGTTATCCTCAAGGAATGCAAGGGTGTAGACCTTATGGGCACGACCTATACGCCGTTGTTCCCGTACTTTGCGGACAAGAAGGCGGAGGGCGCATTCCGCGTTGTCAGCGCGGACTACGTCGGCGCAGAAGAAGGCGTAGGTATCGTACACACCGCGCCTGCGTTTGGTGAAGACGACTACTGGACGTGCAAAAAGCACTCTATCCCCCTCATCAACCCCGTGGACAACAAGGGTCAGTTCACCGAAGAAATTACCGATTTCTATCCTATCCAGGAAGAGAAGACGGTTATCGAAATGAACCCGATTATCATTCGCTTTATGTATGATAACGGCATGGCGGTTGCTGACGGCACGATTGAGCATAACTATCCCCATTGTTGGCGTTGTAAGCGTCCCCTTATTTACAAGGCGATGGATGCGTACTACTTCAACGTCGGCAAGATTAAGGACAGATTGATTGAACTCAACGAGGGTATCAACTGGGTACCTGAAACGGTGAAACACGGCAGATTCGGCAACTGGCTGGAAGGCGCTCGTGACTGGAATATTTCCAGAAACCGCTACTGGAGTACCCCGATTCCCATTTGGAAGTGCGATTGCTGTGAAAAGGAAACGGTGCTTGGCAGTATCGACGAAATCGAGAAGGCAAGCGGCGTACGCCCCGACAACCTGCATAGACAATACTTGGACGAAATTACCTTCAAATGCCCTCATTGCGGCGGCACGATGAAGCGTGTACCCGAGGTACTTGACTGCTGGTTTGAAAGCGGTAGCGTACCCTTTGCGCAAAAGCATTACCCGTTCGAAAACAAGGAATGGTTCGAAAGCCACTTCCCTTGCGACTTCATCGTCGAATACACTGGTCAGATTCGTTGCTGGTTCTACTACCTGCACGTGTTGGCGGTGGCTCTGTTTGACAGACCTGCCTTCCAAAACTGTATCGTACATGGTACGATTCTCGCTAAAGACGGCAAAAAATTATCGAAGTCCTCGAAGAACTACACCGACCCGATGGAGCTGATGAAAAAGTACGGCACGGACGCATTCCGTCTGTACCTGTACCAGACGAAAGCGATGCTCATCGGCGACTTGCTGTTTGACGATTCGGGGATTCAGGATGCTTATCAGCAGTTCATTCTGCCGTACTGGAACGCTTGCAACTTCTTCATTTCCTACGCGAATATCGACGGTTTCCACGCTACCGAGGCGAAAAAGCCGAACAGCGACAACCTGCTCGACAAATGGATTTTGGCAAAGCTGTACGACACCGAAAAGACGATTCGTACCAGCATGGACAACTATCAGGTAGACGAATTTGTCGGCCCGATTGCATCCTTGCTTGACGGCTTGACCAACTGGTACATTCGCCGCAGCCGTCGTCGTTTCTGGGGCGCGGAATTTACCGAGGACAAGAAGAACGCGTACGAAACGCTGTACTACGTTTTGGTGAATATCACCAAAATCCTTGCTCCCGTTGCGCCCATCGTATCCGAAAAAATGTACAAGCTGTTGAAGGGCGAGCTGTCCGTACACCTTGCCGACTGGGAAGAAATTCCCGAGGCGTACGCAAACGCAGAATTGCTTGGCAAGATTGATACGGTGCAGAGCGTTATCGCGCTTGCGCGTAATATCCGCAACAAGAACAAGGTGAAGAACCGTCAGCCGCTCAGCCTCTTGCGCGTGGCGTCCACCGACCCTGCGAAGGTAGAGGTTATCCGTGAGTTTGAGGAAATCCTGAAAGAGGAGCTCAACATCAAGAACATTGAAATTCTCTCCAGCGTCAGCGACATCGCAACGATGAAACGCGACCCGAACTTCAACGCAATCCGTGAAAAGTACCCGACCGAAGTCGGACAGATTATCAAGGCAGTCAAGAGCGGTAAGTACGAAATGAAGGGCGACGTTGTAGAATGCAACGTAGACGGCGTCATCAAGACGTACGATAAGGAAATTATCTTGATTACCTATCTTGCGAAGGACGGCTTGTTCGTGGCGAGCGATTTTGACCTCGTGGTATCCTTGGATTTGACGATCACCGAGGAATTGAAGGCGGAGGGCTTGGCTCGTGAGATGATTCGTGGTATTCAGGACGCGAGAAAGCAAATCGGCTGTGAAATCACCGACAAGATTGCAATTGCGGTGTCGGGCGATTATCCTGCGGCTTGGCTGGAAACCGTTTGCAAGGAAACTCTTTCTTCCGTGCAAGAAATTGCAACCCCTGCTACGGTGGTAGAGGTCGAAGAGGGCGATGCGAAAATCACCATTTCGATTGCAAAGCTGTAATAAAACACAAAAAAAACGACGGTGTAAAAACCGTCGTTTTTCATTTGTTTGTAAATAGGTTGCTAAAAATAAATTTATATGGTATAATTAGAATATGGATTTTTTAGAGATAGCAAAAACACGGCAGTCTTGCCGTCAATACGACCCTTCGCGCGCTGTCGAGAGAGAAAAGTTGGACAGCATTTTAGAGGCGGCTCGGCTGTCCCCCTCTGCGTGCAACGGGCAACCGTACTTTATCACCGTCTGCCAAGGGGAAACGGCAAAGCGTGTGGCAAAGGCGACACAGGGGCTTGGTATGAATAAGTTTGCCTCAGACGCGCCCGTGATGATCGTGTTGTCGGAAAAGCCGTACGTTGCCACCGCCGCTTTTGGGGCGAAGGTCAAGAAGAACGATTATCGCTCTATCGACATAGGGATTGTGGCGGCGTATATCACCGCAGAGGCGGCGGCGCAAGGGTTGGGCACTTGTATCCTTGGTTGGCTCAACGACGAAGAAATACGGGCGATTTGCGGCGTTGACGAGGCGGTGCGCTTGGTGATAGCCGTAGGCTATGCGAAAGAGGGGGACGCCTTTCGCGCTAAAAAGCGCAAGTCCATGGATGATTTGGTAAAAACAATAGAAAAATAAAGAAATCCGCTGTACAAAACAGCGGATTTTTACTTTGATTAAAAACGCAAGTTATTCTTCGGGCAGACCTTGATACAGACACCGCACACGCTACCTCTGCCGATATCTTGGAAATGCTCCTTCATATACCGTGAGCATTTTTCAGGGTCGTAGTTGCGTTCACCGTTCGTCTTGGGCAGTTCGCCAAAGATTGCCCCTGCGGGGCAAGCGCGCATACAAACGGTACATTCCCCACAGCCGTTTTCGATGATTTGTCGTTCCGAGCATACGGGCATATCCGTCAGCACGGTGGCAAGGCGCACCTTACTACCGTACTCTTCGGTCAAGAACAAACCGCTCTTTCCCACAAACCCAAGCCCCGATTTTACCGCCGCCGTCTTATGGGGCAAAATGCCGTAATAGGGGTTGTTTTTGCCAAGGCTTTGGCTTGCCGCAACGGGCAGGGCGTTGTAGCCGTGTTTTTCAAGCTGTGTAGACAGCTTAAAGGCGATTTGGTCAAGTAGCGTATTTGCCGTCCGATAATGCTGAAAATAGGCGAAAGACGGGGCGTTTTCAATGGTGGAAAGCACCGCATCCGACAGCTTTACGACAATCGAAAAAGCGTAATGCAGGTCGGGCAGTTCGGGAATAGGGGCGTAGCCCAAATCGCACTCTCCGCAAAGGCACGCGCCCTCTGAAAGGGCAAATTCCTCAATGTATTTTTGTAATTCTAAAGGTTGCATAATTCCTCTTTAAATAAATTAGGGCAGGCGTGCAAAGTCGTACCTGCCCCTATAAATGGTAGATTTCGTTAATTTTCCTGCTTTTGCGCCGCCATTTTTTGGGCGTGTTCGTGACGAGCGCTGGTCTTGCCTTCGGGGTTGATATCGCCTGCTTTCGTGAGGGCAATCTTCGTCAACATAGGGCCAACCAATTCGTATACCAAAACGGCGAACAGAGTAATACTCATAACGATCGTTGCAATATTCGTGCCGTCAAAGCCTGCGTAATCTCCAACCATATCCGCCATACCCAGCGCAACGCCTGCTTGGGGCAACAGCGTGATGCCGAGGTATTTTACGATATTGTCGTCGCACTTTGCCGCTTTTGAGGAGAGGAGCGCGCCCGTGTACTTGCCTGCAGAGCGGGAGATAAGGTATACGACACCGATTAAGACGATGATGAGATTTGCAAAGACTTCAAGGTCTAATTCTGCGCCGCTCAACACGAAGAAGATGATAAAGAGGGGAGCAGTCCATCTGTCCAGTCTATCCATCAATTCTTCGGAGAAATCGCAGATGTTGCAGAAAATCGTACCCAGCATCATACAGGTGAGTAGGGACGAGAAATGAACGTGCACAGGACCGATATGAATATTTTCCAGAGTGCAAATAGCAATCGCCAGCAAAACAAAGGCTACCGAGACCGCCAAACGTTTGGAACGAGAATGGAAAAACTGTTCGCAAAAACTAAACAGCCAACCCAACAATGCGCCAAGCGAAAGTGATGCAACGATTTCAACAATGGGTTCGACCAAAATCGAAATTAAGTTGGGGTCGGAGGAGCCGATTGCTTTGGCGACGCCAAAGGAGATTGCAAACAAGATAAGGCCGACGGCGTCGTCCAACGCAACGACGGGAAGTAGCATATCCGTCGTAGGGCCCTTCGCCTTGTATTGCTTTACAACCATCAAGGTTGCCGCAGGGGCAGTAGCCGATGCGATTGCGCCCAAGATGATTGCCGCCTCAATGGGGAATTTCTCAGGGCCGAGCAGGAAATGTAACCCAATCAGCGCCGCATCTACGAGAAGTGTGGTGAACACCGCTTGGAAAATGCCGACGATGGTTGCCTGCTTACCGATTTTTTTCAGCTGTTCTACGCGGAACTCGTTGCCGATGGAAAAGGCGATAAAGCCGAGGGCAACCTTGCCGAAAAGGTCAAACATTTCCACGTGCTCTTCCGAGGTAAACCCAAGGGGGATATTCCACGCCGCGCCCAGCTTTCCTAAAAGGAAAGGTCCGATTAAAATGCCTGCAATCAAATACGCCGTAACGGCAGGCAAATTGAGTAGCTTTACCAAACGGGAAAGCAGTAGACCGCCTAACAGCGCAATTGCTAAGGGTAATAAAATTTCCATAAAATAGCCTCCATTGTCGACTCGTCGGGAACGCAACCAAAAGAATACAACCCGAACCAGCCCAAAAGCCGTCTTTTGAACGCTTTATGGTTTGTCGTCATCATAATACGCTGGTATAATTTCTTCCTCCGCGCCAAAAATCATTTCAAAATACGAACTTTTGGGTGCGGAGCAATTTTATAGCGAGTAAATTTTCGTCTTCTACAAGGCGAAAGCCGCAGGTAAACCAGGCGGTTTATCAAGGGTTTCAACGAAGTAGTAGGCAAAATTTACCACTAAAAATCTTGGTTCGGATTATATTGTTTTGGTTGCCAACGGCAAGTTGGCAAAATCCAAAATCCGAGGTTTATTATACTCCTTGATTTTGCGAAAATCAAGTGAAAACAGGGGCTTTTTTATAAAAATAAAAAATTTTGTCGTCTTTTGCGAAAACGCCACGCTATCCGCCCTTGACAATCCTTCTAAAAAGAGGTATAATACAAGGTGAAATCAATGGCAAGGAGTATTGCAATATATGTATCAAATCGTACGAAAAGTCAGCTTGAATCCTACCGTAACGAAGATGGATATTTACGCTCCGTTCGTGGCGAAGAAGGCAAAGCCTGGACAGTTCATTATTCTTCGCGTAGACGAAGACGGCGAGCGTATTCCCCTGACGGTAGCAGATTACGATAGAGAGGCGGGCACGGTGTCCATCATCTTCCAGATCGTGGGCGGCGGCACGCAGAGATTGAACGCAAAGGAAGAGGGGGACTATATCCCCGACTTCGTAGGGCCTTTGGGCAGACCTACCCACATCGAGGGGCTTAAAAAGGTTTGCGTTGTAGGCGGCGGCGTAGGCTGCGCGATTGCTTTGCCTGTGGCAAAGGCGTTGCACGAGGCAGGCTGCGAGGTCTGCTCGATTATCGGCTTTAGAAGTAAGGACCTCGTGATTTTGGAGGAGGAGTTCAAGGCTTGTTCTACCACCTTCCATATGATGACGGACGACGGCTCTTACGGTAGACAAGGCAACGTGTGTGTGCCCTTGAATGAAATGCTGTCCTCTGGCGAACAGTTTGACGAAGTCATCACCATCGGGCCGCTTATTATGATGAAGTTCGTCTGCGCGGCTACCAAGCCCTATGGTATCAAGACGATTGCAAGTATGAACCCGATTATGATTGACGGTACGGGTATGTGCGGCGGCTGTCGTTTGACGGTCGGTGGCGAGATGAAATTTGCCTGCGTTGACGGCCCCGAATTTGACGGGCATTTGATTGACTTTGACGAGGCGATGAGCCGTTCGAGAACGTACGCAGACTTTGAATATCGTGAAAGAGAAGAATCTTGCAATTTGCTCAATAAGGGGGTGGAATAATCATGGCAAAGTTTAATATGAACCCTTTGACAAATCCCATGCCCACCCAGGACCCTCAGGTTAGAAACGGGAATTTTAACGAGGTTGCGCTCGGCTACACGCCCGAAATGGCGATGGACGAGGCAAAGCGCTGTATCGGCTGTAAAAACCGTCCCTGTGTGGCGGCTTGTCCTGTCAATATCGACATTCCCGAATTCATCGCAAAGGTTGCGGAAGGGGAATTTGAGGCGGCGTATCAGATTATCGCGAAGGATTCCGCTTTGCCTGCAGTCTGCGGCAGAGTTTGCCCTCAAGAAACGCAATGCGAAGGTAAGTGCACCCGTGGTATCAAGGCGGGCTGTCAGTCTGTTTCTATCGGCAGATTAGAGCGTTTCGTTGCCGACTGGCACAACGAACACGCAACGGAAAAACCCGTGCCTGCAACCCCCAACGGACATAAGGTTGCGGTGGTGGGCTCTGGTCCTGCAGGCTTGACTTGCGCGGGCGACCTTGCAAGAATGGGCTACGAAGTGACCGTCTTTGAGGCGTTGCACGTTGCGGGTGGCGTACTCGTGTACGGGATTCCCGAATTCCGTCTGCCCAAGGCAATCGTCCAAAAGGAAGTGGATAACCTCAAGGCGCTGGGCGTAAAAATTGAAACGAACATGGTCATCGGCCGTGTTATCACGATTGAGGAATTGAAGACGGAATACGGCTATGAAGCGGTATTCATCGGCTCGGGTGCAGGCTTGCCGAAGTTCATGAATATCCCTGGCGAAAGCTTGAAGGGCGTGTACTCTGCAAACGAATTCTTGACCCGTTCCAACCTCATGAAGGCGTACATGGTAGGCAGTCATACCCCCATTCAGCGCGGTAAATGCGTGGCGGTCGTCGGTGGCGGCAACGTTGCGATGGACGCGGCGCGTACGGCAAAGCGCTTGGGTGCAGAGGTGCATATCATCTACCGTCGTGGCGAAGAAGAATTGCCCGCAAGAAAGGAGGAAATCGAACACGCAAAGGAAGAAGGGATTATCTTCGACCTTTTGACCAACCCGACCCGTATTTTAGCGACGGCAGAAACCGACCCCAGAAGTCCAAACTACGGCTGGGTAGACGGCATTGAATGTATCCGTATGGAGCTTGGTGAACCGGACGAGAGTGGCAGACGTTCTCCTAAGGCGGTGCCTGGTAGCGAGTTCGTCATCCCCGTAGATTGCGTGATTATGTCGCTGGGTACTTCCCCGAACCCGTTGCTAAAAGCAACGACCCCTGGGTTGCAGACCTTGCGCCGTGGTGAAATCGCGGTGGACGAAGTGGGTAAAACGTCTATTGAGGGCGTGTATTGCGGCGGTGATGCGGCGACGGGTGCGGCGACCGTTATCAAGGCGATGGGCGCAGGTAAGGTTGCGGCAAAGGCCATTGACGAATACATTAAAAGCAAATAATTCTTAATTAAGAAAAGCGTGGTGAAAATCCACGCTTTTTGTTGCTGATTATGGCTATATTTGTGCTTGACAAGGAAAGAAAAAATGGGTATAATCAAGGTATGGAAAATACGACGAAGCAAAAACTGAATACAATGAAACGCTTTTTCAAAAGCGAATACCCCTATTTCCTTGCTTGTGGTCTAGTGTTAGGGGTGTATCTGTTTATGCTGATTTTGCGTCAGGTTTACCCGTTTGGTTCATACACGGTGGCGTCCTACGACCTCTCTGCGCAAATCTGCCCGTTTATTGAGCATATTTTTGATGCATGGAAGGGCAGAAGCACTCCCTTGTTTTCCTACGCAATCGGCGGGGGAGCGGATATGTTTGGCTCGCTGGCGTATTTTATTTTCAGTCCATTCACCCCTCTGTTCCTTATCTTTGGCGAAGGAATGGTGTCTGAGGCTGCCGGTGTGGTCATCGGGTGTAAACTGCTGACTTTGGCGGCAATCGGCGTATGGTTTGCCCGTACGCAGTTTGGGCTTTCTCCGCTGGTTAGCGCTTTCCTTGGCGTGTTGTACGCCTATTGTGGATATACCTTTGTAGCCAACACCTATATCAACTGGATGGACCTTCTTATGTACACTCCGTTTGCGGTCTGGGCATTTAAGAAGATGTTAACAACGGGCAATTTCTGGCTGTTTTCTGTGTTTATTGCGGCGTGTGTCTACACCAGCTTTTCCATTGCTTGTTTTTCGATGTTCACCGTCTACCCTGTGTTGGTGGCGTACTCCTTCTTCTGCATAAAAAAGGAGGATAGGGCAGGATACATCACCCGTCTTTCTTTGGCGTTCGGTTGCGCAATCCTGATGGCGATGCCCGTACTGTTACCCTCTTTGATTGCCTACCTGCGCGCAGGGCGTGGAGGATCGTTTTTAAAAGATGCTCTGTACGGTTTTTCGTCGAATGGATTTAATACGGAAGGGTATTTGAACAAAACGTCGGGGGCGTTAGAAGCAAAGTTTTCCTATATCTTTACGGATGGGATTTTACTGATTTTGACCTGCGTATATTTCTTCCGCTCAAAGCTGAAAACGGGGTTGTCGAGGTTTATGTTAACAGCAGGCATATTCACCCTCATTCCCGTGGTTGTGGACGAGAGTATGTTGCTGCTCAATATGGGCAGTTATATGTCGTATGCCCTTCGATTCGGGTTCTTAAACTCGCTGTACTTTTTCGCGGGGGCGTGTATGGGCTTACAAGGGTTGCAGGTCTTCCAACAAGAGAAAGAAGTAGGGCCATGTCTGCAACGAAAAAGAATAGCGCCTATCGTATACGGGATTGCTTGTGGCACTTTATTGCTGGGAATGGCTGTCTTTTTCGGCTGTGGTTATCATATCAAAGCGGCAGACTGGTTTGAAGGAGATACTGCCAGCGCTATTAAAAATTTTGCAGGCCGATTTGCGCATTCTATCGGTGGAATTTTCGCCGTGGCGATTTACCTTGGTTGCGCAATGCTTATTTTAGGGGTTGGCTGTATTTTGGTGTCTCGAAAGAAGCTCCCCATACGCTTGGTGGGTATCTTTACGGCCGCGCTCGTCGTCTTCCACGGTGTGTTTTTCAATCAGCAGCTGGTGGATGGCAACTATAACTCGCACAACTTGCGTACGCAACATTATACCGACTTCGCGCGTGAGTTAGAGGCGCAGGATGATGGCTTTTATAGGGTACGCGATTACGGGAACTGGTTCTCGTCGAATATTGGCTTTGAGGGGGATACCTACGCGCATACGGCGTTCTCTTCGATGCTGGACAAGGACAATTTCCCTGTTGCGGTGCTGTTTGGATATTCGGGTAATGGCCAAAATATTTCCCGAGGCAACGGTGGCAACATCTTCGGGGACAGCTTCTGGGGGTATAAGTACGTCATCGTTCCTAAGGATTCCAAAGAGACGGCGGACGGACGTAGTTGGTATCGCCCGGTAATGGTCCAAAAGGACGGCAAGAGCGAGCAGTTGTCGGCAGACGGAATGTACATCTACGAAAACCTGCACGTCTTCCCTACGGCGATGGTAATCGACAACGGGGAATACCGTTTTGTAACAGACAATTCGACTTACGAAAACCGTTTAAAAAACCAACTTGCGCTGTATCACTTCTTGGGCGGCAGCGAGAGTGTAGAATCGCTGACCGGTGGTCAAGTACGCGTTTTATCGCAAAAGCTGTGGAAAAACGGCGGCGAGGTAGAGGTTTCTGCAGGCAAGGTCTCCGCAAAGGTTTCCGCGAAGGAAGGGCAATACTTGATGGTGCCGTTTGCGGCAATAGAGGGGTACCGTGTCTTTGTCAACGGTCAAGAAGCGGAGCTTTGCGATAACGATTTAAAATTCCTTTGCGTTGGATTGCAGGAAGGTGAAAACACGGTAGAATTCGTGTACGAAAGCCCGTATGACGAATATATGTTGGTCGGGTTGGCGCTGGGTATGCTGGCGTTGGGCTTAGTGCTTCTTTTGGATAAGAAGACGGCGTTTTTCAAAAAATCGTCCAAAGCGATCAGTATTGCAGGGATAGGACTTGCGGGCGTCGTCGTTGCGTTGTTTTTCTTGTTCCCGATGCAACTTTTCTCATCAAAGTGGGTGGTGATGTTCTTCGGGCTATTTGGTGTGTAGGCAAGCCCATAAAAACAGCAAAAAATTTTTTTGAAAGAATTTAAAAAAAGGCAAGCAAAAATGCTTGACTAAAAGATAGGGATTGGTTATAATTGCTTATGTCGTTGAGGGGCGAGCACGCTTTTTGACGGCGGCAATATTGAGGCGTAGCGCAGCTTGGTAGCGCGTTTGGTTAGGGACCAAAAGGTCGTGGGTTCAAGTCCCGTCGCCTCAACCACGGAAAAAGTCTTGAAACAAAAGGTTTCAAGGCTTTTTTCTTTTCCAAAAACCGCCGTAAAAATCAGGCTTGACCACATGTTTGACCACTTGCGGATTTTTCTTCGTTTTTATGTGCTTGGAATATCAGGTTTTTTGCAAAAAATAAAAATTCCTTTTCTTTGTTTACTGCGTATCAAATTTTGAGGGGTGACGATTGATTTCGTCACCCCTTTAATATTGCCTTTTTAAGTTCAGCGATTTCCGTTTTCATTGTTTTAATCAGCTCGGCTAGCTTTTCTTCGCATTCTTCTCTTGTCTTGGCATAGACGTTTCGCGCCATTCGCTTGCCGTTGATTTTCGGTGAATACCGTCCTTCGTATAGGTGTTCGTTTATCATAGTGATACAACCCGTTCCCGATTTTCGTATCTTAGGCTTGTACGGCTCGACAAAGCCGTCAAATTCGCTCGATACGGTTTGGGACGGCTCGTTCTTCGATTCGGGTATCGGCTCGTCTACAGCGCCGATTTCGCGGTCGATCTTGACGGCTGCCTGCAACCGCATCGTGTCCGTGATATGCGAGTAAATATTCAGCGTGGTTTCCGCGCTAACGTGACCTATCATATCGGATAGTGTTTTCACGTCCATACCATTTTCAAGTGCCATAGTTGCGAAAGTGTGGCGTAGGTCGTGGAAACGGATATTTTTGCACCCCGAACGCTCTAAGATTAGCTTGAAGCGATGATACACCGCGCTGGGATTTCTTGGTTCGCCGTCCTTGATAGGAGATGGAAATATCCATTCGCAGGTTTTGTGTTTTTTTATTTCCGCAAGGATTTCTATCATATACGGCGGTAGGATAATCGTGCGAATGGAATTCTTCGTTTTTGGTGCTTGCACCAAGGTTTGACTGCCTGCAGCTACGACTTGTCTTGCGATTCGCAAACTGCCGTTCGTCAGGTTTAGGTCGCTCCATTTCAGTCCAAGAATTTCACCACGGCGCATGCCAGTCGAAAGCTCCAACAAAAACATTTCGTAATAGCCTTCTTCTTTGGTGCGGGCAAGGAACCGTCCAAGCTCGTTTGGTGTTAGCACCTGCATTTCCCTAGCTTTCTTGGGCGGTAGTTTACAGCCAAGGGAAGGGTTCTTTGTAATCAGCTGTTCGGTGATTGCCTTTTCAAGTGCGGCTCGGCAAAGAGCGTGGCAGGAGCGTACCATTCGGTTGGACGTTGCTGTTCCGTGACTTGCGGAGCGGTGCAATCTGCCGTTCTTTTTTAGCCTTGCATAAAATTGTTGCAGGTCGTTTTGCGTGAGCTCGTTGAGCGGTATTTGCCCGACCGCAGGAATGATATGTTGGTAAATACAGTTTTCATACCCGACCTTTGTGGTTGCGCGCAAAGAAGGTTTGCAAAAGTTTTGATACCAAAAATCCAACCAATTACCATAGGGCATGTCTGGCTTCAACCGTTCTATCGACTTGCCAAGCGTTTCTTTTAAGGCTTTGAGTTTTTCTTCGCAGGCGGACTTTGTTTTTGCCGTTACGTTCTTGGTCTTGGGAATACCTTTCTCATCGTAGCCGACAACAATTCGACCTTCCCATCTGCCGTCTTTTCG